>NZ_JBWKQL010000001.1:0-823484 GCF_059418765.1 Pseudomonas sp. GW821-FHT07F05
GGGACCATCCTCCAAGGCTAAATACTACTGACTGACCGATAGTGAACCAGTACCGTGAGGGAAAGGCGAAAAGAACCGCGGAGAGCGGAGTGAAATAGATCCTGAAACCGTATGCGTACAAGCAGTGGGAGCCCACTTTGTTGGGTGACTGCGTACCTTTTGTATAATGGGTCAGCGACTTATTTTCAGTGGCGAGCTTAACCGAATAGGGGAGGCGTAGCGAAAGCGAGTCTTAATAGGGCGTCTAGTCGCTGGGAATAGACCCGAAACCGGGCGATCTATCCATGGGCAGGTTGAAGGTTGGGTAACACTAACTGGAGGACCGAACCGACTACCGTTGAAAAGTTAGCGGATGACCTGTGGATCGGAGTGAAAGGCTAATCAAGCTCGGAGATAGCTGGTTCTCCTCGAAAGCTATTTAGGTAGCGCCTCATGTATCACTGTAGGGGGTAGAGCACTGTTTCGGCTAGGGGGTCATCCCGACTTACCAAACCGATGCAAACTCCGAATACCTACAAGTGCCGAGCATGGGAGACACACGGCGGGTGCTAACGTCCGTCGTGAAAAGGGAAACAACCCAGACCGTCAGCTAAGGTCCCAAAGTCATGGTTAAGTGGGAAACGATGTGGGAAGGCTTAGACAGCTAGGAGGTTGGCTTAGAAGCAGCCACCCTTTAAAGAAAGCGTAATAGCTCACTAGTCGAGTCGGCCTGCGCGGAAGATGTAACGGGGCTCAAACCATGCACCGAAGCTACGGGTATCATCTTAGGATGATGCGGTAGAGGAGCGTTCTGTAAGCCTGTGAAGGTGAGTTGAGAAGCTTGCTGGAGGTATCAGAAGTGCGAATGCTGACATGAGTAACGACAATGGGTGTGAAAAACACCCACGCCGAAAGACCAAGGTTTCCTGCGCAACGTTAATCGACGCAGGGTTAGTCGGTCCCTAAGGCGAGGCTGAAAAGCGTAGTCGATGGAAAACAGGTTAATATTCCTGTACTTCTGGTTATTGCGATGGAGGGACGGAGAAGGCTAGGCCAGCCTGGCGTTGGTTGTCCAGGTTTAAGGTGGTAGGCTGAAATCTTAGGTAAATCCGGGGTTTCAAGGCCGAGAGCTGATGACGAGTGTTCTTTAGAACACGAAGTGGTTGATGCCATGCTTCCAAGAAAAGCTTCTAAGCTTCAGGTAACCAGGAACCGTACCCCAAACCGACACAGGTGGTTGGGTAGAGAATACCAAGGCGCTTGAGAGAACTCGGGTGAAGGAACTAGGCAAAATGGCACCGTAACTTCGGGAGAAGGTGCGCCGGTGAGGGTGAAGGACTTGCTCCGTAAGCTCATGCCGGTCGAAGATACCAGGCCGCTGCGACTGTTTATTAAAAACACAGCACTCTGCAAACACGAAAGTGGACGTATAGGGTGTGACGCCTGCCCGGTGCCGGAAGGTTAATTGATGGGGTTAGCTAACGCGAAGCTCTTGATCGAAGCCCCGGTAAACGGCGGCCGTAACTATAACGGTCCTAAGGTAGCGAAATTCCTTGTCGGGTAAGTTCCGACCTGCACGAATGGCGTAACGATGGCGGCGCTGTCTCCACCCGAGACTCAGTGAAATTGAAATCGCTGTGAAGATGCAGTGTATCCGCGGCTAGACGGAAAGACCCCGTGAACCTTTACTATAGCTTTGCACTGGACTTTGAATTTGCTTGTGTAGGATAGGTGGGAGGCTTTGAAGCGTGGACGCCAGTCTGCGTGGAGCCAACCTTGAAATACCACCCTGGCAACTTTGAGGTTCTAACTCAGGTCCGTTATCCGGATCGAGGACAGTGTATGGTGGGTAGTTTGACTGGGGCGGTCTCCTCCTAAAGAGTAACGGAGGAGTACGAAGGTGCGCTCAGACCGGTCGGAAATCGGTCGTAGAGTATAAAGGCAAAAGCGCGCTTGACTGCGAGACAGACACGTCGAGCAGGTACGAAAGTAGGTCTTAGTGATCCGGTGGTTCTGTATGGAAGGGCCATCGCTCAACGGATAAAAGGTACTCCGGGGATAACAGGCTGATACCGCCCAAGAGTTCATATCGACGGCGGTGTTTGGCACCTCGATGTCGGCTCATCACATCCTGGGGCTGAAGCCGGTCCCAAGGGTATGGCTGTTCGCCATTTAAAGTGGTACGCGAGCTGGGTTTAGAACGTCGTGAGACAGTTCGGTCCCTATCTGCCGTGGACGTTTGAGATTTGAGAGGGGCTGCTCCTAGTACGAGAGGACCGGAGTGGACGAACCTCTGGTGTTCCGGTTGTCACGCCAGTGGCATTGCCGGGTAGCTATGTTCGGAAAAGATAACCGCTGAAAGCATCTAAGCGGGAAACTTGCCTCAAGATGAGATCTCACTGGAACCTTGAGTTCCCTGAAGGGCCGTCGAAGACTACGACGTTGATAGGTTGGGTGTGTAAGCGCTGTGAGGCGTTGAGCTAACCAATACTAATTGCCCGTGAGGCTTGACCATATAACACCCAAGCAATCTGCACAAAGACGGCAGATTGCGGTGTGTGAAGACGCATGAAGACGAAAGTTTGCGAACGCACAAGCTGTACCCTGATCACATACCCGATTTGCTGAAGCGTTCGAGAGAACGAGTCAGTACCCGAATTTCTTGACGACCATAGAGCATTGGAACCACCTGATCCCATCCCGAACTCAGCAGTGAAACGATGCATCGCCGATGGTAGTGTGGGGTTTCCCCATGTGAGAGTAGGTCATCGTCAAGATTAAATTCCGAAACCCCATTTGCGAAAGCAGATGGGGTTTTGTTTTTGGGTGCGGAAAAGTTATTTGCCCAGCCAACAGCCAACAGCCAACAGCCAACAGCCAACAGCCAACAGCCAACAGCCAACAGCCAACAGCCAACAGCCAACAGCAAGCAGCCAATAATCAGCGCCCATAAAAAAGCCCCGCATCACTGCGGGGCTTTCTGCTACCAGGCGACTTACTTACTCGCTTAGCGTTTCAACTGCTTGGGTCGCTTTTAACGGAGTAGCCCCATCACGACGTTGAATGTACTTCCAGTCTGCTTCGTCGATGTAGATCCCGGCTGGCCCACTGCCGCCTTCCAGGTCAATGGCCACATGTGCCGACACTTGAGGCTTAACACTTGCCAGAATCGGTACAAAGCCCAGTTGCAGGCTAGTTTCCAGCAACGCTGCCTGGTTTCTTTCATCAATGTCAGCGGCTTCGTCGAGGTAGTAGGGCAGACGAATCCGTCCAGCCTGCTCGCGATCCATCAGGTGCAGCAAGAGGTACATGTTGGTGAGTGCCTTGATGGTCATCGTCGTGCCGTTTGACGCTGCCCCATCGATGTCGGTGTGGATAACCGGCTGGCTGTTAACCTTGGTGATCTCGAACGCGAGTTCGAACAAGTCCTTCAAGCCGAGCTGGTTGTGGTTAGCTGCAACCAGGCGAGCCAGATACTCTTTGGCTTCCTCGTTCTTGTTGTCCTGCTCGGCGCTCTGGCTCAGATCAAACACCGACAGTGTCTCGCCCTCTTCGTACTGACCGGCGCTGTGGATGATCTGGTCGATGTGCTTGAGCGCTTCCTTGTTCGGCGCGAGCACAATGCGGAAGCTCTCCAGGTTGGAAACCTGCCGGCGGTTAATCTCCCGGTTGAACAATGCCAGTTGGTGCTCGAGGCTGTCGTAGTCGCTGCGGATGTTGCGCAGCGTCCGAGCGATGTCGGTCACAGCGGCACGACGTGCCTTACCCAAAGTTAGCGCTTCATCAGTCCGGTGAGCGTAAGCGTTTATCAGCAGTTGCAAACGCCGCTCCATGTCATCTTCGCTGTCGAACTTGGCGACACCTTTCAAACGCACCTGCGCGTACAGCGCTTCGATCTGACCATCGCAGCGCAACAGGCCCTGCCAGCTGTCCTGATAATCATTGAGCAGTGGCAGCAAGTTCTCCAGCGAGTCATCAACCGGCTCCATGAACGGCGTGCCAAATGGCAGATCGGTCGGGAGCAGCTGACGACGACGCAGCGCGTCATCCAGCGTGCGTTGCTTGGATTCGAGATCGCCGATCTGACGACCGATCAGCTGCAGCTTGGCCGACAGTTGTTGAACGCGCTCGGTGAATGCATCACTGGAGCGCTTGAGCTCATCCTGCGCCGCTTCCATCTGGGCCAACTGCTCAAGCTTCTCGCCCTCTTCGGCGCTCAATGTTTGAGCGCGGCGGAAGTCTTCGAGCGCCTTCTGCGCGTCCAGCACCTGTTGATACAACGCTTCAGTCTGGGTTTTGCTCGCCGCACGGTCGGCCGCGACAGCTTGTTGAGTCTTTAGCTGCTTGAGTTCCTTCTCCAGGCGTTCCTTCTGATCACGCAGCGCGGCGCGATCGGCCAGCGCCTGGAGGGCAGGTGGCTCGATGTTCGACAGGTTGACAGTCAGGCCGGGTACTTCAAAGCGTTCGCCCTTGAACCCATCGAGAATCGCTTCGAGGGATTTGACCCATGCATCGCCATCATCCAGCGCGATGCCTTGCTCGCCCAGTGGCAAGCTGAACAGCGCGCTGTTGAACAGGCGCATAAGACGCTCTACATCAGGCTGCGAGAACTCTTCGCGGAGGCGGGCATAACTGTTGTTGTCCGCATGATCGAGCTGTTGCTTGACTGATTTCAGGCGTTTTTCCAGATCGCGCAGGCGCTCATCCAGATCCTCGGCGCTGAATTGGCGCGACTGTGCGAGAGCACCGGCCAGTTCATCGTGGGCGTCTTTTGCAGCCAGTAACTGTTGTTCCAGGACTTTAACGTCGTCGACCAGCGCGAAGCGGTTCTTCAACACCGCCAATTCGCCGATCCAGCGCTGGATGTTGCTGATCTCACGCTCCAGTCGCATCAGCTCTTGAGTGCTGCCCCGCTGGTCGTTCTGCAGCGAATCCTGTTCGTTACGGTAGTGCTCGCTTTGGATGACCAACTCTTCTTTGCGCGCGTTGGAGTAGTCCTGCCATGTGCCCAGCAACGAGTCGAGCAATGGCGACAGGCGATGCAGCTTGCCGCGGAGGATGTCGCGCTGTCTCACGCCATTGGCCAACGCTTCAACCAGCGGCCCGGCGAGCACCAATGCGTTGTAGTCCTGCTCCATGCGTCGTACGTCACGGAAGGCTTCTTCACACGCGGCGATGTAATCGACGCTGCCGGAACGCAGGCTGTGCTCAAACGCGTCGAGAAACAGCTGCTTCAATTTGGCAGCGGTGATCTCGCGCATGTGCAGCAAGTTGATGAACAGCGCCCGGAACGTTTTGAGGCTCTGCTCACTGGTCGAGCGCAGGGGAATCAGCGTCAGGTCCAGCGGGATCGACGTATGGCCACCGACCAGCAAACGGCGCAGTTCATCGGGCTTGAGCTCATAGGCTTTCAGGCCCTGGCTTTCCAGATTGGCAAACAGCTCTTTCTGGCGCAGGCAGGTGTCGTCCTTCTGGTAGTGAGCCAGGTCCAGCTTGCCGGCATAGGCGAAGAACTGATGACCGAAACCGCCGCCCGGGCCTCGACCGACCACGCCAATCACATGGGGGCCGTGGGGCAGGGAGACTTCGACGAGGATGTAGCTGGTATCAGAAGCGAAATAGAACCGACGCGATTGATCGAGGCTGTATTTGCCGAAGCTCATGTCCGACATGCGCGCCAGAATCGGGAACTGCAGAGCGTTGATCGACGCACTCTTGCCCAGGTTATTCGCGCCGTAGACCGATAGCGGATGCTCCAGTGGAAACAACCCGAGGCTGTAACCGGCCGTGTTCAGCAGCGCAAAGCGGCGTATGCCGTAGCGTTCCTGGCTCATGCGTCATGCTCCTGTTCTTCAGCGATCGCCCGGGCTAGCGCTTGCTCTTCGGTTTCTGCGGATTCATCGAATTCGGTGAGGTCCAGCGGGTCGTCCGTTTCCAGCAGTCGCTCATCGCTGTCTTCGTCGATCAGCACCGGGGCCGGCAACGGCAGTGCGCTGTGCAGGCTGGCCGCCAGATCACGGTCCTGCTGCACGGACAGGCAGACGTCGAGGAAGCGATGCATCGGCGGCAGGAAGCGATAAATGCCTACTTCTTCGGCGGCGAATCCCAGCTGGGTCATGCGGCGCATGATTTTTTCTTCCAGCTCTTCCTGGGTCTGGACCTCAGCTTGCAGGAACAGATCGCGGTACTTTTCCAGCAGCGAGGGCAATTCGTCACGGCCCAGGCTGCCGCCATCGAGCACGGCGACCGGATCGCGGCCCTGGTCGGCCAAATGCTCGACGAGGATGAATGTGAACAGCGCCAGACGTTGCGCGGTCTTGTTGACCTGCGCGGCTGCCAGATCAGGCACGAAGTAGTAGAACCCACGAGTGTCGCAGACCAGCTCGAAGCCCAACGCCTTGAACAGGCCGCGGTACTGGTCCTGCAGATTGGACAGTTGCGCGTACAGCTCGGGATCGCGGCGGCTGACGTGGTAGCCCTTGAACAGCTCGCGGAAGATCGGCGCCAGCTGGGTCATTTCGGATAGATCAAGATGCATGGGCAGTGCCCTCGGAATTCTCTGGGGTGGCGTCTTTGCTCGAGAGCAGGGCGAAGGAGCGCAGGCTGACGCGGTGCTCCTGGGTCAGGTATTCGCGGCGCTCAAGGCGCTCGCGCTTGAAGCGTTTGTCTCGCGACAGCCGCGAAAACCAATACAGCAATTCATCAGTCGCGCCGGTGGGCTCCTGTTCCAAAAGCCAGACCATCAGATCCGGCATCGGCAGGGCGTCTTCGCAGCGTTCGACCATTTCCCTGACCGTACGCGGTGCACGCGGCGGCTCGCCCTTGCGGGTGATATTGGCCTTGGGAAAGCGTGCTGGTTTCGGCTCGAAGCGCGCCAGTGCATACACGTACGCTTCAACCTGGTTGGCACTGCCGAGGAACGTGCTTTGCGGGCGGGTGAACATCGGCATCGCCGCTTGTGGCACCGCGTCTAGCCCTCGTCGACGAATCGCCGACAGCGCGAGGGCAGCACCGCGCGTCACGGCGTTGTGGCGACGCGCTTCTTCACGCAGTGGCAGCAGCAGTTCACGCGCGTGGCGCAAGGTCAGTTGCGCGCTGGTCTGCATTTCGAGGATGCGTGCATGGGTGCGCAGGAGCATGTCGTCGTCAACCAGATGACCGAGACGTTGCTGATCGGTGAGCATGCGCAGCAGCACGTTCTCGACCTTGCGCACGCCCTGTTCGAAGGCGCCATCGGCGTTCACCAGCTGGATCATCGGCTCCACGTATTCATCCCAGGTCGCCAGCACTTCCGCGTAACGCTGACGCAGCGGAATCTGCCGGTCACTGGTCTTGGCGCGTTCGGCCACGGACACAAGGGCCTGTTCGTCATTGGCGAGCTTCTTCAGGACGTCGCGTACGCGCATGTCGAGCAGGCGCAGTTGCCGCGCGAGGTCATTGGCGTCCCGGGCGTCGAAGGCTTCCTGTATATAGCCGGCCAGCCGTTCGAGGTGGCGCAGGTACGCTTCGATTTCCAGGCATAAGCCCAGCCGATGCTCGCGGCGCAGGTACGAGAGGAAATCGTGTATCTGCGCGTTCAGCTCGAAACGGTTCGGGCTTTTCGCCACAGGTACCAGAATGTCGAGCCGTATCCAGACGTCCAGCAAAGTGGTGATGTCCTGGGGCGTGCTTTCCAGTTGCTGGGCCGCCAGCTGTAAACGCAGTTCGCTCAGGCTCAGAGTGCCCTGGTCGAAGTGCTCGCAGAGTGGCTCGAGAAGCGCCCAGTGTTCGGCAAGGGCGCGCAGGACGCGCTTAGGTTCGATCATCGGATGGTCGCTGACTGGCAAATAAAAGCGGCGATTGTACTGCATCGCCGGGCTCGTTTTTCACCCTCAGTCGATCAACAGCGGCGTGAAGCGGTGAAGGCCTGTAGAATCTTTCGCCTGACTTTATCCACAGGTAGCTGACCTTTGCTCAACGAGCCTCGTCGTCGCGCTTATCTGACCGCCATGCAGGTGGTCAGCTGGCTGCCGCGCACTGAATTGCCTTTTGCTGCGCCATCGCGTCCCGAATTGCTTGCGCCGGTGCCGCAGCTTGAAGAGGCGCCTGCGCCGATTATTCAGGCGGATACGCCTCGCGCGCCGGATCGCGATTCGCCCTCCGTCGCGCCGACACCCGTTGCGCGTACCGTCGAGCGGCCAAAGATCGAAATCCCTCGCCCCTCCAGCGCGCCCAAGCCAAAAGTGGTGCAGGAGGAAGAGGCCGCACCGGCCGTGGTGAAAGCGCCGGTTGCGCCGCCGCCACGTTTTGCCCTGCAACTGCTGCGCGCCGGGAGTTGCCTGTTGCTCGTGGAGTTGGTGACCGGCGAGCCGTTCCAAAGCCGCGACCCTTCCTATCTGTTGCTCAAAGACATGCTCCGCGCTGCCGGTCTGCCGGACAGCCCGCAGATCATCGGTGAGCCTGTGCGCTGGCCGCTGCTGGTGCGTGGGCAAATGGATCAAGGGCCCGAAGCAGCGCGGGATTTCGTGCAGGGTTTTCTCTACGCCCGCGTCGAGGAACAACCTTGCACCTGCCTATGGCTGATCGGCCTTCCGGCGCTGCGTTTCGCGGCTGAAACGGATGCTGAATCTTACAATCTTGAACTCCAGGTCGATGGCCTGGGGTTAGCCTGGGCGCTGCCGGGTCTGGAACTGTTGATGGACGAGCCGCAGCGAAAGGCCGAAGTGTGGCGCTCCATGCGTCAATTGATGGGCCGTTGGAAGACCGTAGATGAATGACGCAGTAACGTTTCGCCGCATGACCGAAGCTGACCTGGATGCCGTGCTGAAGATCGAATACGCCGCTTTCAGTCATCCCTGGACGCGGGGCATTTTCATCGATGCGCTGAAGTCATACGAAGTATGGCTGATGTTCGAAGGCAGTCAGCAGGTGGGGCACGGGGTGATCAACGTGATCATCGATGAAGCGCACTTGCTCAACATCACCGTTAAACCGGAGAGTCAGGGCCGTGGTTTGGGGCTGATGCTGCTGGAACAGCTTATGAAGCGCGCTTACGAGATCAATGGCCGGGAATGCTTTCTTGAACTGCGAGACAGCAACCGGTCGGCCTATCGTTTGTATGAGCGCTACGGTTTCAACGAAATAGGTCGCCGTCGGGACTACTACCCGGCAGTGGGCGGGCGTGAAGACGCGATCGTCATGGCATGCACGCTGTTTGAATAATCCGAGATTGGTGTGTGGGGCGAACAAGGTTCGCCCCCACATAAGTCGAGCCAGTGATCAAACGCCAGGCTTGCCGTCCAGCGGATCAAGAATGGCCATTTCTTCTTCGTCCAGACCATCCCCACCGCCGATGTCATCTTCATCAACGATGCTCAAATCCAGGTCAGCCGGGCCATCTTCACCTGCTTCACGGGGACCGCGCGCACCGTCTTCCCGGATCAATGTTTCAGGGCTCATGTCGTCATCGGTCGGGTTGTGATCTTCGGTGGATGCACCGGTCAGCCCTGCCTCACGTACGCGTTCATCAGGGATCAATGTGTCTAGCTCATCTTCGGGAATCATGTCGCCAATGCGCCCGCTCGGCTCATTGTTGTCGTTGAAGTTGAGCTCTTCCATCGATCCCATGCGGTCTTCGTTGTCATCGATGGGCTCGGGTTGAGTGGCATCGAATGGACGGCGTGAATCGTTCATGGCAAATCCTCAATAATGTCGGTCCTAATGGGTGGACCGGACGACATGGCGAAGATTCCATCCGGTTCCTGATCGGTCGTCGCTGGTCGGTCGATCTTCCCGCGTGACCCGAAGCGCCGAGCCCCAGTCATAGCTGAGCATCATTTCCGAGGCATCAACGCATGAACGAACTACAAGACTTGATCGACAACAACGAACGTTGGGCTGCCGCCATCAAGGAAGAAGACCCCGAATTCTTTGCCAAGCTGGCCCGCCAGCAGACGCCGGAATTCCTATGGATCGGTTGTTCGGACGCCCGTGTCCCCGCCAATGAAATCGTCGGCATGCTGCCAGGCGATCTGTTCGTGCACCGCAACGTGGCCAACGTCGTGCTGCACACAGACCTCAATTGCCTGTCGGTGATTCAGTACGCAGTCGACGTGCTGAAGGTCAAACACATTCTCGTCACCGGTCACTACGGGTGTGGCGGCGTGCGTGCTTCGATGCAGGATCGCCAGTTCGGCCTGATCGACGGCTGGCTGCGCACCATTCGCGATCTGTACTACGAAAACCGTGAGCTGCTGGCCAAGCTGCCGACTGAGGAAGAACAGGTCGACCGGCTGTGCGAGCTGAACGTGATTCAGCAGGTCGCCAACGTTGGCCATACCAGCATTGTGCAGAACGCCTGGCATCGCGGGCAGAAGTTGTCGGTCCACGGCTGCATCTACGGCATCAAGGACGGGCGCTGGAAAAGTCTGAACGCGACCATCAGCGGGCCGGAGCAATTGCCGCCACAGTATCGCTTGCGTCCGCAGGGGGAGTGATCGGGTAGGGCAAGCGTCCATCAAAATTGTGGGCGTGAGCTTGCTCGCGATAGCGTTAGTCCAGTCACATCGATCTGAGTTAAAGACGTCGCGAGCAAGCTCATTCCTGCAGGATCGTTGTGTTAGAGCTGAGCGCTCTTCATTTCCGGCAGCGGCTTTTGCAGCTGCTTGATCTGCCGCGACACTTCACCCGTCCGGCACTTCGCTGCTGCCTGATCCGGCGTCAACTTGCGCACTGTGGTGAAGAACAGCTTGCAGGTCTCAACCTTGTTGGTCACCTGCCAGTTGGTGGTGCACTGCTTCAACAGCGCCGCCGGGTCGTTTGTCGGTTTCTGGCCCATGCCGGCTTGCCAGCACGCCGCGCTCAGGTCCTGGCCCATGACCTTCAAACCGGCCTCATCCGCCTTGGTTTCGTCCCCGCCGTAATTGCTTTTGTCCGCCGCATTCCAGATATAGCTTGGGTGATTCGAACCCAGCACAGGGACGCTTTGCCCGCCTGCCGGACTGATGCTCGCCAGACCCAACACCGGGACGGTGACGTTGTATTGCTGCTTGAGCCACGCGCGCACCGGCGCACCGAACGCGACCATCGGCAGCGATGTGCCCGCCGCGCTTTGGGTCAGCTGCTTGACCATGTTGGTCTGGTAATCGGTGAAGTAGCTGTAGACGTTCTCGAGGTCCTTGCCGGCGTTGGAGGGCGCAGCAATGGGCGCGATGTCGATGATGGTCTGATAAGCAGGCGTCTGCTCCTTGGGAATGCCGTTATCCGTGAGCAGCTCGGACCAGCGGTCGGTAGTGGCCGAGAACAGATAGTCCTGAGCCTGAGTCAGCGAGTAGTCCGGCGGGAAATGCAGCAGCTCGACGCTCTTGCGATTTTCCAGCGCCATGCCCAGCGGCAAAAACAGATACCAGTTGTAGGCGAACTTGTTATCGGCGTTGAGTTTGCTTGCGCCAGCGTAGGCCAGGTCGCCTGCGTCGAGCAGCGCTGAAAGCGGTTTGTCGTAGCCGTCCGGCACGCCGGTGATGTCGGCGTAGATCACGTCGTTGTCGTTGTGCACCGCAACCTTGGCCGCGGCGTAACCGTCACGCTGGACGCTTTGCGTGAGGTAGTGCTCGACGGTCTGTTCCAGCGTCCAGTTTCGGAAGCAGATGATATTGCAGTTGTTCGGGTAGGCGAACAGGTGTGTGACGCGTTCCTTGCTCCCCAGTTTGACGTTGACGTCGGCCTGAGCGGTGAGGCTCAGCGTCAGCGCGGTAAGGGCGATGCTCAATGCGGCTGTTTTTTTCATGCTCATGTCCTTGTTGGCGTAGACACCCCTCTGCGTGGGTGGTGTTTCGATGATGAAACACTTGGACATGACTGGGAATGGGCAACGATGGCTGCGGGGCCATTTTAATGGCGCGCTCGTTAAAGCACGAACCGCTGAACCATCGTGTTCAGGTCGGTGGCCAGCATCGAAAGCGCATTGCTCGCCACCGTGGTTTGCTGAGCGCCCGACGCCGATTGCGACGACAGATCGCGAATGCTGCTCAGGTTGCGGTCAACTTCGTTAGCCACTTGCGCCTGTTGTTCGGCGGCGCTGGCGATCAGCGTGTTCCGGTCGCTAATGGTCGACGTTGCGCTGATGATGACGGTCAGTGCGTGACCGGTTGCAGCGGCCTGCTCCAGGGTCAGATTGGCCTGGGCAGCGGTGACGCGTAGCGTTTGCGCGGTCTCCTGAGTGCTTTTCTGTACATCGTTGATCAGGGTTTCGATCTCGGTGGTCGACGCGCTGGTGCGTTGGGCGAGAGAGCGCACTTCATCGGCGACCACGGCGAACCCGCGGCCTGCTTCGCCTGCCCGTGCGGCCTCGATGGCGGCATTCAGTGCAAGCAGGTTGGTCTGGTTGGCAATCGCGCGGATGACTTCGAGAATCTTGCTGATGCTCAGCGTGCGCTCGGCCAAACCGTCGGCCTGGTGAGAAGAATCCAGAACGTTGTCGGTCAGCTCCTTGATCGAATCAATGGTGCCAGTCAGGCGCAGACGTCCTTCAGCAGCGGCTTCGTTGGACGCCTTCGACTCGCTCGACGTGCTGCTGGCGTTGTCGGCAACTTCTCCGGCAGCCTGACTCATCTGATTCACGGCAACTGCCGCCTGTTCGATCTCATCGTTCTGCAATTGCAGGTTCTTCGCGCTGGCCTCTGCAATCGCGCCCATTTCGTGGACCGACTGGCTCAACTGGCCCGCTGCAGCGTAAATCTGATCGATCGTGCCATGCAGATCAGGGTCTTCAGCAATTGAGCCGTTTCGTCCTTGCCTTCCGGAATCGGCTGCGGGCTCAGATCGCCTTGAGCAATGGTGCTGGCGATATGCAGTGACTGACGCAGGGGACGAATGATGCTCAGGCTCAATCGCCACGCCAGCAGCAACGTCAGCACCAATGCCACCACGATGGCGCTGACGGCAATGATTCGGGTCTGCTGGAACCGCGCGCCGGCCGCGTCGACGGTGCCCGCCGCACTTTGCTTATTCAACTCGCGCAGCAACTGCACCTGCATGTCCATCAGGTCACCCTGCAGGCTCAGCATTGTGTTGAGGAGCATGCGCGCGTCGTCGAGTTTGCGTTGTTCGATCAGCGCGATTTCGTCGTGCAGCCCTGGCATGAAAGCGTTATAGGCATCTTGCAGGGCCTTGATGGAATCCCGCTCGGTGCTGTCGGTGGCATGGGCGAGATAATCGGCGAAGCCTTTTTCGACTTCGTTCTTCAGTTGCTCGACATTGATCTTGCTGGTCACCACTGCGCCGGGGTCGTCGGCATTGGCAATCAGCCTGGCGCTCTCGCCGCGCAACTTGATCAGGTCGATGGCGATCGCGTCGGCCATGGCGATACTGGGCAGCGACCCGCTCTCAACCGCTTCGCCCTGATCGCGGATGCTCTGCATCTGCAACAGGCAGAACACACCGAGCGCCACCAGCAACAGCGCGGTCACGCCGAAGCACAGCACCAACCGCTGGGTAATCCTGAAACGACGCAGGAATGCAGGTTTGGAGGAAGGACGGACTACACGACGCAATAACCTTTTCACTGCCACCCATCCCATCGACGAAAACACCGGAGAGATGGTTATAGAGGTGTTCCGTGATGTCTTTATGACATTGCTGGAGATGTTTCGGAATTGTTGCGGTACGGTCAGATGATGCGATTGAAAATGATGTGAGGGGGTAGTCGGGTGGGCAATGTCAACGCTGTTTGTGGGATAGGTCTCTGCGAGTCTCGGCGGCCTTGTTGAGTTATTTTCTGTACATACAATAATTCAATGCAGACAATCTTCGACATCGCAAAACGCGACATCAGCCTTCTTAAGCGTGGCCTCGACTTTGGGGATGCCGGCTTGGTATTCGCCGGCAGACATTTGACCGGCGAAGATTGCCGGCAGGATCACGGGGAGGCCCGCTACATCACGGTTGGTCTGTTGTCAGAACGTATGGTGGTCCTGGTCTGGACACCGCACGGCGCGGCTCGCCGATCATTTCCATGAGAAAAGCCAATGAGCGCGAACAAAACCTCTACCGGCATCGACTGGGTTGATCCCGACGATGCACCCGAATTGTCCGATGCATACTTCGATCAGGCTGATGAAGACGTGGGTGATCAGTTGGTCAAGCGTGGCCGACCACGTGCTGTGGCTGTGCGAGAGCGGATTACCATTCGCTTGGAGCATGGCGTGGTGGAGCAATTCCGGGCGTCAGGACCGGGCTGGCAGACGCGAATGAATGCCGCGCTGGTAGACTGGCTAAAAACCCATGAGCCGTCCGAAATAGCGCTATGACCTTCCAGGCCCCCTAAGCACCAATCTCCTCCATAAACTCCATCAAGAACCGCTCCGCGCGTGCATGCCTGACCTGCGCCATGTGGCGCCCCGTGGCCGTTTGAAAGCCCTGCGCCAAAGTGAATATCTTGGTGGTGAAGTGATCGACGGCAAAGCGTTTGTCGTCCAGGTCGCGCTGTTGCGCCTGGGGGTCGGCGGGGTCGTAGAGGTGGCTGCCCATGCGCCCGGACACGTAGAACAGCCGTGCCACGCCGACCATGCCGAGGGCGTCGAGACGGTCGGCGTCCTGCAGGATCTTCGCTTCCAGCGAGGTGGGCGTGATGTCGGCGGAATAGCTGTGGGACTCGATAGCGTGGGCAACGGCCTGGGTGCGCTCTTCTTCCCAGCCCATCTCTGCGAGCAGCTCCGTCGCTTTTGCCGCTGCCAGACGCGAGGCGCTTGAGCGAAACGGCGAGTTCTTTTCCACGGAGACGCAGTCGTGGAGCAGGGTTGCGGCAAGCAGGATTTGATGATCGCCGCCTTCGGTGTTGCGAATAGCGCAGACGTTGGTCCAGACCCGGTGCAGGTGGGATACGTCGTGGGAGCCGTCGAGCCTCTCCGCCACGGTGTGGGGAATCAGCAGGTCGGCGAGGGACTGAAAAGGCGCGAAGGAGAGGGCGGTCATGGATCATCCTGTCGATGTCGGCGGACGGTGCGCCAGCATACAGATTGACCCGCGCCTGCGCAGCCGGTTCGCAATGGCGGTCGCGGACCTCTGCCACGCACGTTGCGCAGCAGAGATCAGTGAGCCGTCGCGACGCTACATCACTGGCCTTTCATTGCCGCCGTCAGCTTGTCCACGTTGTAACGAAACATCGCCACGTAGGTCGCCGCCGGGCCGTTTGCAGGTGACAGCGATTCCACATACAGCTCGCCGCCCGGGTGCGCGCCGCTGGCTTTTGCGATCTGTTGCACCAGACGCGGGTCGCCAGAGTTCTCGAAGAAGTAGGCGCTGACGTGCTCCTGCTTGATCTGTTGGATCAGCTTGCCAACGTCAGCTGCCGAGGCTTCGGTTTCAGTGGAAAAGCCCAGTGGCGAGAGAAAGGTCACGCCATAGGCATCGCCGAAATAGCCGAAGGCGTCGTGGGACGTCAGCACCTTGCGCTGTGCGACCGGGATGGCGCTGATCTGCGCGCGGGCGTAGGCATCCATATCCTGCAGCTGGACGATGTATTTCTCACCGTTGGCTTTGTAATCGGCGGCATTGTCCGGGTCGGCTTTCTGTAAGGCCTTGATGATGTTTCTGACGTAAACGACGCCGTTTACCGCGCTGTTCCAGGCATGGGGGTCGGTAATCTTCTTGCCGTCTTCTTCCATGCTGCGGGTCATCATCCCGTCAGACAGCACGATCGGCTGGCCTTTGTAGCCGGAGGCAGTGATCAGCCGATCCAGCCAGCCCTCCAGATGCAAACCGCTGACGAACACCACGTCGGCTTTTTTCAGTGCCTGGGCGTCATTGGGGGTGGGCTCGTAGACGTGAGGGTCGCCGTTGGGCCCGATGAGCGAGGTCACGTGCACGTGATCGCCGCCGACATTGTGCACCATGTCGGCGATGACGGTGAAGGATGCGACGGTCTCCAGGGTTTTTGCCTGGGCGAAGTTGGCCAGGCCCGACAACGCCAGCGCGGCGGTCAGAAGCGTGAAACGTTTCATGGTGGTTTCCTTGCGGTAAGAGAACGATCAGCCGGACAGATGAACCCTCGGGAACAGTCGGCGCACAAAGCCGCTGCGTCCAAAGAACAGTGAGAACCCGTAGAAGGCGCTGGCGGTGAGCACGATGGCCGGGCCCGAAGCGACGCTGGCGTGGTAGGAGACGATCAGGCCGATGAAGCCCGAGAGCGTGGCGACTGCAGTCGAAATCACGATCATGCCGGTCAACGAGCGCGCCCAGAACCGCGCGACCGTGGCGGGCAGCATCATCATGCCGACGGCCATCAACGTGCCCAACGCCTGAAAGCCCGCCACCAGATTGAGCACCACCAGCAGCAGAAACAGCACGTGATATAGCGACCCGCGCCCGCCCACCGCGCGCAGGAAGCCCGGATCGAAGCATTCGAGGATCAACGGGCGGTAGATCAGCGCGAGCAGAATCAAGGTGAATGAAGCGATGCCGCCGACCATGAAAATCGCCTGATCGTCGATGGCCAGAATGGTACCGAACAGCACGTGAAGCAGATCCACGTTGGAGCCGTGCAGAGAAACGATCAGCACGCCGGCAGCAAGGGACGTCAGGTAAAAACTGGCGAAACTGGCGTCTTCGCGCAGCGTTGTGTAGCGACTCACCAACCCTGAGAGCAACGCCACGGCGAGACCTGCGATCAAACCGCCGAAGCCCATGGCTGGCAGTGACAACCCGGCGAAGAGGAAGCCCACGGCGGCACCCGGCAACACCGCGTGGCTCATGGCGTCGCCCACCAGACTCATGCGCCGCAGCATCAGCAGCACGCCGACCGGGCCGGAGCCGATGCCCAGCGCCAGGCATGCCACCAGGGCGCGGCGCATGAAACCGAATTCAACGAAGGGCTGGATCAAGAGGCTATAGAGCGTCACAGCGTTTGCTCCGCATCGGCGTCGCACGGTTGTGCGTCAGGGTTCCAGTGCTCGGCCATGTTCTTGGCGCGGCGCAGGTTGTCGTCGTTGAGGATGTCGGCGGTGTCGCCCCAGGCAATGATTTCTCGCGCCAGCAACAGCGTGCTCGGAAAATGCTGGCGCACTTGCTCGATGTCATGCAGCACAGCAATGACGGTTCGGCCCTGGCCGTGCCAGGTGCGGATCAACTGCAACAAGTCCCGCGTGGTGCGTGCATCGATCGCTGTGAACGGCTCGTCGAGCAGAATCACCGAGGCGTCCTGCAATAACAGCCGGGCGAACAGCACGCGCTGAAACTGACCGGACGACAACGAGCTAATGCTGCGTTGCTCGAATCCTGCGAGACCTACGGCTCCCAGCGCCTCTTGAGCCTGTTGAGCATGCTGTCGCGTGGCGCCCCGGAACGCCCCGATGCTGCGCCAGGCGCCCATCATTACGGTGTCGGCTACGCTGAGCGGAAAGCTGCGGTCGATCTCGGCGGCTTGGGGCAGATAACCAATATGCCGTGTTGCCAACTGATTGCGCTCGACGCGCCCGACCGCGGGTTTGAGCGTGCCGGCGATGGCTTTGATCAGCGTGGATTTACCGGCGCCGTTGGGGCCGACGATCGCCGTCAGGCTGCCCGCCGCGAATCGGCCGTTGGCGTGATGCACCGCTGGCCGGCGTTCGTAGGTCAGTGTCAGGTCATGGAGGTCGATGGCGGCACTCATGGGATCGCCACCGCCCAGGCAACGCCGATCCACAGCAAGACCAGCATGGCGAAGGAAATCAACACGCGTTTGCCGGCCGATTGAGCCAGTGCGGATCTTGCAAGGGAGGAAGGAAGCCGGGAATCGCGTTTCACAAAAAGGACTGCCTGAAATGCTTTGTTATAGTATTACATCACCTTTAGGTTGATCTGCAAAGCGCGATTTGGGCGAAGTTCAGGCAGGCGACAGTTTCCATCACGCTGCGGAGGGTGGCGTTTCCCCGGCGCGATAAACCCTGTAGTTTTCGATCACTTTTCTCTTTGTCAGGATGATCCCCATGAGCGCTTCCCACCGGCGTCCGGTACCCCTCGCCAAATGCTATCGCCTGCTCAACCACGGCCCGACTGTACTGATCAGCGCCGCTCACGAGGGTCAGCGCAACATCATGGCGGCAGCGTGGGCGATGCCGCTGGACTTCCAGCCACCGAAAGTCACGGTCGTCCTGGATAAGTCGGTGTGGACGCGGCAGTTGCTCGAAGACTCGGGCACGTTCGTGATCAACGTGCCGACCCTCAGCCAGATCGATATCGTCGAAACGGTCGGCTCGACCTCAGGGCTGGAGATCTCCCAGGAGCAGGGCCTGGATAAATTCAAGGCTTATGGTCTGGAGACCTTCGCAGGCTCCCACGTTGAAGCGCCGTTGCTGGAAGGCTGCGCGGGCTGGCTGGAATGCCGATTGATTCCCGAGCCGCACAATCAGAGCGCGCATGATCTGTTCATTGGCGAAGTGGTCGCAGCATGGGCGGATGAGCGCGTGTTCTCCGAAGGGCACTGGCATTTCGAGGGGCATGACGCGCTGCGCACCCTTCACCATGTGGCAGGCGGGCATTTTCTGGTAATCGGCGATGGCGTGGATGGGAAGGTCTTGCAGCGATCCGCTGACTGACCCAAACCGGACTGGATAGGACCGCGCCCCTTGGCTGAAGGGGCGCGGCGACGCAGTTTTCAGTTGCCAGGCTGGCGCGCGGCGGGCACCGATGCACCTCAGTCCTTCGACAGTTCGCCGTTCACAAGACGCCAGGTCTTCAACGGATTGCTGGCTTTCAACGCAGGGGGCAGCAGCGAGTCCGGCACGTTCTGATAACAGACAGGCCGCAGGAAGCGATCAATAGCGGTCGCGCCCACCGAGGTGCTGCGGCTGTCGGAAGTGGCCGGGAACGGTCCGCCATGGACCATCGAATAACTCACTTCGACGCCGGTGGGGAAGTCGTTGAACAGAATCCGTCCCGCCTTGCGCTCCAGAATCGGCAGCAGCGCCTGAGCAGTTGCCTCATCGCCATCGTCAAATTGCAGGGTTACGGTCAGTTGACCATCGAAGCTGGCGGCGACCTTCTGCAGATCGGCGACGTCGGTGCAAACGATCAACAACGCGCTTGGCCCGAAGTTCTCGTCTTCCAGCGCAGGGTTGGCGAGGAAGGTGGCCGAGTCGGTACGGAAGAATGCGGGGCGGGCCTGGAATGAACCTTCGGCCTCCTGACCCTCCGCCACCAGCGTCACGCCGGATGCGCTGTGCAGATTATTCAGCCCGTTGCAGTAAGCGCCGTGGATGTTCGGCGTCAGCATGGTGGTCGGCAGTTTCTCGGACAGCGCCTTGGCCGAAGCCGACACGAACGTTTCCAGCGCGTCGCTTTCCAGTGCCAGCAGAATGCCGGGGTTGGTGCAGAACTGCCCCGCGCCCATGACCAGCGATTCGACAAAACCTTTGGCAATGGTTTCGGCGCGGGCCAGCAAAGCGGCCGGCAGCAGGAACACCGGGTTGATGCTGCTCATCTCGGCGTACACCGGAATCGGCACCGCACGCGCTTGAGCCGCTGCCACCAGCGCCAGACCGCCACGGCGGGAGCCAGTAAAGCCCACGGCTTGAATCAACGGGTGGCTGACCAGCGCCTGGCCGACAGCAATGTCTTTGTCGATCAATAACGAGAACACGCCTTCAGGCATGCCGGTGTCGCGCGCGGCTTTCTGGATCACGCGCCCCACCAGTTCGCTGGTCCCCAAGTGAGCCGGGTGCGCCTTGACGATGACCGGGCAACCGGCCGCCAACGCTGAGGCGGTATCGCCGCCCGCAACCGAGAAGGCGAGGGGGAAGTTGCTCGCACCGAACACTGCCACCGGACCAAGGCCGATGCGCCGCAGACGTAAGTCGGCGCGCGGCAGGGGCTGGCGCTGCGGCAGCGCGGTGTCGACCACGGCACCGTGCCAACGCCCATCGCGCAGCAGGCTGGCAAACAGTTTGAGCTGATTGACCGTACGCATCCGCTCGCCTTCAAGGCGCGGCTTGGGCAGGCCGCTTTCGACATGCACGCGTTCGGTGAGCACATCGCCCAGATCGAGAAGACCTTGGGCGATGGCCTCAAGAAAGGTGGCGCGTTGGTCGTCACTCAGTTGTCGATAACTGTCGAACGAAGCTTCGGCCAGTTCGCACGCGGCATTGACGTCTTCCAGCGTGCTGGCGCCAAATGAAGGTGTCAGGGGTTCACCCGTGGTGGCGGCGAGGGCGAACACCTCTCCGGCCTGGCCCCGCACAGCACGTTGCCCGATGATCGTTTCACCAAGAATCTGCATTGCTCAACACCTCTCGAGGGCGGCGACCGTCAGTGGGTACCGCTGTGGCCAGCCTCTGAGGTTACATCATGGCGCTACGATCGCCACCGGTCCTGGTGTTGAGCTTGTCGCCCGGCTTAGGGCCGAGCGTATTGCTGCCGCTTATTGCTGAACGGCGCTGAACCCTTCAAACGCCGTCTGCTGCTGGATCGCGCTGACGATGTTTTTGCGCGTGGCGGGCTGCTGGTTGCCGTCCTTGTCCACGAACACTTCGCTCTGCAGTTCGGCTTCATCGCCTTCACCGATGAACGAGAACCCGAGGAATTCATAGGCTTCGCGGTCAGCGTTGGCTTTGGAGCGCGGCGTGCGCAGGGGCAGGGTGACGCTGGCGCCGTCCTTGCTGATGACGAAAACCTCGGCTTCCTTCTTCGGCCGCGTCGCTTTGCCCTTGCCGCCACTCGGGTTGCTGACCGCTTGATGGGTCTGGTTCAGTACCTTCAACGCCAGGCTGTAGACGAGCTCCTGAAAACTCGGATCGTCTTTATAGCTGGAGAGAATCCGGCTGATCGGAAACTTCGCGCTCAGGTCTTCGAGCGCGGCCATGTCAGCGGCTTCGGCGTCCTTGAGCTGTTTAAGCTGACCCATCAGTTCGTAGGCCTGGTCATCATCGAATCGGTCATGGGCGGCGCGTATGGCCAGGCGCAGATCGCGAATCTGGTCGCTTTCCTTGGCACTCTGGAAAGCGTCGAGCACCATCTCGCTGATGGTTTTGGCCTGTGGCACGTGTTGTGAAAGGTTGATGGCTTCTTCGTAGGCTTGCTTCGACGACACGGCGTTTGCCGCCGGATCGGTATGGGAATCAGACATTGAACATCCACTGCTTCGTTAACTGGGGTTGAGGCGCGAAAAGCTCGGGGCGTTTCGAGGGGCGTAATCTATTGGACGAGGGCGCGGTTGTCACGGATTGCCGCTTGCACCCGGACCACAGGAAGATTGGCGTTGGACGCCTCAGACTAGACCACAGCATCAAAAAGCCCGGCAATTGCCGGGCTGGTCTTATACGCAGGTCCCGCCTTTGTGGTGAGAGCCCGTCCCGCCTGTCGGATGGGTGCCTTTCGGACACGCCGACGCGGAGAGTGAAACGATGGAAAGCAGAGCGACCAGTCCAGCGATAGCGATCTTCTTCATATTGCCTCCGTGCCCTGCGAGATGCAGTACAGGGCTATCGGCGTATTGGGATCCCACTTTAGCCACGGAAAGCCAGAAACAACAAAGCCCGCACAAGGCGGGCTTTGTTGAGGTACTTGGTGGCTACACAGGGACTTGAACCCCGGACCCCAGCATTATGAATGCTATGCTCTAACCAACTGAGCTATGTAGCCAAGTGGCGCGCATTATTCGCTCAGATCGGAGATGTGTCAAGCGTCTCTTTGAAAAAATTTATCCACACGATCAATCGGTTAGCCTCGCGGCCCTTCAGCCATTCCTCATCCCTGCACGTCGGTGACAGTTTCTAACTCGGCGCTGAGTGCTTTTGCCCCACTTTCGCGCACCTATCCTGCACCGTCCTCGGGCTTGTGCCCGGTTTGATGGCTTCGTGCTATCGGTCCGGTTCTTGCTTATGCCTGCCGCAACGCTGCCGTTATAGATGGAAGCGGCAGCAGACTTCGATAGGCCCAAACGCTTCCCTTGTTCAAAAGATGGGCGGTTATCGTTTTCAAAACACAGACATGGCATTTTGCCGGTAAGAATGTAAGGCAGCGCAGCGACGATCATTTGTCATGCAGCGTTTGTCGGTGAGGAGTAGTCGGCTATGCAGAGTCTTTTGTCGCCAGGCATCCGCCTGCTCGGACGTCTCGGGTTCGCACGCAAGTTTCAGGTGCTCTTCTTTCTGTTTATTTTGCCGCTTGCCGGCAGCCTGTGGATGATCGGCCAGGATTACCGCAGCAAGCTGGCGGTGATTTCCCAGGAACAAGCCGGCGTGCGTCAGCTCATGGCCCTCGATGCGCTGGATGTGCAACTGACGGCCCAGCGCAATCGCGCTGCGCGCTGGAAGGCGGCCGACATTCTTCATGATCCAACGCCGGCCGCGAAGGCAGCCATGAGCGCGCTGGATGCTGCGAACCCTGACCTGAACCGGTCCCTGGCTTCCCTGGGTGATGAACTCAAGGCACAGAACGCCAGCGCGGACATCATGACCCGGTATCAAGCGCTGCAGGCCTCGGTCAAAGGCATGGATTCGGAATCCTTGCGGGCGGTCGGCTGGTGGCCGGACGGCTACGACCGCTTCACATCCGCTCTTACAGCGCTGCAGAGCCTGCGCGAACAGATCGCCATGGACAGCGGCTTGATCCTAGACCCCTGGCTTGAAACCTACTTGCTGATGCAGATCGCGACGCAGCAGGCGCCGGACCTTGTCGAGCGGGTAGGGCGCATGGCGAGTATCGGCCAGTCGTCGATCGCGTCCGGACAGTTCTCGTTGCAAAGCCGTCTTCAGATGCGCGACCTGCGCAGTCGCATCGGCGACGCCCGCGATCAGTTGGTCAAAGCAGTAGGCTCGCTAAAAGCAAAGGCTTACCCGGGTATGGAGGTCTGGACGCGTCAGTATGAAGACAGTCTTCAGCGCCTCGATACCGAACTGAAAGTGCTCGACGACGGTGTGTTCGGCGGCAGCATCAAGCTCGACCCGGCCGGCTTCGAACGCAGCGTCGATAACGTCAGCGACGGACTGGCGGCCCTGCGCAAGCAGTCACTGTCTTCACTCACCAGCCGGCTCGATTATTACCATGAACAGGCTACTCAGCAGTTTGTGCCGGTGGCCGCGATATTCAGCATTCTCGCGCTCGCGGCGCTGTACCTCTTCATGTGCCTCCAGGCGTCGATTCAGCGCAGCGCCAAAGGCATCACGACCTTGGCCGAGTCCCTGCGTGACGGCAACTTGTGCGTCGAGGTCGCCGTTGAAGGGCGTGACGAACTGGCTGCCATTAGCACCGCGCTCAACGTTGCCGTGGTGCAACTGCGCACCAGTCTGCTGGGCGTCAACCACGAAACCCAGCAATTGGGCTCTGCGGTGCTAACCCTCAATGCGCAGTCCGGCAGCACGCTCAACGAAGTCGAAGATCAACAACAGCAGATCAGCCAGATTGCAGCGGCGGCTACTGAGCTCGCCGCGACTTCCATGGGCGTTGCCCGCAGCTGTGAAGCGGCGTCCGGCAGCGCTCAGGCCACCCGACGCATCGCCGAGGACAGCAGCCGCGACAGTCAGCGCACCACCGCGAGCATTCAGCAGTTGAACCAGAAACTCACCGACACCGCCAACGCGCTGAGCAAGGTCAGCGAGCAGGGCCAGCAAATTCAGTCTGTGGTCGACACCATTCGCGGCATCGCCGAACAGACCAATCTGCTGGCGCTCAATGCCGCCATCGAGGCGGCGCGTGCGGGCGAGCAGGGCCGTGGCTTCGCCGTGGTCGCTGACGAAGTGCGCAGTTTGTCCCAGCGGACCCAGGCGTCGACCGCGCAAATTGCCGGGACCGTGGACAGCTTGCGCTCGACCGTCAGCCAAGCCGTCAGCCTGATGGAAGCGGCGTGTGGCCAGGCGGTGAGTGATGCGCAGTCGGTGACCGGGCTGGGCGAGCGGCTGGAAGAGATTGCCAGCGCCGTGCAGATCGTCACCGACACGCTGGCACAGATCGCCACCGCGGTTGAAGAGCAGGCCGCAACGGCGGACGAGGTCAGTGGCAACATCCAACAGGTGGATCAGGCTGCAGGCCGTTTGCTGGACGGCGCGCGTGCGGTCAATCAGGCTGCAGACACCCTGACCAAAGGCAGCAGGGCCTTGAGCGACAACACCGCGAGATTCCAGCTGGGGTAAGCCGCGCAAGCAAGGCACGAGGGCGATCAGCGCGCACGTTTTCACGGGTGCGCATGGGGTGTGGGTTGAAAGACGAAAGCCAGGCGACGTATAAGATTTGTCGCTTTCTCACCGTATTTCGATACCCATCGCCGTAGGGATTTTTCCATGACCGACAGCAGTGCCGCGGGTGCGGCGGTTTATTCGCCCCTGACGTTAGCGTTGTACGACGCGTGGGTGCTGGGCATTTCCAACCGGTATGCCTGGCGTTGCCCGACCGATGACGTGCTGTTGCCGTTCTTCCGCGCCAACGTACGTGCTCATCATCTGGATATTGGCGTCGGCACGGGTTACTACCTGGCGAAAGCCAAGCTGCCGCCGAACACCCGAATCACCCTGATGGACCTCAACCCGAGCAGCCTCGCCGCCGCCAAGCGCAGGATCGGCCGGCCAGACACGCGCACCCTCCAGCATGACGTGATGACGCCGATACCCGGAAACGAGCGCTTCGATTCGATATCGCTGTTTTACCTGCTGCATTGCCTGCCGGGCCCGCTGGACGCCAAGGCGGCGATCTTCGCTCACCTCAAGCACAACCTGAACCCGGACGGCGTGTTGTTTGGCGCGACTATTCTGGGGGACGAGGCGGGTCACAATGGCTTTGGCCGCAAGCTGATGGCGGTCTACAACAAGAAAGGCATCTTCGGAAACAGCCACGACACCCAGGCCGGTTTCGAAGCGCATTTGCGCATGCATTTTCGCGATGTGACGCTCAGGCTCGAAGGCGTCGTTCTGCTGTTCCGCGCAGCACAGCCGATTGTCTGAGCTGCACCGAGGCAGGCGGGCGTTGCTGACAGATACAAAGCGCTGAAAGCAAAAAGCCCGCGAATCACTGAGTGATACGCGGGCTTTGATGTTCAACGGGGGTCGTGGAGGTCCACGCGCGCGTTAGACGTTGAAACGGAAGTGCAGAACGTCACCGTCCTTGACGATGTAATCCTTGCCTTCCAGGCGCCATTTGCCCGCTTCCTTGGCACCGGCCTCACCCTTGTACTGGATGAAGTCGTTGTAGGCGATGCACTCGGCGCGGATGAAGCCTTTTTCGAAATCGGTGTGGATCACACCCGCAGCCTGTGGCGCGGTAGCGCCGACGCGGACGGTCCATGCACGCACTTCTTCGACGCCGGCCGTGAAGTAGGTCTGCAGGTGCAGCATCTCGTAGCCGGCACGGATCACGCGGTTCAGGCCAGGCTCTTCAAGGCCCAGGGCCTCCAGGAACATGTCCTTTTCTTCGCCGTCGTCGAGTTCGGCGATTTCCGCTTCGATCTTGTTGCAGACCGGCACCAGCATGGCGCCTTCTTCTTCAGCGATGGCGCGAACCACGTCCAGGTGCGGGTTGTTGTCGAAACCGTCTTCAGCGACGTTGGCGATGTACATGACCGGTTTGGTGGTCAGCAGATGAAAGCCCTTGATGACGGCTTTCTCATCGGCGCTCATGCTCTTCATCAGGCTGCGCGCAGGTTTGCCCAGTGTGAAGTGAGCGATGAGTTGCTCCAGCAAGCCTTTCTGGACCACTGCGTCCTTGTCGCCGCCCTTGGCGTTGCGCGTGACTTTCTGCAGTTGTTTCTCGCAGCTGTCGAGGTCAGCGAAAATCAGTTCCAGATCAATGATCTCGATGTCGCGTTTCGGGTCGACGCTGTTGGAGACGTGAATCACGTTCTCGTCTTCGAAGCAGCGCACGACGTGAGCAATGGCGTCGGTTTCGCGGATGTTGGCGAGGAACTTGTTGCCCAGGCCTTCACCTTTGGAGGCACCGGCTACCAGCCCGGCGATGTCGACGAACTCCATCGTGGTCGGCAGGATGCGCTTCGGGTTGACGATGTCAGCCAGGGCCTGCAGGCGCGGATCCGGCATGGGCACGATGCCGGTGTTCGGTTCGATGGTGCAGAAGGGAAAGTTCTCCGCCGCAATACCTGATTTGGTCAGGGCGTTGAACAGGGTGGACTTGCCGACGTTGGGCAGGCCGACGATGCCGCAGTTGAATCCCATGGTGTTTCCCCTCGAGTGATGTCAGGCCTTCTGGCTGTGCAGGACGCGCATCGCCTTGGCGAAGTCGCCAGCGAGTACATCCGGCAGCACGCCGAGGGCAAAGTCGATGCTGGCGTCCAGTTTTTCCTGCTCGGCGCGTGGCGCACGACCCAGGACGAAATTGGACACCAGACTGGCGTCGCCCGGGTGGCCGATGCCAAGCCGCAGGCGGTGGAAGCCGTTCTGGTTGCCGAGCTGCGCAATGATGTCGCGCAGCCCGTTATGCCCGCCGTGCCCGCCACCCAGTTTGAGTTTGGCGACGCCCGGAGGCAGGTCGAGTTCGTCGTGGGCCACCAGAATGGCTTGCGGAGGAATCCTGAAGAAACCCGCCAGAGCTGCGACGGACTGGCCGCTGCGGTTCATGTAGGTGGTGGGAATCAGCAGACGAACGTCCTGGCCTTGATGACTGAACTTAGCCGTCAGGCCGAAATATTTGCGGTCAGCGGTCAGATTGACACGCTGTGCGCTGGCAATGCGCTCAACGAAAAGAGCCCCTGCGTTATGCCGGGTCTGTTCGTATTCGGGGCCTGGATTTCCCAGGCCGACGATCAGTTGGATGGCGGTCACGTCAGGGGCTCTTCCTTGGGTCGAGTGTGATGATGGCGAGCATCATCACGGGTTCAACCGACTAGCGAGTAATGATTACTCTGCTTCGCCTTCTGCGGTGCCTTCTTCTTCGTCCTGGACGATGCGAGGAGCGTGGACGTTTGCGATGTCCAGGTCCTTGCCGTGCGCCAGAGCAACGAATTCAACACCTTTAGGTGCTTTAACGTCGGACAGGTGAACGTTGTCGCCGATTTCCAGCGCGCCCAGGTCAACTTCGATGAACTCAGGCAGGTCTTTCGGCAGGCAGGTCACTTCCAGCTCGGTGGTGGTGTGCGAGATCTCGCCGCCTTTCTTGACCGGTGCTTCTTCGTTGATGAAGTGCACTGGAACGATAGCGGTCAGTTTCTGGCCAGCCACGACGCGGATGAAGTCGGCGTGCATGATGAACTGCTTGGCAGGGTGACGCTGCATCGCTTTAACGATGACGTTCTGCTTGGCGCCAGCAATGTTCAGCTCGATAACGTGGCTGTAGGCAGCTTCGTTTTCAAACATCTTGGCCAGTTCTTTGGCTTCGATGGTGATCGAAGTAGCTTCCTGGCCACCACCGTAGACAACGGCTGGGACGGAGGCGGCGAGACGACGCAGGCGGCGGCTCGCACCTTTCCCCAGGTCAGTACGCGCTTGGGCGTTCAGAGTAAATTCGTTCATTTTGTATCTCCAAAATAGCCATGACCGAGCGGCGTTTGCGACCAGCGCCTGACACGGTATGGGCAAAAAAGCCCCGCCCCGGCATTGAGTGTCGGGGCGGGGCGCTTTTCGTCAACGGATGGTTCGGCAGGGCAGGGCCCTTATCGGAACATCGCGCTGATCGATTCTTCGTTGCTGATGCGACGCATCGCCTCAGCGACTACCGGTGCGATATCCAGTTGGCGGATACGGTCACAGGCCTGTGCAGCAGCGGACAACGGGATAGTGTTCGTCACCACCAGTTCGTCCAGCACGGAATTTTCGATGTTCTCGATCGCACGGCCCGACAGAACAGGGTGTGTGCAATACGCGAAGACCTTGGCAGCGCCGTGTTCCTTCAGCGCCTTGGCCGCATGGCACAGAGTGCCCGCGGTATCGACCATGTCGTCGACGAGAATACAGGTACGACCTTCCACGTCACCGATGATGTGCATCACTTCGGAGTGGTTGGCCTTCTCGCGGCGCTTGTCGATGATGCCCAGATCGACGCCCAGGGATTTGGCAACAGCACGTGCACGCACGACGCCGCCGATATCCGGGGAGACAATCATCAAGTTTTCGAAGCGTTGGTCTTCGATGTCATCCACCAGAACCGGGGAGCCGTAGATGTTATCTACCGGAATATCGAAGAAGCCTTGAATCTGGTCAGCGTGCAGGTCGACAGTCAGCACACGGTCGATACCGACGACAGTGAGCATGTCCGCAACCACTTTAGCGCTTATAGCCACACGGGCAGAACGCGGACGGCGATCCTGGCGGGCATAACCAAAGTAAGGGATTACAGCAGTGATACGAGTGGCCGAGGAGCGACGGAAGGCGTCTGCCATCACGACGAGTTCCATCAGGTTATCGTTGGTCGGAGCGCAGGTCGGCTGAATAATGAAGACGTCTTTACCGCGAACGTTTTCATTGATCTCAGCGGTAATCTCACCGTCGGAGAACTTTCCAACAGAGATGTCACCGAGAGGGATATGCAGCTGACGTACGACACGCCGAGCCAGATCGGGGTTGGCGTTCCCCGTAAAGACCATCATCTTGGACACGCGCAGTACCTGGAGGCTTAGGGTATGCCTGGATGACTATAGGAAAATGGCAGGGGCGGCTGGATTCGAACCAACGCATGGCAGGATCAAAACCTGCTGCCTTACCGCTTGGCGACGCCCCTGTATCTGTTGCACGAGTGCCTGGCACTCGGTTCCTTTTAGAGCAGCGCCTGTAACTTCCGGTGCAACATCGAGATGTTTGCGCCTTTTGCTACAAACCCTGTAAGGGTCTCTGTAAGAAGGGCCGAGACTTTATCAGCTTCAGCTTTGCTTGGGAAGGCCCCAAACACACAACTTCCAGTTCCGGTTAATTTTGCTTCGGTAAATTTACCTAACAAATTCAAAGCGTTACCAACTTCTGGATACCGCCTCGTTACAACCGGTAAGCAGTCATTTCGACTGTTTCCCTTGGGAACGGGGCGCACTTTAATGGGAGGAGTGTCACGTGTCAACAGTGGATCTGAAAAAATTTCTGCTGTACTTACAGATACTTGCGGCACTAGCACCAGATACCAAGGTTCTTCGGGGGTTACGGGGGTCAGGATCTCGCCGATGCCTTCGGCAAAAGCAGCATGTCCGCGCACGAAAACCGGCACGTCAGCCCCAAGCAGCAGGCCCAGCGCCGCCAGCCGATCCTCATCCCAACCCAGTTGCCAAAGGTGATTCAGGCCCAGCAGTGTGGTTGCCGCGTCGGAACTTCCGCCGCCGATGCCGCCGCCCATGGGCAGGACTTTTTTCAGCCATATATCAACGCCAAGCGGGCAACCCGATTGTTGCTTGAGGGCGCGAGCCGCTCTGACAATCAGATTACTGTCGTGGGGGACGTCGGCAATTTCCGTCTGCAGTCGCACTTCGCCGTCGTCACGAAGCGCGAAGCTGAGCTCGTCGCCGTAATCGAGAAACTGGAACAACGTCTGCAGTTCGTGATAACCGTCGGCGCGGCGTCCGGTGATGTGCAGCATCAGGTTCAGTTTGGCAGGGGCGGGCAGTGTCAGTCGTGCTTGCGACATGCTCATTGTCCCAGTTTGCGTGGTTGCCAGTCCTTGATGACCAGCGTGACGTCCAGATCCTGCCCGTGCAGCTTCATGCGTTCAGGCAGCCAGAAACCATTTTGCTGGGTGTAGCTCAGGTATTCGATCTGCCAGCCATCCTGCTCAAGACTGGCCAGGCGACTGTCACCGTCAAGGGTCAGGTTGCTTTTGCTGTCCGGCGCGGGCAAACCGCGCACCCACCAGACCAGATGCGACACCGGCAATTTCCAGCCGAGCTGATCCTTGAGCAGGGTTTCCGGGTCCGGCGCGTCGTAGCGGCCCTGATTGGCGACTTCCAGCGACACCGCGCCAGGTCGACCGGTCAGGCGGGCAGCACCGCGCCCCAGCGGGCCGGACAGGCGAATGTCGTAGTAATCCTGGCGTTGCAGCCAGAACAGCGTGCCGCTGCCGGAATCCTTTGGCGCGCGGATGCCGACCTTGCCGTTGATCTGCCAGCCATCGAGGCTGCTGAGTTGTTCTTTGTTCACACGCCATTGATTGGCGTCCCCCTTGCCTTGCACGGCTTCGCGGGAGGACATGCCGGCACAGCCGGCGAGCAGGGCGATCAGACTGAATACGAGTACGTGGCGCAATTGCATAAATTCAAAGGGTCTCGGCGCCGGTCAGGCGTTTGATGGTGCTGCGCAGAACCGGGCTGTCAGGTTGTTGTTCAAGGGCCTTGCCCCATACTTTGCGAGCTTCACGCTGCTCGCCTTTGGCCCACAGGACTTCGCCCAGGTGCGCGGCAACTTCGTGATCCGGGAAGCGCTCCAGCGCCTGACGCAGCAGACGCTCGGCTTCATCCAGATTGCCCAAGCGGTAGTTGACCCAGCCGAGGCTGTCGAGCACCGCCGGGTCTTCCGGATTGAGCTGGTGCGCGCGCTCGATCAATTCCTTGGCCTCGGCGTAGCGTGTGGTGCGGTCCGAGAGGGTATAGCCCAGAGCGTTCAGCGCCATGGCGTTGTCCGGCTCGCGCTTGAGAATGGCCCGCAGGTCACTCTCCATCTGTTTCAGATCGTTGCGTTTCTCGGCCAGCATTGAGCGGGTGTAGAGCAGATTCAGATCATCCGGGTACTGCTTGAGCGCTTGACTCAACACTTGCCAGCCGCGGTCGCTCTGGTTGTTGTTGGCCAGGGTCTCGGCTTCGATCAGGTACAGCTGAATGGCGTAATCGGGTTGATCGGCACGTGCCTGGGCCAGCCGCTTCGACGCTTCTGCAGTGTTGCCGTTGCTCATCAGGATATCGGCCTGACGCAGCTGCGCAGGCAGGAAGTCGTTGCCGGGGCCCACTTGAGCGTATTCGGCGAGCGCGGTTTGCGGATCGTCGCGCTCTTCGTAGATGCGGCCGAGGTTTACGTGGGCCGAGTCGACGTGACTGCCGCGTGCAACGAGGTCTTCGAGATAACCCTGCGCTTCATCCCATGCCTTGTTTTCCAGGCAGACGAGGGCAAGCGAATAACGCAGCTCGTCGTCATCCGGGTACTGCTGAACCAGGCTGGAGAACTGCACTTTGGCGTCTTCCATGCGGTTCTGTTCCACCAGCATGCGCGCATAGGTCAGGCGCAGGCGCTTGTCATCCGGGTATTTTTTGATGCTTTTTTCGAGCAGCGGGATCGCTTCCTTGCCGCGGTTCATGCTTTGCAGCAGTCGGGCACGCAACAGGATCGGCGCCACCTCACCTTCACCCGGCGGATTGTCTTCGAGCAGTTTCAGCGAGGCGGCGCTGTCGCCTTCCTGCTGAAGCAACAGCGCCTTGCCGAAGATCAGTTGGCCGTTTTTCGGATACTTCATCAGAAGGCGATCGAAGCTGGTGATGAGCCCTTTGCGCGTATTGGAATCGGTTTCCGACGCAGACAACGCGAGGAAATCAAAATGCGTGTCGCCCTGGCCCTGAAGAACCTTCTCCATATAGCGCATGGAGTCGTCGTAGCGCCCGGCCCGCGCCAGCTGGATGGCTGCCGCGCGCTGTGCCTCGAGATTGCCCGGGTCGTTTTTCGCCCAGATCATTGAGGTGTCGAGGGCGGCCTGATCGGCCCCCAGGTATTCGGCGATGCGGAAGGCGCGCTCGGAAATCCCCGGATCCTGGGTCTGGATCGCCTGGGTCACGTAGTTGTCCAGCGCGATGTCGAAGCGATTGCGCTGGCCGGCAAGCTCGGCGGTCAGCAGGCTGACGACGGTTTCCTGAGTAAACGAGCCGTACACCTGAGGTTTGGCCTCGGGTGCGGGCGGCGCTTCTTTCGCGGGAGCAGAAGGCTCCGTAGAAACGGAGGCCGTAGACTGGCAGCCACTCAGAGCGACAAGGGCAAGGAACAACGCGGAGGATTTATTCATATAGAGGAGGGGCGGCTTACCTGCGGTTTGGAAGCATCATGACACAAGGCCGGGAGCAAACCCACAGCCCGCGCGAAATCTGGATATGCTTAATCTACAGCCTGTGCGTGGACATTTTGTCGCAGGCCAGAGGCGGTGATAAGCAACCTGTATAGGGACAATAGTGTGCTGCGGACGTTCTGAATGTATTGCGGTGGTTGTCCTGACTCTATCGAAGTAGGACAATTGCCGGCTTCACGTCACCATCAGCGACCTTGAATGGCCTTTCTTGCTCTGGGTATCAACCATAAGACTGCATCAGTTGATGTCCGCGAGCGCGTGGCATTTACGCCTGAGCAGCTGGTTGAGGCGCTACAGCAGCTCTGCCGCCTGACCCGCAGCCGGGAAGCGGCCATTCTCTCCACCTGCAATCGCAGCGAACTTTATATCGAACAGGATCAGCTGACCGCCGACGTCGTGTTGCGCTGGCTGGCGGATTATCACCACCTGAATGTCGATGAGCTGCGCGCCAGTGCCTATGTGCATGAAGACGACGCGGCAGTGCGACACATGATGCGCGTGGCGTCGGGCCTGGACTCACTGGTGCTCGGCGAGCCGCAGATCCTGGGTCAGATGAAATCGGCCTATGCCGTTGCCCGGGAGGCCGGCACCGTCGGCCCACTGCTCGGGCGTCTTTTTCAGGCCACTTTCAGCGCTGCCAAACAGGTACGCACCGACACCGCCATCGGCGAGAACCCGGTGTCCGTCGCCTTTGCCGCCGTCAGCCTGGCCAAGCAGATTTTCAGCGACCTGCAGCGCAGCCAAGCGCTGTTGATCGGGGCGGGGGAGACCATCACGCTTGTCGCGCGTCACCTGCATGATCTCGGGGTCAAGCGTATCGTTGTTGCCAACCGCACCCTCGAACGCGCGAATATTCTGGCCGAGCAGTTCGGGGCTCATGCGGTGCTGTTGGCCGACATCCCGGCCGAGCTGGTCAACAGCGACATCGTCATCAGCTCCACGGCCAGTCAGTTGCCGATTCTGGGCAAGGGCGCCGTGGAAAGCGCGCTGAAACTGCGCAAGCACAAGCCGATCTTCATGGTCGACATCGCCGTGCCGCGCGACATCGAGCCTGAGGTCGGCGAGCTGGACGACGTCTATCTCTACACCGTCGACGATCTGCACGAAGTCGTCGCTGAAAACCTCAAAAGCCGCCAGGGCGCGGCGCAGGCGGCCGAAGAACTGGTCAGCATGGGCGTCGACGATTTCATGTCGCGGCTGCGCGAACTGGCGGCGGTCGACGTGCTCAAGGCGTATCGTCAGCAGAGCGAACGCCTGCGTGACGAAGAATTGCAGAAAGCCCAGCGCATGCTTGCCAATGGCAGCAACGCCGAAGATGTATTGATGGCGCTGGCACGTGGCCTGACGAACAAAATGATGCACGCCCCGAGCGTGCAGCTCAAAAAGCTCTCCGCTGAAGGCCGCGTCGATGCGCTGGCCATGGCCCAGGAACTCTTTGCCCTCAACGAGGGCTCCACGGATAAATCCCCGCAATGAAAGCTTCACTGCTTAATAAGCTGGACGTGCTCAGCGACCGTTTCGAGGAATTGACCGCGCTGCTCGGCGATGGCGAAGTCATCTCCGACCAGACCAAATTTCGCGCGTATTCCCGTGAGTACGCCGAAGTCGAGCCAGTGATTCAGGTATACCGGCAGCTGCAGAAAGTGCAGAGCGACCTCGAAGGCGCGCAGGCGCTGCTCAAGGACAGCGATCCCGACATGCGCGAAATGGCAGTCGAGGAAGTGCGCGAAGCCAAGGATCAGTTGCTGGTCCTTGAAGCTGACCTGCAAAAAATGCTGCTGCCCAAAGACCCGAACGATGGCCGTAACGTGTTTCTGGAAATCCGCGCCGGCACGGGCGGTGACGAAGCCGCGATCTTTGCCGGCGACCTTTTCCGCATGTATTCCCGTTATGCCGAGCGGCGTGGCTGGCGTGTCGAGATTCTGTCGGAGAACGTGGGCGAGCATGGCGGCTACAAGGAAGTCATTGCGCGGGTCGAAGGCGAGCACGTCTACGGCAAGCTGAAATTCGAGTCGGGTGTGCATCGCGTTCAGCGCGTGCCGGAAACCGAATCCCAGGGCCGCATTCATACGTCTGCGTGTACCGTGGCGGTGTTGCCAGAGCCTGACGAACAGCAGACCATCGAGATCAACCCGTCCGACTTGCGCGTTGACACCTATCGCTCATCCGGCGCCGGTGGTCAGCACGTCAACAAGACCGACTCGGCCATCCGCATTACGCACTTGCCGTCCGGCATTGTGGTGGAGTGTCAGGAAGAGCGTTCGCAGCACAAGAACCGTGCGCGGGCCATGTCCTGGCTGTCGGCCAAGCTCAACGATCAGCAGACCGCTGCGGCGGCCAACGCCATCGCCAGTGAGCGTAAATTGCTGGTCGGTTCCGGGGATCGCTCGGAACGCATTCGTACGTACAATTTCCCACAGGGGCGAGTCACGGATCACCGCGTGAACCTGACGCTCTACTCCCTTGATGAAGTTCTGGCCGGCGGGGTCGATGCAGTGATAGAACCGTTACTTGCCGAGTATCAGGCAGACCAACTTGCGGCACTGGGTGATTAAATGACCATCATCGCCAGCTTGTTAAGAAGCGCCGAGTTGCCGGATTCTCCGACAGCGCGCCTGGATGCAGAATTGTTGCTGGCCGCTGCCCTGGGCAAGCCACGCAGCTTTTTGCACACCTGGCCCGAGCGTATTGTCAGCACCGAAGCGGCGCACGCTTTCGACGGCTATCTCAAGCGTCGTCGAACCGGCGAACCCGTCGCGTACATCCTGGGCCTGCAAGGGTTCTGGAACATCGACCTGGAAGTCGCTCCCCATACGCTGATCCCCCGGCCCGAAACCGAGATGCTGGTGGAAACCGCGTTGGAGCTTCTGCCTGGTGCGATTCCTCACACGCTGCTCGACCTCGGCACGGGCACCGGCGCGATTGCTCTGTCGCTGGCCAAGGATCGTCCGCAGTGGAGCGTCACGGCGGTGGATCGCGTTGAAGAGGCGGTCGAGCTTGCCGAACGCAATCGTCAGCGCCTGCATCTGGACAACGCGAAGGTCTTTCACAGCCACTGGTTCAGTGCCGTCGAAGGTCAGCGTTTTGACCTGATCCTGAGCAACCCACCCTACATTGCCTCCAATGACCCGCATCTGGTCGAAGGCGATGTGCGCTTCGAGCCAAGCAGTGCGCTGGTCTCCGGCGCCGATGGCCTGGACGACCTGCGCCTGATTGTGTCGCAAGCGCCCGTGCACCTTGAAGCTGGCGGCTGGCTGTTGCTGGAGCATGGCTACGATCAAGGCGCAGCGGTTCGCGAGTTGTTGCTTGCGCACGGATTCGAAGAGATCAAGACCCGCCGCGACCTGGGCGACCACGAGCGCATTACCTTCGGGCGAGTGCCGTGCTGACGGACGAAGAGCTGCTGCGCTATAGCCGGCAGATCCTTCTTCAACAGGTCGACATCGACGGTCAGCTGCGCCTCAAGCAGAGCCGCGTTTTGATCGTCGGCCTCGGCGGGCTGGGTTCGCCGGTGGCGTTGTACCTGGCGGCGGCCGGCGTCGGCGAACTGCATCTGGCGGATTTCGACAGCGTCGATCTCACCAACCTGCAACGCCAGATCATTCACGACACCCAGAGCGTGGGGCTGAGTAAGGTTGATTCAGCCATTGCGCGGCTGACTGCGATCAATCCGCTGATCACACTGGTGCCCCATCGCGCCGCCCTTGATGTTGACTCGCTGGCCGCAGCCGTTGCCGGGGTAGACCTCGTGCTGGACTGCTCCGACAATTTCTCTACGCGTGAAGCCGTCAATGCCGCCTGCGTCGCCGCCTGCAAACCACTGGTCAGCGGCGCTGCGATTCGCCTCGAAGCGCAACTGTCGGTGTTCGATCCGCGTCGTCCGGAGAGCCCTTGTTACCACTGCCTGTACGGGCACGGCAGCGAAACCGAACTGACTTGCAGCGAGGCGGGCGTGATCGGTCCGTTGGTAGGATTGGTTGGCAGTTTGCAGGCTCTCGAAGCCCTGAAGCTGCTGGCCGGATTTGGCGAGCCGATGGTGGGGCGACTGCTGCTGATTGATGTCATGAGCACGCGATTCCGCGAATTGAAAGTCAAACGCGACCCTGGCTGCAGTGTGTGCGGTACCGGGCCCCGAGTTACCGCCGAGCATGAATAGAGACAGCGATGCGCCGGTGGCGGTGTTTGATTCCGGCGTCGGCGGGTTGTCGGTGCTGGCGGAAATACAGCAGTTGCTGCCACGGGAATCGTTGCTCTACGTCGCCGATTGCGGCCACATTCCCTACGGTGAGAAAACCCCGGAATTCATTCGCGAACGTTGCGCGACGATTGCCGAGTTTTTCCACAGCCAGCGCGCCAAGGCCCTGGTGATCGCCTGCAATACGGCAACAGTGGCCGGCATCGCCGACTTACGCGTCCGCTACCCTGACTGGCCACTTGTGGGCATGGAGCCGGCGGTCAAGCCTGCAGCTGCGGCAACGCGGACCGGCGTCGTCGGCGTGCTGGCGACCACCGGTACTTTGCAAAGCGCCAAGTTCGCCGCGTTGCTCGATCGCTTTGCGGCAGACGTGCAAGTCATCACGCAGCCGTGTCCGGGCCTGGTGGAGCTGATCGAAACGGGCGATCTGGTCAGCCCGGCGATTCGCCAGTTGCTGCAGGGTTACGTCGCGCCGTTACTCGCGGCGGGGTGCGACACCATCATTCTGGGCTGCACCCATTACCCGTTTCTCAAACCATTGCTGCGGGAAATGATCCCTGCCTCCATCACGCTGATCGACACCGGTGCCGCTGTAGCCCGGCAGTTGCAGCGGTTACTGGGCGAGCGCGAGCTGCTGGCGAGCGGTCATCCTCGGACTGCTCAGTTCTGGACGACCGGTGATCCAGAAGATTTCAGAAACGTCCTACGCGTGCTTTGTAACAACTCCGACAATGTGCGAAGCTTCGTTTCGTGAAAAAAACGTGAATCGCTTCGGCTGTGGGTGAACTAACGTTCAGCCGCCGGCTTCTACAGCACTTCTGTCGATATAAAAAATTTTTAACTGCTTTCGAAAATAGGATGTTTCAGATGAAGCGACTGTTTTGTTTGGCTGCGATTGCGGCTGCGTTGTTGGGGCAAAGCGCAATTGCTCAAGCTGATGGGGTCGAGTTTTCCGTAGGACACACTGGCGAATCCACGATGACTTATCGTCTGGGCGCGCAATTTGATTGGGATCAAAGCTGGTGGCAAACCGGTGTCGGTCGCCTGACCGGTTACTGGAGCGGCGCTTACACCTACTGGGAAGGCGACAAGAGCTCCAGCAACAACAGCCTGTCGTTCTCTCCGGTATTCGTTTATGAGTTCTCGGGTGAGAGCGTCAAGCCTTACATTGAAGCCGGTATCGGCGCCGCTGTATTCCAGCGCACCGAAGTGGAAGGCAACAAGCTGGGCAGCGCGTTCCAGTTTGAAGACCGTCTGGGTTTCGGTCTGCGCTTTGCTGGTGGACATGAAGTTGGCCTGCGCGCCACTCACTACTCCAACGGCGGCATGACCACCAATAACGACGGTATCGAAAGCTACGCGATTCACTACACGATGCCGTTCTAAGCGTTTGATTGCGTTATTGCACGAGCGGGTTTAACCGCACCTGCAATGCACTACCCGCTTCTTCCCGGCTAAAGCCAGTCCTACTGAAAAATCACCTCGTAGGACCGGCTTTAGCCGGGAACGTGTCAGCCAAAACAGCTGAGCCAGGCAAACATCAAATCCCGTGCTTCCTGCTTGCCGCGACCATCACAGATAAGCGGTCGCGATTCCTTCTCGCTCGGCAATACACTCCGGCGCACCCATTTCGAACTCCCTGCAAATCAACGGTCGACGGTCGTAGATCGTGCACATCATCGTGTCGCGATCCAGTGCCGCGCACCAGCCATCGTCCAGGCGCAGCATCACTTCGCCGCCCCAGTCATCGGTGTCGATGTAACGCTCGGGCACGCCGGTGTCGGTAATCAACATGACTTCCAGCTGACAGCAGCAGGCCGCGCAGGTGGAACACGTGATTGCGGGTTCGTCAGGGAGTTGAAGCGAAGGGATCACAGTCGTCATGGGCGGCAGTTTAAATCACCGCGCAGTAGACCGCTAACCGGCGTGACGAATGCTCACCCATTCTCCTGCGTCTCGGCTTGCCGCTGGGGCAGCGACTTGAACGCTTGCAGGGCGCGTTCGCGGCTGGCTTTCAAATCGACGATGGGCGCGGGGTAGCCTTCCACGCCGAACAGCCCGCCCAGCGCGGACGGGTTATGAATGTCTCGCTTGTTCAACTCAGCCAGTTCAGGCACCCATTGCTTGATGAATCGACCTTCAGGGTCGAAGCGCTCCGACTGACTTTGTGGATTGAAGATCCGGAAGTAGGGCGATGCGTCGGTACCGGTCGATGAGCTCCACTGCCAGCCGCCATTGTTCGACGCAAGATCGCCGTCGATCAGGTGCTGCATGAAATAGCGCTCACCCTCGCGCCAGTCGATCAGCAGATTCTTGGTCAGGAACATCGCCGAGATCATCCGCAGGCGGTTGTGCATCCAGCCGTTTTCAAGCAGCTGGCGCATGGCTGCATCGACAATCGGCAGCCCGGTCCTACCCTGTTGCCAGGCTTCCAGATCCTTGGGCGCATTGCGCCATTTCAGCGCTTCGGTTTCCGGGCGGAAGGCGCGGTGACGGGAGACACGGGGGAACCCCACCAGCACGTGCTTGTAGAATTCACGCCAGAGCAGCTCATTGATCCAGGTGACTGAGCCCGGATTACCGGTCTCGAATTCGCCGCTGTTGCTGCGCAGTGCTGAATGCAGGCATTGGCGGGGCGAGATCACCCCGGCCGCCAGGTACGCAGACAGCTGGCTGGTCCCGGGCTTGGCGGGGAAGTCGCGCTCTTGATCGTAGTAATGCACCTGCTCGTCGGTGAAGTTGTGCAAGCGATCACGCGCCTCATCTTCACCGGCCGGCCAGAGCGAGCGCAGGGTCTCGGTCGGCGCAGCGAAGCCCTTGACGCCATCGGGAACGACGTCACTTTTGACGGACAGCTTCTGTTGCGGCTTGGGCCGTGCAACCAGCGCCGGCATCGAGTAATGCAAGCGGGCGTAACAGACCTTGCGGAACTGCGTGAAGACCTTGAAATAGCCGCCGCTTTTGGTCAGCACGCTGCCCGGCTGGAAGAACAGCTGGTCGAGGTGACGACGAAACAGAATGCCGGCGCCGTCGAGAGCCGCCTCCACTTCACGGTCTCGTTTGGTCTCGTTGATGCCGTACTCGTCGTTAACGTGTACACCTTCGATCCCGTGTTGCTGACACAGCTTCAGGATCGAATTGGGTGCCTGCGCCCACGTGTCCGCATGGACAATCAGCAAAGGGACGTTGAGCGCCGCAAGTGACTTGCTCAATTCGCGAAGGTTGCGCAGCCAGAAATCGACTTTGCATGGGGCATCGTCATGGCTCTGCCACTGGCCCGGGCTGATCACGTACACGGCCAGAGTCGGGCCCTGCTCCATGGCAGCGCTCAGCGCGGTGTTGTCGTGCACACGCAGATCACTGCGCAGCCATATCAATTGCATAGTTATTCCTTAGATAAGCCCCAGCCGCTGCAAGGCAGCCTGGGCGGTCAAAGGGTCTTCGGCGAGGGACAGGCCCGAGACTTCACCCTCGGCTGCGGATAATTCCGTCGAATGAATACGCACCGCAGGCCCGACGATCAGCTTCGGGCACTCGATGTTGTGCAGCAGGCGAGGCAACTGGCCGACGTTCAGTGACTTGCTGGAATACAACAGCACTGCGCGCGGCTTGAGGTATTCGCAGGCCAGGGCCAGCTCGCCGGCCGGCAATGGCCAGTCGAACACTTCCACCGGGCAATCGGCGCTGCTGAGCAGCCACGCGGTCAGCCACAGATGCGGCTCGAGCGGGAGGTCGGACTGATTGACCAGCAGCAAGGGCGCGCCGCTGACCTGACGGTTGTTGTGGTAAAGCCGGGCGCCGAACTTGCTGCGCAGCCACGAATAGAAAAACACCCGCTCAAGCTGCGCGCCGAACTGGCCTTGCCAGCGCTGCTCAAGTGACGCCAGCAGCGGCAGCAACAGTTGTTCGCAAAGCGTGCGCGGCGGATACAGCGACATCGCGCGGTTGAGGGAATCATCGAGTCGCCGCTCGGCCAGGGCGCCGATGGCTTCCTGCAGAGTCTGGCGAAGAATGTCCCAGTCATTCTCGACACTGGGCGCTGGCGCCTGCTGATCGTCGATCAACTGCTTGACCTGACTGACCGACACGCCGCGATTCAGCCACGTGAGGATGGTCAGCACGCGGTCGACATGTTCGTTGCTGTAAAGACGATGGCCCTTGGCTGTACGGTGCGGAACGATGAGGCCATATCGACGTTCCCAGGCGCGCAGGGTCACTGCGTTCACACCGGTCAGTCGGGCGATTTCGCGAATCGGCAGCCAGCCGTTTTCAAAGGCGTTCGCGGGGTCCTGCGGGTCGCCTTCCGGCGGTTCTTGCTCGGTAGTTGTCATGTTCAAATCGCGTTGCGCAGACTGAGGTTTTCCGGATGCGGCTGCAGATAAACCTGCAGCGCAATGTACGGATCGGGGTGTCGGCGGAAATGGTGTTTGAGCAGCGTCAGCGGCACAACCAGCGGCACGATGCCCTGGTGGTACTGATTGATGACGCCCTGGATTTCTTTCTTGTCGGATGCGCTGAGGGTCTGGCGCAGATAACCGCACAGATGCTGCAGCACATTGGTGTGGGTGCGCCGCGTCGCCGGTTTTTTCAGCGCGCTCATCAATTGACTGAAGTAGCGCGGGGCGATCTCGGCAGGGTCATTCCGGCCCATGGTGCCCAGCAGATTCCCCAGCGCCTTGTACTGGACGGGATCGTTGGCCATCAATTGGTATTTATAGCGGGCGTGAAACTCGGTGAGCGCACGGCGGGTGATGCCGCTTTTCAGCAGCTCTTGCCACGCGGCATAGGCAAACACGCGGGTGATGAAATTCTCCCGCAGCACCGGGTCGTTCAAACGGCCGTCTTCTTCAACCGGCAGATCAGGATGACGCGCGCAGAACGCCTGGGCATAAATGCCACGTCCGCCGGTTTCGAACGGCACGCCGTTATCGCGGTACACCTTGACCCGCTCCAGGCCACACGACGGCGATTTCTGCATGAAGATATAGCCGCAGATGTCGCTCATCTCAGTAGCCATGTGCTCGCCGTAATCAGCCAGTTGCTCGGTAACATCCATGGCGTGATGAACCGTGCCGATCGCCCGAGGGTGATCTGTGTCTCCCACCAAACGAATGGCTTCGCGAGGGATGCCCATACCGATGGCGACCTCGGGGCACGCCGGCACGAAATCGAAGTATTCGTTGAGGGCACGGGTCAGAAGGTGCGATTCCTTGTGCCCGCCATTGAACCTGACCTCCACACCCATCAGGCAGGCGCTGACGCCCAGCTTGGGTTTGGAGGCTTGCTCTGATGAATGATCGAGTACAGCAGACATGACAAACCCTCGATGAACTTCTTATACAGATCCGTTTCTCTGTACAACATTTGCCCATCATAGGTTTGTAGCAGTGCAAGTCAAATAATTTGTACAAGATCGGTGAATGAAACGACAAGGTGCGGGAATTCAGCCGTAATGACGGGCTGACGCGGCAGTTGGGAAGGGTTTACTTCCAACCCATCTGCCAGCTCTGGTCATTCTTCAGGGTCTGCCAGGCCAGCGTCTGGCTGCGCTTGGTCATGACGGCTTGCAGTTCGATCTCCAGCACCGTCCCTTCTTCATCACAAAACAACTCGGTGACCAAAAAGTGCTTTTCACGGTTTTGAGGAGACGCTGCCGTCCATTTCGACAGCAGCAGCTTGCGCGGGTTGATTCGATTCATTTGAGGTGTTCCAGCAGACGTCGCGCGGCTTCCTGACCACTCAGCCAGGCGCCTTCGACTCGGCCCGACAGGCACCAGTCGCCGCAGACGTACAGACCCAGATCTGCATCGGACAACGCGCCGACTTCGCGTCCGCCAGCCGGCCTTGCGTACAGCCAGCGGTGGGCGAGGGTGAATGCCGGGGCCGGCATCGCGCAATTCATCAGCTCGGCGAACGCGCCGTGCAAGTGTTCGATGACGTCCTCCTTGGCCATGTCCACATGCTGGCGACTCCAGGCGCTGGTGGCGTGCAGAATCCAGGTGTCCATCTGGCTGTCGCGCCCGGGTTTGCTGCGATTGCGGGCCAGCCAGTCGATGGCGCTGTCCTGCACGAAGCAGCCTTCGAGGGGCGTGTCCAGCGGGGTATCAAAAGCCAGCGCGACCGCCCAGGTCGGCTCCATCTTCACGCCCGCGACAACGCTCGCCAGTTTCGGCGCGTCGGCCAGCAGGGTCGTGGCCTGGGGCGCAGGGATGGCGATCACGACCTGGCTGAACGGGCCGTGGCTTTGGCCGTCGGCGTCCAGCAGATTCCAGTGTTGTTCGCCACGAAAGACTTCGGTGATGCGGCAGGAAAAGGTCACCGGCATGTCGCCGAGCATGGCCCGGGTGATTGCACTCATGCGCGGCGCGCCGACCCAGCGCACTTGCTCGTCGGGCGACAGGCTGAGTTTTCCGCCATGATAGTTGTAGAGCAGCGGCTTCCACTCGGCCACGTGGCCCTCGACTTGCCACTGCTGGACGGCGGCGGCGAAGCGACGGTCGCGGGCGGTGAAGTATTGCGCGCCCATGTCCAGTGCGCCGGCATCGCTGCGTTTGCTGGACATCCGGCCGCCACTGCCGCGGCTCTTGTCAAAGAGATGAATGCTATGCCCGGCGGCTTGCAGCGCCTGGGCGGCGGAGAGTCCGGCGATGCCGGTACCGATGATTGCAATGGGGACAGTCATAGGGGCCTCGTTACCTTGTCTGCACAGACTACGCCTCAGGCAAAAGCTGTACAATGCCGTTTTTCGGTATAAGTTGTCGCCCTGCATACGCAGGACGCGGACCTTTCCAAGGGCTCGCTGACAAGTCTGACGCTTTGCTTCAATCGTTCAACTGCACGATCAGGCTGTCCTAAAGAACAGCAGTGAAGTGGATCGCTCTAACCTGACCTAAAGTTGAGTGATCACTCCGCGCACGAGCTCATGGCTTGTGAAGAAATAGACTCCGCAATTGCGATGAACGCCACGTAAGGAACTCAGTCATGCACATCTTGCTGACCGGCGGTACAGGCTTGATAGGGCGTCGTTTGTGTAAACACTGGCTCGCGCAGGGCCATCAGCTGACGGTCTTGAGTCGCAAACCCGATGACGTTGCGCGGCTCTGCGGCGCCAACGTTCGCGGGATAGCTCACTTCGACGACATAGGCAGCCAGCACGTCGACGCGGTGATCAATCTGGCCGGCGCACCCATCGCCGACCGTCCGTGGACCCGCAAACGCAAAATACTGCTGTGGGACAGCCGCATCACCCTGACTGAGCAATTGGTCACGTGGCTTGAGCGCCGCGAGCAGAAACCCGACGTGTTGATATCCGGCTCGGCGGTAGGCTGGTATGGCGACGGCGGTGAGCGCGAGCTCGACGAAAATGCGCAACCGGTCAGCGAAGATTTCGCCAGCCGTCTGTGCATTGCCTGGGAGGAGACCGCGCAACGTGCCGAGACCCTGGGCATTCGCGTGGTGCTGGTACGCACCGGACTGGTGTTGGCCGACGAAGGCGGCATGCTGCAGCGGCTGTTGCCGCCGTTCAAGATGGGCATGGGCGGGCCGATCGGCAACGGACGCCAATGGATGCCGTGGGTTCATATAGAAGATCAAATCGCCCTGATTGATTTTCTGATGAGCCGGGACGATGCCCGAGGTCCTTATAATGCCTGCGCGCCGTCACCGGCCCGCAACCGGGATTTCGCCAAGACCCTCGCGTCCGTGCTGCACCGACCATCCTTCATGCCGATGCCGGCCGTTGCGCTTCGAGTGTTGCTGGGCGAGCTATCGATCCTGTTGCTGGGCGGTCAACGCGCCCGGCCAGACCGCCTGCAAGAGGCGGGTTTCACTTTCCGATTCACTGATCTGCGCGCGGCCCTGGAAAACCTTTTGGGCCGCCACTGACATCAAGGTGTTGCATGACCGATCACGCTTTATTGCTGGTTAATCTGGGTTCACCGGCGTCCACGTCGGTCGCTGACGTGCGCCGCTACCTCAATCAGTTCCTGATGGACCCTTACGTTATTGACGTGCCGTGGCCAGTGCGTCGCCTGATCGTGTCGCTGATTCTGATCAAGCGCCCGGAGCAGTCGGCCCATGCGTACGCGTCAATCTGGTGGGACGAGGGTTCGCCGCTGGTGGTGCTGAGCAAGCGACTTCAGCAGGCCATGGTCAAGGAATGGAAACACGGCCCGGTCGAACTGGCGATGCGTTACGGCGAGCCGTCGATCGAGACCGTGCTCACGCGCCTGGCAGCCCAGGGCATCAAAAAGGTCACGTTGGCGCCGCTGTATCCGCAGTTTGCGGACAGTACCGTGACCACGGTGATTGAAGAAGCCAAGCGCGTAGTGCGTGAGAAAAAGCTGAATTTTGACTTCTCGCTGCTGGCGCCGTTCTTCAATCAGCAGGAATACCTCGACGCCCTGGTGGCGAGCGTGCGGCCGCATCTGCAGCAGGATTACGATCACCTGCTGCTGAGTTTTCACGGTCTGCCCGAGCGGCATCTCACCAAGCTCGACCCGACCGGCAATCACTGTTTCAAGAGCGGCAACTGCTGTGAGACGGCGTCGCCTGAGGTCCTGGCGGTCTGCTACCGCGCCCAGTGCATGCGCTCAGCGGCAGAGTTCGCCAAGCTGATGGGGATTGCCGATGGCAAGTGGTCAGTGTCGTTTCAGTCGCGCCTGGGCCGCGCCAAGTGGATCGAACCCTACACCGAACCGCATCTGGAGGAGCTTGCTGCTCAAGGCGTGAAGCGACTGCTGGTCATGTGCCCGGCGTTTGTCGCGGACTGCATCGAAACGCTGGAAGAAATTGGTGATCGCGGGGCTGAAGTGTTCAGGGAAGCCGGGGGCGAGGAGCTGGTGCTGATTCCGTGTCTGAACGACGACCCGAACTGGGCGAAGGCGCTGAACACATTGTGCGAAAAGGCACCGGCGATGGTCGTGTAATAACGCGAGCTTAGCTTTCACGTAGAACCATGTGGGAGCGACCGGGGTGGCGTTCCACCTTGCTCGCGAAAGCGTTCGAACATGCGAGATCGATGCAACTGCCTACCGCGTTCGCGAGCAAGCTCACTCCCACAGTTTCGGTGTACGCCGAGGATCTCAGGGGATGCACAAGCAAAAAGGGGGCATCACTTGAGTGATACCCCCTTTTTCATAACGCTTCCAAACTACGGCAGCTGATCATCGAGGTGCTTGTTCTTCCACGCGTCATTCCCCGGCAGGATCAGGTTCAGCACGATGGCGGTCACGGCGCACAGCGCGATGCCTTTCATGCCGAAATCATCAGGGCCGTTGCCGGTGCCGATCAGCACGCCGCCAATGCCGAACACCAGCGTGACGGACACGATCACCAGATTGCGCGCTTCGGCCAGGTCGACCTTGTGGCGAATCAGCGTGTTCATGCCCACCGCCGCGATCGAGCCGAACAGCAGGCACAGAATCCCGCCCATGACCGGCACCGGAATACTTTGCAGCAACGCGCCGAACTTGCCGATGAAGGCCAGGGTAATGGCGAAAATGGCCGCCCAGGTCATGATCTTCGGGTTGTAGTTTTTGGTCAGCATCACTGCGCCGGTCACTTCGGCGTAGGTGGTGTTGGGCGGGCCACCGAAAGCGCCAGCCACGGTCGTCGCGATGCCGTCACCCAGCAAGGTGCGGTGCAGGCCGGGCTTCTTCAGGTAATCACGGCCCGTCACGCTGCCGACCGCAATCACGCCGCCGATGTGCTCGATGGCCGGAGCCAGTGCCACCGGTACGATGAACAGGATCGCCTGCCAGTTGAATTCCGGTGCCGTGAAGTGCGGCAAGGCCAGCCAGGGCGCGGCAGCAATTTTCGCCACATCGACCACGCCGAAATAGAACGACAGCGCAAAACCCACCAGCACGCCCGAGATGATCGGCACCAGACGGAAGATGCCTTTGCCAAACACGGCAACGATCAACGTCGTCAGCAGCGCCGCCATCGAAATGATGATGGCGGTGTTGTACGGGATCAGCTCTGCGGCGCCGTCACCCGTCCGCCCCATTGCCATGTTGGCGGCAATGGGTGCCATCGCCAGACCAATGGAAATGATCACCGGCCCAATGACCACCGGCGGCAGCAGGCGGTCGATGAAACCGGTGCCTTTGATCTTCACGGCCAGGCCGAGGAAGGTGTAGACGAAGCCTGCTGCCATGACCCCGCCCATGGTCGCGGCCAGGCCGAACTGGCCCTTGGCGAGAATGATCGGGGTAATGAAAGCAAAGCTCGACGCGAGGAAGACCGGCACCTGACGGCCTGTCACCACCTGGAAGCACAGGGTGCCCAGGCCTGCCGTGAACAGCGCAACGTTGGGATCGAGGCCAGTGATCAGCGGCATCAATACCAGCGCGCCGAATGCCACGAACAGCATCTGCGCGCCCGACAAGATGGTGCGCCAGAGTGGATCGTTGAACTCATCCGGCTTCATCAGGCGTCCTTCTGCTTGGTGCCGAAAATCTTGTCACCGGCATCGCCCAGGCCCGGAATGATGTAGCCGTGTTCGTTCAGTTGCTGATCGATGGACGCGGTGTAGATGTTGACGTCCGGGTGGGCCTTCTCGACGGTAGCGATGCCTTCCGGCGCGGCAACCAGCACCATCGCGCGGATGTCGCGGCAGCCGGCTTTTTTCAGCAGGTCGATGGTGGCAACCATGGAGGCGCCGGTGGCGAGCATCGGGTCGATGATCAGCGCCAGACGCTGATCGATCTCGGGGGCGAGCTTTTCCAGGTATGTGTGGGCTTCGAGGGTTTCTTCATTGCGCGCGACGCCCACGGCACTGACCTTGGCGCCCGGGATCAGGCTGAGCACGCCTTCAAGCATGCCGATGCCGGCCCGCAGGATCGGCACCACGGTGATCTTCTTGCCGGCGATCTTCTCGACCTGAACCGTGCCGGCCCAGCCCTGAATCTCGTAGGTTTCCAGCGGCAGATCCTTGGTCGCTTCATACGTCAGCAGCGCGCCGACTTCCTGAGCCAGTTCACGAAAATTCTTGGTGCTGATATCGGCACGGCGCATCAGGCCGAGCTTGTGGCGGATCAGCGGATGGCGGATCTCACGAATGGGCATAGGGGAAAGGCTCCAGCGGGCGGGCAAAAAAAACGGCTTAGATTAATCTATTCAGCTGTAACTTGTCCTGACGGTTAGGTTCGCGTGTCGAGATTTCTGGAACGGCAGTGCAACGTTAGTCCAGAAACACTTGCCCTGATGTCGGCGGATGCGTACCTTTGCCCGCTTTTCCTTACACAGCCCCCTTGGAGAGCGTCATGTCCGCTGATCTCGAGCATATCCGTCAAGTCATGCGCGAGGCTGACTGCCTTTACAGCGAGGCCGAAGTCGAAGCCTCCATCGCCCGCGTCGGCGAGCAAATCAATGGCGTGCTGGCCGACCGTAACCCGGTGGTATTTTGCGTCATGAACGGCGGCCTGATCTTCGCTGGCAAGCTGCTCACTCATCTGAATTTCCCGCTGGAAGCGTCCTACCTGCACGCTACCCGCTATCGCAACGAAACCAGCGGTGGCGACCTGTTCTGGAAAGCCAAACCTGAAGTTTCGTTCATCGACCGTGACGTGCTGATCATTGACGACATCCTTGACGAAGGTCACACCCTCGGGGCGATCATCGACTTCTGCAAACATGCCGGTGCAAGCGCTGTTCATACCGCTGTGCTGATCGACAAGGACCACGACCGCAAGGCGCGCCCTGACCTGAAAGCAGACTTCGTCGGTCTGCCTTGCATTGACCGCTACATCTTCGGGTACGGCATGGACTACAAAGGCTACTGGCGCAATGCGGCCGGGATCTACGCCGTTAAAGGCATGTAAGACAAGCATCGTCACAGTGTGGGAGTGAGCGTGCTCGCTCTCACACATGCCACATCTATCGATGTTTTGGGTGGTGCCGGGTCGATTGGAGGGTGGTGACGGTCGACAGGCACTCGCATGATAGAGTGCCCCCCACTTTTCGGGAGGCGCCCATGTCGTTATCGTTTCGAACCACCGCTGCGTGGATGTTGCTGTTGACACTGCCGCTCCCCGCACTCGCCGAACCCATGCACGCGCAGTACCTGCCGCCGGACGAGTTGTCCGTGCGCGAGGGCGAACCCGAGCAGCAGCAATTGCTGCAGATCACTGAGTATTCGGTGGTGATCGGCAGCCAGCGTCAGTCCAATCAGCAACCGATCCCGGTCACCTCGCCACTGATCCTGCGCCTGAAAGGCAAGCCCATGAACAAGGGCGCGACCATTGCCGACGTGCTGATCCACTTCGACGGCGAAAGCAAAAGCCTGAAAAAACCGACTTACGACGAGCCGTCGCGCACGCTGACGCTCTATTACCCGGCGACGCAATACCGCGTGCTCGTGGATTTGCTGCGTAACGAAAAGGTCTACTGCCAATTCCTCAGCTATGCCAACGGTCACGTCTGGGCCGACCTGCACACCGGCAGCGTACGCGCGCGTTGAGCCGGCGACCGGGCGGGGGGTAAACTGCCCGCCCGTGAAATGTCCCGCAAGTCAGTTGGAGTCAGCAATGCGTAAAGATAAAAAGCAGGTGATTGGCGATGAAATCGGCGACGCCCAGATCAAGCTGTTCCTGGATTTCGAGCCGGTTGACGCGACTTCGCCGTCGCTGCACAAGCTGATCAAGGCTTATCGAGGCCTGCGCGTTGACGATTTCGCGCGGTTTCTGACGTTCTTCAAGGAAGCCGGTTACGACCTCGACGGCAAAGACGAACACGGCAATGACTTCGTGGCGCTGATCAAGGATCAACGCAATGCCGAGGAATACATCGAACTGATCGACAGGGCGAAAGGCTGATTCGACCCGCTTCCCGGGCGCCGTCTCTCGGCGCCTGATGCTTCCCTCCGGTAATCAGATTCCTGCTTACGCGCTCTCACTACAGAACCGAAAGACCCTTCCTACCTCCTCCTTCGGCGTTTGCGACTATCGAAAGCGGCACGCTGATTCATACTCAGCCCTGTGACAACGCTCACAGGAACGCGAGCAGGACGCTCGCATCATCAAGCGAAAAGGAATTCATGACATGAACAACGTAAAGACTTGCTTCACGCGCACAATCGCCGCCATCGCAATGATGGTCGCGGCAGCATCCGCTCAGGCGGCTTACCCCAATAAAATCCAGCTCAACATGGAAATGTGGAATCAGACAGGCATCGACCTCGCGCTGGTATGGTCCAGCTGGGCCAAACCCAATGCTGATTACACCGGTTACGGCTTTTCGGCTGACGCACCCACTGCATCTGTGTCCATCCCGCTGAAGAATCCTCGCAATGATTCTGCGAGCTTCCGCGTGAGCGGCGAAGGCAAGACCTGCGAGTTCACGGCAGCCCACTCGGTGACGTTCAGTTGGGTCTCGATCACACCGGCGCCGGAGAAGTCGGCAACGGGCAGGTCGCTCGGAACAGTACCGGCGGAATGCATCGCATCGGTGACCAAAGGGACGAACTCGATGCAGGCGTACTCCGTCAGATTTGTGATGAAGTAGCGTTGAAGCTGCAGCCCGGATCTTCCGGTTAAAGCGGCTGCCATTGAGTGCAAAAACAGAAAACCCCGCCTGGTTTGGCGGGGTTTTCTTTTACAGCTTTTTGAAGCAACCCAACGATCAGGCGAAAGTGGCTGCTTCGCTGTTCTGCACCAGATCCAGGCTGGCATCGCTCTGAGCACTGACACGCTGATAAAGCTGCGCATCGGTTTCCAGTGCCTTTTCGCGAGCCGGGAAGATCTCGTTCAGCTTGGTGGCCCACTCGGTGCGCGCCTTGTCCGGGAAGCAACGCTCGATCAGGTCCAGCATGATCGAAACGGTCACTGAAGCGCCCGGCGAGGCGCCCAACAGTGCGGCAAGGGAGCCGTCCTTCGCCGACACCAGCTCGGTACCGAACTGCAAAACGCCGCCTTTTTTCGGGTCCTTCTTGATGATCTGTACCCGTTGACCGGCCACTTCCAGGCGCCAGTCTTCGGCTTTGGCTTCCGGGTAGAAACGGCGCAGTGCATCGAGCCGCTGTTCCATCGACTGCCGCACTTCACTGATCAGGTACTTGGTCAGGTCCATGTTGTCGCGGGCCACTGCCAGCATCGGCGCGATGTTGGCTGCGCGGATCGACAGCGGCAGGTCCAGCAGCGAACCGTGCTTGAGGAACTTGGTGGTAAAGCCGGCGTAAGGTCCGAACAGCAGGGACTTCTTGCCGTCGACAACGCGGGTGTCCAGGTGTGGCACCGACATTGGTGGCGACCCCACTGCCGCCTGGCTGTACACCTTGGCCTGATGATGCTTCACCACTTCAGGGTTATCGCAACGCAGCCACTGGCCGCTCACCGGGAAGCCGCCGAAACCCTTGCCTTCCTCAATGCCGGACATCTGCAGCAATGGCAACGCCGCGCCGCCTGCGCCCAGGAACACGAATTTGGCGTCGATGTTGCGAGTCTCGCCGCTGTTCACGTCCTTGATGGTGACGGTCCAGCCGTCACCCTGGCGGCTCAGATCGGTGACGCGTTTGCAGTATTTGACCTGCGCATCGGGCGCGCTGGCCAAGTGCTTGAGCAGCATGTTGGTCAGGTTGCCGAAGTTGACGTCGGTGCCGTGCATGACTCGCGTCGCCGCGATAGGCTCATCGGCTGGACGGCCGGGCATCATCAGCGGCATCCACTCTGCCAGCTTGCTTTTGTCTTCGGTGTATTCCATCGAGGAAAAGGCGTGGTGCGGACGCAGTGCTTCGTAGCGTTTTTTCAGGTACGCCATGCCTTTTTCGCCCTGAACGAAACTCAGGTGCGGAACCGGCGTGATGAACGAGCGCGAGGAGCCGAACGTGCCTTTGCGAGCCAAGTAGGCCCAGAACTGTTTGGAGACTTCGAACTGGGTGTTGATGTGAATCGCTTTCTTGGTGTCGATCGAGCCGTCGGCCGCTTCCGGCGTGTAGTTCAGCTCGCACAGCCCGGCGTGGCCGGTACCTGCGTTGTTCCAGGGGTTGGAGCTCTCTGCAGCACCGGAATCCATTAGCTCGACGACTTCAACCTTGAGGCTCGGGTCCAGCTCTTTGAGCAGTACGGCGAGGGTGGCACTCATGATGCCTGCCCCGACCAGCACTACGTCGACTGCTTCGTTATGCGCCATTAACGCGTCTCCAAAATCTGCAGCACCAAATTGACGGCATGCGTTCCCGTGGTCAGTCGCCAGGTTCGGGCGGCGCGGTGTTCGCGCAGTGCCTCGTTCAACCTGGCCGGGATCGCCATGTCCGATTCTTCGCAATTTTTTGCATCTTCAGCGGACGCCACCGAACGAGCCTGGTTGATGCTTTTATAAGGCAAGCATGAACGCATTTTTCGGCCCGTACAGCCATTCGACTATCGTCAAGGCGTCCGGTTGTGCAACCAAATCCGTAGCGGACAGGCTTCAGGCTCTTTTGACGGAGACTGCGGTGCGGTCGGTCCTTTGCAAGGGGGCTGGGTCAGACGCTAACGGTGCATTTACAAACGCGAAACTATTCATTTGCTTGCCACACTCTTGTGAAGTTGTGAAAACCCGTTTTTTTTCACGCTCTTTTGGAGACGCGAACCTCAAAAAGGGCTGCGCGATGGCAGCTCTGCAGATCAGGTTCATACGCGATGTGAGGCAAGAACTGGCGAAGGACGTTCGGAGTAGTCGACGATCCGGCGTCTGCGCTGCGGCCACATCGGGCTGCACATGTCTGTGTGGAAGGCTCTCTGTGGGCGTTACGAAGGAGTCGATAATGGCTATCGACGATGCTGCGAGGCCCGATCAGGAGACGTCCTTATAATCGGGGGAAGATTATAGCGATGAAACGGGCAGAAATGATCCAGGAAAAATGACTTTTATTCGTCTTTTGGTCAGATGCTGAGCATATGCCGGGCGGTAATCGCCCGTGACCGGGAAGTCACGCGGGCGCTGGAGGGGAGTGGGCGCTGCAGCCAGCACAGGTTTGCTTCGTGGACTTCGACCCAGCCCTGACCACAGGGCGTTTCTGCGCAGTGCTTGAATGCCAGGCAAATGCCGTGCTGGTCCAGACGGGCATAGTGACGATGACGGCGGCGCAACGAGAACAACGACCAAAGAAAGTCCATGGCAGGACTCCTTGCTGGAGAGTTGAAAAAAGTATGGTCGGCAGGCATGACACCGCTGTGACGTTGCGATTGCGCAATTGTGTTGATTTTGATCCTGTGGACAACGTCGTCTGCCCGGAACCGGTGGGATGGCACTTTGTCGTATCTTTACCCTAGTGAGCGGCCTTGGGAGGTCGCTATACTGCGGCACATTTTGTGCCTTGGCCCATGGAGAAATGAGCATGTTGCGTCGCGTTCTGTTCGGTTTGCTTGCCGCTGGCAGTCTGACCCTGGCGGGCTGTGCCCACAGCCCGCAATCCCTTACCCCGGAACCCAAGCTGAACGCTCAACTGGCGCCGGTCGGCCACGGCCAGCAAGTGGTCGTGCGCGTGGTTGACGGTCGTCAGTCGCAGCAACTGGGCACTCGTGGTGGCCTGTACCCGGAAACCAGTTCGATCACCGTCAATGGTCAGCAGTTGCTGCCGCAGCTGCAGGCTCAGGCTGAAGCCGGCGTGCGGTTGCTGGGTTTCACGCCCGTGCAGAATGGTAATGGTCCGCAGCTGACCGTCACCCTGGCAGACCTGAAGTATCAATCGCCGAAAGAAGGCCTGTACGTCACCGAAGCCAACATCAGCTCTACGTTCCGCGCTGACGTTCAGAACGCCGGCCGTAACTACAGCGGTCGCTACGCGGCCTCACTGGATCAACGCTTCGGCATGGCGCCAAACGAAGAGACCAACACCAAGCTGATCAGCGACGTGCTCAGTGACGCACTGACCCGCCTGTTCCAGGATCAGACGATTGGCCGCACCCTCGGCCAGTAAGTTCAGCGCCTGATTCTGACGTACAAAAAAGCCCCGGTTTCGCGAGAAGCCGGGGCTTTTTGTTTGTTCAGCGGCGTCACCTGGGGCTCGCAGCGCGGGGGTCAAGCTGCCTGATAAAAGTCCAGAAAACTGAAACCGGTCTGCAGATCCACTTCCGGCAGATCGTTGTGCGCATGGCCGCCGAGCGCGCAGTACACCAGCCAGTGCCTGTCCTGAACGTTGAACGCCAGTGCGTCGATCAATGCTTCCTGTTCGTCGCTGGGGGCGATGAGGTAAAGGCGGTCCTGGTTGTGGGCGTGCAGCATGACGCTCTCCGTGGCGGTGGGTCGATTTGAGGTCCCACACAGTGCCCGGTTCAGGTGACGTTAAGGTGACAGCGACTAGTGTGAGCGACAGATCCAAACAGAGTCTGCGGCGCCCATTAATCCGGCGTCATCGAGGCACCATGTCGCTTATCCATCACGCCCCCGGTCTCGCCATCAACCTCTGCGCCTTGCTCGCCGCCGGCCCCGGCATCTGGCTGCTGCACACCACCCGTACTCGCGAGCAGCGGGAGATGGCCCATCTGCACCATCTCACCGAACAAGCCCCAATCGACGAACCCATGCACCTGATGGATGTGCCCACCTTGCGCATGATCCGCCTGAGCTATCGGTTCGGCACGGCGTGCCTCGCGTTCGCGCTGCTGTTGTCGTGGGTGAGCACCAAGCTGTGATCGCTTAAAAGGCCAGCGTCACCCTGGCGTTCAGGGTTTGATCCGACGCATCGCTGCTCACTTGTCCGTTGTAACTCAGCCCGACGCTCAGCGTGTCGCTCAAGCCCAGATCGACCCCCGCACCAAGCACTGCTGCGTTGCGGGCAATCGGTGCGCCGGAGAGATCGAAGGTGTCGCCGCCGCTGAAGGCCGCGCGGTTCTCTGGCGTCACGTCGCCGTAGGCACGACGCCAGCCCAGTGTCGCGTTGGGCTTGATCGCGACGCTGCCCGCATTCAAGCGAGTGGCGGCGCGCAGGCCGAGGGTGCTGAAGGTGATGTTGTTGTCCTGAGACTTGTTCTCCAGTCTGATCGCGTTGCTGTTTTCATCGAAGGAATCCGTGTCCAGTCGCACATGGGCGAGGTTGGCGAAGGGCTCAAGTTGCGCATTGCCCAGCTCGATGGCGTAACCCAGTTCGCCAAATACCTGATTGGTCGCCGCGTTGTAATCTTCCTTGAAGTGCTCGGAAGCACCGGGCAAGTCCAGCGTGCGCTTGGCTGTCAGCTCGTGCCAGGTGCGTACCGCGCCGAGGCGCAGGCCCAACTGGCCCCACTTGGCGCCGGCATAGACGCCCAGATGGTAGTTGTCGCTGTCGGTGGAGCCGGAGGCATGGCGCAGGTCGAAGCTGCTGTTGCTGAAACCGGCCATCGCGCCCACGCGCCAGGTGTCGTCGAGCGGCACGTCAGCGCCGAACAGCAAACCGCTGGTGTGCGTGTCGAGGCCCGACACATCACGGGTGCTGTCGGTTTTGCCGGTCGCACCGATGGCCTGAGTCCAAACCACGCCACGGGAGTCGTCACCGACGAGGGTTTGCGTCGTGCCGCGAAGTGCCGGTGCTGACTGCGCTTGCTGCAAGCGATCGTTCACGGCGTTGCGCACCAGACGGCTGTCTTCGATCAGCGCCGACTGCGTCGACGCATGCAGCTCGTTGGACAACGCCTTGAACGTGGCCTGTGCGGTCGACGTATCGTCCTGCACCACTTCACGCCAAAGCGCGTTGCCAGCGCCCGCGCTGTCCAGCCCTTGCGCGACGGCTCGGGCATTGCGGGTCGTCGCCAGGCTGGCGAAGGTCTGTGCGTTGCGGTCCAGGATCAGTCCGACATCGGTCGCCGTGTAATTCAGCGTCGGGGTGAGAAAAGCGAAGTTGGTTTGCACGTTGGCAAACGCACCGCTGACGCCACCGGCTGCCGAGAGAATCGAGTAACGGCTCGCGGCCAGCCAGTTACCGCCTTCAACCAGCGACAGCGTGCTGTTATTGAGGGTTGCACGGCCGCTGGCGACGATGCGGTCGGCATTGCCATTGGCGTCCGATTCGACCTGGTAGACCGAGCCCTGAGCAAGGTTTACATCACCGTTGACGTTCAGTTGCCCGACCGAATTACCCGGTGCAACCACGCCACCCCGAGCGACATTGATGCCCCCGACGGTGCCATTGCCACCCAGCGTTGCGCCTTGCTGCACGCTGACGATGGAGTTGCCCAGGTTACCGTTGACCGCCAGCCGGCCCGCTTGCACCGTCGTTGCACCGGACAGGCTGTTGTTGCCCGTCAGGTTCAGCGAGCCGACGCCACGTTTGATCAACGCACCGTTGCCCGTCAGGGTGTTGGCGAGGGTGTCGTTGGTCGACTGATCGACGACCAGCGTCGCGTTGTCGGTGATCGTCCCGCTGCCGAACGCCTTGGCATGGCCGGTCAGCACGCCACCGTTGATCACGGTGCCGCCCGAGTAAGTGTTATTGCCGGTCAGCATCAGATTGCCGCTGCCGTTTTTGATCAGCCCGCCGTTGCCGCTGATGTCGTTGCGCCAGGCGTCGATGGCGTTATAGCCGCCGAGGCTGGCGTCCATGTTGACCGTGACGTTGGAATTGAATGCCGCATAACCATCGCCCGCAGCGTACAGGTTCAGGCGGCCGTAGCCACCTGACTGATCGATCACCGCATAGCCTGAGGAGATTTCAGTGGTCGCCAGAATCTCGCGCCGCTGACTGGCGTCCAGGTAAGGGAAGCGGGTTTCCAGCAACACTTCGGCGTTGGTTGGCACCACGGCGGCCAGGTTGGTCGGGCCCACCGGATCGAAGCCGTAGGTCATGCGCGAGGTGAACAGCGCCTTGTCCTGAGCGTGTTGAGACGTGCGATCGGTGGCCGGGTCAATGCTCGCCATGCAGTTGTTGACGTCGCCGCCGCATTGCGTCGTGAAATAACTCAGTGCCTGAGCACGCGCATCGGTGCGCAGTTGGGCATTGGCCGGGTTGGAGAGGTTGTCGATGGCGAAGTACGTTGCGGTGATGCGTCCACCCATCACGTCGAACGGTGAGTGCATGCCGGCTTCAATGCGGTTGTCGCCAATTTCCGAGGCGCGCAGCATCAGTTCGCTGAAACGCTCGGGAATGGCGTAGGCCAGCGCATATGAAGACAAGTACGCGGCGTTGGTGTGGCCGCTGGGGAAACCCGAGTCGCTGGCCGGCGTGGTGCTTTCTGCCGGGCGCAGGGAGGGCGCCACCACGAAGGCCAGGCTCTGACCGTCCAGACTTTGCCGCCATGGGCGCGGATACAAATAGTGGGATTTGGCGGGCGTTGTCGAGGCGTCGTTGCGTACAGCGCCGACCAGATCGACGACTTTGCCCAGCGCCGAAGACGAACTGCCTGCGCCATTGCCTTTGTCGTCGTACTTGACGGTTTTGTTGCTGTCGTCGAACTGCGTGATGGTCGTGAAGGCGCCGGCACCTGCCTTGTAGGCAGCGCTCAACGAGCCGAGGCCGCTGATGGCGCTGTAGCTCTGGTCACGGCGGTCATCGAAGTAGGCGGCGGTTTCCTGGGCGAGGGTGCGGGCGTTGGCGCGGTCGACTACGATTTGCAGGTTACGCCGTAGCAGACTCTGACCCAGAGCTGTGGGTGTGCCCGTGTCCCAGGTCGCGCCGGTCGTCCATAAGGTATTGAATCCGGAAAGCAGGTCGACACCGTTGATGGTGTCGTCTCCCGCCCTGCTCGCGGCCTGAACCGACACGGCGAGCAATGAAAGTACCAGGGAAGACACCATTACATGGGCAACCGGTTTGCTGGATCGCATAGCGTACGCCTTCACTCATTTGGATAGCCGACGACCCTAGCAACCGTGTCTTACGCTTGAGTGTGTCAGCGGTGACACATTTGTGAAGGTGGCTCTCGCCAAATCAACGCAGGCGCACAACGAAAAACGGCGCCCTTATGGCGCCGTTTTTCGTGAAAGGGAAGGGGACATTAAAGCGGCAACCCGGCCTTCACCCGGTACTGATTGCGCACTGGCATGGCGTATTGCTGAATCAGAAACGGACGGTGCTCGGCAGGGCAGCCATTGAGTCGGCGCTGCCATTCCTCTTGAGCGCGTTCCAGTTCGTCTACCGGGAACACTTGAGCCGCGTTCGGCACTTGGAGCGCCGGCTCGGCGTTGGCCCATTGCGCGTACGCGAGGTAGTGCACCGGGAACAGCCGATAGCCGCCGAGAATCTGCCGGTCCATTTCGATGGCCAGCAGTTTGGTGTCCTCGAACAGCTTGGTGATCGGCGGGGCAAAGTTTACGTGCACGCGGCCTTTGTAGCCGGTGATTCCCAGCGCGATGCTGACGTCGTCCTCGCCCGGCACTTTGGTGTAACTGCCTGTGGTGGCGCGGATGTACAGCTCCCGCGCCTTGGCGTGATCGCACGGGTCGTATTCGTAGCTGATCGACACCGGCGTCAGGTTCAACGACTGAATGACTTCGCCAAACGGCTCGTCTTTACGGCTCATGTGGAACATCTTGAGGATGGCCGACTCGGTTCGGTCGTCGCCGTCTTTGGCGCGGCCTTCAGCCTGGGCGATCCAGATCGACTGGCAGTCATTGCGGATCGAATGATTGATGTACGCCGACAGCAACTGGTAAGCCGCCATCTTCTCGCGACGCCCGGTGATCGAGCGGTGCACGATGAAGCTCTTGTTCAGGCGCATCAGGTCGCTGACGAAGGGCTTTTGCAGCAGGTTGTCGCCAATGGCGATGCGCGGCGTTGGCAGGCCCGCGTGGTAGACCGCGTAATTGACGAAAGCCGGGTCCATCACGATGTCGCGGTGGTTGGCCAGAAACAGGTACGCAACCCCTGACTTGAACTGCTCGACGCCGGTGTAGGTCACACCGTCAGTGGCGCGTTCGATTGTGTGATCGACGTAATGCTCGACCTTGTCCTGCAGGGCCGCGACGGTGTCGATGCCGGCGAACTGGCGACGCAACTTGCGCGCGATGGCCGGTTGCAGAATCCAGCCGAGGGAGCCGGCCAGGCGCGGAAATCGGAAATGCGTGAGGATCGCGAGGAACGCCTTGTCACCCAGCAGCCGATCAAGTACGGCTTTTACTTCGGTGTCGTCGTACGGTCGGATGGCATCGAATTCGCCCATCATGCTCTCTTGTCGGAAACGGCTAAGGTAAAGGAGGTCGAGTCCGGTGCAGCAGCGAGTCACGACACCACAGGCTTGATGCCTGGGCGGCGGCCGCACAACAAGGCGGCTTCGCTCAAGGTGTCGACTCAGACTGATGCCCGGATGCTGAGGAATAAAGCTCGACCCGCAAACAAGTCGGCGATTATACGCAAAACTGGGCCCGGAGACTGCGATGCAGGAAATACAGGATTACGACTGCCCTTATTGTGGCGAACCGGTGGAGGCGGCGCTGGATCTGTCCGGCGGCGATCAGACTTACATTGAAGATTGCCCCGTCTGCTGCCGGCCGATCATCTTCAGCCTGCAAACCGATGGGGAAGAGTGGACGCTGGACGTCCGCAGCGAGAACGAGTGATGCGCAAGATTTATGAGCCCGAACACCTGATGGAAGGTGAGCTGCTGCAGGCCATGCTCGCCAGCGAAGGCATCGAGTCCCACATCACCGGGCGTCATTTACTGGGCGCCGTTGGGGATTTGCCGGCGTTCGGGTTGTTGGGCCTGACGGTCGAGGATGACCAGGCCGAGCGGGCGCGTCTGTTGATCACCGAGTACAATGCCGCCCTTCCGCTGCCCGGTGACGAGCCGGACAGCTATCCCGATGTGTTGCTGTGCTGAATCCGGTTCGCGCGCGCCTCATTCGCTTTCAAAAAGAGTTGTGCTGAACCCATGTGTGGACGTTATGCGCTGTTTCGTTGGTCGCCTGCCTTTGCGGCCCTGCCCGGATTTCCGAGCGACCAGCAAGCGCAGTGGAATATTTCTCCTGCCGCTTCTGTCTTGATGGTTCAGGCAGCGCCGGGCGAGGTCGAGGAGGGCGCCGAGCGCGGACGCGAAGTGGCGCGGGCACGTTGGGGGCTGACGCCGCCCTGGCTTACCGACATGTCGCGCACGCCGGCCCATGCTCGCGCTGAAACCGTAGCGGAGCAGCCGATGTTCAAGCAGGCGTTTCGTGAGCGACGTTGCCTGCTGCCGGCCAACGGCTTTTATGAGTGGCGTGGCAGCGTGCGCAAGCGGCCGTTCTGGCTCACGCCGGCCGAAGGATCGACGCTGTATTTCGCGGCGATCTGGGAGGCCTATCCCGTTGAAGGCCACATCTACCTGAGCGTTGCTGTGGTCACGCAGTCGGCCATGAGCCAGCGTCGACCGTTGATTCTCGACGAAGAAGGGCAGCGCGCCTGGCTTGATCCGGACTGCCCGCTGATCACCTTGCAGGCCATGCTCGCCGCCCCGCAGATGCAACTGCGCGAACGGCCTTTGGCCAATCTGGTGAACGATCCGAAGCTCAACGCGCCGGAATGCCTGACGCCGTTGTAGTGCTGTCTCACGGTGTGAATCGCGATCCCGTATTTCTTTCCTGTTACACAGCCGCGTTTTCCTGCGCCTTTTCACATGGCAGACGGCTGGCATCTGGTGCTCGGCCCGCGTATTGCCTAGGATGGCGCGATTGTTTCAATGGAGATACGAAATGCGCAGGATTTTTGCTCTTTGTGGCGTAACGGCAGCGTTGCTGGTGGCCGGGTGTCAGGCGGTCAATACCACCACCGGCGATTCGGTGGGTGTCGAGCGCAAACAATACATGTTCAGCATGCTGTCGACGGACGAAGTCAACAAGATGTACGCCCAGTCCTATCAGCAGACGGTCAGCGAAGCCACGTCCAAAGGCGTGCTCGACAACAGCAGCGCCGAGGGCAAGCGCGTCCAGGCCATCGCCAAGCGTCTGATTGCCCAGGCACCGAAATTGCGGCCCGACGCGGCGCAGTGGCAGTGGGATGTGAACCTGATCAAAAGCGATGAGCTGAACGCCAACTGCGGTCCCGGCGGCAAGATCATCGTTTACAGCGGCCTGATCGATACGCTCAAGCTTAGCGATGACGAACTGGCGGCGGTCATGGGCCACGAAATTGCGCACGCCTTGCGCGAACACGGCCGTGAAGCCATGTCCAAGGCCTACGGTGTGCAGATGGCGAAGCAGGGCGCCGGTGCATTGTTGGGGTTGGGGCAGGACAGTCTGGCGCTGGCCGACACCGTGGTCGATTACAGCCTGACGCTGCCGAACAGCCGCGCCAATGAAAACGAAGCGGACTTGCTGGGCCTCGAGCTGGCTGCTCGCGCCGGTTACAACCCGAATGCCGCGATCACGCTGTGGCAGAAGATGGAAGCCCAAGGCGGCGCGTCGCAGCCGGAGTTCATGAGCACCCACCCGGCTTCGTCCAACCGGATCGCCTCGCTGCAGGCGGCGATTCCGAAAGTGATGCCGTTGTATCAGCAGGCGCCGAAGGGTTGATCAGCGCCTGATCCCGGTAGCAGACACGGTCATGTGGGAGCGAGCTTGCTCGCGAAGAGGTCGGGACATCCGCTGCATCTTCAGCGACTGGAATGCCGTCTTCGTGAGCGAGCTCACTCCTACAGGGGGCTGGTGTCTGCGGCTACGCCCAGCCGCTGATCTGCATCGCCTTGTACACCGCAACGATCGCCAGAATGAAGAACGCCCCTGCTGCCAGACGACGAATCAGCGTCAGTGGCAGTTTCTCCGCAGCAAAATTCCCCGCCAGCACCACCGGCACATTGGCCAGCAACATGCCCAGCGTCGTGCCGAGGATCACCAGCCACAAGCTTGGGTATTGCGCCGCCAGCATGACGGTCGCGATCTGCGTCTTGTCGCCGATTTCCGCGATGAAGAACGCGATCAGCGTGGTCAGGAAGGGGCCGAACTTGCGACTGGTGCTGGCTTCGTCGTCGTCCAGCTTGTCCGGAACCAGCGTCCACAGCGCCGTAGCGGTAAAGCTGGCGGCCAGGATCCAGTGCAGAACGGCGTCGGAGAGATAGCTGCTGAACCATGCGCCAACGGCACCGGCCGCAGCATGGTTGGCCAGCGTGGCTGCGACAATCCCGGCGATGATGGGCCAGGGTTTGCGGAAGCGAGCGGCAAGAACGAGCGCGAGGAGTTGGGTCTTGTCACCGATTTCAGCCAGTGCGACGACAGCGGTGGGGACCAACAGGGATTCCAGCATCAGGGTTTTCCTAAGGGGCGGGTCAACACGGCTATGACACGTACAACCTCCCCGCCCCGGGTCAGGATGTTCGTGTCATAGGTCTTGTCAAACCACCGATCCGTCTGAGCGGATCTGGGGTCGCACGCACCATGGTCTGAGGACCAAGTATGTTGATGCGTGCCGGACGAGCATGGCGCTCGTGGGAGACTACTCCCCTAGGACGGTGCGGATTCTGCCTACACGTCTCGTGTTCGGCAAGCGCTAATTATCACGCACGTTTCGCACGGTAAACCCGGAAACCCTGGCCCTCGGCCATGGTTGCGCACGGCCCCAGATGCGACTCGATGATCGGCTGGTAGCGCAGGAAGCTGTTTGCAACCAGGCGCAGTTCGCCTCCTTTTCTCAGATGTTCTCGTGCTTTTTTCAGCAGATTTTCAGTCGCGGCGTAATCAGTGTGGACGCCGGTATGGAACGGTGGATTGGTCAGAATCACGTCCAGATCGCTCGGTGCGGCGTCGATTCCGTTACCCGTCAGCACGTCGGCTTCAATGCCATTGGCGGCGAGGGTTAGACGGCTGCTGGCGGTGGCGAACGCATCGACATCCAGCATGGTCACGCGGGTTTCGGGGTAGCGGCGTTTGACCGCTGCGCCGAGAACGCCCGCGCCGCAGCCGAAATCGAGCAAATGGCCGGCGGGAAGTCGATCAATGTTTTCCAGCAACAGGGCCGAACCCCGGTCCAGACGGCCGTGGCTGAACACGCCCGGCAGACTCACCACCTTCAACGCGCCGCCTTCGATTTCGATGTCGAAACGTTTGGCCAGGCTGTCGAGCTCGACGGCTTGCGGAGGCGTTTCGACGGTGACTTGCCAGAGCTGGCAATGCCGGGCGCTGTCGAGTTTGCGCGTACGCCCGAACGGGCTTAGCTGGCGGGCGGCGGCTTCGATGCCACCGCGCTTTTCACCGACCAGAAACAGCTCACGTCCGGCCAGGCGGGAAGCGAGGGCGTTAATGAGGTAATCAGCGAGGTCGCGGGCCTTGGGCAAAAACAGTACGGCTGCTTCAAAGGGTTGGGCCGGTGCTTCGGTGCCGAAGTGCACGCGCTCGGGGAATCGTGTGCCGAGGGTGTCGAAGTCGCCAGCGTGCCAGCTCCAGCCGCGCGCGTTGGGCAGCTTGCTCAGCAAGTCGTCGGCAGGGAGGCCGGTCAGCAGCAAGGAACCCTGAAACAAATCGGCCTGTCGGAGTAACACTTCACTGCGCGGGTCCATCATCGGCTCCTTGAAAAAAAGGGCGAAGTCTAACAGGCCTGCCACGCCGCGCACGCGCTGTGCGGCCGAGTGGCGAGCCTGCGAAAAGCTACGTGTCAGCTGACGACGCGGACCGGCTTGCCCTCATAGAACGCCAGAGCGTTTTCGTTGATCTGGCCGACGATGCGCTGCCGCGCTTCCTGGCTGCCCCATGCGCTGTGGGGCGTGATGATCAAGCGCGGAATATCGCCCGACAGCAGCGGATTGCCATTAACCGGGGGCTCGACCGTCAGCACGTCGGTGGCCGCGCCGCCGAGTTGGCCGTTGCGCAGGGCATCGGCCAGTGCCTGCTCGTTGATCAAGCCGCCGCGCGCGGTGTTGACGATGAAGGCTTTGGGTTTCAGCAGGCTCAACTCGTGGGCGCCAATCATGTCCCGAGTGTGCTCGTTGAGCGGGCAGTGCAGGGTGAGGGCATCGACTTGGGGCAGTAGCTCATTCAGTGGCACGCGATCAGGGCGAGCAGGACGACCAGGGATCTGACCCGACAGCACGCGCATGCCGAAGGCTTCGGCCAGCTTCGCGACCGCGCCGCCCAGCTCGCCATGGCCCAGCAGCCCCAATGTTTTGCCTTCCAGCTCGACGATGGGGAAGTCCAGCAAGCAAAACTGCTTCGATTTCTGCCACTGGCCTTGGTGGATCGCTTGTTGATAGTCAGGCAAGCGGGTGGCCATCGCCAACAGCAACATCAGCGTGTGCTGGGCCACGGAAGGGGTGCCGTAGCCCTGACAGTTGCTGACCACCACGCCATGCTTACGCGCGGCGTCGAGGTCGACATTGTTGACGCCGGTGGCCGTCACCAGCACCAGTTTCAGCTTCGGACAGGCGGCGAACGTGGCGGCATCGATCATGATCTTGTTGGAAATCGCCACATCGGCGTCCTTCAAACGCTCGGCCACCTGATCGGGTGTGGTGCTGCCGTGCAGCACTAGTTCGCTGAAGGTTTCACGCCACGGCGCGAGGTCGAGATCCCCCAGATCCAGAGAGGTGTGATCCAGGAAAACTGCTCGGCGTTGAGTGGGCATCAGCTGTACCTTTTGCTCGGTGGGTGGGAGGCGTAATGTGACGAGCCTACCAGAGCCTGCCGCTCGCCATAACGCCTGGAGAACTTCGATGTACTGGACCGAATTTTTAACCGTTGCGCTGATTCACCTGCTGGCCGTCGCCAGCCCCGGTCCGGATTTTGCCGTCGTCGTGCGCGAAAGCGTGACCCACGGTCGCAAGGCCGGCACCTACACCGCCATGGGCGTGGGCACCGCAATTTTCCTGCACGTCGGCTATTCGCTGCTGGGCATTGGCTTGATCGTTTCGCAGTCCATCGTCCTGTTCAATGCCTTGAAATGGGCTGCGGCGGCGTACCTGATTTACATCGGCATCAAAGCACTGCGCGCCAAACCTGCAAGCGCATCGGATGCGCCCGTGGACATCGCCAAAGGCGAGCGCACCGCGCGTGGCGCCTTCACGGCCGGGTTCGTGACCAATGGGCTGAACCCGAAAGCGACCCTGTTTTTCCTGTCGCTGTTCACCGTCGTGATCAATCCGCACACGCCGATCCTGGTTCAGGCGGGCTATGGCGTTTACCTGGCATTCGCGACCGGCGCATGGTTCTGCCTGGTGGCACGCCTGTTCAGCCAGCCTCGGATTCGCGCGGGCTTTGCGCGGATGGGCCATTGGTTTGATCGGGCGATGGGTGGTGTATTGGTTGCCTTGGGGTTGAAGCTGGCGTTGACGGAAATGCATTGATGGTGGGTTTTTTTCAAGGTTGTGCCTGAACGCTTATGCTAACTCTTTAAGGGCTGTTTAAAGAGCAACCTGGGAGAGTTAGCGCTGCTCTGTACTTAACGCCAGGAGGTGATGGCTTATGAGACTATCTCAGCCCCAAAAGCTTTTGGATCTCGATACCTTTTTGCCTTCAGATGGTGAAGATGATGTTGAGATGTCTTGGGTCGATAACTCGCTCACACTTAACATCTATTACGATCCGGAGCTTCCCGGTATCGTGCGGGCAAAAAAAGCCTTTGTCTTTTTGTCGCCTAGCTATTTCGTAAAGACACCGTTCCCGGGGCATAGCTTTTTTAGTTGCCCTGACGACCGGGATTTATCGTTGCTAAGCTGTTTGGTGGAGTACAAAAGCTCAGAAATGCTGGATATCGCGAATAAGCCCCCCGGCTTGCCTAGATACCGGCATTTTCGGGTATACCTACACTCTGTAGGGGCGGCACTCCACATCGTTGCGCAGTCATTTGAAGTTATAGACTAGTCTTGGGAGGAAGCCACTCCGCAGGGACTTTATCGATTAGCCACACTTCATTTTCGGCCTTATAAAACTTGAAGCCCATTTCATGCATTCGAAGGGCTTCAATTTCCAGGACAACTGCCTTGCCATAGCGAAGCCCTACGGAATGGGCAGTCTCAGGGCTTTCCGACAAGTGCACATGGTGACGTGCTCCCGGCTTCAGCCCCTCGGCGTAGATTGATTCCAGAAAACGGGTGGCCGTTCCATGGTAGAGAAATTTGGGCGGTATCATCGGCGCGTGTTGAAGATTTACTGTGCGAGTTGAATGACCTTGCGCGGCTCGGATAAGTTGTCGGCTTTCTGAAATAATAAATCTTTTCTTCTCGCTTTCGTTAACCACCTTTTCCAACAGGTCTCGGTCAATAACGCGATTATTTCTCGAGGCGCACAGGATTAGCGCATCGATATCGGCCCATCCATCTGAATCCAGCTCCAAGCCGATGGCTTCTGGTTCATGCCTTAAGACATAACTTAAAAACTTGCTGGTTTCGTCAAGTAATTTCTTGTCCACACCGATTCCTCATAATGGCCAGCATTGAACGTGAAAGCTAAAGCTTCATCCGAAGAAAATCAATCCTGACCTCTGCTGCATCGTTATTCAGCAACGTTGGAACATTCTTGAGCGGTTAGGTATTCCAATGACACCTTTCTTATGATCTCGGCGGCACCGAAAAAATTCTTTATATCGGTCCAGAATTTCCTAGGCCAAGTTGGTATTTTTTAGGCACCTCAGACCAACAATTCATCCCTTCGGCTGATCCGATCGACGCGCCCAGGCCCTACAGTGCATATTTTCAGCCCCCGCACCTGCACCGTGAAAAGGGATTCCTATGCTGCACACCCGCGTGATTCCGCCCGCCGAAGGGGCGTACCAGTATCCTCTGTTGATCAAGCGACTGCTGCTGTCAGGCGTGCGCTACGAAAAAAACCGTGAAATCGTTTACCGGGACCATTCGCGCTATTCGTATCAAATGCTCAACGAGCGCATCTGCAGGCTGGCCGGTGCGCTGACGGCGGCCGGGGTCAAGGCGGGTGACACCGTGGCGGTGATGGATTGGGACAGCCATCGTTACCTGGAATGCATGTTCGCCATTCCGATGATTGGCGCGGTGATCCACACGATTAACGTCCGGCTTTCGCCCGAGCAGATCCTGTTCACCATGAACCATGCCGAAGACAAGCTCGTGCTGGTGAACAGCGAATTCGTGCCCCTCTACAACGCCATCGCCGGGCAACTGACGACCGTCGAAAAAACACTGTTACTGACCGACACCGATGGCGCGACCGCCGACCTGCCCAATCTTGTGGGCGAGTACGAAGCGTTGCTGGCCGCGGCGAATCCGTACTATCAATTCGAGGATTTCGACGAGAACTCGGTGGCGACCACGTTCTACACCACTGGCACGACGGGGAACCCCAAGGGCGTTTATTTCACCCATCGCCAGCTCGTGCTGCACACCATGGCCGTCGCGACGATCATGGGCAGCGTCGAAGGCATTCTGGGCGGCGACAAGGTTTACATGCCAATCACGCCGATGTTCCACGTGCATGCGTGGGGCGTGCCCTATGCCGCAACGATGCTGGGCGCCAAACAAGTGTATCCCGGCCGCTACGATCCCGAATTGCTAGTGGAGCTCTGGCAAAAAGAGAAGGTCACGTTTTCCCACTGCGTGCCCACCATCATGCAAATGGTCCTCAACGCCAAAGCCGCTCAGAACATGGATTTCACCGGCTGGCACATCATCATCGGCGGCAGCTCGCTCAATCGTTCGCTGTACGAGGCAGCCAAGGCCAAAGGCATTCAGCTGTCTGCCGCCTACGGCATGTCCGAGACCGGGCCATTGGTGTCGGTTGCGCACCTGAATGACGACTTGATGGCCGCCAGTGAAGACGAACGGACCGCCTACCGAATCAAGGCCGGCGCGCCGGGCGTGCTGGTTGAGGCGGCGATTGTCGATGGTGAGGGCAATTTCCTGCCTTCCGACGGCGAGACCCAGGGCGAACTGGTGCTGCGCGCACCGTGGCTGAGTGAAGGTTATTACCGCGAGCCGGAGAAGGGCGCCGAACTGTGGGCCGGCGGCTGGCTGCACACCGGCGACGTAGCGACGCTGGACAACATGGGCGGGATCGACATTCGTGACCGCATCAAAGACGTGATCAAGACCGGCGGCGAGTGGGTATCGTCGCTGCAGTTGGAGGATCTCTGCAGTCGCCATCCCGGTGTCCGTGAAGTGGCCGTGGTGGGTATCGCCGATCCTCAGTGGGGCGAGCGCCCGTTTGCGCTGCTGGTCGCCCGCGAGGGTCACGTCCTGGATGCCAAGACCCTTAAGGAACATCTCAAGCCATTTGTGGAACAGGGGCACATTAACAAGTGGGCGATCCCCAGCCAGATCGCCCTTGTTACCGAAATTCCCAAGACCAGCGTCGGCAAGCTCGACAAGAAGCAAATACGTCAGAACATCCTTGAGTGGCAGGGCAGTAACAGCGCTTTCCTCTCCACGCTCTGACGCTTTCCTTCGCGGCCATTTCATCGGTTCATCTCCGTGAAAATGTGCCGCGAAGGCTCTAATCCGGCGTCTTCCTTGCCAATTCTCTTTTTTCAGCCATGCTCCCCCTGCGTTGTGATTTGCCACTCTGGAGTCGGCGTGCCAGAGGTGTTGGCGCTGCAAATCACACTTTAGAGGGATCAAGCAGCAGCACCTGCTGGCTATAGTCGGCAGTAGGTAGGTACCGGAGAAAAAGCGCACTGATCGTTTCGCAGTTGTTTGGCTGCCCGATCGGCGTTGACACCCAGGCACTGCGGCCCGTCCGCCTGAGTCGTTTCTGGAAGCACCCACTGCCATAAAAATAAAAGCACATGGAGTAGCGTCGATGACATCAGCTAACCAGTTCTGGCGCCGGGCTAAATTGCCCCTGGCCGTCAGCCTCGCTTCCACGCTCGCCGGCCCTGCATTCGGCGTCAGTTTCAATATCGGAGAAATCGAAGGCAACTTCGACTCGTCGCTCTCAATAGGGGCAAGCTGGTCCACCCAGAACGCCAACAAGAACCTGATCGGCTCCAACAACGGCGGTCACGGTCTTTCGCAAACCTCCGACGACGGTCACTTGAACTTCAAAAGCGGCGAAACGTTTTCGAAGATCTTCAAGGGCATCCACGATCTTGAACTGAAATACGGCGACACCGGTGTGTTCCTGCGGGGCAAGTACTGGTATGACTTCGAGCTCAAGGACGAAAGCCGTGACTTCAAGGACATCAGCGATTCCGGCCGCAAGGAAGGCGCCAAATCCTCAGGTTTCGAGCTGCTCGACGCATTCGTCTATCACAACTACTCCATTGCCGATGAGCCGGGCTCGGTGCGTCTGGGCAAGCAAGTCGTCAGTTGGGGTGAAAGTACCTTCATCCAGGGCGGCATCAACAGCATCAACCCGGTCGACGTGTCCGCGTTCCGTCGCCCTGGCTCGGAAATCAAGGAAGGCCTGATTCCGGTCAACATGTTCTACCTGTCGCAAAGCCTGACCGAAAACCTCTCGGCTGAAGGCTTTTACCAGCTGGAATGGGATCAGACGGTCGTCGACAACTGCGGCACCTTCTTCTCGCAACCGGACGTGATCGCGGACGGCTGCAACAGCAACCTGGCCGTACTGCGTACCCGCAACAGCCTCAATGCGGCTCTGCCTGCCGCGTTGCGTGGCCCCGTTCAGAACACGCTGGCTGCGCGCGGCGTGAACTTTGGTAATCCTGACGAGGGCGCAGTGGTCGCCCGCGGCCCTGATCGCGATGCCCGAGACAGTGGCCAGTACGGCCTGGCCATGCACTACAACTTCGAGCCGCTGGACACCGAGTTCGGCGCCTATTACATGAACTACCACAGCCGTCTGCCGATCTTCAGCGGCAAGGGCGGGCCGGCAAGCGCCTACAGCGCAGCGGGCCTGGTTGGCGGTCTGGCGGCCAACGGCGTTCCTCGAGGCGTCGCGGCGGCCCTCGCGCCAACCCTGTTGCCCGTCGTGGTCGCTGCCAACTCCAGCTACTACGTTGAATACCCGGAAGACATTCACCTGTTCGGCCTGAGCTTCTCCACCACCTTGCCCACCGGCACGGCGTGGAGCGGCGAAGTCAGCTATCGCCCTAACGCACCGGTGCAGTTGAACACTACCGACATCCTGTATTCCGGCCTGTCGCCGCTGAACTCGAACGTGTCGCTGCTGCAGGGCGCACCCGGCCAGGACCAGAAAGGCTATCGCCGCAAGGAAATCAGCCAGGCGCAGACCACCTTCACGCACTTCTTCGACCAGGTGATGGGCGCCGAACGTCTGACCGTAGTGGGTGAGGTGGGCTGGACCCACGTCGGCGGGCTGGAAAGTACATCGAAACTGCGTTATGGCCGCGACCCGAGCTATGGGCCGGGCCCGCTGCCAGGCGGTCAATGTCAGACCCTCAACGCCAGCACCCTGGGCACTGCCGCGCAGAACAACCTCAGCCGCTACTGCGAAAACGATGGCTTCACCACCACCGATTCGTGGGGTTACCGCGCTCGCGCCATCTGGGATTACAACAACGTCTTCGCCGGGGTGAACCTGCGTCCGAGCGTGGCCTGGTCCCACGACGTCGACGGCTACTCGCCAGGTCCCGGCGGCAACTTCGAGGAAGGTCGCAAGGCCGTGAGTCTGGGCCTCGACGCCGAGTACCAGAACACCTACACCGCCAACCTTTCCTACACCAACTTCTTCGATGGCAAGTACACCACCGTGGACGATCGCGACTTCGTAGCGCTCAGCTTCGGCATGAACTTCTAAGGACAATAATGAAAATGAAAATCACGAAGGGTCTGTTGCAGGTTGGCGTGTTGGGTCTGTCGTTGTTGGCGACTAGCGTGATGGCTGCGGTGTCCGACGCCGAAGCCGCCAAGCTGGGCACCACGCTGACGCCTATGGGCGCGGAAAAAGCCGGCAACGCTGCCAACACCATTCCGGCCTGGAGCCCGATGCCGACCAATGCCGGCGCCGTGGACGACAAAGGCTTCCTGGCCAACCCGTACGCCAACGAAAAAGCGCAGTTCACCATCACTGCGCAGAACGTGGATCAGTACAAGGACAAACTCGCCCCGGGCCAGTACGCGATGTTCAAGCGTTACCCGGACACCTACAAGATGCCGGTCTACCCGTCCCATCGTGGCGCGACTGTGCCCGCTGACGTATTCGCCGCCATCAAGAAAAACGCCACCAACACCAAACTGGTGGGTGGCGGCAACGGCCTGGAGAATTTCGAAACCGCAGTGCCGTTCCCGATTCCGAAGGATGGCCTTGAGGTGATCTGGAACCACATCACCCGTTATCGCGGCGGCAGCGTCTCGCGTCTGGTTACCCAGGCCACGCCGCAGACCAACGGCTCGTTCAACCCGGTGTACTTCCACGACGAGTTCGTCTTCCGCGACAAGATGAAGGATTTCGATCCGAAGAACCCGGGCAACATCCTGTTCTACTTCAAACAGGAAGTGACGGCGCCGGCGCGTCTGGCAGGTTCCGTACTGCTGGTGCACGAAACCCTCGATCAGGTCAAAGAGCCGCGCGCGGCGTGGGTTTATAACGCGGGTCAACGTCGCGTACGCCGTGCGCCGCAAGTGTCCTATGACGGGCCGGGCACCGCCGCCGATGGCCTGCGAACCTCCGACAACCTCGACATGTTCAACGGCGCGCCAGACCGCTACGACTGGAAGCTGATTGGCAAACAAGAAATGTACATCGCCTCTGATAGCTACAAGCTCGACGATCCGAAGCTGAAATACACCGACATCATCAAGGCCGGCCACATCAATCAGGACCTGGCGCGCTATGAACTGCGTCGCGTCTGGCACGTGACTGCCACGCTGAAAGAAGGCCAGCGTCACATCTACGCCAAACGTGACTTCTTCATCGACGAAGACACCTGGCAGGCCGCGGTCATCGATCACTATGACGGCCGTGGTCAACTGTGGCGCGTGGCTGAAGCCCACGCCGAAAACTACTACGACAAACAAGTGCCGTGGTATGCCCTCGAAGCTCTGTACGACCTGCAATCAGGCCGCTACCTGGCGCTGGGCATGAAGAACGAAGAGAAAAAAGCCTATGACTTCGGCTTTACCGCCACTGTCAGCGACTTCCAGCCCAACGCGCTGCGTCAGGAAGGCGTGCGCTAACGGCTGACCGAACAAGCGGGGAGCGTGCAACGTTGATCACAGCTACAGCGCACTGAAGTCCTCCGCGTTTTACCCTATGGCTGAACCCCATAGCGCAGAAAGGAAACACCCCGAGTGGTCGGGGTGTTTTTTTTTTGACCAAGGTTTGCGTCCACAGGACACTGTTCCTCTTTATGCGTGGATCACGGCGGAAATGAAAAATGCTGTGCTCGAACCGAGCCGTCATCCAGCTCCTTTATCGCAACATTCTTCAGATGCTCCGAGCCGAACGAGTTCGCGGTGCAGGTTTTGCTCATGATGGTTTTGTTGAGCTTGAGTACCTCTAGAAACGCTTTGGCACCGAAGGTTTGTTGAGGCACACCTACGACATATCCGTAATCACCCGTGCGAAATCCAAAATAGGTGGTGTATGTCGCCTTATCTACCCACCGAAAAAGCGGGCGGGTTGCTCGGAATGTTTGCGTCATCTCATCCTTTTCAGGCGTCCCGAATCGATAGGTGATGGTTTCTTTGTTGGCACTGCTGCACAGAGAGACTGACCGCTGCTTTTGCTCATCAAGACGGCAACCGGCAATGGGGGTTTCGTTTTTGACGCAACTGACGTCTTCACTGGCAGATACGGTTCCACTTGTGAAAGATATACAGACGAATGCCAGGCTTAAAAAGTTTGTCTTATCACGCCTCTCCATCATCTGTAACTTAGCGCTTTCAGATTGTCGGGGACCGCATAACCATCGTTATACTTCAACGTATAGGAATTGACCCTCCGCTTTATGAAGTTGGTTTTACAGCTCTCATCTGTTTCTTGTGAAGTCGTATTAATCACGGTCTCCCTAACAACTATGTCAGCATTAGGAGTGTGGGCATGCTTCATTCGCAGTGTCATAGTTCTGTCTTGGAAACTTCCGGCGCAGCGCATGTCCCATTCACCGATACGCTCCTGGACGGCCAGCCCTTTCAATATATTAATTAGCATTTTGTCGAGTAGGATGTATAAGTTGAGCGAGGTGGAACTGTAGGGGTTCGGCTGTGACGATCCTGTCCACAAGATTCGGATCCCGAACGCAGTATGACTTTCATTCAGTTGATAAGGGGCAGTATCGATTATCACTTCATGACTATGAATAGCGCCGGCGTCAAGCACTCCCGATTCGCGATTTTCACCCATAACGTTTCTTGTAAGCGGATCCAGGACTACCATCTCCAAATCAGCATTTTCGCCAAAGATGATCGATGTAGCGAAAATCATTAGACCCGTAGCGGGCCACATTTTGCAAGTCGTTATATGGTAGGTGCGCTCATAGTCTTTATATCTATCCGAGATAAAGCTCTGATACTCCTCCATGCAGTCAGGCCTTTTAGCATGGCCCAGATTCTCCCCAGCTCCAAATACGGTTGCGCTTGTGAGCTCCAGCCATAAAAAGACGATGTTCCATATCGCCTTCATAGCCTGGTCCCGCCATTGCGGGTTAGTGATCTCATCCACCGTGCCGCTTGCTTACCCGTGGAAACACCAATCCGTTGATATCAGCATGTGCTCCACAAATACCCAAACCCAACGCAGTTGGGTCAACATTGTCCGAAATAATGGTTAAACCTGCTTTCTTTCTCGTCACGAGGATCCGCCCATACGCAGTTTCATGAACCAAGCTCCAGCCTGTTACTTTCATCTGGAATGAAAACGCACAGACATGCTGATTCGCTTGGGTGCTTTCTAGCGTCACTTGGTAGTCGTTACCTTTCTTCCGGATTTGCAGACTGTCGCTAAAAATCTTTGAGCAGTTTGAGCCGTCCTCTGGCGAGGTGCAAAGCAAGCTGCTTACGGTGTAGGTACCCTCCCAAGACGCATCAGGAACGACAATGGAATGTGAATTGTCCTCCGCTACAGGTGCGGATCGTGCCGGATTCGATACAGCAACTTGTAACGCGAGGCACATGGTCAATGCAATGCGTTTCATCTCAGTCTCCAGCTCTTAAGTAACGCGCACGATTTCGCCCTCGCTCATATCTCAAGAGCTCTGGAGTGCTTTCAATGTAGTTTGCGAGACGTTGTTTATCGTTAGCTGAAATGTGTGGCAGTTGCCGTTTCCAAATGCTGCCCTGCTGGTAAGTCAAATCCACGGCAATATCTCTTACCCGACTATCAAGATCCTCCCATAGTGGAGTACCCGGCGCTGCAACTGACTCGTATTGCTGCTGAGCGGCGATTGCATACCGGGGGTAGACCACCGTCTCGAACAAAACGCGCTGTGAACGTGTGGAAATAACCCCATATGCAGCCTTGTTCGCCGTCACAAAGTCACGAGCGGCGTCACTGAAGAGCTCGGCACCCTGCGAGAATTTTCGGGATGTCTCCACATCCAGACCCGCCTGCATCAGGTCTGCACACACGGATGCTTTTGTCCTGTGGCGCATGTCGTAACCGCGCCCAAGGGTGACGCCCGAGGCACCGCCTGGCCAATGCAACTGTCGGCTAAAGTAATAGCTTGATGGATTGTCGTTCCCTTCGGCGTCGAAAGTGACTTGTCCTCGCTCTACTACTAAATCCTTACGCGGCTCCTCGGAGCACAACCAACCTAACAACCCCACCGGATGCAGATGGTGCACCTTCCCATCTACAGGCAACCCAAGCCGTCCGGCCACCTCTGCCCACCAACTCATCGCCTTGATCCGCTCCTTCTCCGCCAACCAGTTCAGGTTAGGCGTCGAGCCGCCGTGCCCCAGCAAGTCGTCCAGCGCATCCCACTTGCCCGGGACGTGATGCCATTCGCTTTGGTAGCGAACTATCAACTGCGAAATCGACTGCGCGTGGGCTGGCAATCTCAGTGCGGCTTGTATCTCGCTGCCGCTGAGCTTGTCGTCACGGTTGCGGTCAATGATGTCGAACAGGCGCTTTTTGATCGGGCGTTGGTCGGCCTTGTCAGCCGCCGCGCCATGGCGGGTGATCTCGTCCTCGTTGAACCGGCCTGATGCACGCATAAAAGAGGCGAGCATGCTCCGCGGCGAATCGTAGTCGGCGAGGGTCTCGTAGCCTTCCCACGACCAAGGACTGAGCCACGGCGTCACGCCCACTTCTTCACGCACCCAACCGTCGAGCAGGTTGTTGTCGGCGTCGTGCAGCAGCCCATCCAGGCGATACCAGTTACACGCTTTGCTGTCGCCACTGGCAGGTACAGCGATTTTTCGTTCGGCCGGCAAGCCGTCGATCAGGCTTTTAGGGAGCAACAATTGCGCGGCGCTGAGGTGGCCAGCCGCTTTCAACGTCGGCGGTTTTTTGCTGCTGAACGTGCCCTGATGCGCGATTACGCGAGTGCCTTTGACGAGCTTCAGCCAGGTCCTGCTGCTGGCGGGCAGTTTGTCTGCCCAAAGGCGGCTCAGGCGCAGGAACGTTTTCACGTCGCCCGCGCTGAACACCTCCAGGTGCAGACGATTCTCCGGGTAATCGACGGCGCCTTCGTGATATCGGCCCATGTGCCCGATCAGTTCACCGGCCTTGATCGCAACCGGCTTATCCAGAACGACAACGCTGCCCCGCGCTTCCGGCTCGACCGCGCCGCTCTGCAACGAAGCGAAGTGCACGTATTGATTGACCCGCTCCAGCTTGCGAAACCGGCCTGTGCCACTGACCGTCACCTCGGTGCCTGGATATAGCGTGCCGATCTCGTTGCCTTTGCGAACCATTGGCTGAGCACGGACGTTCAGGGGCGTCTCGGAAACGACCCGACGCTGCTCGCCCGCCAGGGGTCGCAGGAAGTCGGCGCAGACATAACCTCGCAACGCACCGCTGGCGTCTTTCAGGTGATCGGGGCCGGGGGTGTTTTCAAGCTTGCGATAAGTGCCTTCGCCGCTGACCTGGACTTCCGCACCACGCGGCAGCCAGCCGATGATCGCGCCCTTGCTCGCCTTGTTGCGCACGTTCAGTCCGCGTTGCCCGGGGTAGTCCCCATGGATGTCGTTAACGTCGACGCGAACCTGAAGGGTCGATCCGGATTTCCAGAATCCTGGCCTGACGACAGCCGAGTCTTTTTCGTACGCCGCCCAATCCCGCAAATGCATGTAGAGACTGTAAATAATCAGACTCGGCGGCGTGTCCGTGCTGCCCTTGATGGCAGGCGGCTGCAAGCGGTGTCGCACCAGCACGAAATTACGCGAGAACGGCTTTGAAACGAGCTGTTTATTAACGAAATACGTCGTGTCAGGCGACTGCTCATCAATGCGATAGGCCACCACTTCACCGTCCGCGATGCAGTGCACGCTCGACTGGTCCAGCGTGCCCGCCGTTCCCGCATCAAAATGCACACCGCCATGCCAGAGCCCGCTGCTGCCGAGGGGATAGCTGCCGCTTGCGGCGTTTGCCAAGTGGGTCAGTTGCTGGAGCGCATCGCGTTTGTCGCGGAAGGGATGGCTCCAGTTTTGGACCGGTATCAGTGAGTCGTTGTTTGACTCTACGCCGGTGGATGGATGAGGCGGCAATGTGTCGGGTGTCGGCAGCATAGGCTGCTGTAAGTCATCAAGCGCGTGGCGTGGTGCGAACAATCGTGTCATGGAGGTGGCTCCTGCTTTTCCACGAGATAAGCCAGCAAAGCTGCCGCTCTGTCGGCGAGGTCCCGGTCAACGTCCTGTTCGACCGATGCATCCGAACCTCGCGCTACGACAAGGCCAGATTTGGTGCGCACGATGGCGAATTCCAGCGCGCGGTTCCAGAGGGGGAAATACGAACAGGAGATTTCCACGCGCATTTGCGGATGGGTCCCACACGAGGCAATCGTCGAGGATGGAGATGCGCTGGCCCACTACACTGCAGCGGATGTAGGACCGTGTACCTCCCCAGACATATAAACCAACATTCGCCCTGTTGATTGGATACGTTTTCTTACAGTCTTTCGTCTAACAATGTTCAAAAGGCACGGCATAGCCGCTAGTCTCCCGACATCTGAACGCCGAACAACAAGCACTCCAACAAGAGCCGGCCATGACTGATCTGTCGCGTTTGCAAGGATTCGCAAATCACGCAGTCACTGCGTTGGAAGGCCGTTTCTTCCGTCCGCCACTGCCTGAGGGTTATGTATCGAGACCTCGATTGTGCGAGCGGTTGAGTGCGGGTCTGTCTGGGCGCCTGTTGTTGATCAGTGCCCCGGCCGGTTTCGGTAAAAGCTCACTGGCGGTGGAGTTCTGCGAGAGCCTGCCCGATCAGTGGCAGAACCTCTGGCTGGGTCTGAGCCACCGGGACAGCGACCCGGGTCGGTTTCTCGAACGTCTTCTTTGCGGTCTCCAGCAATTTTTTCCTCAGCTCGGCGGCCAGGCGCTCGGCCTTCTGAAAATGCGTCAGCGGCACCAGCCCTTTGCCTTCGAAGAGTGGCTGGACGGTTTACTGGACGAGCTGGCAATGCACCTGATGTTGAGCAAACCGCTGCTGCTGGTGCTTGACGACTACCACTTGGTGCAGGGCCCCGTGCTGGATCGCTGCCTGCAATTTCTCCTTAATCATCTGCCTGCGGGCATGAACATCATGGTCACCAGCCGGCAGAGGCCGAACTGGCACCTGGCGCGTCTGCGGCTGTCGCGTCAATTGCTGGAATTGTCCGAGCAGGACCTGCGGCTGACCGACGACGAGTCGCTGGCGGTGCTGGATCAACAGCGCAATGGCTTGAGTGAGGAAGCACTGCACGCCTTGCTGCAACGCAGCGAGGGATGGGTGGCCGGCCTGCGATTCTGGCTGCTGGCGGCCAACGAAGCGGGCAGTAGTGCGCTGACCCAAGGGCTCAACGGCGGGGAAGGGCTGATCCGGGATTACCTTCTCGAAGAGGTCATCGATTGCCTGCCGGCCGACGTTCAGGTCTTTCTCTATGAAACGGCCTGTCTGGAGCGTTTTGGCGGTGCCCTGTGCAACGCCGCGCGCGACAGTCACGACAGCGACGAAATGCTCGCTTACCTGCAAGCGCATCAGGTGTTTCTCGTCCCGCTGGACGAGCACGGTCGCTGGTTTCGCTATCACCATTTGTTCTCGGATCTGCTGCGCGCGCGCGCCGGGCCCAGTGTCACGCCGCAACAAAGACGCGTGCATCTGAATGCCTGCCGCTGGTTCAGCGACCAAGGGTTGCTCGACGAAGCCATTGAACAGGCGTTGCGCGCGGGGCATCTGGATGTGGCGGCCAATCTGGTGCAGAACCTCTCCGAGGAACAACTGCTCGCCGAGCAAAACGTCGGCATGCTGCTGCGCTGGAAAATGGACTTGCCCGACAGCCTGCTGGTCAGCACGCCGCGTTTGATCGTGCTGTACGCCTGGGCGCTGGGCCTGGCGTGTCAGCTGGACGCGGCCGAGGAGTTGGGCAATCACCTCAGTCGATTTCTGCCGGCGCCTTCCGCGACCGCGCAAAATTCGATGCTGGCTCAGTGGCTGGCGCTGAGCGGGATCATCGCCCGAGGCCGCGGCGACAGTGAAACGGCCCGGCGCTATTGCAGTGAAGCGTTGGTCAGTCTCCCACTAAAGCGATATGGCCAGCGTTTGCTATGCCTGTCGACCCTGGCGAATCTGGCCATCGCCGATGGAGATTTATGGCGCGCCCGTGCGTTGAACCGTGACGCCCTTGAGCTGGCGCAGCGGGTGGCCAATCCATTGTTTGAAGCGCTGGCGCACTACGACCGCGCTCGCACCTTGCAGGCCCGTGGCGAAACACTCCGCTCGATGGAGGAAGTGCGCCAGGGCTTGCGACGTTTGAATGGCCTGTCTTCACAAAAACTGTACGCGGTGCGCGCGCGCCTGACGTTGTACGAAGGCTATTTGCTGGTGCAGTTCCTTCAACCGGAGGCGGGGCGCGAGCGCTTGACTGCCGGGCTGGCCGAGGCACGCGCCTGCCGTGACATCAGCGTACTGATCGGCCACTGCGTGATTGCCGGAATGGAAGGGCGCGAAGGGCGTTACGCCGAAGCCTTCGCCGAGCTGGCCGAGGCCGAGCGGTTGATGCACATCTGGGACGTGCCGCCGGTTTATTACCTGGCAATGATCACCCTCGCCAAATGCGAGCTGTGGCTGGCCCAGGGCCGTATCGACCTGGCCGACGCGTGGCTCCTGCGACTGGGGCAGACTTACGGCGGCAACCAACCCGCCGCTGCCCCGGAATGTTCGCCGCAACTGCCTCAGCAGATCGAAACGCTGCGGGCGGTTCTTGATCATATTCAGGGCCGCACCGAAGAGGCGATGATGCGGCTGCACGGTCTGGTGGAGTATGCCCAGCGAATCGGCGCAGGACTGCTCGGCCTCAATGCGCTGAGTCAGCACATCCTGTTGTTACTCGACACATCACGCGGGCCTGAGGCCGATGAGCTTTTTCAACAGAGCCTTCAGCTCGCCACGGGTGGTGCGGTTCTGCCCTTCCAGCGCCTGATCCGTGGTCATCCCGACTGGCTGCGTGAGCAACTGCACAAACGACCCTCATGCCGGCTGGTCGATTACCTGCTTCGGCAACTTCCTGAAGCTGCGCCTGGCCAGGGGCTGCCTTGCTTGCGCATGGCCAGCGAGCCGTCCACCTGCATCAGCGGCAATGGCGGCGACCACCTCAGCGCGCGAGAACTCAGCGTGCTGCAGCTGATCGCGCAAGGCTGCTCCAATCAGGAGATCAGCGAACGCTTGTTCATTTCCCTGCACACCGTTAAAACCCACGCCAGCCATATCAACAGCAAGCTGGGTGTTGAGCGACGCACTCAAGCAGTGGCCCGGGCACAAGAGTTGGGATTGCTGGGCTGATCGGTCGGTATTTAAATGCCGATTTATGCTAGAAAAGGTCAATTTTAGGCATTTAATTGCCTTTTCAGCGCTTCAGTCCTAATGTTTAGGCATTAAATTGCCGAGCAGCCCGTGATGCAGCTGACCCTCCAACTCTACCTGTCGGGACGATGGCACGACGCGATCAGCCTGCTATGAACGACGAGATCCGCCAGCGCGGCATCATCCTTGACGAGCTTCGGGATCAGTTGTTGGAGGGGACCGTTTCCATGGGCGCTGCCGTCAAACGGCTGCGGACCGAAATCACAGGACTGCGCCAGGAGCAGTTCGCGAGCATGTGCAAAATCTCGTTGCGCACACTGCGCCAGATCGAGCAGGACGAGGGTAATCCGACGGTGCAAACCCTCAACGCCGTGTTCAGGCCCTTTGGTATGCAGGTCGGCATTATTCCATTGCGACGCCGGCCGGCGGGAACCAGTCTCTAAGGCGTAATCGCACCGATCAGCCCGACGGCAGGCTCAAGCAGCGGGCTGACCGGCCCACATGCTGGCCACGTCCAGCAGGCCCCACTCCTCAGCCAGTTCGAACTTCAGGATGCCGTCTCGTACCGTGGGGCACGCGAGGTTGATGACTTGCGGCTCGAAGGGCATTCGGGTCCGGGTGGACAGGAAAACTTTCACTTTCGGGTGCAGCAGGGACTGTTCATCCTGCTCGACCACCACGCCCAGGCGCTCGCTTTTCAGGCGAACCAGCGCGCCGACGGGATAGATACCAACGGTTTTGACGAAGTGCTGGAACACCTTCGCATCGAAGTGGCCTTTCCAGGACGCCATTTCGCGAACCGAATGCGCGGCATCCCAGCCCTTCTTGTAGGGCCGGTCTGAGGTCACCGCGTCATACACGTCACAAATAGCGCCCATTTTCGCCAGCAGGCTGATCTCATCGCCCTTCAGGCCGTGGGGATAACCGCTTCCGTCGACCTTTTCGTGGTGATGCAGGCACACGTCCATCACCAGTCGGGTGACCCGCTCGCAGCCCTGGAGGATTTCCAGCCCGGCCTGCGGATGATGCTTCATGACCTCGTATTCTTCGTAGGTGAGACGATCGGGCTTATTGAGAATGGCCGAGTCGATCATCATTTTGCCGACATCATGCATCAGCCCCGCAACGCCGGCTTCACGCACTTGATCCTCATCCAGATCCATCTGCCGCGCGAGCGCGACCATCAATGCGCACACCGCCACCGAATGCATGTAGGTGTACTCATCCGTCGTTTTCAGGCGCGACAGGCTGATGAGCGCGTGGGGATGGCGCATGACGGACGTGGAAATTTCTTCAACCAGCAGATCGACGTCTTCGGTATTCATTGCCCGGCCCATCCGGGCATCGCTGAACATGGTCATCACTGCCGCTTTCGCGCGCCCGCAAATCAGGCGCGCGCGGGCCAGTTCCAGCTCAAGGCTGCAGGGCGCTGTTTCGGCAGGGTCGGGACATTCGGGGGAGGTCTGATCCGCTGGCGAGCTGTCGGCAGGGCTTTTGCCAAGGCGAGTGTCAATCCAGACCTCACGGGTCGATGCCTGAATGTGCCGCAACACCGCGTCGTCGCTGAGTTCGCGCTCGACGTGGGCAGTCCAGAAGGGATCGTTAATCCGTGGGCGGCAGAACTCGTGGATGTACATGCCCAGCGTGAGGTCGGAAACGGGGATTTTTCTTAGCATAGAGTCAGCTCTTGCGCGTGAATACAGCGCTGCCTTGCCTGAAAGTGAGAGCGATCTTTGTTCTTTGCTTCATCACTGCGCTTTCCTGTACTTGCGCATGGCCAGTATAGGAAAGCGCTGGGGAAATGAAACTCCCTTGAATGTTGTGGGAATTACACTCCTGATAGATAAATATCAAACCTAATCAGTAGCTTGCATAGATTATTGGCGTTGTTTGACGAATCACGCATCGAATAAATGCGATGAACAGCATGTTCAAAATGCATATAAATATTTGCTTTTTATATTAAAGAATCGCTGCCCTTGGCCGTGCACTGGCGGTTCAGGCCGCGTTAAGGAATTTTTGACGGGGACCGTGCTCTAATTGCCCAAATCGTCGGCCTTTATGTTTGGCCGTAGAAAAGCAAAACAGGAGCTCTCCTTGATGTTGACCTTTCGCCGTTTGATCATCGCTGCCACCGCACTGACCGTGCTTTCCGGCTGCGCGACGCAGAATCCATACGACAATCAGGGGCAGGCGCAGAACTCCGGCGGGATGAGCAAGACCGCCAAGTACGGCGGTCTGGGTGCATTGGCCGGCGCCGTCGCCGGTGCTGCCATCGATCACAACAACCGTGGCAAAGGTGCGCTGATTGGCGCTGCCGTGGCAGGCGCGGCATCTGCCGGTTACGGCTACTACGCCGACAAGCAGGAAGCTGCACTGCGCGCCAGCATGGCCAACACCGGTGTTGAAGTTCAGCGTGAGGGCGACAACATCAAGCTGGTGATGCCGGGCAACATCACCTTCGCCACCGACTCGTCTGCCATCGCCAGCAGCTTCTATGCGCCGTTGAACAACCTGGCCGGCTCGCTGAAGCAGTACAACCAGAACATGATTGAAATCGTCGGCTACACCGACAGCACCGGCAGTCGCCAGCACAACATGGACCTGTCGCAGCAGCGCGCCCAAAGCGTGGCGACCTACCTGACTTCTCAAGGCGTTGACGCAGCTCACCTGTCGGTGCGCGGTGCCGGTCCTGATTCGCCGATCGCCAGCAACGCCGACGTCAACGGCCGTGCCCAGAACCGCCGCGTCGAGGTCAATCTCAAGCCGATTCCTGGTCAGCAGTACCAACAGCAGCAATAACCGCGTGACGTGAAACCAGAAACCCCGGCCAGTGAGCCGGGGTTTTTGCGTTTGGACCTACGGACGCTTAGCCCGGGTAACGTTCATGCATCTGCGCGAGCAACGTGTCCTTGTCTTCCCACAGCCGGTTGATCCACTGCTGAAACTCCAGGCGGTAGGCATCGTCCTGGTCGTAGCTCTTGCCAATGAACTGCGGCGGGATCTGCACTTCTTCAAAATGCGCGACGACTTCGCGCACGTTCCCGCAGAGCAAGTCCCAATACCCTGGCCGACCAGCCGGGTAATGAATGGTCACGTTGACGATGGATTCCAGCTGCTCGCCCATGGCATCCAGCACGAAAGCAATGCCGCCTGCCTTAGGCTTCAACAGGTAACGGAACGGTGAATTCTGCTGTGCGTGCTTGGCTTTGGTGAAGCGCGTGCCTTCGACGAAGTTGAAAATGCCGACCGGGTTGTTGCGAAACTTCGCACAGGTGCGGCGGGTGGTGGCCAGGTCCTTGCCTTTCTTTTCCGGATGCTTGGCCAGATACGCCTTGCTGTAGCGCTTCATGAACGGAAAGCCTAGCGCCCACCAGGCAAGGCCAATCACCGGCACCCAGATCAGCTCTTGCTTGAGGAAGAACTTGAGCGGGCGAATGCGTCGGTTCAGCACGTACTGCAGCACCATGATGTCGACCCAGCTCTGGTGATTGCTCGTCACCAGGTACGAGTGCTGATAGTCCAGGCTTTCCAGCCCGCTCAGGTGCCATCGGGTGTGACCAAGCACATCCATCCAGGCGTTGTTGTTGCTGATCCACGCTTCGTGGATGTGGCTCATCAGCCAGTCGGTGACCTTCTGCGCGGCCGGGAAGGGCAGGCACAGTTTGAAGATGGCAACGACGAACAGCGGCGTGCAGCAGAGAATCGTGTTGAGCGCCAACAGCAACGAGGCGATGACGCCACGCAAAGGGGCGGGCAGGAAATCCATGTGAATCGAACTCCGGGGTTTCAGTCAGCCGCCGGTGGGTTCCGGCGGGGTTATTGTGGGCAATGGATATTGCAGCGCAATGTTATTCCGGCAAGGTGGCCGCCTGGATGGCTGTCAGTGCAATGGTGTAGACGATGTCGTCAACCTGAGCGCCCCGCGGCAGGTCATTGACCGGCTTGCGCAGGCCTTGCAGCATCGGACCGAGGCTCACGCAGTCCGCACTACGCTGCACCGCTTTGTAGGTCGTGTTACCCGTATTCAAATCCGGAAACACGAACACATTCGCGCGACCCGCCACCGGGCTGTCCGGCGCCAATTGTCGGGCGACGTGTTCGTTGGCGGCGGCATCGTATTGCAATGGCCCGTCGATCAACAGACCGCGCTGGGTCTCACGCGCCAGTTGCGTGGCTTCGCGGACCTTTTCCACTTCCTCGCCGCTGGCCGAATTGCCGCTTGAATAGCTGATCATCGCCACCCGCGGTGACAGGCCGAACGCCACGGCCGAATCCGCGCTCTGCACGGCGATTTCCGCCAGCTCGGTGGCGGTCGGGTGCGGGTTCATGATGCAGTCGCCGTACACCAGCACCTGCTCCGGAAATAGCATGAAGAACACCGATGAAACGAGGGTGCAACCGGGTGCGGTCTTGATCAGCTGCAGGGCAGGCCGAATGGTGTTGGCGGTCGAATGGATCACCCCCGACACCAGTCCGTCCACTTCGTCGAGGGCCAGCATCATGGTGCCGATCACCACCGGGTCCTCCAGTTGCTGCTCGGCCATGGGCGCATTGAGGTTTTTGCTGCGGCGCAAATCCACCATCGGCGCGACATAGCGCTCGCGGATCTGGTCCGGATCGAGAATCTCCAGGCCCGGCGGCAAGTCGATGCCGTGGGCGCGCGCGACGGCATTCACTTCCTCGGGCTTGGCCAGCAGCACGCAGCGGGCAATGCCCCGGGCCTGACAAATCGCCGCCGCTTGCACGGTCAATGGCTCGGCGCCTTCGGGCAGCACGATGCGTTTGTTCGCCGCCTGGGCGCGCTGGATCAGTTGGTAGCGGAACACCGCTGGCGACAAGCGCATTTCGCGCGGGGTGCCACAGCGCTGATGCAGCCAATTGGCGTCGAGGTGGCTGGCGACGAAATCCGTGATGATCTCCGCGCGTTCGCGGTCATCAATCGGGATTTCCTTGTTCAGCTGATTGAGCTGCGTCGCGGTGTCGTACGAACCGGTGCTCACCGACAGCACCGGCAACCCGGCCTGCAACGCGCCTCGGCACAGATCCATGATGCGCGGATCGGGCAGGGTGTCGCTGGTCAGCAGCAGCCCGGCCAACGGCACGCCGTTCAGCGTTGCCAGGCTCACGGCCAGAATGATGTCATCGCGATCCCCCGGAGTAACGACCAGCACGCCCGGTTTGAGCAGTTGCAGCGTGTTGAGCACCGTGCGGGCGCAGATGATGATCTTCGACATGCGCCGCTGTTCGTAATCGCCGGCATTGATCACTTGCGCGCCGAGCAGATCGGCGACGTCGCGGGTGCGCGGGGCGTTGAGGTCGGCCTGAAACGGGATGCAGCCAAGTAAACGGAAATCACCGCTGCGCAACAGCGGCGAGTGTTCCTTGAGCCGCGCCGAGAAGGCTTCCATGCTCTCGTCGGTGCGCACTTTGTTGAGGATCACGCCAAGCACCTTCGGGTCTTTCGGGCCGCCGAACATCTGCGCCTGCAGCTCGACGCGGCCGGAAAGCTCGGTCAGCACTTCGTTTTCCGGGGCGGACACGAGAATGACTTCCGCATCCAGCGCCTTGGCCATGTGCAGGTTGACCCGCGCGGCATAGCTGGCGCTGCGGGTCGGGACCATGCCTTCGACGATCAACACATCACGGCCGATCGAGGCTTCCTGATACAGCTTTATGATTTCTTCCAGCAGCTCGTCAAGCTGGCCTTCGCCGAGCATGCGTTCGACGTGGGCCAACCCCAACGGCTTGGGCGGCTTGAGGCCGTGGGTGCGGGCGATCAATTCAGTCGAACGCTCCGGGCCCAGATCCCCGGGATGAGGCTGGGCGATCGGCTTGAAAAAACCGACCTTGAGCCCGGCGCGCTCCAGGGTGCGCACCAGCCCCAGGCTGATGGACGTCAGGCCCACACCAAAATCTGTGGGCGCGATAAAGAAAGTCTGCATGCGGGCTTCTCGAAAATGAGCAGTGCAAGGGTCATGGCGCTATGAATTCAGCCATCGGACCGGATAAACCAGGACGCTGTTCAGTCGCAGCGTCTCAACGGGGCCCAAGGTTATCGTTATCTGACCCCGACGCGCACCAGCCGCAGTGAAAGGACTGACCGATTTTCGCCTGGCGCTGCGCGGGATCGAGCACCCAGGCGCGGGATTGCCAGGGCGGGTCGTGACGCAAATGCTGGGTGTGACCGCAGGACAGCATGACCACCCAGTGACCGTCCGGGTCCTGAGCAAAGCCGGTAATGATCGAATGGGGGGAGGGGGCGTTCGGGGATTCCAATCGGGGCCGTCCGTCTGAGTTGCGTTCGCTTTCGCGCGAGTGCTTGGTTAGACTTGGCCGCTCATATCTATTTGCAAAAGGTCTCGCCCCATGCCGATCGCCGCCAACAAGGCTGTCTCCATCGACTATACCCTGACCAATGACGCTGGTGAGGTCATCGACAGTTCTGCCGGCGGCGCGCCGCTGGTTTACCTGCAAGGTGCAGGCAATATCATCCCGGGTCTGGAAAAGGCGCTGGATGGCAAGGAAGTCGGCGACGAACTGAAAGTGGCCATCGAGCCTGAAGATGCGTACGGCGAATACTCCGCCGAGCTGGTCAGCACCCTCAATCGCAGCATGTTCGAAGGCGTCGACGAACTGGAAGTCGGCATGCAGTTCCACGCCTCTGCGCCGGACGGCCAGATGCAGATCGTGACCATCCGCGATCTGGACGGCGATGACGTCACTGTCGACGGTAACCACCCGCTGGCCGGTCAACGCTTGAACTTCGATGTGAAGATCGTTGCCATCCGTGATGCAAGCGAAGAAGAAATGGCCCACGGTCACGTGCACGGCGAAGGTGGTCATCACCACTGATTGTCCTGCTAAGCTGAGTGAGCTGGCCAGGCGTCCTCGCGGTCTTGTGAAAACGTTTGTTTTTGCGGTCTGACAGGGCGCCTTTTTCGGCCAAGGGTTTCTAGGGGAGTCGTCATGAGTGTATTTCACGAGCTGAAGTTGAAGGCTCTGGATGGCCAGGAGCTGCCCCTCGCCCCGCTCAAGGGCAAAGTGGTTCTGGTGGTCAACGTCGCGTCAAAGTGTGGCCTGACGCCGCAATACGCTGCGCTGGAAACCCTGTATCAGAAGTACAAAGACCAAGGCTTCCGCGTCCTCGGGCTGCCGTGCAATCAGTTCGCCGGCCAGGAGCCTGGTAGTCAGGAAGAGATTCAGGCGTTCTGCTCGCTGAACTACGGCGTGACCTTTCCCCTGGGGGACAAGCTTGAAGTCAACGGACCGCACCGGCATCGTCTGTATCAAATGCTCGCGGGCGAAGGCGCCGAGTTTCCCGGCGACATCACCTGGAATTTCGAGAAATTTCTTGTCGGCAAGGATGGACGCGTTCTGGCCCGCTTCTCCCCAAGCACGCTTCCGGATGACGCCAAAGTGGTGAGTGCGATCGAGAAGGCACTGCCCTAATATTTCAATTCGCCGTCCTTCTTTTGAGCCTTAATCACTCCAGTCAATAGTGCTTCGTATCCCCCGTGCTTCGGCTCATTCTGTATGACCTTCATCATATTTCCAGAATGCCGAGGACGCCTGCATGCCTGTTCAAGCCTTGTTCAAACCCTTCCACTTGGGCAGCCTCGAGTTGCCGACGCGCATCGTCATGGCGCCGATGACCCGCTCGTTTTCACCGGGCGGCGTACCCAACTCCAAAGTCATCGAGTACTACCGTCGTCGTGCGTCTGCTGGCGTTGGCTTGATCATTACCGAAGGCACCACCGTCGGGCACAAGGCCTCGAATGGCTACCCCAACGTGCCGCAGTTCTTTGGCGAAGCGGCACTGGAAGGCTGGCGCAAGGTGGTGGAAGCGGTTCACGAAGAAGGCGGCAAGATCGTGCCACAACTCTGGCACGTCGGCGCCGTGCGTCGTCTGGGTACTGAGCCGGATGGCACGGTGCCGGCCTATGGCCCGACCGAGAAGCTCAAGGACGGTAACGTTGTCGTTCATGGCATGAGCAAGCAAGACATTGACGAGGTCATCGCAGCGTTTGCCCAGGCGGCGAAGGACGCCAAGGCCATCGGCATGGACGGCGTCGAGATCCACGGCGCCCATGGCTATCTGGTTGATCAGTTCTTCTGGGAAGGCACTAATCAGCGCACCGACGAATACGGCGGCGACCTCACTCACCGCTCACGTTTCGCCATCGAACTGATCCAGGCCGTGCGAGCCGCCGTGGGCCCGGATTACCCGATCATCTTCCGTTACTCGCAGTGGAAGCAGCAGGACTACAGCGCACGGCTGGTGCAGACGGTGGAAGAACTCGACGCATTCCTCAAGCCGCTATCTGACGCGGGCGTGGACATTTTCCACTGTTCGACGCGGCGTTTCTGGGAGCCTGAATTCGAAGGTTCCGACCTGAACCTGGCCGGCTGGACGCGCAAGCTCACCGGGAAACCGACCATCACGGTGGGCAGCGTCGGACTTGACGCGGAGTTCTTGCAGTTCATGGTCAACACCGACAAGGTCGCCCAGCCCGCGAGCCTGGAAAACCTGCTCAAGCGTCTGGGTGACGAGGAGTTCGATCTGGTCGCAGTTGGCCGTGCGCTGCTCGTCGACCCGGACTGGGCATTGAAAGTGAAGGAAGGCCGCGAGCACGACATTTTGCCATTCAGCCGTGAAGCGCTGACCCGGCTGGAGTGAAAGTCCAGTGGCCCGTTCTTGTTGGCGGGTTATGCGCCTAAAACAATCCCATGCTGCGTCTCGCACGCCGCACGCAAATAGCTCTCGAATGAGTCGATAATCCCGGCCCATCCCTGACGACTGGCGTGCTGCCGGGCGTTCAGCCTGACCCGGCGCAACGTTTCGTCATCCTCCAGCATCCATCGCGCGGCATCAATGAAACCTTCCTCATCCCCCGGCATCGCCACCGCGCCGTTATGGCCGTGGCGAATATGTTGGGCCGCTGCCGCTTCGTCATAGGCGACTACCCCCAGCCCTGACGCCAACGCCTCCAGCACCACGTTGCCGAAAGTTTCAGTCAGGCTCGGGAACAGAAACAAGTCACTCGACGCATAGTGCGCTGCCAGCGAATCCCCTCGCTGGGTGCCGCAGAAGATGGCGTCCGGGAGCTGACGCTGCAGCGTCGGCCTGACCGGTCCATCACCGACAATCACCAGCCGCAGGTTCTTCTCGGGATAGGTGCTGACCAGACCATCAAAGGTGGTCTTTAGCAGGCCCAGGTTTTTCTCCGCGGCCAGCCGCCCGACATGCAGGACGGCCGTATCGCCCGGTTCAAGGCCCCAACTTTCACGCAGCGCACTCGAACGTTTCGACGGGTGAAACAACTGGCAATCAACGCCCCGGGACAGCAACTCCAACCGCTCGAAGCCTCGGCGTTCGAGTTCGGTTTTTTGCGTGAAGCTGGGCACCAGGGTGGCGTTGGAGCGGTTGTGAAACCAGCGCAGGTAGGTCGTCAGCAGGCGCGTGATGAAACTCAGCCCGTACTGCCGCGTGTAGTGCTGAAAGTTGGTATGAAACCCGCTGACGATGGCAATCCCCAGCCGCCGCGCTGCACGCAGCGCCGAAAGACCAAGGGGCCCTTCTGTCGCGATGTACAGCACATCCGGGCGATTGCGCTGCCAGCGGCGCAGCAGTTTGTGCATCGACGACTGCCCCCACTGCAACCCGGGATAGCCCGGAATCGGCCAGCCACGGCACAGCATCAAATCTTCCCCGGCCGCGCGCAATTCATCGTCGGTCTGCCGCGGCCGAATCACCTCAACCCGATGCCCCCGCAGGCGCAGCCCGTCGCACAAACGGCTGAGCGTATTGGCCACGCCGTTTATTTCCGGTGCATACGTTTCGGTGATCAGGGTAATACGCAGGGATTTGCTCATGAGATCAGTTTCTGAGCGGGTCATTGCGCTTGTGTGGCGGTTGAGTGATGGATTTGTGACGGCTAAGAATGCCGAGAAGGACGAAGTAGAAGTTTGGAAAGTAATGCCAAGCGATATTCGTACGCATGAATTATTAGTCTGATAGGGGAGTAGGATATTTCCTAGTTGCTCTTTATTACAAGTTTTGGTGTTGACTACGCCCTCGTCCTGAATAACGTCAGGGGATCGAGCTTCTCATATCTATTGAGTTGTTAATCGATAAGCGCTTATCGGAGCCGACGCTTAAGTCCGATATTCGTCCCTTTATTTCAGGAAATATTAATATGAAAAACTCTAAACGGTTGAGCGGTATCGCTGTTGCTGCAAGCTTTGCATTTGCGGCAACTGTGTTGTCGGCTCAAGCTGTCGCAGGCAGTTCAAACTCCTCGGTGAGGCTGCCCACGCTGCATTCTAAAAACTACGTATACACTGCTCACTTGCCAAGTAATGGGCTGCAAACTGACAACTTAATTAAGTCGGTCAGCTGGAACTGGAATGTGCATGGTTGGCCTCGTGGACTTCAAGTTTATCTGTGCCAAGGGCCTGCGACGTGCATCGACGTTTCCCGCCAACGGGTTGGGTCGACGAACAAATTTACTCGCTTTAAACCCTTTTATTATGAGATGAAGTTATCTCATCCAGGAACGGTTCCGGTTGCTGGCCTGCTGGGGACTCTTGCGATCAACTGGTAAAGCCTAACCGCACTCGCTCGGTTGGCGAGTGCGGTCACTTCACATTCCCAGCATGTCTCTGAAGTCTTTTGGCATCGAATCGTGAAATTCGAAAATCTTCTCCAAAATTTGATCCGCAGGGGTGGATTTTCGCATTTCTTGCCGGTAAATATTCGCACACTGATCTTGCATGTTTCTACTGATTCGAGCGAAGTAAGCTTCGGTTTTCGGAGTCACTAATTCTCCGGTTCCTGAGTAACGGATATTCGGCCTGTCAGATAAATCCAACAGCGCGTGAGCGAGGTAGTTAAACGCATAGCCATGTGTTATCTCCTCGCCCCTTTCTGGACTGGCTCTAGCCTGCTCTAGCCAATGCTTACGCATCTCGGTCCGTTCCGTGAGTCGAGCGGATTCACTTAACGCAGGGGCAGTTGATCTCGCAGAGCCGAGCACGTTTGCAAACGAACTACCAGCGCGCTGGGTTGAACCGGTAGGTGCGGATGATGGGATATGTACTAGTCCGGGATGTATCGCAGTTTCTGTGCTCAGATGCATGAGACCTCCTTGAGTGATGGCACGCTGCCAACATAGATCGGCAAATGCTCGCCCGGAGTGGGCATGTCCATGGTTAAACAAGGAGGCTGTGGGACGTTGTGAATACTGTTGTAGGAATCGTCCTGATTTTCCCGTGGTTGATAAAAAGAGTGTTTCCGCCTTTAGCATGCGTCGCCTCAACTTCTGGAGGAAACGCTGTGTCCGAGCAATTCAATACGCCACCCGCTGCCGACTTGAAGGCGCTGCCCGCGAGCGGCCCGCCGTTTTATACCGTATCGCTGATCAAGCTGACGGTGATGATGTTTATCACCTGCGGGCTGTACGGGCTGTACTGGTATTACAAAAACTGGTCGCGGTACAAAGCGTATTCGGCGAAACCGGTATGGCCGGTTCCCCGTGCCATTTTTGGACTGATTTATGTGCCGTCCATGTTTGGCAAGGTTGACGCTTTGCTGAAGGAGAAAGGGCAGGTGGGGATGCCTTATTGGGGCACGCTTGCGGCAGGTATGATTCTTCTGGCACTCGCCCCGTCACTTGTCGTGTTCGTCCACAACATCGCAACAAGCTCCAAAGGCGTCGCTTCGGCAGGCCTTGGACTTATCCCGTTAGGGTTATCCGTCATTTCGACGGTCGCACAGTTCCTGATCATGCTCAGAGTGCAGTCGTTCATTAACCAGCTGAACCGTGACGCCGAGGGGAACTGCAAGTGTGGTTCTACCTTCGGCGAAGGTGTATGGGCAATGCTGGGCTTAATGTGCTGGGTAGTTGTGATAACTATCGTTTTCATGATTGAAGCTATCAGACTGTATTTTTCCAGCCGTGGCCTTTAGCCAGATGAGCGAGTGGCTACACTGATAGAACCTGCGCACATAAAAAAGGCCTCAATCGAGGCCTTTTCTTTGTATCAGCGAATCCGCTCTGCCAGCGTCTCCGCCCCACGCTCCCTCACCCAGAACAACGTCGCTCCCGCCACTGCCGCCGGCATCATCAAAATATTGACCACCGGTATCAGCAGCACCAGATACACGATCCCGCCGAAGCTCATGCTCTGCCAACGCTTGGCGCGCAGCCAGGCGAGCATGTCTTGCCAGCTCATTTTGTGGTTGTCGGCGGGGTAGTCGATGTACTGGATAGCCATCATCCAGACGCCGAACATCAGCCAGAGTGGCGCAGCGACGAGGTTTACCACAGGGATCCACGAAAGGATGAACAGGCCGATGGCACGAGGGAGAAAGTAGCCCAGTTTGCGCATTTCCCGGCTCAGGGTGCGCGGGACCATTTCCACCAGCTCTCCCCAACTGAACGCAGGAAAATCGTCCGTCCCGCGCAGGACCACTTCCACCTTCTCGGCGAGAAAGCCATTGAACGGCGCGGCGATGATGTTGGCGATCATGGTGAAGGTGAAGAACACCATCAGGGCGACAAGCGCCACGAACAGGGGCCATAGAATGTAATTGAGAAAGCCGAGCCAACTGGGCAGGGTCGGCATGAAGGAGTCGACCCACAGCCTGAATTCGTGGCTGGCGAAGTAGATCATGGCGCTGAACAGCACCAGATTGATCGCCAGCGGCAGCAGGACGAACAGGCGAAGACCGGGGCTCAGGACCAGTTTCAGGCCTTCGCGCAGGTATTGCGGGCCGGACAGGGCGGGTGCAGGCATGTGTGCCTCCAGGCAGTGATATCGCGCCGACCATACCGGCTTTGCTGAAGGGGCGGAAGCGCAGCAGCAGGGGCGACACTCTCTGAAACAATCGTGCAGCGGTGAAGTCTATGCAGGACTGCGATCGCGAAGCGGAAGATGCACATAGCGCGGGCCTATGAGCTGGATTGTGAAACGATATTTCCTTAATCTTCTCCGCCCCGATAAGCTTGCGGGCAACTTTCACCGTTGCTGTGCCCCACGTGGCAGCTTCACGTTCTCAGGATCGGCGGGCGCCACCCTTGCGGCGTAGGCCTCGTCAGCCCCAATCCTCTCAACCGGTACGCCGGTTCAGACCCAGTGACTCCGACCACGCGTAACGATGGCCGGTCAATAGGAGTGTGTCATGTCTGATGTACGTCATTCGCGAGTGATTATTCTCGGCTCCGGCCCTGCCGGTTACAGCGCGGCAGTCTATGCCGCGCGCGCCAACCTCAAGCCGTTGCTGATCACCGGGATGCAGGCGGGTGGTCAATTGACCACCACCACCGAAGTCGACAACTGGCCGGGCGACCCCCATGGCCTGACCGGCCCTGCATTGATGGAGCGTATGCGTGAACACGCCGAGCGTTTCGAGACCGAGATTGTGTTTGATCACATCAATGCAGTGGATCTGGCGGGCAAGCCGTTCAGCCTGAAAGGCGACAACGCTACTTACACCTGCGACGCGCTGATCATCGCCACTGGCGCCAGCGCCCGTTACTTGGGTCTGCCGTCCGAAGAAGCGTTCATGGGCAAGGGTGTTTCGGCCTGCGCGACCTGCGACGGTTTCTTCTATCGCAACAAGCCGGTCGCAGTGATCGGCGGTGGCAACACGGCTGTCGAGGAAGCGCTGTATCTGGCCAACATCGCCAGCAAGGTCACCCTGGTTCACCGCCGCGATACCTTCCGCGCCGAGAAGATCCTGATCGACAAGCTGCATGCACGCGTCGCTGAGGGCAAGATCGAGCTCAAACTCAACGCGACCCTGGACGAAGTCCTGGGCGACAACATGGGCGTGACCGGTGCGCGCTTGAAGAACAACGACGGCAGCTATTCCGAAGTGACCGTCGACGGCGTTTTCATCGCCATCGGCCACACGCCGAATACCAGCCTGTTTGACGGTCAGTTGGCGTTGAAAGACGGTTACATGGTCGTTCAAGGCGGTCGCGAAGGTAATGCGACGGCCACTAGTGTTGACGGTGTTTTCGCCGCCGGCGACGTGGCGGATCACGTGTACCGTCAGGCCATCACCTCGGCTGGCGCTGGCTGCATGGCTGCACTCGACGTCGAGCGCTACCTGGATGGTCTGGCGAACGTTTCGTTCTGACCTGATCTCCAGCTGCAAAAAAACCGGCTCACTGAGCCGGTTTTTTTATGTCCGTCAACTTCGCTCAATGACTCAAGCGCCCACTCAGGCCTTGGGCATGAGCGGCTCGGCGGAAAACTTAACGCCCGCCAAACCGTTCGCGATCAGCGCCCGGATGTTGCCGTGGTCAGAGCCTTCCGGCGTCTCCAGCACTGAGCGGTAGTGCTCGCCAAAAGCCAGCAGCGCTTCTTCGTCGCTCAGGCCTTCCAGCAGCGCCAGGCCGAGGGTCTTGCACGAACCTTCGTTCTGGCCAGCGGCGTTTTCCACCGGGCCATTCCTGAACGCTTGAGGTTGATAGTCGTAGTGCGCGGCGATGAAGGCCAGCGTGTCGGCGAACAGATGATTGCCGCTGGCGAGGCTGGCGCGCAGGGCGCTCAGGTCAGTCATGCTTGGGTTCCTTGGCAAACGCGGCTTGCTGCTCGGCGCTGGCTTCTTTCTGGTACGTGGATTTCCACTCGCTGTACGGCATGCCGTAAACCACTTCGCGGGCGTCATCGAGGGTGATGTCGATGTGCTTCTCGTCGGCCTCGGCCTTGTACCACTTGGACAGACAGTTGCGACAGAAACCGGCGAGGTTCATCAGGTCGATGTTCTGCACGTCCTTGCGGCTGTCCAGGTGTGCAACCAGACGGCGGAAAGCGGCGGCTTCGAGTTCAAGACGTTGTTGCTCGGTCATGGTGTGCTCTGTCGATATTAAAGATGGGCGGATGATAAGAGTGGCAGCCAGGCCGGGCAAGCGTGCGTCTGCAACGGCAAGCCCAGTGTATCAGCGTGCCGCCGCCAGGGTGATCGACACCGATTCGGCGAAACGCAGCGCGTGGGGTTTGTCGACTTCGACTTCGGCGTATTGCACCGCTTCATGGGTCATCACCAAGTCGAGCACTTCCTGCGTCAGGCGCTCGAGCAGGGCAAAGCGGTTGCTTTCCACGTGCTGAATGATCGCCTTGGTGATGGTCCGGTAGTTCAGCGCGTGATCGATGTCGTTATCGCGCACCGCTTCCTGTGCCGCGTACAGGATCGTCAGGTTGATCAGCACGTCCTGCTTGTTGAGGATTTCGGCTTCGTTGATGCCGATAAACGTACGCAGGCACAGGTCTTTGACCCTGATGCGTGCGGTACCGGGTTCGAGTCTTGCCATGGACTACTTGCTCCGTCCGATCAATTGCAGAAATTCCATGCGGGTCGTGGTCGATTCGCGGAAGGCGCCGAGCATCACCGAGGTGTTCATGGTCGAGTTCTGCTTTTCAACGCCGCGCATCATCATGCACATGTGTTGAGCCTCGATCACCACGGCCACGCCTGCGGCCTTGGTCACGTCCCGAATCGCATCGGCGATCTGCCGCGTCAGGTTTTCCTGAATCTGCAGCCGCCGCGCGTACATGTCGACGATGCGCGCTATCTTCGACAGGCCCAGGACTTTTCCGGTAGGAATGTAAGCCACGTGAGCCTTGCCGATGAAAGGCAGCAGGTGATGCTCGCACAGCGAGTACAGCTCGATGTCCTTGACGATCACCATCTCGTCGCTCTCGGACGCAAACAGCGCGCCGTTGACGATCTCTTCCAGCGTCTGCTCGTAGCCATGACACAGGTATTGCATTGCCTTGGCGGCGCGCTTGGGCGTATCCAGCAGGCCTTCGCGTTCAGGATCTTCACCCAGGCCGACGAGGATTTCACGGTAATGCTGTGGCAGTGACAGGGTCATCAATGGTTCCTCGGGGCGGCTTACTTGACGTGCCGTCCGCCGTTTACGGTCAGAGTGGTGCCGGTGACGTAGGAGTTATCCAGCAGATAGCGCAGGCTCTGGTAAATCACCTCGGCGCCGGGTTCGATCCCCAGCGCCGATTTTTCCAGTGTGCGTGCACGGTATGCCGCGTCGTCGTCGGGTTGAAACATCAGCATGGCCGGGGCGATGCCGTTGACCTTGATGTGGGGCGCATAGCGGGCTGCGAAAGACAGGGTCAGGTTTTCCATCCCCGCCTTGCTGGCGCTGTAAGCGATGTGCTTGCTGCTGCCCCTGCGCGTGACGTCGTCGCTGATGTGAATAATGTCGGCCGGCTCCGAGCGCCGCAACAACTCGGCGCAGTGCAGATTGATGAGGTAGGGCGCCAGCATGTGCACACTGAACATTTGCATGAACACACCCGCTTCGTCCCCTGGCGTCTCGGCCAGCCAGTCTGACGCGTTGTGCACGATAGCCCTCAGGCTGTCGGTCTGCTCCCGGAGTCGGGCGACGAAATCCAGGATGCTCGTCTCCGAAGAAAAATCAGCTTGAAGCACCACAGCGCCCAGCGCCTTTAAATGCTGCACGCCCGGCCGCTCGCTGCGGTAAGTGATAATCACAGGCTGGCCTTCCGCCAACAGACGCTCGGCGCAATACAGGCCGACACGCTGGCTGGCACCGGTGATCAATACAGGGGCGGGGAAGCGGGCCATGGTCTTCACGCATTCATCAACGGGGAGGGAGGTCTGGCGAATCGGTGCTGAATGACGAACAGTGGGTGCTCGCATTGCGCCATCGAAAACGACCGTCGGGCAAAGTTACCCCAACGGTCGATACTTGTACAAGCACGGAAAAATGTACATGTTTTTGATAGGCGCTCCGCTGTGACATTTCATCGCGGGTGGGTGTGAGCGACCCTGATCAGCGCCCTTCGCCGGACGCTAGCGCGTGGAGGCGGGCTCGGTCGAGCCGACCGGTGCAGGCGTGTTGCTGTGCAGCCATCCCGCCAACAGATGGGTCGACAGCGGGATGAACCAGAACACCATCAATGGCGTGAGGATCAAGGTGCTGATCATGATGCGCGGGAACAGCTCCAGCTGACCGAGCAGCGGCCCCAGCGCGAAGTTGAAGATCAGCGACACCGGAAAGAATGCCAGCCAGATGGCAACGGCCTGCTTCCAGCGCGGCGGGCGCTGACCCACGGCGCCAAACCAGCCGTCGATGCCGCTCACCCGGTGCACGGAATTTTTGGCAAACAGACCACTGCCGCGCACCAGCCAGGAGCGTCGGGAGGCAGAATGCTCCCAGGCGTGCATGGTGGCTTCATCGGCGAAGCGGAAAATAATCTGGAATTCATCATCCCCGGGTGGCGGAGCGAGCACGCCTGACCCTAGATAGCCGGGGAAGTCTGTAGCGAGTTGTTCGCCTTCATGCAGCCAGGCAATCAGTTCCTGATAGCGGCCATGGGCGACGCGACGGGCAACCATCAGCGTGACGGGTGAGGTAGACATTGTGTATCTCCGATAAACAAGTGAGGTTCCCGGGTAGGGAAATCACATGACGCGGCGCCGGGGTGGTGGCGATGCGTCAGCTTCACTGGAAAAAGCAAGCAAGGATTATTCCTGAAACCTGCGATAAAGCCAGAGGTGTTTGTCGGAAGGGGAGAGCTGTCGCGAAGGGTCGCCGGATCAGGCAATCCTAGAGGTGCATCGAGGGGTGAATCTTGCGGTGTTCCTGAAGAATGTACTGACGCAGGCGCTCGGTGTCTTTCTTGCTGTTCTGGCTCAATCGATACGCGGCCAGACCATGCTGGGTCAAGCGTTCGAAAGTGCCGCGCAGCGCGATAGGCACATAGCCCTCCGGACTGAACCAGGCAGCGAAAGATTTTGGCGGCTTGGTCTGTTTGCGCATTTCCAGCAGGATGCCTTTGAAGGAAACCTCATGCACCCAAAGCGCGGTGGGCGAGCCCCTTTGCGTTTCCAGAGGCATCGGCTCGGGCAGTATCAGGCGCCATGGGCGAATGCGCGGGCCTTCTTCAAAGATGCTCGGCGCACCTAGCTCCAGATGCAGCGCATGAAATTCGTCCTCCACCAGATGCAGTGGGAAGGTCATTTGCTGATTATCGAATTGAGCCTGAATCGTGACTTGCTCATGAGCGGCGAGGCGAGTCAGCAGATCCTGAATCTGCACACCGCCGTTAACCACCAGACTGCTGGATTTGTCGCGCACATTCAGCGTGGGGTTGTGCTGCATGTTCTGGATAAACTCCAGTTCATCAGGCGTGAGGATGTTGTCGCGCTGCATGGTCAAGCTCGATTAACCGGTTATTGAGAGAGCAGACAGATGGTTCGCGTTTAGGTTGCGACCGTTCGTCAGCTGCAAGATGTTACCCCTTCAGGATTTCATTCTCCAGCCGAGCTTGCGCCCGTTCGGCATTTAACTCGACTCCTTCCCGTCGGGCGTATGACCAGTGGGTCTTATGAACTGGAGTGCCAATTTGAAGGTAGTACAGAAGCACAGATAGGACAGGAAATTTCCAGCAACGTTGAAAGTCATTTGGATCAACGGTGCGCTGATCGCTGGGCTTGCCGTCTGGCTTCGCAAGGTCGGCAGTTCAAGACATGCCGCCGCGCTGAGGCATAATGCCGCACAATTTTTACCGGTCACAGGATTAACCCATGAAAGTCGCGATTATTGCGGGCTCGGTATATGGCTCGGCTGAAGAGGTCGCCCGCCACGCCCAACAGATCATCAAGGATGCAGGGCACGAGGTGCTGTTCAACCCACGCGCCACCCTGGCCGATTTGCAAACCTTTGGGCCGCAGGCTCTGCTGGCAGTGACCTCGACCACGGGGATGGGCGAGCTGCCGGACAACCTTCAGCCGCTCTACCACCAAATCCGCGACGTGCTGCCTGCTGCATGGCGTGGGCTGCCCGGTGGCGTGATCGCCTTGGGCGATGCGAGTTACGGCGACACGTTTTGTGCGGGCGGCGAGTTGATGCGCGAGCTGTTTGGCGAGCTTGGGATCCGCGAGGTGCAGGAAATGCTGCGACTGGATGCCAGCGAAACCGTGACGCCGGAAAGCGACGCCGAGCCCTGGCTGGCAGCGTTCATCGGGCAGTTGAATAGCTGAGTGGCGCGCTGACTGCGACCCGTCCCGATCAAGGCATGACCAGCCATCCCCCAGCATTATTGATCACCATTCAGCGGGTATTGTGTTGATTGTGACCCGGCAGCGAGTCGTTGACACTCGATGACTGTTTCGCCCGCTATTGCCGCTGGTGACGCCTGATTAGTTAAGGACAGCGGTGGCAAAGTCGGCATCATCACTGGGAGAGCAGCATGAGTGAGTCCGTACGTTTTGAAGACAAAGTGGTAATCGTCACCGGTGCGGGCGGCGGATTGGGGCGAGCTCACGCGCTGCTGTTCGCGCAACATGGCGCGCGCGTGATCGTCAACGACCTCGGCGGTTCGGCCCATGGCGAAGGTGCCAATGCTTCAGCGGCGGATCGAGTGGTCGCGGAAATCCGTGAAGCGGGCGGCGAGGCGGTTGCCAATCATGATTCGGTCACCGACGGCGACAAGATCGTCCAGAACGCCCTCGATGCCTTCGGCCGCGTCGACGTTGTGGTTAACAACGCCGGCATCTTGCGCGACAAAAGCTTCGCCAAAATGGAAGATGCCGACTGGGATCTGGTTTACCGCGTGCATGTTGAAGGGGCCTACAAAGTCACCCGCGCGGCCTGGCCCCACCTGCGGGACCAGAATTACGGCCGCATCATTTTCACCTCGTCCACTTCCGGCATTTACGGCAACTTCGGTCAGGCCAACTACGGCATGGCCAAGCTCGGCCTGTACGGGCTGACGCGCACGCTCGCGGTCGAAGGGCGCAAAAACAATATCCTGGTCAACGCCATCGCGCCCACCGGTGGCACGCGCATGACCGAAGGCTTGATCCCCGCCAGTGTGTTCGATCTGCTCAAGCCAGAGTTGGTCAGCCCACTGGTGGTGTACCTGGGCAGCGAGAAGTGCCACGACAGCGCCGGCCTGTATGAAGTGGGCGGCGGCTGGATCGGCAAAGTCCGCTGGGAGCGCAGCCTGGGCGCCGGCTTCGACCCACATGCAGGCTTTTCACCGGAAGACGTCGCGGCGCAGTGGCAAACAATCAGTGACTTCAGCGATGCGGTGCATCCGGCTGACAACGTCGAAGCGCTCAAGGAAATGATGGCCAATCTGCAGAAGTTTGCCTGATCGGTCTTTGATCAATAAGCGGCCAGTTCGGGCGATCGAACTGGCCGTTTTTGTAGGAAGGTTATTTGCCGCGATGTAGGAACGGTCTCTGAATGAGGCAATGATTCCGTCTTCACTTTTTCAGCCTAAACCCCGCCCCGAGTCGCCCGACATGCCTGAGGATCAACCGATTTTCAGGAGGTTTTATGATTGGCAATCTGAGTAAGGTGCAGGAGCGGCTGAGGGTCTACAGCGCTGTCCCGGACAAGCAATTTAACGTGCGCTCCGGCCTTAATCCTCAAGAGGAGGCGGTAAAGCAGAAGGTGCGTCAGTACTGGGCGGACAAGAGCATTCCTGATGTTAAAAAGCTGGAGGGCTTGAACATCAACCTGGCTGGATTTGATCCTCGTAAGACCAGTAACAGGCAACTGAGGGACATCGGCGCTCTACTGGCTGAGCAAGGAATTATTGATGGAGACCTGATTGGCACTATGGGCGGCATCAATGTCGAGTTCGATGCGCTGGGAAAAGAAATCAATATTGACAAGGAGGTCAATGCGTATGAATTTTTTACCGACCACTTCGTTCGACTGCAGGGCGCTATCAAGCAAGGCAATGAAATGGCAAAAGGCGCCGTGGTGGATTTGAACACTGCGGTTTCTGTGCTGATGGCGTTGGAGGAACATGCAAAGCGTCCTCGCGAGCGCTCATTGGTGAATATTCGCGCCTGAGGTATATGAGTGCGGAGCCGGGGGCACAACCGATGTGCCCCTGGCCTTCAGCTGTTACATGGGGACAACGAAACTTCCTGAGTAACGGGTTGGCGCAGGACTTTGTACGTTATCGAGTACCAGTCGGAATGTTTAAACAGAACATTGCGTAGGAATGTCGCTAGAAACGCTGTGGGATCTTTCTGAGCTTTGTTTTTGAGCGGAAGGATGGACCATCGCAAGCATGAAAGGCATCCGGAAAGTGTCCTGAGTCCAAAGCAAAAAAAAGCCGCTGCAATCGCAGCGGCCAAATAAGACGTTGAATCCAGGAGCTTCAAAACACAACGTCGGTGACGACGGTCGAGCGCATCCTCAAGCCATTCAAGGGCCAGTGGGCTGCTCAGAGGGCGCGAAGGTTAAGGGGTTTGTTGAAACCGAAACAGCGTGCTTTGTGACAAGCAGTTTTACAGCCACAGCAACAGTAGGACCTCGCAACGGGGTCGCAGGAAACGCTCTTTTTTCCTGCTTCATGGGTCGGCTGGTCTCGCCCATCGCTATCAATAGTTATCCCATCGATCTGCGACTCAGCGGTTTAGATGACAGCTCTTTCGGATTGCCCACGTATTTCACACTTTGGCTGGATGCCTTTGTGGCGCGGGCGGTCATCTTGGAGCTGTAGAGATGTCTGATCACTTTTTCAAAAATCATCCCATCAGAAAGCGGGTTCGCTGCTCGATCACGCCAATAACGAAGGCGAGCTGTCTGCGTTGCTGATTGCGCATTTGCGCGAAGCCCCGACCGTACGTCTGGCCGCCAGGCAGATGCTGACGCAAGCACTGGGTCGCGTGACACGATTTCCCAACCCTGACGCGGTGTTCATTCACAGAAACAATCCTGGAGGATCCGATCCGGCACCGCTCTCGCTGACCGAGACTCTGTTGCGTGCATTCATCGGAGACACCGCTCACCTTGATCATCAACAAGCGGTGTTGTCGACGCGAAGAGACTCCGCTCACGCTGCATATGGACTGCCAGGCCTGGACATCGGCGCAATCAGAGACATGTTGCCTGATCTGCTGAAAGGGCTGCCCGGCTTTTTCAAGTTCACTCTCGATCATTACTGGGCTGTGGACGAGCAAACTTTCACCCGAATCCCCTGTGAGGACGCCGTCCGTGGCACACGCGGTGAAGTCTTCGAGACTTTGCAGTCGTGGGTGCTTAGCCACGCCATCGCTTTGACCGTCGGCACCCGAGAGCTCGACACTCAAGAAAAGAACCGCCTGCTGAGCGTTGTCGATTCCCCCGACTGCAAGGGCCGTTATGCGCTGTCATTGCGCACATCGGACGGCGCAGTGCTGCCATTGATCGGGGTCTACGTAGCGACTGCCAAAGACGTCGATGTCATGCCGCTGGTTTCCGATGGCCCTGATGCCGCCGTCTATCTGTTCAGTCCCTATGGCGGGGTGGAGGAGTTCGCAACGCTCGACGCGATGGAAGCTGAGTTCAAGCAGCGCCTGATTCAGAACGACTCACGCGATCTGCTGCTGGGTTATCTCTCGCTCGAACATCAAATTCTGCTTGCCGACCATTCGGCGGTTGCTGTGCACCTCGACTATTCGCTGATGAAAGAAAAACCGGCGGCCCGCTACGTCGCCAGCCTTCGCGAAAAACAGCTGAAAGACTTCGACTACTTGCGTGCCCAGGCGCCGTTGAGCAGTGGCGACCCGGATGCCCTGTTGCAGATGTTCGACGACGTGAGCCGTCTGGACGATCTGGAGCAGGCCCTGAATGTTCGCTATCTGGACCTGCTGGCATTCGTGCATGAGCGGCGTCTGCCGGAATGGCTGCGGTTCGCCGCGCCGACAGATCGTCAGCGCTACGACGCGCTCGCAGAGGAGCAGTCGGTTTGTGAAGCGCGAATGCATACCCAGTTGGCTGGCATCGAGACACCCGAAGTCTTCGCGCGGGAAGAAATCGCGGCCTATTTGATCGAGCGTCTGGGTTACACCCTTGACCCGTCCACAGTGACGATCCATCTGCCCGATGAAATGCAGTTCGCCGACGCGCCGCTGAAGACTGTTTACACCAACACTCTCTTGGGATTCGCACTCGACGGTATGCCAGACACAGACCTCAATCTGGGCCCGAGTATCGAGGTCGATCCCGCTTACTCTCACTTACGCCTGAATTTCGATTTCGTGTGCCGATTGGTGCGAGAGCTCAATTTGAAGCAGCGTTACGGGAGCGAAGTAGAACGTCGGTACCGCGACCAAAGCACCTTGGATGCCATGAGCGCGTTGCGCGCCAGCAACATCGCGTTGAGTGCCTGGGCAGCGAAACTGCAAGGGCATATTTCGGATCGTGGTCTCGCCTTGATCGAGCAAGTGCAGTCGAACCTTGCCGGCAGCCCTTCGATAAAGGTTGGCGCCCTTTACCTCAAAGGCGGCAATCGGCGATTGGAAGATGTGGTCGTCATCAGTGAGATCAACGGAGATGACGAGTTTTATGTGCTGTACGCACCGGGTCAGCCAAATGGTCGCGAGATATTCGACTTCGACACCTGGCGCAAGCTGTCCCTTGAAGTCGGCAGTTGGACGGGTAACGCGCGCGGTGCGCAGTACCTGCTCGATCAGACCGTCGTCAATCCAGACCAGCACGTCGTGCCGTACATCGAAAGCATCCGGCTGAAGCCTTCGCAGTGGTCTAGCGACAGCGTCCAGTTAGTCGCCGTCAACGCCGCCTCTTTCAACGACGCGCTGTCGAGCTTGAGCCATTACAAGGTCGAGCAAATGCTGGCCCGCAATCAGATTGTCTCCAGTGGGCGGCTGCAGCACGTCACCGAGCAACACCGGATGGCGCAGGTGGTGCTGGCCCATCGGGTTGCAGCATTGAACAAAGCCTACGATGAGTTCGGAATCACGCCTTGGCGCGAAGCTGCCCGCCGCGAATGCGAGCGTTTGATCGACAGGCATCTCAAGGCGTCCGGGGTGCCGGGACGTATCGACCCGGACACTGTGTTTTTCGACGTCGAGGACAACGCTGGCGAGAGTGAACCGGATTTTGGTCGCTACACCACGCTCAGATGCCTGACGGACCTGTTCATGGTCGGGTACTCGGAAGAGGAATACGACTTTGATCCCGATGCCGCCGTGTATTCGTCGATTGGCCAGGATGTCTCCGCGCTCTCGGGTGACTTCGTAGACGAGATGATCCGCAGTTCCAACTATGCCGATGAGTACATCAAAAAACTGCGCCAGCACACGTGGGACCTCACCAATTCCCCGCCGGCCAGAGTGCGCGCCTTGTTCGCGCGCAAAACCCACTGTGAACTGCGGCGTGACGCGTTGATTGAGTACGCCGCAGGCCGGCTTGACGCTGATCAGTACAACTGGCTTGTGCGGATGGTCACGGGTCTCGACAGCAGTATCGTCGGGAACAACATTCAGGCGCCGGGGACACTTCATCTGCTGATCATGGCGTACAAATCCTTTGCCAATATCTACGTTTTCAAGCCGGATGAAGCCAACGCTCGCCTGGGAACGCTGGTCTACACACCGGGTGCGCCCGATGGCTATTTGTTCCGCCAGGAGGATGACGTTGTTCGCTCTGTGTCCCGCCCCGGCATGAGCCGTTATTACTATGATCAGGTCTATTACGGCGCTCAGCGCATCATCGGAACGTTGATGCAAAAGCTTGAGATGTCGCCCGTCGTCGACGGCAAGCCCTATAAGGTTTCTCAGTCGGCGCCGGTGACACTACAGGGCTTGCATGGGATTGCGGTGCAGCACTTGATCGTGGATATCGACACCCAGACCGAGAGTGTCAATGAGCGAAGGTTGCTCAATACGTATACCTTCGTCCGTAAATACGGCGGCCAGCTGGCTGGCTTGAACCCGATGACGAAGCTGGTCTGGACGGCGATTCACGCTGGCGTTGATCTCTTCCGCGGAATCCGTGCGTATCAGGATGGCGACCGTGCGCGCGCCAGGGGCTACTTCATGAAGGCTGCATTCGGAGCGTTCAAAACGGCCAAACAGGTCCGCAAGATCCGCAAGGCCGAGAAACTGAAGCGCTTGGGCAAGGCGGCAAAACCATCGTCGGGCAGTGTGCCGCGGTTCCGATAATCAGTGCAGCGCGCCCATTCCGGGCAGCTGAACCAACCGTTGAGTGAGCCGCACCCGTTGGACCGGGTCCTCGCTCAACATCAACGCATGCTCCAGGTCGAAACGCTCGGCCTGCGGGCACTCCAGATGCTGGTACAGGGTGGCACGAGCGAGGTAATCGCTGGTGTTGGCCTGGCCCAGCTCCATCACACGAGTCGCGTCCTTGAGTGCGGCGAGCAAGTCGTCGTTTAGCTGATGCAGGTACCGCAGGTTTCGCGACAGCCGCTGCAGCATTGCCGCTGGCGTTGCGGTTTTCATGTGCTCGGCCTTGAGCTGCATGTCTGCGCCGAACTGGCGCAGTAACAATTCCCGGCAGTCTTTAGGATAAAGCCTGCGCCCGCCACAAGGGTCCAGCGTATGGTCGGCACCGGGCACACGCAGCAGAAAGTGACCGGGGAAGTTAACACCCTCGAGCGGGATTTCCAGCCGTTTGGCTATTTCCAGCGCAATCAACGCCAGCCCCAGCGGTTGACCGCGACGACGTTCAAGCACTTTGTGAATCAGGGCAGCCTGGGGTTTGGGCTGGGCAGCATCGTCCTGCTGAAATCCCAGCGTCGCCAGTTGCCGCAGCAATGGCTGGGCAAGCTCCGCAGCCGGCAATAAAGGAAGGGCTGCGCTGACACTACGTTCCAGCGCGGTGAGCTGGTCGCGGATAATCTGGAAATCAACCTGGCCGTCGTGCTCCGTGGAGATCCACGCAGCGGCTTCGAACGTGGACGGCGGATTGCGTCCAAGACAGGCAATGCATTGCTGGCGCGGATTCATCGACTTCTCCGGCAGGATAAGACGGCTGAGAAGAGTTAACGGATGGCTCTGTTTTATCCCTGGCTGCCGCCTTCGTCCAGCATTGATTCATCGGGCACGTTGAATGGCAGTCCGTCGTCCGGATCCCCACGGGTCGGCCTTCTTTTTTTCAACCAGCGCCTATACTCGCCAGTACGAAAAAGGGGAGCAGTGCCCATGTTCGCTCTCATGCAAAGCTCACGCGTGCAATCACTGCACATGATGGTTGAACCCCTCACCGGCCTGAAGGCGGTGATTGCGATCCACAGCAGCCGCAAAGGCCCGGCGATGGGGGGCTGTCGCTACCTCTCCTATCCAAACGAAGAGAGCGCCATCGAGGATGCCATTCAGCTGGCAAGGAACATGAGTTACAAAGCCGTGCTTGCCGGGTTGTCATTGGGTGGGGGAACGGCGGTGATCATGCGTCCGGCCCATGTGCCTGATCGAGCTACCTTATTCGAGGCGTTCGGGCGATTCGTGCAGACCCTCGACGGCCGTTACGTCACGGCCATGGACAGCGGCACTTCCAGGGAGGACATGGACTGCATTGCCCAATTCACCCCGCACGTCACCAGCACCACGGCAGTCGGCGATCCGTCTGCGCACATCGCGCTAGGGTTGTACGCCGGGATTCGGACCACGGCCATGGCAAGACTGGGCAGCGATAATCTGGAAGGTTTGCGCGTGGCGATTCAGGGCTTGGGGCATGTGGGTTACGCGCTCGCCGAACAGCTGCATGCCGCGGGCGCCGAGTTGTTGGTAGCTGATCTGGACAGCGGCAAGGTGCAGCTCGCCATGGAGCAATTGGGCGCCAAGCCGATTGCCAGCGAAGCACTCCTCAGTACGCCTTGCGACATTCTTGCGCCGTGCGGATTGGGCGGCGTGCTCAACAGCCACAGTGTGACCAAGTTGCGTTGCGCTGCAGTGGCGGGCGGCGCCAATAACCAGCTCAGCTGTGCGGCAATCGCCGACCAACTGGAAGCGCGCGGCATTCTGTATGCCCCGGATTACGTGATCAATTCCGGCGGTTTGATCTATGTCGCGCTGCATCATCAGGGGCAAAGCCCGGGGACCATCACTGCGCATCTGTCCCAGATCGGCACGCGGCTGACCGAAGTGTTCGCCCATGCGCAAGCTGAAAAGCGCTCACCCGCGCGAGTCGCAGATGAGCTGGCAGAGCGGCTGCTGGACATGGACTGAATCGCTTTCGTGCAAACCTGCATTCAACTTTCTGAAGCTGAAGTCGCCGGCCTGATTACTCTGCCGGCTCCGCCGCGGGTGCCAGCTCGTTGAGGGCCAGGGCATTGCTCTTGAACGCGGCAGCGAAGACGGCGCGGTTTTTTGCCATGAAAATGCTGGCGTCTTCCGCGTGTTTTTCGGAGAGGCCGGCGACGTTCTTCATCAACACATCGGTGAGCAGTTCGGCCAGTTCCAGCATCTGATCATGGGCATCGGCGAGTTTGCGGTCCACGAACGTAGTCTCCAAATCACGGGTACTGCGGTAAAGGGTTTCAACAGCCATTGTTGGCCTCGTCGTCATTTCCAGAGGTGTAAGGGATCAGCCCGGGCGCTCAACGCTTCGGCCGACGGATGATGCAAAGACAGCGTACTCCGTCTTTTTACTGTTTATTTATACAGTGCGCAGCATAGGTGAATCGCCGCAGCTTGGGTAGGGGGTGCGCGCTCACTTTTTTCGCCATGCGCGGCCTTGCGACATCTGGTCACGTTCTCAACCTTGGCCGATGGCCCTATTAATGCTTGCCCTCGGACATCCCGCGCACGAGCAAACCGTCATGCGCGGGGAGCATTATCCGGTCCGGGTCACTCAAGGAAGTACATCGTGAACATCAATGCGGCCTTAGGCCTGCGTCGACAGATCCACCGCTGCGCTGAATCGCAGCGCTCGTTATGAACAGTTTTGGTTGGGTCAGGGGAGGTGAGGGATGGGTGGTGTGAAATGGGCAGATCGGATGCGGGCCAAGCTGCATGGCGGCGCCAACAGCCTGGGCAATTTGGCCGTTGAAGCGTTTCACTATCTGGCGCTGTTCGGCATTGGCGCGGTGACCGCTTACGCCGCGATTAAAGCCTTCATCGGCATGCTCGGGCAGGAATACATCGCCGTGGATGATATTTTGCTGTTGTTCATCTACCTCGAATTGGGCGCGATGGTCGGGATTTATTTCAAGACCAACCACATGCCCCTGCGCTTCTTGCTGTACATCGGGGTGACCGCTTTGATCCGTTTGCTGATCAGTGACGTGTCGCACCACAAGGCGCCGGATCTGGGGATTATCTACGTCTGTGGCGGCGTGCTGTTGCTGGCGTTCTCGATTCTGGTCGTCAGGTACTCCTCGTCGAGGTATCCGTCGGTGCAGGAAAAAGTGGAGTAGGGATGGGTGAGTCCTTGTCGTTTAGGGCTCATTCCACACTTGTCCGACTAATTCTTGGCGTTTGGCGTGCATGCGGTTAGCGGCCAACGCCGAGAAGTCGCGGTACGTTTCCGCAGCGTTCGTATCGGTCCACGATTGCCCGGATATAGCTCTTTTACATTCTTGCCTTTTTAGCAATTTCTTCTACCATTTTGAGCATGTCACGGCCTTCGATAAGTTCTATATAAAAATTGCTATACGCTCCAGAGAGATCACGATATTTTCGGAGGTTTGATTCATCCATAATTCGATGGCCTGGTATGTCTCGTGCTTCGACCTGGGTATTAATCTCACCTCGCTCGGCGGCCGATATTAAAGGCTCCATATGCTCATACAAAGCGAGTGCTGCCGGTTCCTTTTCTTTATACCGTTCTAATTGCTTGCGTAACTCGATTGCGGTCTGTTTCAGCGCTAGTATGTCCATACTGATTCCTAATTGTCGATTTCGCCAATGAGCTTTGCTGCGGACCATTCTTGCCGATTAGGCACTAAATATTGTGCCGCCCCGCCTGTTCTGGTGATTCTCCCGCCGAATTCCACTGTCGGTGCAACCGTGCTCTTGAAAACTTCGGTGGGCTGGAGTGGCGTAATTTCAAACACGTGATATCTAGCATTTTCACTCGTAACCGGTAAGCCGAGTGCATCCGCTAGAGTTTTATCGGATTTAGCCGCCGCTTGCAATTCTTCCATTGTGGTGAAGAATGGTGAGAAGGCAGAGACGCCTTCTTGTGTCACAGGTACGATTTTCACAAGTGGTGTTGTAATGTTGGTGGTGACCGGTACGGTACTTCCTGAAGCTACATGACTGATGGCTCTTTCCAAGATATCTGGAAATGGTAACTCAGGGTCTGCCTTTGCGATTTTAGCGATATATTTTTGTCCGTCAACGCTTTGCAGATAATCACGGACCTGCTGGTTACTTAAGCCCTTTGGCTCAAGTGTCTTCACAGAGTTTCGTTTATGCTCGACTGACACGAACTCTGGGTCTTGCTTGGCGTAAAAGTCACGCATCTTACTTTCCCGCACCAGCTGCTCGACTGAAGTGACCCCCCTGATCTGTAATTCAGGATGTCCCAAAAGGTTCTCTTCATTTTTTGTGAGCCATTCAACGATTGGTTTGCTGGAAATATCTGCTCGTAGCTTGGCACTCCTCGTCGCGATACTTTCCAAACTGTTGGATACCCCCGCTCTCATCTGCCCTCGAGTGAGATAAGTGACAATAGCCATCAGTAATAGCAAGACCAATTGCTCTTGCCCTTGGGCCAGCAGCCGAGCTGCGCGCTCTATGCGGTCTTGGATCATCGCAGCGGAACCGCCAGTGGGGTCAAGGCCTGGATCTTTCAAGCCGTCTTCAGCTTGCCACGCAGTGCATAGCCCTTCGTATATCGTCGATAGGCATGGCCCGATACCTGCCGAGAAATAACCAGCGATTGCATATAACCCAAGCGCTGCCATGATCAAGTTTCCGACCTGCAACCCTACACTTGCGCCGATTGCCGCGCCGGGCAAGGCTCCAGCACCTAAAGCAAGTGAGCCGGCTGCGCCACCCATCGCAGCTCCCATCATTACGCTGCCGCCCACGATCATCACAACTTCCTGCAACAGCTTAATCAACTCCGGCAGAATTTCCTCAATATTGATCGACGCCCATTTGCGCCGAATGTTCATCTGCATGATTGGGGAGGATAAGTCCAGCGCGTGGCGAACATTATCGATCTTATGCCCACCCACGTATCTGTAGGCTTGAGTTGCGCCGTTACTGATGCGGCGGGTGAAGCCGTTCCAGCCGTCATCAACGCCCTGATTCAGCTCACTGAATTTTTGGTCGAGGTTTCGCTCGATGTCGCCCCAGCTAGGTAAATTAGCGAAAAAATCCATTTAGCGGTTAGGTCTCCATTGTTGGGCGGCATTTACGCCCAGATGGTGGTCCGACAGGACCACGGCATGCCGCTAATTTAGGACTACAGCCGCAAGAAAACAACTGAGAGTGGATTCTATCCTTCGCCATTAGCGCTACGACCAGTGATGCTTCAAGCAGTTGGCAGGTTGTTGCTGCAGCGGCGACCGAGATACTTTGCAAGATGGGATGGTCGTTCGGTACGAACTTGCCTCTCCCTTGTAATCGCCGCTTGCAATCAGCGAGCTGTTTTACGATGAGCTATCCACCAGCGAATCCAAAAAAATGCCCCGTCTCAGCGGGGCATTTTTGCGTGCGGCAGTTCGTCAGTTCACCCACACCCCAACATGGTAATGCCAGCCATCGCCTCGACTTTCCCAGTACGGATGTTGATAGCGATAGCCCGGCCGTACCGCTTCCCAGTGGCCGTGCTCGGCGACGTAGCGGTTGCCGTTCCAGCGCCAGTAGCCGCGGGACCAGATGTAGCCCGGGCGCGGGGCCGGTTCTTCTTCGATGACGCGCACGGGCGGCGCTTGCGGGGCGACAACTTCGACGTATTCGGCGCGGGGTGCGGGTCGGTCGACGACTCGCCGTTCGTGTACCACTCTTTCTTCCACGCACCCGGTCGCCAGGGCCAGCGCGCCAATCAGCGCTATGTATCGTAGAGACATATCGTCACCTCAGACTTGTCCAGACTCTGCTGCTCGCCGTTTTTTTGTGTCACGGGGGCAGCCGGCTTGCTACAGGTTTGTTGTAACAGGTGCTTTCTGTCTGGGGGCTGAATCGGCGGGACTTAGAGGGGAGTCGGCGATCATTGGCGGATGGCAGGGCGCATCAACAATGATGCCCCGAAGAGGCTGCGCTGGAGAGGTGACAGAGATCACCTCACTCCATGCCATGCGCATCGAACAATCAGATGCCGGCAGTCATCTGCGGACGGCCAAGGAAGCTGGTTCGGGTGGGCGGCGGCGAGAGTTGCTTGAGGTCGCCGTCGGTCATGGCTGCCAGGATCTTGATGGCGCTGTGGCCCTGTTCGATGGCGATGCCGAACTGGATGCTCTCGATCAAACGACGCAGACGCTTGGGCGAGTTGCGTTGCTCCGCGCTGAGCAGGCGTTTGGCGACCACACCTGACTCATTCGACAGCGTCAGCATGATGGTTCCGTCGAGACCCTGAATACTCAGGTTGACCCGGTAGTCGGGGTGGAAGGCGTCAGTGATCAGTTGAAAAGGGTTATCCATGGCCTGTTACCTGTTAACGATCTGCATAAATTGACTGGGGGTGAATCCCTTTAGTTCTCGAAGCCGATCAACGGTTAATGATTCCTGCCCTGGCCGCTCTCGCTGAAGTCGCGGTGATATCCATCAGTGGTCCGTTGAAACGTCGTCTCATTGAGCGAGTCACTGTGCGCGGAGCTATTAAGCATGCGGCGTGCAGGTGAGGTGTAAGCTCGACGATACAAAGCTTGCAGGGTTTGGGCCACAAGGGACGAAAGGTTTAAATGCGCCTAGCAGGTGGACCGCGGGCCGCTGAATCGAGAAGCAGGTCATGGTTTCAGCCTCCATCTTGTACCGGGTAACTGCTTGGATAATTCCCACTCGGCACCATTTGCGCGCCTCATGCGTTCTTTGTGTGCGTGGGTTTGGAAGCGAACTTGTCTCAGGTTTATCCCAGCGCTCCATGCGGAAGCTCGGCAATTAAAAAACGCGCAAAAAAAGGGGCGGACCCGTTTCCAGGCCCGCCCCTCCGTCAGCAGTTTAGTGTTTCAAGGCTGCTGCATCAGCCGTGCAATGCTTCATCCTTCTCGAGAAATTCTTCTTCGAGCAACGCGTCAGCACTGACCGGCTCGTCATCCAGATCGCTTTCGATCACCGGCGCCGCGCCGCGTTTGTTGCCGCGCAGTTTTCCGAAAAGATGTTCCAGGGCGTGGTCCAGTTTGACCGCTGCGCCATCCACGGCCTGATCAATCGAATCGGCCTTGTGGGTCACTGAAATGGGTTGGTGTCCTTTTGGCCGGGCTTCCATCTGGCAACGGATGTCGTGGGGGCCGGGCTTGTCGCCGTTTTCGTCGTTGATGTGGACCTCGACGCGGGTCAGATCCTCTTCGTATCGTTCGAGCGTAGTTTCAACCGTGGTTCGTACCCACTCCTCCAGACGGACGCTGTTTTCGATGTGGTTATCGCTGTTGACCTGGATTTGCATAGTTCTTCCCTTACTTTGGCTTGCTCGGGAGAGTCTGGACGAGGTGTTTTTCGTCTGCCCTCATTCACAGTGTTGGCGCCGATCCACGAACAATTCAACCCCTTGGAACCGAGAATATATTTCGCGGACGCGGGAACTCGACCGGCAAGTCCATTTTTACTGGGCTGCGCCTTTTCAGGGTCTGGTTTCAGGCGCTGCAGATTTGTTGCGAGATTCGTCGGACATCTTTTGCGCATGAGAATATTTATCATTAATATCGCGCCTCGCATCCTCTCACCCAGTGCCTGACCATGATCGATCAGCCTCCGTCCTTGAACTCAGCGCGTCAGGACCTCGACCACGAGGTCCCGAAAGCTGCACGCGCGCGGTTTCTGGAGGTGTTTCTGTCACAGCGCCCGCAAATGGAGGCGCTGGTCAGCCGAAGGGTGGGTTGCCGGGCGACGGCGGCGGACCTGGTGCAGGACTTGTTTCTCAGGTTCTGGCGGCGTCCGCTGCTGCAGGTCGAGGAACTCAACACCTACCTGATGCGCTGCGCTGGCAATATCGCCATTGATCATCTGCGCAATGAAAGCACTCGCGCCCGACTTAGCGACGAGTTGCTGCCTGACGCGCATCGGCCCGAGACTGACGAACCCCAGGCGGCGCTGGAGGCGAGCAATGATCTGCGCCACATCGACGCGGCGTTGCGCGGATTGCCGGAGAAAACCCGGCAGATCTTCCTGCTCAACCGTATCCATGGGCGCAAGTACGCCGAGATCGCCAAGGCCATGGGCCTTTCGCAGAGTGCCGTGGAGAAACACATGATGCGCGCCTTGCAGGCCTGCAAGGCGAGCGTTAATGAGGACGCCGCGCGGGTTGTGCCCATTGGTGGGAAATCCGGGGGCTTACGTCGATGAACGCCGTTTCTGTTCAAAACGCCGATCCGCACACCATGGCGCTGAGCTGGCTCAGTGTGTTGCACAACCAACCGACGGTCGCCGATCAGGCGTGTTTTAGCCGCTGGCTGCACGCCGACCCCGCCCATGCCGAGGCATACGCTCAGGCCCAGGTGCTGTGGGAACTCAGTGAAGAGCCTGCCGCCACCCTGGCCGAAGAGGACGCCGCCGCGCTCGACGCATTGCTGCGGAAGATGGACGCGCCCACGCTGCAACGGCTCCCGCGCTGGGGAGCGGCGCTGGCGATGGCGGCGTGTCTGGTGCTGATGGTGAGCGTCGGGATGGGCTGGAATCCGCAGCGCTGGGCAGAGGATCTGAGCGCCGATTATGTGTCCGCACCGGGGCAGGTCCGGACCGTGGCGCTGGCCGACGGCTCGCAGGTGACGATGGACGCTGACAGCGCGATCGCCGTGCATTTCGATGCGGATGAGCGGCACGTCGAGTTGCGCCGTGGCGCCGCATTCTTTCAGGTCACCCATACCGGCCAGCCGTTTGTAGTCGATGGCGGACGCGGGGAAACCCGGGTGCTGGGCACGCAGTTCGAAGTGCGGTTGCAGCCCGTCGGGGCGCAAGTCACCGTGCTGTCGGGACGCGTTGGCGTAAAGGCGGCCTCCGATGCGCCGCAGCAGATTTTGACGGCCGGTCAGCGGGTCACTTATGACCGCGAACGCACCAGTGATCCGCAGCCTGTCGACAGCGAAAGCCAGTTGGCCTGGCGTCAGGGCTGGCTCAATTATTCCCGCACGCCGCTCGCCGATGTCATCAGCGACCTGAACCGCTATTACCCGGGGCGAATCATGTTGCTCAACGATCAGCTGGCCGCGAAGACCGTCAGCGGCAGCTTTCCCAGCCGCGATCCGCAGGCCGTGCTGGCGGCGTTGAAGTCCGTCATTGGCTTTGAGCAGTACGAAGCGCTCGGGCGCGTGATCGTGATCCGTTGATCACAGGCGAGCTGTTGCGGTGTAGCGCATTCATACGGGGTTGATCGATGTGAGAAGTGGGTATGTCGTTTGGGTTGTAGCGGTCTGGAGCGCGTGCGCTCAGGCAGCCGTGCCGGCCTACGACTTTTCGATCCCGGCCAAACCGCTGCCCCAGGCGCTGAGGGATTTCAGTCGGGTGACAGGGCGGGGCGTGATTTACACCCAGGAAACGCCCTACGCCGTGGATGCCCCGGCGGTGAACGGCTCGTTCAGTGCGGAGCAGGCGTTAGGCGTGCTGTTGAGCACGTCTGGCCTCACCTTCCGCCGTGCCACCGACGACACCTTCACGCTGCAATCCCGCCCCGCCGAGGGCACGGTCACCCTTGGCGCGACGCAGATCGATTCCACACGCAGCGGTGCCTACAGCTATCAGCCGCCTGCTGTGACATCGGTGATGCGCACCGCAACCCCGCGACTGGAAAACCCCCAGGCGGTGAGCGTCGTTCCGGCGCAGGTGTTGAGCGATCAGGCGCCGCGCAACCTCGACGATGCGCTGGCAAACGTGAGCGGCGTGACCCAGGGCAATACCCTCGGCAGCACCCAGGACACGCTGATGAAGCGAGGTTTTGGCGACAACCGCGACGGTTCGATCATGCGCGACGGCATGCCGGTGGTGCAGGGCCGCAACCTGAATGCCACGGCCGAGCGCGTCGAAGTTCTCAAGGGGCCGGCATCGCTGTTGTATGGGATTCAGGACCCGGGCGGGGTCATCAATGTGGTCAGCAAGCGCCCGCAGTTGCAGTCGGCCAACGCCCTCACGGTTCGGGGTTCGAGCTACGGCACAGGCAAAAACGGCAGCGGCGGAACACTTGATAGCACCGGCGCCATTGATGGTGCTGAAGGGGCGTCAACCGGTCTGGCGTATCGCCTGATCGTTGACCACGAAGACGAAGATTACTGGCGCAATTACGGCGTGCACCGTGAGTCGCTGGTGGCGCCATCGCTTGCCTGGTATGGCGATGACACCGAAGTGCTGGCGTCCTACGAGCACCGGGAATTTCTCTCGCCGTTTGATCGCGGAACGGCCATCGATCCGCGCACCAACCGTCCATTGAACATCCCAGCGACCCGGCGTCTGGACGAGCCATTCAACAACATGGAAGGGCGTTCGGACCTGTATCGATTCGAGGTCGACCACACCTTCGACGACAACTGGAAGGGCCACCTCGGCTACAGCTACAACCGCGAGACCTACGACGCCAGCCAGGTGCGCGTGACCGCCGTCGATCCGGCAACCGGGACGCTGACCCGCTCCATCGACGGCACCGGGAGCGCCCTGAGCACCGATCGCTTCACCACCCTCGCCTTGAGCGGCGACACCTCGCTGGCCGGCATGCGGCACGAGCTGCTGATCGGCGTCGATGACGAATACCGCAAGATTGCGCGCGGTGAGTTAATTCGCCAGAAAAGCCTAAGCACGTTCAGCTATTTGAATCCGGTGTATGGCCAGGAAGCGGAGGGTACTCAGGTCAGTGCGGCGGACAGCCATCAGCTCGACATTTTGCGCACTGACTCGGTGTTTGCTCAGGATTCCGTGCACCTCACCGATCGCTGGATTTTCGTCACGGGCGCGCGTTATCAAGTGTTCGATCAGCAGGCAGGCAAAGGCTCGCCGTTCATGCGCAACACCGATTTGAACGGACAAAAGTGGATTCCGCGAGCGGGGCTTGTCTACCGCTACAGCGACGAGCTGTCGTTCTATGGCAGCTACACCGAAGCGTTCAAGCCCAACTCCAGCATCGCCACGCTGGCGGGCGGCACCGTGCTGGATTCGGCGACGCCGCCCGAAGAATCGAAAGCGTGGGAGATGGGTGCCAAGTGGGATTCGTCCGATGGCATCAGTGCGACGCTGGCGCTGTTCGACATCAGAAAGCGTAATGTGCTGGTGGCGAATTTCGACTCGCTGACCGCGGACACGGTGTACACGACGGCGGGCCAGGTGCGCTCGCGGGGTCTGGAACTGGACGTGAGTGGGCAGCTGTCAGAACGCTGGAGCCTGATTGGCGGTTATGCCTTCACTGATGCCTGGGTGGTTGAGGACCCGACATTGAAAGGCAACCGCTTGCAGAACGTGCCCCGGCACAGCGGGTCGGTCTCGGCGGTGTACGACTTTGGCGCTGTGATGGGTGCGGACCGTTTGCGAGCGGGCTTGGGCGGCCATTACGTCGGCGAACGCCCGGGCAATCCGGACAATGATTTTGATCTGCCCGGCTACACCGTCGCCGATGCCTTCGCGACCTACGAAACCCGTCTGGACGGGCAGAAAGTGAAGTTTCAGCTGAACGTGAAGAACCTGTTTGATCGCACCTATTACAGTTCGGCGGTGAGCCGTTATTTCGTGTCGCTGGGGGACTCGCGGCAAGTGGTGATGGCGACGACGCTGGAGTTCTGAAGGTCTTCCCTTTCCGAGGCGAAGTCCTGGCGATTTACGCAAACCCTGTAGGAGTGAGCTTGCTCGCGAAGGCTGTGGTCCGGCCAATAAGCGGTCGGCGGAGGTACTGGCCCCTTCGCGAGCAAGCTCACTCCTACAGTTGATATAGGTTGGGTCAGTTGGAGTGGGTGACACTGAGGAGCATTTACTGAAACGCAGCCCGGTACTCACTCGCCGTTGCGCCGACTGACTGTTTGAACCGGTTGCTGAAATGACTGGCGCTGGCGAAGCCGCATTCCAGGGCGATCTCGCCAAATGGCTTGCGCGTCGAGCGCAGCAGCTCCCGGGCGCGGTTGAGGCGTCGGGCGAGGAGGTATTGGTGGGGTGGCAGGCCGAAGCTTTCGCGGAACATCCGTGCGAAGTGGTATTCCGACAGCGCGCACATGCCCGCCAACTGCCCAAGGCTTAACGGCTCGGCCAGATTCGGCTCGATGAACTCCACTAGCTGACGGCGCAGGTGCGGCGCCAATCCTCCCTTCAAGCGTAACCCTTCGCGCATTCCCACCTGGCGCAGGACCATGTGATCGAGCAGCTCGTGGGCGAGACTGCTGGCGAGCATGCGTTCGCCCGGCTCGCTCCAGTCCATGCGGATCAAACGATGAAAGCGCTCGGCCTGCAGCGAGTCGTCCAGAAACGTGTGTTCCTGCAACGCCAGCTGGCGCGGCTCGCGATCCAGCAGCGTGACGCAATTGAGGGCGAACTGCTCGGGGCTGATGTACAGATGCGCCAGCCGGATTTCCCCGTTCACCACCCACGAAGACTGATGGCCGGCCGGCAGCGTGCAGATCTTGTCAGGGGCGCCTTTCTTGTCTGGCTGATCGCGGCGGAACGTCCCGGTGCCGCCGTCGATGTAGCACGACAGGGTGTGGTGCGTCGGCGCGTGGTAGTTCTGCGCGTCGTGGCGGTTGTTCCACAGCGCCGCCATCACCCCGTCGCCCAGGGGCGCGCATTTCTCCAGCTGCGCGTGGGGCGAGCTGTTCAGGGATTGAAAAACCTGGATGGTTTCGAGTGACGACATGGGGACTCCTCTACGCCTCGCATCCTACTCCGCGCCAAGCCGCCTGCCAGCGGGGCGACGATCAAATGCGCAAGTTTCTGCAAGTGAGCGCAGACCCGCGCCGCCAGACTGAGGCTTCACTGGAGAGCCTGACATGAACATCACGTTGTATCTGCTGACCGTTTTGATCTGGGGCACGACCTGGATCGCCTTGAAACTGCAACTGGGTGAAGTCGCCATCCCGGTGTCGATCGTCTATCGCTTCGGCCTCGCGGCGCTGATCATCTTCGCCCTGTTGTTGGCGACCGGGAAACTGCAGAAGGTCAATCGGCGCGGGCAGCTCATTTGTCTGGCGCAAGGGCTGTGCCTGTTCTGCGTCAACTTCATGTGCTTCTACACCGCCAGCCAGTGGATCCCGACCGGTCTGGTGGCGGTGGTGTTTTCCACTGCGACACTGTGGAACGCGCTCAATGCGCGGATCTTCTTCAAGCAGAAAATCGCGCGCAACGTGTTGATGGGCGGCACTTTGGGGCTGATCGGTCTGGCGTGCCTGTTCTGGCCGGAGCTGGCCGGGCACAGCGCCAGTCGCGAGACCTTGATCGGCCTGGCGCTGACCCTGCTCGGCACGCTGTGTTTCTCGGCGGGGAACATGCTTTCCAGCCTGCAACAGAAGGCCGGACTTCGCCCGCTGACCACCAATGCCTACGGCATGCTGTATGGCGCGACGATGCTGTGCGTGTATTGCGTGCTGAGCGGTACGCCGTTCGCGTTTGAGTGGAACGCGCGGTACATCGGCTCGTTGCTGTACCTGGTAATCCCGGGTTCGGTGATTGGCTTTACGGCTTACCTCACTCTGGTCGGCCGCATGGGCCCGGAGCGCGCGGCGTATTGCACGGTGCTGTTCCCGGTGGTGGCGTTGAATGTGTCGGCGTTTGCCGAAGGCTACCAATGGACCGCCCCCGCGCTGATGGGGCTGGTGCTGGTGATGGCCGGCAACGTGATGGTGTTCAGGAAGCCGAGGGTGGTTGTGCCGGTGGGCGCAAAGCTCGCGTGAGGGAGGCTGAGACCTTTGATCGTTCCCGCGCTCTGCGTGGGAATGCAGCCTGTGACGCTCCGCGTCACCCTGCCCGAATGGCGCGGAGCGCCGGGAGTGGCATTCCCACGGGGACCGTGGGAACGATCATCAATAACTGTGACGCTCAGCCCTTCCAAACCTGCCCATTCACCAGATCCTGCGGCTTCTCGCCCAGCAGCGCGGCGCGCAGGTTGGCGTAGGCGCGGTCGGCCATGGCCTGGCGGGTTTCGTCCGTCGCCGAACCGATGTGGGGCAGCGTCACCGCGTTGCTCAGCGCAAACAGCGGCGATTCAGACAGCGGCTCTTTTTCGTACACGTCCAGACCGGCGCCGCGAATGGTGCCGTCCTGCAGCGCCTTGATCAGCGCCGGTTCGTCGACGATCGGACCGCGGGCGATGTTCACCAGAATCGCGCTCTTCTTCATCAGCGATAGCTCACGGGTGCTGATCAGGTGCGTGGTCTTTTCGCTGAGTGGCACCACCAGACAGACGAAATCCGACTCAGCCAGCAACTGATCCAGCGTACGGAATTGCGCGCCCAGTTCCTGCTCGATGGCGGTCTTGCGGCTGTTGCCGCTGTAGAGGACGGGCATGTTGAAGCCCAGACGACCGCGTCGTGCGACCGCTGCGCCGATGTTGCCCATGCCCACGATGCCCAGCGTCTTGCCGTACACATCAGTGCCAAAGTGCGGTGCTTCGATGCTGCGCTTCCAGTTGCCGGCCTTGGTGTAAGCGTCCAGTTCGGCGACGCGGCGGGCGCTGCTCATGATCAACGAGAAGCCCAGATCGGCCGTGCTTTCCGTCAGCACGTCGGGGGTATTGGTCAGCATGATCCCGCGTTCAGTGAGGTAGCCGACGTCGTAGTTGTCGTAGCCGACCGAAATGCTCGACACCACTTCCAGCTGCTTCGCATTCTCCAGTTGCTCACGGCCCAGCTTGCGACCGGCGCCAATCATGCCGTGGCTGTGGGGCAGGGCTTCGTTGAACTGCGCGTTCAGATCACCCTTTTTCGGGTCGGGGATGATCACGTTGAAATCTTGCTGCAGGCGCTCGGCCATTTCCGGGGACACGCGGCTGAAGGCAAGGACGGTCTTTTTCATCGGATAGCTTCTCTCGGCAGGTCAGAAGGGCAATGCGTAGCACGCTAACATTCTTGCCGAGGGATTGGCAGGGTTCCGCCGTAACGCTCACGTGATGACTAAACCGTCTCCGGCAACACATGGGTCTGCAGGTCCGCTTCATGGGCGGCCATGATTTCCGGCAGGGACCCGCGCAGGTACTCGACCCAGGTTTTGATCTTCGCATCCAGGTACTGCCGCGACGGGTAGATCGCGTACAGGTTCAGCTCGTGGGAGCGGTACTGGGGCAGTACTCGCACCAGCGAGCCATTACGCAAACCCTCGATCGCCGAGTAGATCGGCAGAATCCCGATGCCCATGCCGCTGCTGATCGCTGCCTGCATGGCGTCGGCCGAATTCACCAGAAACGGCGAGTTGCCGATGGTCACGGTTTCCTGACCTTCCGGGCCGTCGAACGCCCACTTTTCCAGCGGGAACACCGGGCTGACCAGACGCAGGCAGGCGTGATTGAGCAAGTCGGCCGGCCGGTGCGCCATGCCGAACGCCTTGATGTAGGCCGGAGAGGCGCAAACGATGCTGTAGGTGATGCCCAGTCGCTGGGACACAAAGCCCGAATCCGGCAGCTCGCTGGCGAGAACGATGGACACGTCGTAACCCTCTTCGAGCAGATCCGGGACGCGGTTGGTCATGGTCAGGTCGAACGACACGTCCGGGTGATTGCGCCGGTAGCGGGCAATCGCGTCGATGACGTAATGCTGGCCGACGCCGGTCATCGAATGGACTTTCAGCTGCCCGGCCGGCCGCGCATGGGCGTCGCTGGCTTCGGCTTCCGCTTCTTCCACGTAACCGAGGATCTGCTCGCAACGCAGCAGGTAACGCTTGCCCGCTTCAGTCAGGGCGATGCGGCGCGTGGTGCGGTTCAGGAGTCGGGTTTGCAGGTGGGCTTCGAGGTTGGAGACAGCGCGCGAAACGTTTGCGGTGGTGGTGTCCAATTGAGCGGCAGCAGCGGTGAAGCTGCCCGCCTGCGCCACGCAAGTGAAGGCGCGCATGTTTTGCAGAGTGTCCATTGGCCGTTCTCAGGTGAGATAGCAAATTGTGACATGAAGTAACTGATCCATGTCAGCCATACCAAAGGATTATCTCCTGTTCGGTAACAAAGATTCGCAGAAGTCCCGGCTTATCGCCGGACTAGACGCCCCCTAGAATCGCCGCATCATCGATTCCCCCTCCATTCAGGTAATTGCAGCAGTGCCGCGTCGTCTCGTCAGAGGGCTCAAGCCCCTCAGTGTGTGGGCTTTAACGTTACTCATCAGCGGCTGCATCGGAACTGGCGGAATCGCCCCACAAGGCACAGCGTTGTCCCCCGACGCGCTGGCCACCGACGACGCCATCAAGGCGGCCGACACAGACGCCCACTGGCCGGCCGGTCAGTGGTGGCGGGCCTATGGCGACGAACAACTCAATCGCTGGATCGAACTGGCCGCACTCGGCAGCCCCAGCCTGGCGATTGCTGCCGCGCGGGTGCGTCAGGCCAAGGCCATGGCGGGCATCGCGGAATCGGCGGAATCCCTGCACATCTCCGGCGACAGCACGCTGAAACGCCACAACTGGCCGACGGATCAGTTCTACGGTCCGGGTGAGCTGTCGAACACCAGCACGTGGGACAACAACGCGTCGCTGGGCCTGAGTTATTCCCTTGATCTGTGGGGCCAGGAGAGCAACCACTCCGAACAGGCGCTGGACATGGCGCACATGAGTGCGGCTCAGGAGCGTCAGGCGCAACTGGAATTGCAGGACAACATCGTCCGCGCGTACATCCAGTTGTCCCTCAACTACGCCCAGCGTGACATTGCCCAAGCCACACTCGCGCAACAGCAGCAGATCGTTGATCTGGCCCAGCGTCGCTTGAAGGGCGGCATTGGCACCCATTTCGAAGTCAGCCAGGCCGAAGCCCCGTTGCCCGAAACCCATCGTCAGATTGACGCGCTGGACGAGGCAATTGCCCTGAGCCGCAATCAGATCGCGGCGCTGGCGGGCAAAGGCCCAGGCGAGGGCGCACGTCTTCAGCGCCCTACGCTGTCGCTGGAGGCCGCATTGAAATTGCCCTCGGCGTTGCCTGCCGAACTGCTCGGGCAGCGTCCGGACGTGGTGGCCAGTCGCTGGCGGGTGGCGGCACAGGCGCGGGGCATTGATGTGGCCCATGCCGGGTTTTATCCGAACGTCGATCTGATGGGCAGCCTCGGTTACATGGCCACCGGCGGCGGCATGCTGGAATTCCTCGCCGGCAAGAAATTCAATTACAGCGTGGGCCCGGCGATCACGTTGCCGATCTTCGACGGCGGGCGTTTGCGTTCGGAGCTGGGTGTGGCGTCAGCGGGTTATGACGAAGCCGTCGCGCAGTACAACCAGACCCTGGTGATGGCGCTGAAGAGCATTTCCGATCAATTGATTCGCCGCGAGTCGATGGAAAAGCAGCAACAGTTCGCCGATCAATCGGTAGCCGCCGCGCAGAAAACCTACGACATCGCGATGGTCGCCTATAAACGCGGCCTGACCGATTACCTCAATGTGCTCAACGCGCAGACGCTGTTGTTTCATCAGCAGCAGGTGCAGCAACACGTCCAGGCCGAACGCCTGACGGTGCACGCGGAGTTGGTGGTGGCGCTGGGGGGAGGGTTGATGGCGGGCAATGATTCGCCTGCGCCGGAAAGGACCGCTGCGCCGAAAACGCCGGTGTCGCTGGCGGTGTTCGATAAATGACGCGCTTTGGCAGGGCCTGGCGATGAACGCCGCTTTTGACTGGCTCAAATCCCTCGAATGGCGGCGCGGCCTGAACGATTGGGCGCGCAGCGATGGCGTGACGTGGATCTACATCGGCAAGGTGCTGACCGCGGCCTTCCTCACCTACTGGATCGCCATGCGCCTGGAACTGCCGCAGCCGCGCACGGCCATGATCACCGTGTTCATCGTCATGCAGCCCCAGAGCGGTCAGGTGTTTGCCAAGAGTTTCTACCGCTTGCTCGGCACGCTCGCCGGGTCAGTAGTGATGGTCACGTTGATGGCGCTGTTCGCGCAAAACAGCGAGCTGTTCCTCGGCAGTCTGGCGATCTGGGTCGGCTTCTGCTGCGCCGGGGCCGCGCGCTATCGCAACTTCCGCGCCTATGGTTTTGTGCTGGCCGGCTACACCGCCGCAATGACTGGGCTGCCCGCGCTCGCTCACCCCGATACCTCATTTATGGCGGCCATGTGGCGGGTGCTGGAAATCTCCCTCGGCATCGTCTGCTCCACTTTGGTCAGCGCTGCAATCCTGCCGCAAAGCGCCGGCGCGGCGATGCGCAACACCATGTATCAGCGCTTTGGCACCTTCGCCCAGTTCGTCATCACCGGCCTGCGCGGCGAGAGCGATCCGGCGTCGTTCGAGGCCAGCAACGTGCGCTTCATCGCCGATGCCGTGGGGCTCGAAGGGTTGCGCGCGGTCACGGTGTTCGAAGACCCGCACATGCGCCGTCGCAACGGCCGATTGAATCGCCTGAACAGCGAATTCATGACCATCACCACGCGCTTCAACGCCCTGCATCAATTGCTGGAACGCTTGCGTCGACGCGGTGTGACACCGGCCGTTCAGGCCATCGAGCCCGGCCTGACTGCGCTGACAGGATTGCTAGAGCCTTTCGCCGGTCGCGCGCTGACCAACGCCGACGCCGCGCTGCTCGCCAATCGCTTGAGCGTGTACAAGGCCGACTTGCCCGAGCACGTGCGCAGCCTGCGCGCCGAGTTCGTCAAGACCGAGCCCGGCGACGATGACCTGCTGGATTTCCATACCGCTTACGAATTGCTGTATCGCTTCGTCGATGACATGCACGACTACGCCCAGACCCACGCTTCCCTGGCCGATCACCGCCATGCGCGGGAGAAGTGGGTCGAGCCGTTCGTCTCCACCACCAGTTGGCTGTCTTCGCTGGCCTCCGGCGTGCGCGCGACCTTTATTCTCGCGGTCATGTCGGTGTATTGGGTGGCGACGGCCTGGCCGAGCGGTGCCTCGATGACCCTGGTGTCCGCCGCGACGGTGGCGCTTTCCGCGACGACACCGAACCCGAGGCGCATGTCGTTTCAGATGGCGTGCGGGACCTTTTTGGGGGCGGTGCTGGGGTTTTTCATCACCTTTTTCGTGCTGCCGCGCATCGACGGTTTCCCCCTGTTGTGCATGGTGCTGGCGCCGGTGTTCGTGCTCGGCACGTTCCTGACCACACGGCCGCAGTGGGTGGGATATGGGCTGGGGCTGCTGATTTTCTTCAGCATCGGTTCGGCGCCGGACAACCTTACGGTCTACAACCCGTACGCGTTCATCAACGACTACATCGCCATGGTCCTCGGCATGCTGCTGTGCGCGGCGGCGGGGGCGATCATTCTGCCGCCGAACAGTCGCTGGCTGTGGCAGCGGCTGGAAGGCAATCTGCGTCAGCAAGTCAGTTTCGCCATCAGCGCGCCGCTGCGCGGAATCCGTTCCAGCTTCGAAAGCCGCACCCGTGACCTGATGCATCAGGCCTATGGCCTGGCCGCCGGCAAACCGGAAGTGCAACGCAATTTGCTGCGCTGGATGTTCGTGGTGCTGGAAATCGGCCACGCGATCATCGAGTTGCGCCGCGAGCAGGACATTCTGCCGGTGCACCCGAGTTACGCCGAATCGCAACCCTGGCGGCAGGCGATTCGTGCCATGGGCCGCTCGCTGATTCGCCTGTTCATCCAGCCTGATCGCCACAACCTGGCGCGCAGCCTGTCGGCCGTCGATCACGCCATCGTCTGCGTGCAGAATACCGACGAGCCCTTCGCGCCACACTTCGACACCTCGGCATTGCGCCGGGTGAAAAGCTACCTGCACTTCATCCGCACCTGCCTGCTGGACCCGCAATCGCCGCTCGCGGGCGCTGCGTCAGAGCAGGCGTCTGTGGCCTCGCCCCAAGGACAACTCAATGCCTCGTGAACTCGCCTTCCACGGCGTGTACATGCCGACCGTGACCGTCATGTTTCTGGTCGCGATGGTGCTTTCCTGGGCGCTGGACCGCTTCATGTCCGGGCTCGACCTGTACCGTTTTTTCTGGCATCCGGCGCTGCTGCGTCTGAGCCTGTTCAGCTGCATTTTCGGCGCCATGGCGCTCACTGTTTACCGTTGAGGCACGTTGGTTGAGATGAAAAAGCTCTTCAGTCTGATCGCGACTTTGTTGATTCTGGCCCTGGCCATCTGGATCGGCCGGCTGCTGTGGATTCATTACATGGACACGCCGTGGACCCGCGACGGCCGGGTGCGCGCCGACGTGATCAACGTCGCCGCCGATGTCAGCGGCGTGGTGATCGATGTGCCGGTGAAGGACAACCAGCCGGTGAAAAAAGGTGACCTGCTGATGCAGATCGACCCTGAGCACTATCAGCTGGCGGTGAAGCAGGCCGAGGCCATGGTGGCGTCACGCAAGGCGACGTGGGAGATGCGCAAGGTCAACGCCAATCGGCGCAAGGACATGGACGCCCTGGTGATCTCCGCCGAAAGCCGCGAAGACGCCAGCAACGTCGCCACCTCTGCCCAGGCGGATTACCAGTTGGCGGTTGCGCAGCTCGAAGCCGCGCAGTTGAACCTGCAACGCACCAAAGTGCTGGCGGCGGTGGACGGCTACGTCACCAACCTCAACGTGCATCGCGGCGACTACGCGCGCATCGGCGAAGCGAAGATGGCCGTGGTCGACAGGAATTCGTTCTGGGTGTACGGCTTCTTCGAAGAGACCAAGCTGCCCCACGTCAGGATCGGCGATCCGGCGGACATGCAGTTGATGAGCGGTGAAGTCATGAAGGGCCACGTCGAGAGCATCGCCCGCGCCATCTACGATCGTGATAACCCGGAGAGCCGCGAGCTGATCGCCGACGTCAACCCGACGTTCAACTGGGTACGACTGGCCCAGCGCGTGCCCGTGCGCATTCACCTGGATCACGTGCCGGAAGGGGTTGTGCTGGCGGCGGGGATCACCTGCACGGTGATTGTGAATCCCGTAGTCGAGCCGTAACGCAGAGGGCAAGGTATGACGGGTATCTCCCTGAATGATTGAGCTCCTGTGGGAGTGAGCTTGCTCACGAAGACGGCGTTTCAGGCGCTAAAGATGTAGCGGATGTTCCGCCCTCTTCGCTAGCAAGCTCGCTCCCACGAGTTCCATGACCGCAGGTTCATCTGCGGTGGCCGTCAATGGCGCTTATCCAGCTTGAAGCGTTTGCTCAGAATCCACTCCAGCAAGACCTTGGGCAGCAAGCGCTCCATGAGCGGCAGCGCGCGGCTGCCATTGCCGGATCGCAGCAGACGCGGTGGATGGCTGCGTTGCACGGCGTTGAGCACGTCGCGGGCAAAATCGGCGGCGGGTGTCGGATTGCCCTGGGACGCATTGGCCCTCGCGCGGATGCCTTCACGCCACGGCCACCACGGCGAATCCTGGTGAATCACTTGCTCGGCCTCGTGGCTGGCGTTTTGCGCGAAATGAGTGTCGATGGCGCCTGGCTGGACTTCCATCACCCGGATGCCGAAAGGCGCCAGCTCCATGCGTAAAGCGTCGGTCATGGCATGGACAGCGGCCTTTGAAGCGCAATATGCCCCCGCGAACGGCGTCACCAGCACGCCCGAAACGCTGCCGATGTTCACCACCAACCCCTTGTTGCGACGCAGCATTGGAAACAGCGCGCGCGTCACGCCAACCATGGAAAATACATTGGTTTCGAACTGTCTGCGCATGGCCTCGACACCACCATCCAGTAGCGGGCCAATGCCACCGTAGCCTGCGTTGTTGACTAGCACATCGAGCCCTTTGCCGTGTTGATCAAGCTCGCAGACCAGCAGATCAATCGCTGCGCTGTCATTGACGTCCAAGGCCACGGCACGAAAACCTGCAGCGGTCAGTGCTTCCACATCGGCCGGCTTGCGTGCCGTCGTCCAGACCTCATGGCCTGCCGCTTTGAAGGCATCCGCCATGGCGCGGCCGATGCCGCTGGAACAACCGGTGATCAACACCACAGACATGGTTCAGTCCTTGAAAAAAGAGAAGGGCGGCGCTCAGCCGGAGAACGTGCCTTGCAGGCGTTCGGCGCGAAACTCCAGGGTCTGCGGCCGATAACCCGGACGCAGCGGCGGCATCGGCAAGCAATCTTGCCACTGACTGCCGGGCAACAAATCGCCCGGTCCCCGGTAGCGCGGTGCGGTGTAGGTGTCTTCGGCCAGATTCACGGTATCGCCCGGCGCGTAGGCCGCGATCTTCCAGCGCAGTTCGGTAAGCGAGACCTTATTGCCGTTATCGATCAGCACCAGCAACGGGCGGCCCGTCGGGCACTGTTGCGGCGCATAGTTCACGCGCATTTGCAGGCGCTCAAGGCGCTGCTCATCGCGGCTGTCCTCCCAGACCACAAACGCCGCCACCACACCCAGCCCGACTGCCGCCGCCAGAGAAACAGGCAGGGCTTTGGAGGGATAGCGGAGGAGCAGGACCAGCCAGGTGAACAGGAGTACGGCGCCGAAAATCATCGTGTCGATCTCGCGATTGCAGATGCGGGCATCGTACCGAAAGGGGAGGGGATTGGGCTAATGGTGGTTCGTCTGATTCAAGGTCGCACAGGTATGAAAGCCCACAAAAAAGCCCCCGAAAACCCTCTGCGGATGGGGAATACGCAGAGGATTGACGGGGGCTAGTACTACTCGGTGAAGCGGTATTAACGCGCGATGGTCTGGGTCTTCACGCCGGCTTCGATGCCCGGGGTGGAGCGGCCGTAGACGTCTTCGAAACGCTCGATGTCGTCTTCGCCCAGGTAGCTGCCCGATTGGACTTCGATGATTTCCAACGGGATTTTGCCCGGGTTGCGCAGGCGGTGAACCGAGGCGATCGGGATGTAGGTCGACTGGTTCTCGGTCAGCAGGAACACGTTGTCGTCGCAGGTGACCTGAGCGGTACCCGATACAACGATCCAGTGTTCAGCGCGGTGGTGATGCATCTGCAGCGACAGGCTGGCGCCCGGCTTGACGGAAATGCGCTTGACCTGGAAACGGCCGCCCATGTCCACGGAGTCGTACGAGCCCCATGGGCGATAGACTTCGAGGTGGTTCTGGGTTTCGCTGCGGCCTTGCTCGTTCAGCGTGTTGACCAGTTGCTTGACGCCCTGAACCTTGTCTTTGTGGACGATCATCATGGCGTCTTTGGTTTCGACGACAACGACGTTGTCCAAGCCGATCACGGTCACCAGTTTGCCGTTGCCCTGAATCATGCAGTTGCGGCTGTCCTGAATAACGACATCGCCTTTGGCAACGTTGCCGTTTTCATCTTTGGCGCTCACGTCCCACAGGGAAGACCAGCAGCCGACATCGCTCCATCCCGCATCGAGTGGAACCACGCAGGCGCGCTGGGTTTTTTCCATGACGGCGTAGTCGATGGAGTTGTCAGGGCAGCAGGCGAAGCTCGCCTCGTCCAGAGAGATACTGTCGCCGTCCTGCTTGCTGCGCTCGAGGGTCAGCAGGCAGTTGTCGTAGATATCCGGATCGTGCTTTTTCAGCTCTTCCAGGTAACGGCTGGCGCGGAACAGGAACATGCCGCTGTTCCAGTAGTAACCGCCGGCCTGGACGAATTCCTGGGCGCGTTGTTCATCAGGCTTCTCAACGAAGTGCTGCACGCGGCTGACGCCTTCCGGCAGCAGGGCGTCGGCGGTGGACTTGATGTAGCCGTAGCCGGTTTCAGGCTTGGTCGCCGGGATACCGAACAGCACCATTTCGCCACGCTCTGCAGCAACGGTGGCCAGGGCCAGCGCACGTTGCAGGGCTTTCTGATCGTCGATCACGTGGTCGGCTGGCAGCACCAGCATCAACTCGTCACGACCTTCGTTGGCCAGCATCATCGCGGTGATGGCAACGGCAGGCGCAGTGTTGCGACCAAACGGTTCCATGATCACGGCCTGAGTTTCCAGACCCAGTGCATTGAGCTGCTCGGTGACGATGAAGCGGTGATCCTTGTTGCACACCACGACAGGGTGCTGCATGCCGTCGAACTGCAGGCGCTCGACGGTCTGTTGGAACAGAGTGTGTTCGCCGGTCAGCGCCAGGAACTGTTTAGGAAACTGTTTACGCGAAAGAGGCCAGAGTCGGGAACCGCTACCACCTGACAAGATCACTGGAATCATTTTGTTTCTCCGTTAAGCAAAAATCGTTCGAATGGGCTGTAGGTCTTTTCGGTCTTTCTGGTTTTTGTCTTGCATCGCCCGGCGTCCTCTTGGCTGTCTGCTTGCTCCGCAGTGCCTGACGCCGAACGCTTAATCCCGTAAATCCGTGGCAGCGCGCGGTTGATCACGCGCGCTGCCGGCGGCCTCTCGGCCAGATTCAACGCTTACTGAGTGCCCGTCGGGCGCTTGACCCAGACTGGCGACAGGCTGCTGCCGCTGCCGGTGACGTAGAGAACGGCGGCTTCACCGCGCTCCAGTGCAACCGGCTTCAGGTCGGCCACTTTCTTGTCGCCGTCGAACAGCGCGAAGCTGACTTTGACCGGGTTGATTTCACGCTCGCCGGTGCCCTTGGCAGACACAGCCTTGACCACGTCGGTCTTGCCGTCAGCGGTTTTCAGGGTCAGTGACTTGTCACTCAGGTTCTGTACGCGAACCAGGGACTTCTGCTTGTTCTTGAACGGAGGCTCTTCAACCAGCTGCGGCGCACCCGAAGTGTTGTTGACGATGGTGTAGTAGTGGTCGCTGGCCAGTTTCACCGGCAGGGACTGGCTGCCGACTTTGGCGGTGTAGTCGCCCTGAGGCATGAAGCCGAAGTCACTGCTGGCCAATGGGCCGATTTCGTTGAGGCTGGTGTTGCCGACGCTGGCGGAGATTTCGCTGCTGCTGGCGTTGTAAACACGCACGAAGGTCGAGCCTTTTGGTGCGGTCGGGCCGTACAGCGCGGCGTCGCCACCGGCGAATGCGGAAAGGGATACGAAGCCCAGGCTCGCGGCCAGCACGCAGGTTTTCAGCAGGTTGGTTTTGCTCGAACGAACTGGCATTGGGTTCTGCGAAGTCATAGTCAAAGAGTCCTCTCAGTTTTGCGCCCGGGTGGGCGACTTGGAGTTGTTGGCGTTGTCCGCCAGATTCTGTTGGGGGTCACGGGCCTTTTTGAGTTCAGCGATCCACTGTGGGTCGAACTCGGTCAGGTCGTTGTGAGCGGGCAGGTAGCGTTCCGGGAATTCCCAGATCAGCACCTGCGGGGGGCTGCTTTTGAAGGCGTCGGTCTGCAGGTACTTGAGCATCGGCAGGATCGGGCCATGGCCGTCTTCGGCGTAATTCACGACGTCTGCGTGCAGGGCCTGTTTGAGCGCACCGGCGAAGTTCCAGTTGGGGTTGGCGCTGTAGCTGGTGCCAACCAGGCCGACCGCAACCGAATTGTCAGCGAACAGGGCGTCATCACTTTCGGCGCCAGCTTCAGCCGGGTTGGTGCTGCGCTGTTGCAGGTCGTCCGGCTTGGGCAGCAGGTTGCTGAACAGCGGATCCAGCGGCAGGAAGTTGGTCAGATCGCCCTTGTAGGGTTCGGTCGTCTTGGCTTCAGTGACGAAGTTCTGCGGTTCAACGTTCAGCGGCAGCTGCTTGCTGATCACGTCACCCAACTGCTGGGCAACGATTTCCGCGCCCATCGGCGTCCAGTGAGTGTCGGTGCGCAGGAACACCTGGCCCTTCTCTTTGGCGCTTTGCAGCGGCGTGAGCAGATCAGGGGCGAGGATGCCGGCCTGATTAACCTGAGCGTGGAACTGCTGATACAGATCGGTGTGCAGCGTGGCCGGTTTGTTGTCACCGACGTGCTCCGGGTACAGACGCGTCTTCGCCGGAATGATCGCCAGCACCAGCTGCGTGCCTTGCTTTTTCAGGGTGTCACGCACGCCCTGAATGATCGCCAGGTTGTCTGCTTCGTTCTGCTCGCCGTTGGCAACGGCGTCGAATTCTTCGTCGGTGTACAGCCACTGGTCCTTGCCCAGGATCACGCCCGGACGACCTTCGTTGAACACCTTGTAGTCCAGCGCTGCCCAGAGGTTGGTGCCCAGACGCTTGATCGGGAATTCTTCGTCGTAGTGGGTTTCCACCGCTTTGGTCCAGTGACCATTGAGCACGGTGGTCTCCTTCGACGTCGAGAAACCGATGAAGCTGCGCAGCGACCACAGGCCCAGCACCAGCAGAATCGCCAGGAACAGGAAGATGTAGAGGAAACGTAATGAACGGGTCATGTCAGGCTCCTCAGAACTGGAAGTAAAGGAACGGCGAGAAACTGGCCGCCGAGAGTTTCAGGATCGATGCAACGAACATCAGCAGGACCAGGGCGCGCATGACATAGCGCGACCAGTCGACGGTCCAGTAGGCAGGCTGAACCTGCGCTTCGGTGCCGACGATGTAACCCGGTTGATGGATGCTGCCCGGCTTGTCGCCCGGCACGGCCTTGATCAGGCCGGGCTCGGCAGCGGCAGGGCCATCGGCCTGCACGGGCTTGTCGGTCGGCTTGCCCGGTGCACGGTTGCGGTAGAAATCACGCAGGCCGAAGAAGGCGAGGGTGATGTAAGCCACAACCAGGGTCGCTACCTGCAGGCCGGTGAGGCTGGCGCGGTTGAGTTCCGACAGGCCGAGATCGCTGAAGCTGAACATGGCGCCATACATACGAGCGGCAACGTGCAGGTTTTCCGAGCGGAAGATGACCCAGCCCATGACCACCAGCAGGAAGGTGAACGCCCAGCGAACGACGTTGAAGGTGCGCGGCGCGGTGTTCAGGCCGATGGCTTTTTCGATCGCCAGCCACACACCGTGCCAGGCACCCCAGACGATGTACGTGATGTTGGCGCCGTGCCACAGACCACCCAGCAGCATGGTCAGAAACAGGTTGCGGTAGGTCGCCACCTTGCCGCCGCGGTTGCCGCCCAGCGTGATGTACAGATAGTCACGCAGCCAGGTCGACAGGCTGATGTGCCAGCGACGCCAGAATTCGGTGATCGACTGGCTGATGTAGGGCTGTTTGAAGTTTTCCATGAAGCGGAAACCCATCATCAGGCCCAGGCCGATGGCCATGTCGCTGTAGCCGGAGAAGTCGAAGTACAGCTGCGCGGTATACGCCAGCGCGCCGAGCCATGCGTCACCCGTGGTCGGGTTCTGCAGGGCGAAGCAATGATCGGCGACCACTGCCAGCGTGTCGGCAATGAATACCTTCTTGATGAAACCCTGCATGAACCGCGTGCAGCCCTCGGAGAACTTGTCGAGGGTGTGCGTGCGGTTGTTGAACTGATCGACCAGGTCGCGGAAACGCAGAACCGGCCCTGCGATCAGGTGCGGGAAGATCGCCACGAACGCTGCAAAGTCGATGAGATTTCGCGTCGCCGGCGTGTCGCCACGGTAGACGTCAATGATGTAGCTGATGGACTCGAAGATGTAGAACGAGATACCGATCGGCAGCAACACGTGGGTGAGGATGAAGGGCTCAAGGCCGATCGACGTCATCATCGCGTTAATGCTGTCCACGCCGAAGTTGGCGTACTTGAAATAGCCAAGGATGCCCAGGTCGACCACCACGCCGAGCAGCAGCCAACGCTGAGCCGGTTTGGTTCTGACCCCGGCGGCGCCTACGCGCAGGCCGATCCAGTAGTTCCACAGCGTCACACCTGCGAACAGCGCCAGAAAGTCCACTCGCCACCACGCGTAAAACACGTAGCTGGCGACCAGCAGCAGCAGGTTGCGATAGCGTTGCCCGCTCAGGTAGTACAAGCCGAGAAATACCGGCAAGAACAGGAACAGGAACACGTTGGATGAGAAAACCATCCTTTATCTCTCCATTTGTCCAACTTCAAAGGCCGAAGCCCCCCCAAACCCCCCACGAAAAATGGAGGGGTGAAACATGCATCCGCCGACTCCCCGCAGGAGTGAGCTTGCTCGCGATACGTCAGTCCGGTTGATGCCGCTCTGACTGATACATCGCTATCGCGAGCAAGCTCACGCCTACAGTGGGTTCGCGGTGGATCACACCACGGCGAACACTGCTGGAGCCTTTGCTCTTACGAACCGCCCTTGTCACCCTTTTCATGAGTCGGGTCATAAGTGCGGGTCAGGTCGCCGCCGAGGCGGAAGTTCTTGAACGGTTGCATCTTGTGTTTCTGTTCAAGCACGTCCGGGCCGCAGTCATACAGCGAGCAGTACGGTTCCAGCCAGGCGAATTTCATGTCGGTCTTCAGGTCCGTCATGTCCTGCTTTTCGCCATCGCGGGCGGCGAATTCGCTGCCGGAGTTCTTCACGCCAGCCAGCACGCGATCACCCAGACGCTTGAGCGCACCGTTGTTTTCCTGACGCAAATCGACACCGTTGGCCTGGGCGAAACTCGCGATCATGGCCAGAGGCGGAAGTGCGTAGTTGTGGTACGCCAGCGCACGCTGTTTGCGCTTGAGCTCGTTCGGCAGGAAACCTTGCGGGTCAACCTGATTGGCGCCGATCTTGAATTCCTTCACTGCCCAGTCAAACAGGTCTTGGCGATTGGTCGCGACTGCCGTGGACATCACGGCCCAGGCGGCCCAGTAGGAGTGGTTGTTAGTCTTGTCGAGCGGCAGATTGTTCCAGTCGCTGACGACGTGGTCCGCCAGTTTGCTGAACCAGGCCTCAATCACCTGCGATTCCTGCTGGCGGGTGGCCAGAGGATGAGACTCGGAGAACTTCAGGCGCAGATAGGCGGACGACATGCTGCCCAATGCCCATTTGCGCATCGACTTGCCGGTGTGGTTGAAGTCGGTGGACTCCAGCGCATCGGCCTTGGCCCAGGTGGTCAGCATGTTCAGCGCGCAATCGAGCTGTTCCGGGCGACCGTCACGCATGTACTGCATCACCACCTTGCTGGTGGCGCGCTCCATGGTGGTGATGTCTTTGGTCGCATCACGAAAAGCCTGATCGGAGACCATATTCAGCGTCGCGCGGGCTTTGTCCGAGCCTTCGTATTTGCTGCGAAACTGCAACGGACCGGTGTAGGGCTGCGGAATGGAGTCACAGCTGAACTTGCCCTGGCCCGTCTTGAATTTCTCGACACCTTCGTAATAGCCCTGCGGCGGCACGAGCGTCGATGCAGCGCTGGCGCCGGTGGCGAACAGTGCCGAGGACATCATTGCCAGCGACAGAAGGGTAGGGAGCATCAGTTTTGGAGTGTGCATAAGAGCCTCATAACCCGGCTTGCGCGGTTTGATGCGCGACATTCGGGAACACGTTGCGTTTGCATACTTTCGCTTCGACCTGCTGTGGCGCAGCGCCCGCTTCCGGACCCTGCACTTCCAGTGCGAGCAATTGCTGGTCAGCCCAGTCTTTGTCATCGCGCAGTTCGAAGGAGAAGCGCCCGTCGGTTTCAGATGTTTCAGGTTTCTCGATCTTCAAGTCTTCGTGGCGACCGTTCATGTACCAGAGGCGCGCCTGAAGGGTTTTCACCGAGTTGTCGGCGAACTTGATGTCGATCTGATTACTGCCGTTGCGCACATCCTTGATGCCGTTTTTGCCGTTGACCAGCAACTCGTTGATCCCTGGTTTGAGGGTGGTGCTGGTGCTCATGATTGCCGGTTTGCCTTCACAGCCGTTGTCCAGCAGCGACATCATCTGGCGATAGATGGTCTCCTGATCCAGGCGGTAAAGCGGCGAGAATTCCCAGATGAGAATCTTCGGTGGGTGTTTCTGGAAGTCTTCGCTGCCCAGGTACTGCAGCATCGAACCCTCAAGGCCGCCGCCCGGGAAGGCGACGTTCAGCACATCAGCACCAATGTATTCCTGCAAAAAGCCGGCAAAGTTGTAGTTCTTGCCGCTGTGACTGGTACCGACCAGCGTGATCTCCGGATTGCCGGAGTCACCAAACAGGTCGCCGTCGGCTGCTTCGCCTTTGGGTTCCGTCTCGAACTGGTCCATGTACTGGATGGCGTAACTCGTGCCGCACAATTGACCGGCCATGTTGTGAAGAGTGCCCTTCTTGCCCATGCGACCTGACAGGTGGGTCTCGAACTCACGGCGCGGAACACTGGCGAAGGCCTGCATTTTCTTCACGGAATCAGCGACGATTTTTGCTGTGCGCTGAGCGCCATACGGCGTCCAGTGCTGGTCACCGCGGAAGTAGAAATCATGGGCCTGTTGCTCGTTGGTCAACGGCGACAGGTCCGGCACGGTGTAGCCCATCTTCGCGAAACGACCGAGCATGGCCTGGTAGTTGCGCAGCGCGGTGTTGTAGTCGAACTTGTCGCGCTCGGCCGGGAACAGCTTGTTGCGATCCACCAGCCCGCGGGTTGGCTGATACACGACGACCAGCTCTACACCCTTGCTCTTGAAGGCGTCGTGAAGCATTTGCATGCGGCGATAGCCTTCAGGCGTGGTGTCGAATTCGGTGCGCAGATCTTCGCGGGTCCGGAACAACCAGTCGCCCTGGGCCTGAACCAGCGTGGTGAAGTTCTGCTGGTAGCGGCTGACGTAGTTTTTTTCGTCGTGCGCTTCAGGGCACAGACTGCAGCAAGGCTCGGCCGTGAAGGTCGGGGCTGTAGTGTCCGCTGCATACGCGCCATTGCTGGCGGCGAACAGTGCAGCGGTCAGGCCCGAGAGGCTGAGCAGTTTGATCAAATGTGCGTGCATAGAAATATCTTCCTCAGTCCCGGAGTTGTTTCTGGCTTTCGACCGGGTCGATCAACACGGCTTTCTGTTGGCGCACCAGCAGATCGAGGATTTCGTCCTGACGGTCGCCCAGTACACCGTTGAAGCTGATCCCGCTGGCTTTGGTCGGTGCGAGCATCGAGACTTTGTACAGCTCGACGCTCAGAGGCGAGTCGATGGACAGCGGGCCTGAACCGTTGGAGGTCAGTTCGCCGCCGACCATGATCAGCGAGACTTCGGCATCGAACGGGTCGAGCTTGATGTCGCGGTCAGTGTCCGACAGGTCTTTGATGTGGCCGTAGACGCCCATCAAACCGTTACCGATGGCCAGGTTTTCGTACAGCTTGATGTTGGTGCTGTTGCGAACCCGGATGCCGTGACGCTTGTTGGCGAACACACGATTGCCCCACAGCAGGTTGTCGGCACTCTCATACAAGGTGATGCCGTCGGTGTGGTTGCGGTAGATCTCGTTGTAAGCCACCAGGTTGTTCACGCTGTTACGGTCAAGGACGATGCCGGACAGGTGGTTGTCGTAGCTCTTGTTGTTGATGATGAAGCTGTCGTTCACCTCACGGGAGACGATGATCCCGTGCTTTTTCTTGGTCCCGTACACCGTGTTCTCGGCAATGATCAGACCGTGGGAACGGTCATGGGGGTCGATGCCGTAGATGATGTTGTCGTGGTAGGTGCTGCCCTTGACCACGAAGTCGCGGGTTTCATAGCAGTAGAAGCCGTACCACATGTCCGAGAAGTCAGAATTGACGATCCAGCCGGTTGGCTCGGCGCGGTTCATCTGCGCCTTCATGTTCGGTGTGTACTGGGAAATACTGACGCCGTACGACTTGCTGTTGTTGTAACCCAGGCTCGCCACTTTGGTGTTGAACATGTAGGTCTGGGTGCCACCCCAGGACAGCAGGAACGGGCGGAATTCCTTCGGCGCCTTGAACGTCGACGGGCCGTTGGACTTCTCGCTCCAGCCGGTCAGCTTGGTGTCGGACATGAACAGCAGGTTGTCGTTGACCAGAAACGCACCGGCATCCTGAGACAGGCGCAGCTCGGTGGTTTTCTTGTCGACTTCAAAGATGCCGTTCTTGCCGACAACGATCGGCAGACGCGCCAGAAAAACGCCCGGCGAGGTTTCGCTCAGGTACTGTTTAGGCACCTTCTTCGCCAGCTCCTGCAGGGTCATGTAGCCATCTTCGATGAAGATCGCCTGGGGGATGCCGTGCTGACGGGCCACCCATTCGGCCATCTTGTTGTCACCGCCGATGAATTCTTTCAGCGAGTCTTCCTGCATCATGCGTTTGATCGCAACCTTGCCCGGCTTGCTGCGCACGATCTTCTTCTGCATGGCCTGCTGGGTGTAACCCGAGAGGTCAGGCAGTTTTGGTTTGTCCATCAACAGCGGCTCAATGGGCGGACTGCTGATGGAGTAGGTCTTGGCCTGATGCAGGCCTTTGACCAGCACATCCTTGCCATCCGCCGGATGCGCCGCAGGGGCGGGAACCGGCAGCGGGCTGTTGGCCATGGCCGCAGTGCTGGCGAGCAGCAAGGCGCTGCTCAGCACAGCGCTTTCCAGCAGGGCATAGGGCCATGCCCGGTGACGCAATCTGCTTGCTTGACTGTTCATCTCATTGCACTCCTATCGCGGCTTGCATCAGAAGCGCCAGATGACGTCGACGATGGCGCGGTGCATGTAATCGTCTACACCGCTGTGGTACGCATCGCCCGGTTTGAACACGCCTGCACGCAGACGAATCAGCGCCGACGGTTCGTCGAACGACTGGCTTACCGCAGCAGGCAGCAGGCCTTGCTTGAAGTACTTGGTGACGACGAGGTCCATTTCCTGGCCCAGGTCCTTGCGGCCGTCTTCGAGGGGCAGCGAGGCAAATGTGCTGACGCCATCGTCATCGACATTTTCCTGAGCAGGGTTGATGCCCGCGCCGCCGATGCCCGAATGGCCGTCGACGCGACGGAACTTGTGGTAGATCAGCGAGGCGTCGTACTCGTCCTGCATCTGCCAGGACGCAAACAGCGAGCCCGACTCTACGTTGGCCATTTCGCCCTGGAACGCTTCACCGAAGCGATGCACGCGCGAGCGGGTACCGGTCCAGTTCGAGCGGTTGCTTTCCAGACCGTTCTGCTCGTAGTTCTTGCTGGCGCGGGAGTAGGCGCCGCCCACTTGCCACATCGGGTCCAGTCGGAAACGCAGGCCCAGGTCGGTGGCCCAGCCGTTGACGTTTTCGCTGTTCTTCTCACCGGCTACGTACTGATCTTCGGCCGCGTTGTAGGTGGTGCCGATGCGGTCACGATCGCCGGTCAGCCAGGTCAGGCTGCCCCAATAGTTGACGGTGTTCAGGTTGCGGTAGTTGTACGCGTCGCTGTTGGCCTGCAGACCCAGCCAGGTCAGGTCGCCACGCGAAGTCTTGTCCAGGTCGTCGATGGCTGAGCCCTGTTGTTTCAGGCTGCCGCCGTCATGACTGTGGTGCGCACGAACGCCTGCCCATTGGCCTGGCGTCCATTGGTATTCCACGTCGCCATACAGGTGCGAGCGATCCTTGTCCTGTGCCGACAGCTCGGTCAGGTCTGTGCGGTATTCGCTGAAACGCTGGGCGGCGCCCACTTCTGCCTTGAGCAGGGTGGTGTCGAAGGTCCAGTTCACCGCTTCGATGTTGGTGTCGTGCCACTGACCGTCGTCATTGCGCAGACGCTGACGACCGACTTTCAGGATCTCGCCAGGGTAAGGCGTGAAACCGCTGTAGCCGATCCAGAATTCGCGCAGGGCAGCGTAGCTGTCATCCACTTTGCGGCTGTTCGACGTGCTGCGCGAACGCTGGGCGCTCTGGCCGTTTGCGTCAGTGACCTGCTGATCCAGCGGGTCGGTCTGAATGGTGTCGGTAGCAGTAACTACCTGGCCCATCGCGTAACCGCTCCAGTTGCCCCACTCGCCATAGGCCCACGGACGCAGATCCAGACCGACACCGTTGACGTCGCCACCACTGCGGGTGCCGAGGTCACGGTCGTCTTCCATCTGGCCGGTCGCTTTGACTTCGATGCCGAAATTCTGAGTGTCGGTCAGGGCTGCCAGTGTCGGCGTGGCCCAGATCAGGGAGAAGCCCAGACCGAATCCGGCCGCCATCAGAGGGTTCAACTTAAGCTTCATAGAGGTGCGTCCCCGCCGTCTTTTTCTTCTTGCAGTGTCTGCAAGGCCAACGCGTTTTGCGCGGTTGTGCCGCGGACCTGCTGTTCTCGCTGGAGAAGGCTCTGCGCCTGGGCGCGCTTCTCAGGCGGCAATTGTTCGTTCAGTTGTTGCGCAAGATCCGTCGCTTGCGGGGTGCCCTGAGCCAGTGCGAGCTGGCCGAAGACCCATGCGTTGACCGGATCAGGCTTGATACCTTTGCCTTGCGAGAACAACTGCGCGAGGGCGAAGTCGGCACTGTTCTGGCCACCGCGTGCGGAGGTCAGCAACTGGTCGACAGCTTTCTGCGGGTCTGGATGGCCCAGATAACCCCGGCGATACAGCTGACCCAGGTAGTAATGCGCGGAGATTTGCGTCGCAGCGGCCTTGGTCAGGTGCTCTTCGGCTTTCTTCGCATCCGGCAAGACCAGCTTGCCTTCGTAATACAGCTTGCCCAGCAGCAGCTCGGCGCGCGGTTGATCCGCAGCACGGCCGTTGTCCAGGTATTCCATCATCTTGTTGACGTCGCCCAGTTCGGGGAAGTCGTACAGCAACTGCGCCAGGCTGACCCACGAAGCGGGGTAACCGGGGGCGACTTTCTCCAGCAGCGATTGCGCGGTCTTTTCGTCCGGCTTGCCGATTGTCGAATCCGCAAGCACGCGAGCGACGCTGTCGACACGCATGGCAGGCACGCTGCCCATGGCGTAGCCGCTTTGCATCTGCTCGATCAGCGCAGCCTGTTTGTCGGCTTCGCCACGCTTCTGGTAGACCGTCGCCAGCTCGGTGTAGCAAACGTCGGTGGTGCGCAGGGCTTGCTTGCAGATGCTTTCGACTTCAGCCAGATGCTGGTCGTAGGTGCCCTGTGTGCGATACAGCAGCACCTGGGCCAGACCCGCTTCCGGGTAACCGCCAGCGCGCCATTCGTTGATCTTCTGCTGCGCGTTCACGTTCGGGAACGTGTGCGGGTATTGCAGATAGAGCATCGCCAGCGGAATCAGCGTGCCGGCTTCGCCATTGGCGAAGGCCTTCTTCAGCAGACCTTCGGCTTCACGTTGCTCGGCCTCGGTGGAGTTCGGCTTGACCGCCAGCAACTTGCCCAGGCGCGATTGCGCCCGAGGCGAAGTGGCGGCTGCAGCGCGATACGTTGCCTCGGCCTGCTTGATCAGCTCCGGGTCGCGGGTACCCACCTGGATATCCGCGAGGCCGACCTGTGCATCGCTATAGCCCAGGTCCGCCAGTTGCCGATAGTTTTGCTCCGCCAGCGCGGTGTCGCCGCGTTTCAGGGCTTCGTTGGCCAGGCGCTGATCGGGCAGGCCGGCACAGCCGCCCAAACCGATAGCGATCGCCAGGCTCAACAATGTAGGGGCTGACAAGCTTCGTAGTGGGCTAGCCATGTTTAGAAACCTGCCGCCGTGGCTTTATCGATCAACCAGTTCAGCGACGGGCCACGAGTGCTCACTACTTCAACCGGGCGACCTGCCAGGCTGCTGTTGATGGCTTCGTCAGGCTGGATCTGAACGCGGATGTCGGAAGACAGGTCAGCAGGGCTCAGGGCCGTGGCGCTGACGATCTTGCCGCTGTGGTCGCCGTCTTCGCCAGCGACCTGGAAGGTCACGCGAGCGCCGGGTTGTACATCGGCGAACTGACGGTAGGTGAAGCGGGCATCGACATTGGCGGCGACGTTGCGCGGGACCATCTGGAAGATCACTTGACCTTTGCTGGCGTACTGACCGTCGGCGACCAGTTGCTTGGCCACGACGCAATCGCAAGGGCTGGTCATGGTACCGGCCAGTTGACGACCGAACAGCTCTTCGATTTTGGCCGGCTGCATTTCGTCCGGGTCCAGGTTGCCTTTCAACATGTCCAGCATGCTGGTGTTGAAGGTCGCCAGCGGAGCGCCTTTGGCGACGTTGCCGTTAGGGGCGACCAGGCTGGTCACAGTGCCTTCACGTGGCATGGTGACATCCAGGCTCGGCACGCTGACCAGGCCCGACGTGGAGTGGCTGACGAAGTACATGCCGTAGACCGATTTGGCGACGAAGCCGAACGCAATCACACCGACCGCGAAGATGCCGATGCTGAAGGTCACGGCACGCAGACGACCGAACGCGCTCAGGCCGCTGCCGCCGTCCTTGGATTTGCGTGCCTTGGTGAAGTTATCGCGCTGCAGGGTCGCCAGCACTTCGCCCATGCTGATGAGGTCGCCCGACAGGTGCGAAGTGATCAGATGACGCAGAGTCGAGATGTCTTGCGATTCCAGATTCTGGAACTGGCAGCCGACACGGCCGGTGCTCGAATCGATGGTGCGCACCTGCAGGTCGACGTCCATGGCCAGACCGAGGTTGTCGATCAGGAACTGCAGACGACCCTTGATGACCTCACCGACGGCTGGACGCAGGTTGGCAGGAGCGACAAAGCTCAGACCGCCTGCGGAAAGGTCTTCGACACGCACCAGCGGGGCGTTCGGCTGACCATTGAGCAGTCGCAGTTTGGCCGGGATCTTGACCCGTGCGTGCTGACGCTGGGCTTCGGATTCATGTACGACATTGGCATTCACGGCTGTATTCATGGTGGTAATTCCTGATTAATCGAGTTGATCCATTGTTTCGGTCAGAGGCCCGGTCAGACCATTGTCAGCAGCACGGCAACGAAGATGCTGCCAGCCGAGAAAGTCATGGTCCGCGACGACCAGGTGTTGAACCAACCCTGGAAGCTGGCCATGTCGCGGCTCAGTTTTGTGTCCTGGCGGGTCCAGGACTGTCGGTCGAGACGGAAGAAGACGTAGATCTTCATCAGTGCGCCAACGATCTGGTTGTAATAGAGAATCATCGGATAGGCCGGCCCGATCTTGTGGCCGCTGCACGACAGCAGCAGCGTCAGGATCAGACGGGTGATGCCAATCCAGAGCAGGTACGCCAGCAGGTATTCGATACCGAACTTCAGGCTCGCCAGCATCGCCACGGTCAGGCCAAGGATCGACGTCCACATCGACACGCGCTGGTCGAACAGCACGATGCTGGTGAAGACCCCGAGACGACCAACGCCCAGACCCAATGCACGGGAGTTCTGCCGAAGGTTGTTGCCGTACCAGCGGTACATCAGCTTGCGGCTGGCCTTCAGGAAACTTTTTTCCGGCGGGTGCTCAACGGTGTTGATCGCGGCATCCGGTACGTAGAACGTGTCGTAGCCCAGGCGCATCAGGCTGAACCAGCTGGACTTGTCGTCGCCGGTCAGGAACTTGAAGCGGCCCAGACGCCAGTGCTGCAGCGAGTCGCTTTCCACGTCGGCGATGAACGCCGGGTCCGTCACCACGGTGGCGCGGAACACCGACATACGGCCGGTCATGGTCAGCACGCGCTTGGACAGCGCCATCGAGCACATGTTGATGTGACGCTGAGCGAAACGCAGCTTGTGCCACTCGCTCATGATGTAGCCGCCGCGGACTTCACAGAACTCGTTGGTGGTCAGGCCGCCGACGTTGCCGAACAGCTGGAACCACGGCACGGTTTTCTGCACCACGCCCTCAGCCAGAACGGTGTCACCGTCGATCACCGCAACCACGGCGCGGTCGTCGGGCATGTGGCGGGAGATGGCGCGGAAACCGAACGCCAGACCGTCACGCTTGCCGGTTCCGGCGATGCGCACGAAGTCGAGCTTCACGTGCTCCGGCGGGTTGTACTTGGCCCACAGTGCCTTGACCAGCAGCTCGTCGGACATTTCCACCAGGGAGCACACGATGGTGGTCGGGAAGCCGCATTTGATGGCTTCGCGAATCACCGAGCTGTACACCTGAGCGGTGGTCAGCGCATCGATACGAAAGCTGGTGACCATCAGGAACACGTGGGATGGATCGGCTGCCTTGCCCAGCTTGCGCACTTTACGGCGCAGGTGCGGGTAGACGATGTACAGGAAAATCATGCCGCGCACGAAGTGCGTTGCGCCCATCGAGTAACGCCAGATGCCGACGATACCGATCAGGAAAATAAAATCTTTGGAGTGCGAGTCAAACAGCGATGCAGGCAGCGCCATGGCTATGGCCGCCAGCAACGTCAGATAAAACAGCCAACCTGCGGCCTGGAGGAAGCCGTGCTTCAGCCTTTGCATAGTGTGTATCCCTAAGTCAGTTGCAACCTCAAGCCGCAAGCTTCAAACCTCCAGTCGCTGGCGCTGACGCCCGGGACTGGAGGGATGAAGCCTGAAACTTGCAGCTCGTGGCTTGCAGCTCGCTGTGTGTTACCAGCAGATACCTTCGATTTGACCGTTTTCGGTGGTGGTGCCTTTCATGAAGCCCACCAGGTCAATCACACGCTTGCCGGCTGGCGCGTTGTTGGCGAGTGCACGGAAGCGCTCGTCGCGGTTACCCAGGATGATCACGTCAGAGTTGTTGATGACCGCGTCGAAGTCCGAGTTCAGCAGAGACGAAACGTGCGGGATCTTGGACTCGATGTAGTCTTTGTTGGCGCCGTGAACGCGAGCGTATTCGACGTTGCTGTCGAAGATGCTCAGGTCGTAGCCTTTACCGATCAGCATTTCTGCCAGCTCGACCAGAGGGCTTTCGCGCAGGTCATCGGTACCGGCCTTGAAGCTCAGACCCAGCAGGGCGACTTTGCGAGTGTCGCTGGCGGCGACGATGTCGAAAGCGTTCTGAACCTGGGAAACGTTGCTGCGCATCAGGGAGTTGAGCAGGGGGGCTTCAACGTCCAGAGAGCTGGCGCGGTAGGTCAGGGCACGGACGTCTTTCGGCAGGCAGGAACCGCCGAACGCGAAGCCTGGGCGCATGTAGTACTGCGACAGGTTCAGAGCCTTGTCCTGGCAGACCACGTCCATCACTTCACGGCCGTCGACGCCGACTGCCTTGGCGATGTTGCCGATTTCGTTGGCGAAGGTGACCTTGGTCGCGTGCCATACGTTGCAGGTGTACTTGATCATTTCGGCAACGGCGATGTCCTTGCGGATGATCGGTGCGTCGAGTTCTTCGTACAGGGACTGCAGAACGTCACCGGACGCCTTGTCGAATTCGCCGATAACGGTCATCGGAGGATGGTCGTAGTCGGCAATCGCGGTGCTTTCACGCAGGAATTCAGGGTTGACTGCGACACCGAAGTCGACGCCGGCTTTCTTGCCCGAGCAGTCTTCGAGGATCGGGATGACAACGTTTGCGACGGTGCCCGGCAGAACGGTGCTGCGCACGACGATGGTGTGACGGGTGCTCTTGTCACGCAGTACGAAGCCGATTTCGCGGCAGACCGATTCAATGAAGTCCAGCTCCAGATCGCCGTTCTTTTTGCTTGGCGTGCCGACGCAGATCATCGACAGGTCAGTGTCGCGAATGGCGGCGGAGAAGTCTGTGGTGCCGCGCAGTTTGCCGGTCTTGATGCCGGTTTCCAGCAACTCGCCCAGACCTGGCTCAACGATTGGCGACTTGCCCTTGTTGATCAGATCGATCTTGGCGGCGGAGATGTCCACGCCAACAACATCATGACCACGCGCCGAGAGGCAGCCTGCGCAGACTGCACCGACATAGCCCAAACCAAAGATGCTGATACGCATAGTAATCTCCTCGATGTTTACGCCATTAGTTGGCCGAATATAAAAACTGTCTTACAACTTTTGCGCACTCGTACGCACGGCAATGAATGTCGCGTGACAAGCACAGGCAGAATTAAGGGGTGAGTTACCTATATGAAAGGCAAACCCGAATGTTACAGATCAAAAGTGTCGAGTAGCCCATACATATTTATATAGGTTCCCGATCTGGGATGTGGCAGGCACTCCAGCGGATGGTTTGCGCGTCGTGCTCAGGCGGTCAAGGACAAGGCTTTTAGCCGTCTCCCGATGAATCAGCCCCGATTCACGACTGCGGGCACCCGAATGGTGCTAGCTCAATTCACTTCAACTAGTTTGGTGCGTGACTCCTTGTACGTACCACTTGACCGAAGGGTCTAACTTCGTTGAGAAGCAACTTCCAGATCTGTCCATGTGCCATGTAAGAGATGTCCTACATGGGGGACGAGAATTGTTACGGGATGTAGGAGCGTGGGCATTCCCCATAAGTTCCGGGCCGCTCGTCCTCTTTTTGAGATTTTTCGTAACACCAGGCGGTTTTCAGCAGGATCCAACGTGGGGCCAAACAAGGTTTGAGCCTTAGTTTGTAAGGCTTTGGCGGACGTGAAGACTGGAGTGCCACTCGTTCAAATCAACGTGCCGAAATCTGCAAAAAAAGTTGTTAAATTTTTGAGAAAAAAAAGAGCACTTAGTTTCTGACTGTTAGTTGGCGCCAATTAGTCGGCAGCACTACCGTTCGTCCGCGCAAACTGCAGTTTATGAACTAAGTAAGTGTGGGAATTTGCGAACGGAGTCACTGTTAATCTTTACTTTCGGTTGGATGGATAGACGCATTCGAATGATGGGACCAACCGATGCGCACTAAAAATGCAAGGCAGGTGTCCTGAGAAGTGCACCGAAGTGGGATTGAATGACGTCGCGGCGCCCGTCAACGATTGAAGACGGGCGATGCTTGCTGGCGGAAGGACGGGTAGGTGCAGGTCAGGCGTCTTGCTCATCGCGCAGGAAGATGAGCTTGTCCGGGGAGGACAGCTCTTTGCTGTATCGATAGCCGTGAGCATCGAACTGCGTCAGGTCTTTGGGCTTGCTGATACGCTCGGAAATCACGAAGCGAGTCATCATGCCCCGGGCTTTCTTGGCGTAGAAACTGATGATCTTGTACTGACCGTTTTTCTGGTCGCGGAACTCGGTTTCGATCACGCGGGCATTCAGTGCCGGGCGCTTGACCGCTGAAAAGTACTCGTTCGACGCCAGGTTGAGCAGCACATCGTCGCCTTGTTCTTTCAGCGCTTCGTTCAGCCACTCGCTGATGCGGTCGCCCCAGAATGCGTAAAGGTCCTTGCCCCTGGCATTGGCCAGCTTGGTGCCCATTTCCAGGCGATAGGGTTGCATCAGGTCCAGAGGACGAAGCAATCCATAGAGCCCGGACAACATACGCAGGTGCTTTTGGGCGTACGTCAGATCGGGCCCGCTCAGGGTGTCGGCGTCGAGACCGGTGTACACGTCACCCTTGAATGCAAGCAGCGCCTGTTTGGCGTTTTTTGGGGTGAACGCCGGATTCCAGCTGCCAAAGCGGGCGGCATTGAGGCCGGAGAGCTTGTCGGACAGATGCATCAGCTCACCGATCTGCGCCGGGGTCATGTCGCGCAGTTGGTTGATGAGCTCCTGAGAGTGATCCAGAAATTCCGGCTGGGTGTAGCGCTTGGTGGTGGGCGGTGTTTCGAAATCGAGGGTTTTGGCTGGGGAAATCACCATCAGCATGGGCAGGTCTCCTTTGATCGTCGGGCGATTCTAGGGGTTGCGTGCGGATCACTCCAGCTATGGTGTCGATAGGCGCGCTCCTGCAGCAGCGGTGCCGGAATCCGGCATTCTGGCCCAAGGCAAATCCGCTATAGTGCCTCGCCGGTTTTCGGCCTCTTTATCAAGGATTGGGAGCACGTCGTGTTGCGCATGCTGTTATTGATCGGAGCCTGTTTGCTGGGGCTCAACGCACAGGCGGCCACGGGCGATATTGCGATGCTGGATCGCGCAGTCTGGCCGGAGGCTCTGGAAACGCCGCAGCTGTTCGACGTGGCGTCTCGTGCGCAAATTCTCAGCTTCGCCCATCAGTTGCTGGAAAGCGAAAACCTCAGCGACGCCCAGCTGAGTGCGCGTCTGGGCCTGCGGCAGATCAACCTGCCGACGGTGAACCTGATCCGCACACGGCTATGGACGCGGCTGTTCGAGAATTGGACATTCGCCGAAAAAACCTGTGAAGCCGACGCATCATTCTGTGTGCTGGTCGACGACGTGCCGATGCTGCGTCAACGCGCCGCCGAATACAAAGTGGCCGATGATTCCTTCTATGCCAAGTGGGCTGCGCCGGCCGATGCCTTCAACCAGCGTTATCTCAACGAACTGTTGCGCATGGCCGCCTTGTTCCCGCAGACCAGCAGCGAGATCGAGCGCTACAACTCCGACGAACTCAGCGGCGAAGAAATGCCCGACAGGACCTTCCTGCTCAATTTCGAGAGCGGTCCGACCGTTGCTGACGGGGCGACTGACTGGCTGGCCGACTTCATGCGCCAACAGAAGATCACCGCCACGTTCTTTGTGCTGGGCAAGGCCCTGCAAAGTCGTCTGGACACCACCTCGCCCCACGCGCTTCAAACGCTCTACCGCCAGCAATGCGTCGGCCTGCAGGGCTGGGAGTTCAGGTCCCACGCCCACTGGCGCGACTGGCAAGACTCCATCGAGCGTACGGCCGCGCTGGTTCAGCAGCTGCTGCCGGACAATTTCGTGCCGCTGTTCCGCCCGCCTTACGGCCATCGTCGTGCCGACAGCGCGCCATTCTTCCGCGACCAGCAGCTGCGAGTCTCTCTGTGGAACATCGATTCCCAGGACAGCACCGGACGCATCAGCGCCGAGCAGGCTGCCAACCGGGTGCTCACGCTGATGCTGCTCTGGCGGCGCGGCAATGTGGTGTTCCATGACAGCACAGACAAACCGCAGCAGGCGGTGCCATGGCTGATGGCCAATACCGCGCAAAGCGGCGTGATGTGGGAAGACTGCCATATCTATCCGCAGCAGCTGGCGGACGAAGAAGATGCGCCGGATGAGGACGATGACACGCCCGACGATGACGCCGCAGACGAACCAGCCGAGCAGCCGGGCGCAGCGGTTGAGCAGACGGTGCCGCCAGTGAAAGAAGGGGAACAATGAAAGGGTAGGTGGGAAATTTCTGAGGATTTGTCCCGGACCGGACTTCCGACTTTAAACGCGGCTGACCCATCCGCCAAGGGCTAATTGTCCCCCCGAGAAATAAACTTCAAAAAGCGCCGAAACGCGTTTTTATGTCATCGGTTTTGCGGTATTACGACAACAGACCGCCGAACCCTGCAACACAGGTGGCGTCATTCCAGACCCCACTTTGCGCAATTTTCTCCTGCCTCAAGGGGAAAGCCTCGGCGGCCTTTTCGTGGCGCAGCATCGCTGTGTGTTGCGTCACTTGGCTACTACAAAGGTGAGCGAGTATGGATGACCACGGACGCACCCCTTCCTCTAACCAGCCAATCCTTTACGTGCTCGATACCAACGTATTGATCCATGATCCAAACGCGCTTCTGAATTTCGAAGAACATCACGTAGCACTCCCCATGACGGTCCTGGAAGAACTGGACAAGCTCAAGGCGGGCAAGCACTCGGTGGCTGCTGAATGTCGGCAGGCGATCCGGTTGATTGACAAGACACTCGGCGAAGCGACCCCGGAGGAGGTTGAAAAAGGCGTACCGATCGATCGCGGTACAGGCGTATTCAAGGGTTATCTGTCCATCCTCATGAACAAGCGGCAAGAACCCAACCGGGTGCTGCCTGACAACCTCAATGACAACATCATCATCAACCAGCTGATTGACCTGCATGCGCGGAAAAAGGACACGCGCATCGTACTGGTCACTAAAGACATCAACATGCGCCTGAAGGCGCGGGCCTGCGGCATCGAGGCCGAGGACTACAGCACCGACCAACTGGTCGACGACGTGTCGATGCTGTCCCGCGGTTACCACACCATGACCGGCTCTTTCTGGGACCGGGTGAGCAAAGTCGATACCCGCCAGGATCATGGCCGTACCTGGCACAAAGTGCAGATGATCGAGCAGATTCCGTCTGTGCACATCAACGAGTTCATCATCGATGAGCAAGGCTTCGTCGGTTGGGTCAAAGGCGTCAAGCCTGACGAACTGCTGTTGCTGGACATGCACCAGGAGCCGCTGCTGCACCAGGAAGCGTGGGGACTGAAGCCGCGTGACATCTATCAGGGGCTGGCGCTGTTTGCGCTGCTCGATCCGGACATCCATCTGGTCAACCTGTCCGGCGCGGCCGGTTCGGGCAAGACCATTCTTGCCCTGGCCGCTGCCATCGAGCAGACCATGGTCAGCAAGCGTTATCGCCGCATCATCGCCACCCGAAGCGTGCAGGGGCTCGACCAGGAGATCGGCTTTTTGCCCGGCACCGAAGCAGAAAAAATGGAGCCATGGCTCGGCGCGATCACCGACAACCTGGAAGCCTTGCACATGGATGACGAAAACACCCATGGCAGCGTCGATTACATCCTGAGCAAGGTGCCGCTGCAGTTCAAATCCCTCAACTACATTCGCGGCCGAAGCTTCCAGCAGAGCCTGATCCTGATCGACGAATGCCAGAACCTCACGCCGCACCAGATGAAAACCATCATCACCCGTGCCGGCGCGGGCTCTAAAGTGGTCTGCCTGGGCAACCTGGCGCAGATCGACACGCCTTATCTGTCGGCCACCAGTTCGGGGCTGACCTACCTGACGGAGCGTTTCAAGGACTTCCCCAACGGCGTGCACATCAGTCTGCAAGGTGTCCCACGCTCGATCCTGGCTGAATACGCGGAGAGCCATTTGTAAAGTGGCAGCAGCTTCAAGCCTCTAGCCTCAAGCTGCAAGCCGACGTCCGCTCAGGGTCGTTAGCTTGCAGCTTGTGGCTTCTAGCCCTAACTCCCTACAATCCCCGCTCCTGTTCAGGAGTCATCCCGTGCTCACTCATCTCGATTCCCAAGGTCGCGCCCACATGGTCGACGTCACTGAAAAAGACGTTACGTTCCGTGAGGCGGTGGCCGAAGCGCGCGTGCGCATGCTGCCCGAAACCCTGCAAATGATCGTCGCAGGCGGGCATCCCAAAGGGGACGTATTTGCCGTCGCGCGCATCGCCGGCATCCAGGCCGCGAAGAAAACCAGCGATCTGATTCCCCTCTGTCATCCGTTGATGCTTACCGGTGTGAAGGTCGAACTCACCGCTGAAAGCCCTGACGCCGTGCACATCGTTGCGCGCTGCAAACTCTCCGGCCAGACCGGGGTGGAAATGGAAGCGTTGACCGCCGCCAGCATCGCCGCCCTGACCATCTACGACATGTGCAAGGCGGTTGACCGCGGCATGACCATCGAACACGTGCGGTTGCTCGAAAAGCTCGGTGGCAAGAGCGGACACTTCATCGCCGACGACCAGGTGATCGCCCAATGACCATTCACGTACAAGTCCAATATTTCGCGCGTTTTCGCGAAACCCTCGGCACCGAGAGCGAGAACCTCGAAGGCTCATTCGCCACCATCGACGCCGTGCGCCAGCATTTACTCGAGCGCGGCGGTGTGTGGGAAGTGCTGAGTGAGAAAGGCATCATGTGCGCCCGCAATCAGGAGCTGTGCTCGCTGGACACGCCCGTCGAACCGGGCGATGAGGTGGCGTTCTTTCCGACCGTCACCGGAGGTTGATATGGCCGTTCGAGTACAAGCCGCCGCGTTCGATCCGGGCGCGGAACTCAATGCCATGCACGACGCCAACGTCGGCGTGGGTGCGGTGGTCAGCTTTGTGGGCTATGTGCGGGATTTCAACGACGGCCGTGAGGTAGCGGGGATGTTTCTCGAGCATTACCCCGGCATGACCGAGAAGGCGCTGGTTAAAATCGCTGATGAGGCGCAGCAGCGCTGGCCGTTGCTCAAGCTGGAAGTGATTCATCGCGTGGGCGAGTTGGAACCGGGCGAGCCAATCGTGTTCGTCGCGGCGGCCAGCGCCCATCGCCAGGCCGCGTTCGAGGCCTGTGATTTCGTCATGGACTACCTGAAAACCCGCGCGCCGTTCTGGAAGAAGGAAAACACTTCAGAAGGGCCGCGCTGGGTTGAGGGCCGCGACAGCGATCACATGGCTGCAGATCGCTGGAAATAGGCTGCGGGCTCAGCATTCGCAGGCGCGTGGAGTCATTCCGCCGCAGGAATCGCTCGCTGCACGCGCACCACCGGCCGTAGCAACACGGTCGGCGGCGTTTCGCAGCTGATCTTGCGGCCCAGCTTCTCTTCGATCGACGGCAACTGATACGAATCGTCTTCACCAGCGAAGCTGATGGACACGCCGTCTGCGCCTGCACGACCGGTGCGGCCGATGCGGTGCACGTAGTCGTCCGGTACTTCCGGCAGGGTGAAGTTGATCACGTGGCTGATGCCGTCGATGTGAATCCCGCGACCGGCGACATCGGTGGCCACCAGCACGCGAATCTTGCCTTCGCGAAACCCTTCCAGCGTCTTGATGCGCTTGTGCTGCGGCACGTCGCCTGACAACTGCGCGGCATTGATGCCGTCACGCACCAGACGCTCTTCGATGCGTCGCACTTCATCCTTGCGGTTGGCGAACACCATCACCCGTTCCCAACCGTGGTCGTTGATCAGGTTGAACAACAGCTTGTACTTGTCAGCGCCGGCCACGGCATAGATGTGCTGCTCGACCGTGTCGCTGGCGACGTTCAGCGATTCGATCTCGACGATCGCAGGATCCGTCGTCCACTGCTTGGCCAGATTCATCACGTCTTCAGTGAAGGTGGCGGAGAACAGCAGTGTCTGACGCTCGCCCTTGTGCGGGGTCTGGCGAATGATCGAGCGGACCTGAGGGATGAAGCCCATGTCGAGCATGCGGTCGGCTTCGTCCAGGACCATCACCTCAACCATGTCCAGGTGCACTTCGCCGCGCTGGGCGAAGTCCAGCAGACGGCCTGGCGTGGCAACCAGAATGTCGCAGTGGCGGGCTTCGAGGTGTTTAAGCTGCTTGTCGAAATCCATGCCGCCCACGAACGTCATCACGTTGAGGTCGGTGTACTTGGTCAGCGCCTCGGCGTCCTTGGCGATCTGCACCACCAGCTCGCGGGTCGGCGCAATGATCAGCGCACGGGGTTCACCCATGTAGCGCTCTTTCGGCGGAGGCGTCTGGGTCAGTTGAGTAATGATGGAAATCAGGAAGGCGGCGGTCTTGCCGGTGCCGGTCTGGGCGCGGCCGATGGCATCGCGGCCTTTGAGGGTGTAACCCAGAACGCCGGCCTGGATTGGCGTGCAGTACGGGAATCCCAGGTCCTGGATCGCGTGCATCAATTCGGGGGCGAGGGGGAAATCGTGGAAACGGGTTTTGCCTTCCAGTGGTTCGACGACGAAGTCTTCGGGTTTCCAGGGAATGACGACGGGCTTGGGCGCACGTTCTCGGCGCGGGCGTTCAGCCCTAACGGGCGATGTAACGGCCGGTGCGGTGGCTGCCAAATGCTCGGGCGCAGGCACGTGCACTTCTGCTGCTGACGGTTCCCGCGAGACGCTTTCGGTCTGGCGCTGGGGGACGGGGAGGGGAGCAGCAGGCGCGAGCGGCTCAGCCTCGCTTTTTCCGAACATCTTTTTAAGTGCTTTGAGCACGGTGATCTCATCGATAGATTTAGGAATGTACGCCGGGGAGTGTAAAGCAAGAACCCGGCGCGGCGTAGTGTCCTAGCAAATCCGCAACGTAATTGGAAGGATCAAATGAGTGGACTAGCGAAGCTTATCCGCGAGCCAGACACCTATGTCGGAAATTTCCTGCGGTAACACTTCGTGCTCCATTGGGTATTCCTGCCATGTCACGGTGACGCCCTGAGCCTTCAAATGCTCGTAAGCCGCTCGCCCCATGGCATGCAGAACCACCGGGTCATTGCTGCCGTGCAAGCAATAGGCCGGGATGCGTTGCTGGCTGGCGGACAGGCTCATTTCGTCGCTGAAAGTCGGTGCGTACGTGGACAGCGCAAGTACGCCGCCGAGGGGGCCTTCCCAGCGCAGGAAGGCGGTGTGCAACACCACGGCGCCGCCCTGGGAAAACCCTGCCAGGAAGATTCGGGCCGGGTCTATGCCGCTGTCCCGTTGCTGTTCGATCAGCTTGATGACGTCTTGCGCCGAGCCTTCCAGCTCGCCGCTGTCGATGGCGCGGGCCGGGCTCATGGCCTTGATGTCGTACCAGCTGGGCATCGCGTAGCCGCCGTTGATGGTGACGGCCCGGGTCGGCGCCTGCGGCAGAATGAACCGCGTGGTCTTCAGGGTCTTCTGCAGCATCTCGGCCACCGGCAGGAAATCGTAGCGATCAGCCCCCAGGCCGTGCAGCCAGATGACGCAGGCGTCGACTGCCAATTCCGGCTCGATGATCAGCGGTTCAGTCATGTGTGCTCCATTAGTGTGCGGCACCTCTGGCACAGCGCTTTAAGGCGGTGCGTCAGCTCGTGTGCGGGTGAATGAAAGATGTCGCAAGGTTACAAGTTTTGATCTTGACCTGTCGCTAATTCGACATTGCCAGCATGGTGGTACGGGCTTTGCTACACAACCCGCGGAGTGAAGGCGCTCACCTCGGGCGGTAACACTAATAGGCTATCAAGCAGGCAGCCGTGTGTTGCGTCAGAGGCAGCATGGAATCATCGAGCAGGATTCCCGGCACGATTCGCTTTGAACCTCGGGGTTCAAGGACATCATGGGGCTTCAGTCTGCTGGACTCGCAACATGCTGAACACGCGATGACCAGATGCCTGGCGTCGGTGGCGGTAAACGGGTTCAACGTCGCATGACCCAAAAACAAGCCAGCACGGGTCATGAATGCCTCACAAGGGTGCGACGGGGCTAAGGCTCCCACACAACAAAGAGCAAACTGGAGGTTTGAATGAAGATGTTGAAATCCACCCTGGCTGTAGTGGCCGCCGCTGCAGCGCTCGGTCTGACCGGGTTCGCTCAAGCGGGTGCCAAGCTGGACGCCATTCAGAAGAAGGGCTTTATTCAGTGCGGCGTCAGTGACGGTCTGCCAGGCTTCTCGGTTCCAGATGCAAGCGGCAAGATCCAGGGCATCGACGCCGACTTCTGCCGCGCTGTTGCTGCCGCGGTGTTTGGCGACGCGACCAAGGTCAAGTTCAGCCAGCTGAACGCCAAAGAGCGTTTCACTGCGCTGCAGTCCGGCGAAATCGACATCCTGTCGCGTAACACCACCTGGACCAGCTCCCGTGACGCGAGCATGGGCCTGGTCTTCCCGGGCTTCGTGACCTATTACGACGGCGTTGGCTTCCTGGCCAACAGCAAGCTGGGCGTGAAAAGTGCCAAGGAACTGGACGGCGCGACCATCTGTATTCAGGCCGGTACCACCACTGAGCTGAACGTGTCGGACTACTTCCGCGCCAACAACCTCAAGTACACCCCGATCACGTTCGACACCTCCGACGAAAGCGCCAAGTCGCTGGAATCCGGTCGTTGCGACGTACTGACCTCCGACAAATCCCAGCTCTACGCACAGCGCTCCAAGCTGGCCTCGCCGAAGGACTACGTCGTTCTGCCTGAAACCATCTCCAAAGAACCGCTGGGTCCTGTTGTCGCACGTGGCGATGAAGACTTCAGCACCATCGTTCGCTGGGTGGGCTACGCGCTGCTGAACGCGGAAGAAGCAGGCGTGACGTCGAAAAACGTTGAAGCCGAAGCCAAATCCACCAAGAACCCGGACGTAGCCCGCTTGCTGGGTGCCGATGGCGATTACGGTCCGCAGCTCAAGCTGAAGAAAGACTGGGTCGTGCAGATCGTCAAGCAAGTCGGTAACTACGGCGAAATCTTCGAGAAGAACCTGGGCGCAGCCACTCCTCTGGAGATCGCTCGCGGTCAGAACGCTCTGTGGAACGCTGGCGGCATTCAATACGCACCACCAGTGCGTTGATTGACCTGCACCCGGCTGCGTGAATCGCAGCCGGGCGCTTTGTTGCATTTCTTCCGGGGCACTCCATGCAAAATCAAATCAGCGCACCCAAGCAGAGGCTCAGCCTCAGCGACCCTAAAGTGCGTGCGTGGCTATTTCAGATAATTACGGTTGTCGCCGTAGTCGCGATGGGTTGGTATCTGTTCGATAACACCCAGACCAACTTGCAACACCGGGGTATCACCTCAGGTTTCGGTTTCCTTGAAAACAGTGCCGGCTTCGGCATCGCGCAGCACCTGATTCCGTTCACGGAGTCGGACACCTACGCGCGGGTTTTCCTGATCGGTTTGCTCAACACGCTGCTGGTGACGTTCATCGGCGTGATCCTCGCGACCCTGCTGGGCTTCATCGTCGGCGTCGCGCGCCTGTCCAACAACTGGATCATCAACAAGCTGGCGACGGTTTACGTTGAAGTCTTCCGTAACATTCCGCCGCTGCTGCAGATCCTGTTCTGGTACTTCGCCGTGTTCCTGACCCTGCCGGGGCCGCGGGCTGCCCACGGGTTTCTCGGCTCGTTCTTCGTCAGCAGCCGTGGCCTGAACATGCCGGCCGCGATTGCCACCGATGGGGCGTGGCCGTTCGTGATCAGCGTGGTGCTGGCCATTGTCGCCATCGTGCTCATGGCGCGCTGGGCGAACAAGCGCTTCGAAGCCACGGGCGTACCGTTCCACAAGTTCTGGGCAGGCCTTGCGCTGTTCATCGTGATCCCGGCGCTCTGCGCGTTGATCTTCGGTGCGCCGGTGCATTGGGAAGTGCCCGAGCTCAAAGGCTTCAACTTCGTTGGCGGCTGGGTATTGATCCCTGAACTGCTGGCCCTGACCCTCGCCCTGACGGTCTACACGGCGGCATTCATCGCCGAAATCGTGCGTTCGGGCATCAAGTCGGTGAGCCACGGCCAGACCGAAGCGGCGCGTTCTCTGGGCCTGCGTCCAGGGCCGACGCTGCGCAAGGTCATCATTCCGCAGGCGCTGCGGGTGATCATCCCGCCATTGACCAGCCAATACCTGAACCTGGCGAAGAACTCGTCGCTGGCCGCCGGTATCGGTTACCCGGAAATGGTTTCGCTGTTCGCCGGTACCGTGCTCAACCAGACCGGTCAGGCCATCGAAGTCATTGCCATCACCATGAGCGTGTACCTGGCGATCAGTATCAGCATTTCCCTGCTGATGAACTGGTACAACAAGCGCATTGCGCTGATCGAGCGGTGAGGAAACGCGCATGACATCCCATACTTTCAAACCCGACATGCCACCGCCGAGCAAAGTCTTCGGCCCGGTGGCATGGATGCGCCAGAACCTGTTCTCGAGCTGGATCAACACGCTGTTGACCCTGTTCGCGATCTACTTGATCTGGTTGGTTGTTCCACCGCTGCTGAGTTGGGCCATCTTCGATGCCAACTGGGTCGGTACCACGCGCGAAGACTGCACCAAGGCAGGCGCCTGCTGGGTGTTCATCGAACAGCGCTTCGGCCAGTTCATGTACGGCTACTACCCGCAGGCACTGCGCTGGAGGGTTGATCTGACCGTCTGGCTGGCGATCATCGGCGTCGCGCCGCTGTTCATCAAAGTGATGCCGCGCAAGGCGATCTACGGCCTGTCGTTCCTGTTTATCTACCCGATCGTTGCGTACTTCCTGCTGCACGGCGGTGTGTTCGGCCTCGACCTCGTTGCGACCAGTCAGTGGGGCGGCCTGATGTTGACCCTGGTGATCGCCACGGTGGGTATCGCCGGCGCGTTGCCACTGGGTGTAGTGCTGGCTTTGGGGCGTCGCTCCGAAATGCCGGCCATCCGCGTGATGTGCGTGACGTTCATCGAGTTCTGGCGGGGCGTTCCGTTAATCACCGTGCTGTTCATGTCGTCAGTAATGCTGCCGTTGTTCCTGCCTGAAGGCATGAACTTCGACAAACTGCTGCGCGCACTGATCGGCGTGATTCTGTTCCAGTCGGCGTATGTGGCCGAGGTGGTTCGGGGCGGCATGCAGGCCATTCCGAAAGGTCAGTACGAAGCGGCTGCGGCCATGGGCCTCGGCTACTGGCGGCGCATGGGGCTGGTGATTCTGCCGCAGGCCCTGAAGCTGGTCATTCCCGGTCTGGTCAACACCGTGATCGCGTTGTTCAAGGACACCAGTCTGGTGATCATCATCGGCCTGTTCGACCTGCTCAACAGCGTCAAACAAGCTGCCGCCGACCCCAAGTGGCTCGGCATGGCGACCGAGGGTTACGTGTTCGCGGCCCTGGTGTTCTGGATCTTCTGTTTCGGCATGTCCCGCTACTCCATGCACTTGGAGCGTAAGTTGGACACAGGCCACAAGCGTTAGGAGTTTTGTGATGAGTGAAGCTATCAGTAAGCCTCTGGGCGCCGAAGGCATGATCCGGATGGAAGGCGTACACAAGTGGTACGGCCAGTTCCACGTGTTGAAAGACATCAACCTGAACGTGCGTCAGGGCGAGCGCATCGTCTTGTGCGGCCCGTCGGGTTCGGGCAAGTCGACCACCATTCGCTGCCTCAACCGTCTGGAAGAACACCAGCAGGGTCGCATCGTGGTCGATGGCACCGAACTGACGTCGGACCTGAAGCAGATCGAGACGATTCGTCGCGAAGTCGGCATGGTGTTCCAGCACTTCAACCTGTTCCCGCACCTGACCATCCTGCAGAACTGCACGCTGGCTCCGATGTGGGTGCGCAAGATGCCCAAGCGCAAGGCCGAAGAAATCGCCATGCACTATCTGGAGCGCGTGCGCATTCCGGAGCAGGCGCACAAGTATCCGGGCCAGCTGTCCGGTGGTCAGCAACAGCGTGTGGCGATTGCCCGCGCGCTGTGCATGAAGCCGAAGATCATGCTGTTCGACGAGCCGACCTCGGCCCTCGATCCGGAAATGGTGAAAGAGGTGCTCGACACCATGGTCGGCCTGGCGGAAGAAGGCATGACCATGCTCTGCGTGACCCACGAAATGGGCTTTGCCCGCACCGTGGCCAACCGCGTGATCTTCATGGACAAGGGCGAGATCGTCGAACAAGCCGCGCCGAACGACTTCTTCGATAATCCGCAAAGCGACCGTACTCGGCTGTTCCTCAGCCAGATCCTGCACTGAGTCAGGAGCAACGCACCACAGAAACCCGGGCCCAGTGCCCGGGTTTTTTCTTTGTGGGAGCGAGCTTGCTCGCGAAGACGGACGTCATCAAATGAGGAGTGGACACGTACTCCACCGCAAAACTGTACCCAATCCTCGTAAAACTTGTGTTCTCTGCCGATCTCCAACAGGATTACTCCTTTGCGCAATGCGCTGTTACATCCTCCTGCCCCCACGAGAATCCCATGACGACCAAGGCGCCGACGGCGAGCAGTTCCCGTTCCAATGCTTCGACTCCCCATGAAATTGACAAGCTGCTGATCGACGCGGAAGCGGATGACGAGCAAGTTCAGCAGCAACATCCTGTGCTCAAGCGCCCATGGTTCCTGTTGTTGGGCCTGGTGCTGGTGGCGCTGAACCTGCGTCCGGCGTTGTCGAGCATGGCGCCGTTGTTGAGTGAGGTGTCGCGAAGCCTGGGACTTTCGGCGGCCACGGCCGGCTTGCTGACCACGTTACCGGTGTTGTGTCTGGGTTTGTTCGCGCCGCTTGCGCCGATCCTCGCGCGGCGTTTCGGCAGTGAGCGCGTGGTGCTGGGCATTCTTCTGACGCTGACCTGCGGCATCATTCTGCGCAGCTCGTTCGGCGAGTTCGGTCTGTTTGCTGGCAGCATCATGGCCGGTGCGAGCATCGGCATCATCGGGGTGCTGCTGCCCGGCATCGTCAAACGCGATTTCGCGAAACAGGCCGGCGCCATGACGGGCGTTTACACCATGGCGCTGTGCCTGGGTGCTGCCGTTGCGGCGGGCTCAACGGTGCCGTTGAGCGAAGCGCTGGGTAGCGGCAACGGCAGCGACTGGACGCTTGGCCTCGGCTTCTGGATCGTCCCGGCGATTCTCGCCGCGATCTTCTGGTGGCCGCAGACGCGTCAACGTCATGGCCAGCATCAGGTGGCTTATCGGGTGCGCGGTTTGCGCCGGGATCCTCTGGCCTGGCAAGTCACCCTTTATATGGGCCTGCAATCGTCACTGGCCTACATCGTGTTCGGCTGGCTGCCGTCGATCCTCATCGGGCGAGGACTGACTGCCGTTGACGCCGGCCTGCTGTTGTCCGGTTCGATCATGGTGCAACTGGTCAGCTCGCTGACCGCGCCATGGCTGGCCACTCGCGGCAAGGACCAGCGGATTGCGATTGTGCTGGTGATGCTGCTCACACTGGCGGGGCTGTTCGGCTGCCTGTATGCACCGCTTGAGCAATTGTGGGCCTGGGCCATCGTGCTTGGGCTGGGGCAGGGCGGCACGTTCAGCCTGGCACTGACCCTGATCGTGTTGCGCTCGCGGGACTCCCACGTCGCCGCGAACCTGTCGAGCATGGCCCAGGGCTTCGGCTACACCCTGGCGTCGCTTGGGCCTTTCGCGGTCGGCGTCGTGCATGACTGGACCGGCAACTGGGACTCGGTTGGCTGGATCTTCGGCATCATCGGCGTCGCCGCGATCATCGCCGGTCTCGGCGCCGGGCGCGCGCTTTACGTGGGTGTAACGAGCGAGAAAATCTAAGGGCTGACATTTTTTTCCCTGCAAATGCCCGTGCAAACCACGGTGCGGCCGCTTATCGTGCAGGCATCCTATTTCCATGGACGGCGTTCCCATGAGCGAGACCTTTACCAGCGAACACAACAGCGCGCTGATCACGCGCTTCTACGAGGCGTTCAACCGTCTGGACGCCGAGGCGATGGCCGCGTGCTACAGCGAAGACGTGGTGTTTTCCGACCCGGTGTTTGGCCAGTTGCGCGGGCGTGATGCTGGCGATATGTGGCGCATGCTGACCTCCCGCGCCCGTGACTTCTCGGTGGTGTTCGACCACGTCCGTGCCGATGCCACGACCGGCGCTGCACACTGGGTCGCGACCTACCTGTTCAGCCAGACCGGTCGCACGGTGGTCAACGACATTCAGGCGCGGTTTGTTTTTCGCGACGGCAAGATCTGCGAACACCACGATCAGTTCGATCTGTGGCGCTGGTCGCGTCAGGCCCTCGGCACAAAGGGCGTATTACTGGGCTGGACGCCGCTTGTGCAAAACGCCATCCGTGCGCAGGGCCAGAAAGGGCTGAAGGCTTTTCAGGCCAGTCGCTGACGCTTGATAGAATCCGTCCCCTCGCTACTGGTCCACGGTCCCGCATGTCTGAAGCCGAAATCGCCACCGCACCTGTGCCCGAAGCCGTGCCGGTCAAATCCTGGTTCGTGTACTTGGTGCGCGCGGCCAACGGTTCGTTGTACTGCGGCATCAGCAATGACCCGCAGCGCCGATTCGCCCAGCACCAAAGCGGTAAAGGTGCGCGCTTCTTCAGCTCGAGCCCGGCGATGGCGCTGGTGTATGTGGAGGCCTGCCGCGACAAAGGCGACGCATTGCGGCAGGAGCGGTTGATCAAAAAGCTGCGCAAAAGCGCCAAGGAGTGCCTGGCCGCCGGCTACATCCACCCGAGTGATGCCGCGCCATCACCCTGAGCGGGTATGCCGTGGGGCTTCGGGGGGATAAGCTGGTGGTTTCTCCCTGCGGATGGCCCGAAGCATGTCTGAGTTGATTCTTCACCACTATCCAACGTCCCTGTTCGCCGAAAAAGCCCGTCTGATGCTGGGCTTCAAAGGCCTGTCATGGCGCTCGGTCAACATCCCGTCGATCATGCCCAAGCCCGACCTCATGCCCCTTACCGGCGGCTATCGTAAAACCCCCGTCCTGCAAGCAGGCGCCGATATTTATTGCGACACCGCGCTGATCGCACGGCGCCTGGAGCAGGAAAAATCGTCACCCACGTTCTATCCCGAAGGCCAGGAGTTCACGGCGGCGGGCCTCGCGGCGTGGGCGGATTCGGTGCTGTTCCTGCACGCGGTCAGCCTGGTGTTTCAACCGGCCTCCCTCGCTGTGCGGTTCGCCAAGGTTCCGCCTGAGGCTGTCAAGGCATTCGTTGCCGACCGCGCCACGTTCTTCGAGGGCGGCAGCGCCAATCGTGTGCCACTGGAAGTGGCGCAGCATCAATGGCCGACGCTGATGGCGCGTCTGGAAACCCAGCTTGAGCGCAACGGTGATTTCCTCCTGGGTGTTCCCTCGATCGCTGATTTCTCGGTGGCTCATACCCTGTGGTTCCTCAAACAAACCCCTGTCACGTCCCCGTTGGTCGATGCCTATCCGGCGGTGTTGAGCTGGTACGAGCGCGTTATTGCATTCGGTCATGGCGCACCAAGTGAATTGAGTTCGGGCGACGCGGTTGAAATCGCGCGTGCGGCTACCCCGGCGCCGGTGCCCGATGAAGATTTCACCGATCCCAATGGTTTTACTGTCGGTCAGCAGGTCACCGTGTCTGCCGTGGATTACGGCGTTAACGCCGTGGCGGGAGAGTTGGTATTCAGCGGCCGTGAAGAGATTATCCTGCGCCGCGAAGACGACCGCGCCGGCACCGTGCATGTGCACTTCCCGCGCTTCGGTTTTCAAATCAAGGCTGTTTAAACACCTCATGCGCAAATAAGCCCGGTGCAATGCCGGGCTTATCGCGATGCCTGATAATCGCTTTGTTTTAATTGCGGATTGATGTGGCTGATGGCGCGAAGTTGTCGTGACTGTCAGTTGTGACAGTTGTTACCCGATGCTACTTGAGTGCAGCGAGAATTTGCTCTTCGCTGAAGCCTCTGATCAGCGTGCCGTTTACGTCGATCAGAGGAATGCCGCGACCGCCGAGCGCTTCATAGGCCTTGCGGCCTGCAGCGTCTTTTTCGATATCGAACTCGGTGTAGCGAATGCCCTGGCTGTCGAGAAAACGCCGTGTCTGTTTGCAGTAGCCGCACCAGTCGGTGGCGTACAACGTCACCTTGGCGTTGGCCTGCGCGTGCTCCGATAAAGCTGAGGAGGGGTGAACCAGATTTTCGATCTTGCCCCAGTTCTGGTACACGACCACCACCAGCATGATGAGCAAGAACTTCTTCAGGGTACGAACGAACATTCGGGTCTCGGCTCCTCGGCAACGTTTAGCGGCGTTTAAGCTGATCGGTCAGCTGGGTCGGCAGTCCCTTGATGATCAGCGTGCCTTTCTCTTCGTCGTACTCGATCTTGTCGCCCAGCAGGTGCGCTTCAAAGCTGATCGACAGGCCTTCGGCACGGCCAGTGAACCGACGGAACTGACTCAGCGTGCGCTTATCCGCAGGAATCTCGGGCGACAGGCCGTAATCCTTGTTGCGGATGTGATCGTAGAAGGCCCGCGGGCGGTCCTCGTCGATCAGGCCGGACAGCTCTTCCAGAGCGATGGGCTCGCCCATTTTGCTCTGGCTGCTGGCGTAGTCGACCAGCGCCTTGGTCTTCTCGCGGGTCGATTCTTCTGGCAGGTCTTCGCTCTCGACGAAATCACTGAATGCCTTGAGCAGGGTGCGGGTCTCGCCCGGTCCGTCGACGCCTTCCTGGCAGCCGATGAAGTCGCGGAAGTACTCGGAAACCTTCTTGCCGTTCTTGCCCTTGATGAATGAGATGTACTGCTTGGACGCCTTGTTGTTCTGCCACTCGGAAATGTTGATCCGGGCTGCAAGGTGCAGCTGACCCAGATCCAGATGCCGGGAGGGCGTCACGTCCAGCGCTTCGTTCACCGCCACGCCTTCACTGTGGTGCAGCAGCGCGATCGCCAGGTATTCGGTCATGCCCTGCTGGTAGTGCGCAAACAGCACGTGGCCACCGACCGACAGGTTCGACTCTTCCATCAGCTTCTGCAGATGCTCGACCGCGATGCGGCTGAACTGGGTGAAATCCTTGCCCTGATCCAGGTATTCCTTCAGCCAGCCACTGAACGGGTGCGCGCCGGACTCGGCATGAAACAGCCCCCACGCTTTGCCTTGTTTGGCGTTATAGCTCTCGTTGAGGTCTGCCAGCATGTTCTCGATGGCTTGGGATTCGGCGAGTTCCGAGTCCCGGGCGTGGAGCACGGCGGGCGTGCCGTCAGGTTTTTTGTCGATCAGGTGGACGATGGCGTGACGGATCGGCATGGATTTCTCGGCTGCTGAAGGGTAACTGAACGGGACCAGACCAGGCCCGTGCGAAAGTCGGCAAGTGTACCGCAGACGGGGGGCGGAACGCTCTGGAAGGGCCGAAAACGCTGACCTCGGTCCATTAATATGACTTTTTTACGCCTCATGGGCGATAAAGCTGACCAAATGGGTAGGTAGGGGCGGATATTTGCGTTGCGCTGTGCTAGTTTTGCCCGGTCCTGAGCGCCCAAGCGCGCCAGGCGTGCAGTTTGTGGGCGTTCGGCCGAACCAAAGGCCGTTTACAGTATCTACATTTCGCGTCTGTACCACACTCTGCAAACCATTCGAATTTGATAGGGAAGGAACACCACCATGGCTCTGACTAAAGACCAATTGATCGCCGATATCGCAGAAGCTATCGACGCGCCTAAAACCACCGCGCGCAACGCTCTCGACCAATTGGGTCAAATCGTCGCTGACCAACTGGAAAACGGTAGTGAAATCACTCTGCCAGGCATCGGCAAACTGAAAGTCACCGAGCGTCCAGCACGCACCGGCCGCAACCCTTCGACTGGCGCAGCCATCGAAATCGCTGCCAAGAAAGTCGTCAAGTTCGTACCAGCCAAAGTGCTGACTGACTCGGTCAACAAGTAAGCGAAAACGCTGCTTGGTTGAGGAAACCGTGTGACGGAGCGATCCGGACACGGTTTTTTTGTGCCTGCGATTCGGTTATCGCTTCGGTCGCCGGCGTCCTAGCGCGGTGAAACCCAACGTGCCGCCTTCCAGGCGGCTTGCTGCGTCTTGTCCTGGAAGGTCCAGGCAACGAAGCGGCTCTGTTTCTGACCCTGGCCCATCTCCACCGTCTGACTTTCAACGGCACCGGCTTTTTTCAGCGCGCTTTGAATCAGCGGCAGGTTCGAAGCCTTGGACACCAGCGTGCTGAACCACAGCACCTGCTGCCCGACCTGAGCGCTTTCACTGATCAACTGCGTCACAAAGCGCGCCTCGCCACCTTCGCACCACAGCTCCGCAGCCTGGCCGCCGAAATTCAGTACCGGCAGCTTGCGCTTGGGGTCGGCCTTGCCCAGGGCGCGCCATTTACGCTGGCTGCCGCTTAACGCTTCCTCAGCCGAGGCGTGGAAGGGCGGGTTACATACGCTGATGTCGAAGCGCTCATCGGGCTGCAGCAGGTGGGTCAGGATGTGTTTAGGGTTGGTCTGCTCCCGGAAGCTGATGCTCTTGCTCAAGCCGTTGGCTTTGACGATGGTCGTCGCCGAGGCCAGGGCGATCTTGTCGATGTCCGAGCCCATGAACGACCAGCCGTATTCGCCCTGACCGATCAGCGGATAGATGCAGTTGGCGCCGGTGCCGATGTCCAGCGCTGTGACAGACGCGCCGCGCGGGATGACGCCGTCGTTGCGCTCTGCCAGCAGGTCGGCCAGAAAGTGCAGGTAGTCCGCACGCCCCGGGATTGGCGGGCAGAGGTAGTCCGCCGGAATATCCCAATGGGCGATGCCGTAGAACGCTTTGAGCAAGGCGCGGTTGAACACCCGCACCGCGGCCGGATTGGCGAAGTCGATGCTTTCCTTTCCATAGGGATTGAGGATCACGAACTTGCCCAGTTCTGGGCTGCTTTTGATCAGGCGCGGAAAGTCGTAATGGCCCTGATGGCGGTTGCGCGGGTGCAGGGTGGCTTTCTCACGCGGCGCGGCAGGCTTGGCCTGTTGAGCAGGTTTGGCTTTCTTGCGTGGGGTGTTGCGTTGGGGCTTGGGGGCGTCGGGGCTGGTCATCGGTGATGCGATTCTCGTGAAAGCACAACCCCTGTAGACGTGAGCTTGCTCGCGATAACCGTGTGTCAGTCAACGGTTAGGTTGCTGACTTACCGCTATCGCGAGCACGCTCACGCTTACAGGGGTCATGGTCGTCAACCGGCCTGCGATTCAGGCCGGCTGATTTGGTCGGGTTACAAACTCGCGATGCGGGCGTGCTGCTCGGCCAGTTTGCCCAGCGCCTGCTCGGCTTCTGCCATCTTCGCGCGTTCCTTGGCGATCACCTCAGGCGGCGCCTTGTCGACGAACGCGGCATTGGACAGCTTGCCGCCAACCCGCTGCACTTCGCCCTGCAGACGCTGGATTTCCTTGTCCAGACGCGCCAGTTCGGCGTCCTTGTCGATCAGGCCGGCCATCGGCACCAGCACTTCCATCTCACCGACCAGCGCGGTCGCGGACAGCGGTGCTTCGGCGCCGGCTTCCAGCACGGTGAACGATTCAAGCTTGGCCAGCTTCTTCAGCAGGTGCTCGTTCTCGTTCAGGCGGCGCTGGTCTTCGGCGCTGACGTTTTTGAGGAACAACTGCAGCGGCTTGCCCGGGCCGATGTTCATTTCGCCACGGATGTTGCGCACGCCGAGCATCAGGCTTTTGAGCCATTCGATGTCGCCTTCGGCCGCGACGTCGATGCGCGCATCGTTCGCCACCGGCCACGGTTGCAGCATGATGGTCTTGCCTTCGATGCCGGCCAGCGGCGCAAGTCGCTGCCAGATTTCTTCGGTGATGAAGGGCATGAACGGATGGGCCAGACGCAGTGCGACTTCCAGCACGCGCACCAGCGTGCGACGAGTGCCACGCTGACGCTCGATCGGCGCCGTCTCGTCCCACAGAACCGGCTTGGACAGCTCCAGATACCAGTCGCAGTACTGGTTCCAGATGAACTCGTACAGCGCCTGGGCCGCGAGGTCGAAACGGAATTGATCCAGCTGACGGGTCACTTCGGCTTCAGTGCGTTGCAGCTGCGAGATGATCCAGCGATCCGGCAGCGAGAGCTCGAACGCTTCGCCGTTCTGACCGCAGTCTTCGCCCTTGTCGAGCACGTACCGCGCGGCGTTCCAGATCTTGTTGCAGAAGTTGCGATAGCCTTCGACGCGACCCATGTCGAACTTGATGTCACGGCCAGTGGACGCCAGCGAGCAGAAGGTGAAACGCAGGGCATCGGTGCCGTAGCTGGCGATGCCGTCGGCGAATTCGTCGCGAGTCTGCTTCTCGATCTTCTTGGCCAGCTTGGGCTGCATCATGCCGGAGGTGCGTTTCTGCACCAGGGCTTCAAGCTCGATGCCGTCGATGATATCCAGCGGATCAAGGACGTTGCCCTTGGACTTGGACATCTTCTGGCCCTGACCATCACGCACAAGGCCGTGGACATAAACGGTCTTGAACGGCACCTGCGCCGTACCGTCTTCGTTCTTCACCAGATGCATGGTGAGCATGATCATCCGGGCAACCCAGAAGAAAATGATGTCGAAACCGGTAACCAGCACGTCGGTCGGGTGGAAGGTTTTCAGGAAGTCGGTCTGCTCCGGCCAGCCCAGGGTGGAGAACGTCCACAGACCGGAACTGAACCAGGTGTCGAGCACGTCGTTGTCCTGCTGCAGGGCAACGTCAGGACCGAGTTTGTGCTTGGCGCGGACTTCGGCCTCGTCGCGGCCGACGTAAACCTTGCCGGACTCGTCGTACCAGGCCGGAATGCGGTGGCCCCACCAGAGTTGGCGGCTGATGCACCAGTCCTGAATGTCACGCATCCAGGAGAAGTACATGTTCTCGTACTGCTTGGGCACGAAGGCGATGCGGCCGTCTTCGACGGCGGCGATGGCCGGTTCAGCCAGCGGCTTGGTCGACACGTACCACTGATCCGTCAGCCACGGCTCGATGATGGTCCCGGAGCGGTCGCCCTTCGGTACCTTCAAACCGTGGTCGTCGACGCTGACCAGCAGCCCGGCGGCGTCGAACGCAGCCACGATCTGCTTGCGCGCCTCGAAGCGGTCAAGGCCGGCGTATTCGGCGGGGAGGGTGCCGTCGACAGTGTTGTTCAGCGTACCGTCGAGGTTGAACACCTGGGCAGCGGGCAGCACGGCAGCGTTCTTGTCGAAGATGTTCAGCAGCGGCAGGTTGTGGCGCTTGCCGACGTCGTAGTCGTTGAAGTCGTGGGCCGGGGTGATCTTCACGCAGCCGGTGCCGAATTCAGGGTCGCAGTAGTCGTCCGCGATGATCGGGATGCGACGACCTACCAGCGGCAGCTCGACGAACTTGCCGATCAGCGCCCTGTAGCGATCGTCGTTCGGGTTCACAGCGACGGCGGCGTCGCCGAGCATGGTTTCCGGACGGGTCGTGGCGACGATCAGATAGTCCAGACCTTCAGCGGTCTTCGCGCCATCGGCCAGTGGGTAGCGCAGGTTCCACAGATGCCCCTTCTCGTCGTGGTTTTCCACTTCGAGGTCGGAGATCGCGGTGTGCAGCTTGGTGTCCCAGTTGACCAGACGTTTGCCACGGTAAATCAGGCCGTCTTCATGCAGTCGCACGAACGCCTCTTTAACCGCTTCGGACAAACCGTCGTCCATCGTGAAGCGCTCACGGCTCCAGTCGACCGACGAGCCCAGGCGACGGATCTGGCGGCTGATGTTGCCACCGGACTGATCCTTCCATTCCCAGACTTTTTCGAGAAAATTGTCGCGACCCAGATCGTGACGGCTCTGACCCAAGGCTTCGAGTTGGCGCTCCACCAGCATCTGCGTGGCGATACCGGCGTGGTCGGTGCCTGGCTGCCACAGGGTGTTGCGACCCTGCATGCGTCGGAAGCGGATCAGGGCGTCCATGATCGCGTTATTGAAACCGTGCCCCATGTGGAGGCTGCCGGTGACGTTCGGCGGCGGAATCATGATGGTGTACGAGTCGCCCGCGCCTTGCGGAGCGAAATAGTTTTCGGACTCCCAGGTCTGGTACCAGGAAGATTCGATGGCGTGCGGCTGGTAGGTCTTGTCCATGCGAGGCGGGAACCTGATCTGCTTTGAGTCGGAAAAGCCGACGAGTATAGCTTTTCAAGGCGGCGTCAAGCTACAAGCGGTAGGTCGGGTGCTACGAGCGGTGATGCCCGGAATCATCGCGGGCATCTGTAGGACTGTGCTTGCGCACGTTCCCGGGTCGGGGCAGAAGACAGCTTCAGTTGTTGTATTGACTCAGCAGCCGTTCCATTCGGGCATCAAGGCGGCGTTTGATCTCGTTCTCGATGTGCGGGGCGAAATCGTCGATCACGTCTTGCATGATCAACTGCGCGGCGGCACGCAGCTCGGCGTCCAGGTGCAGCAGCGTCTCTGCATTCGGTGCTTTGGCGCTCGACGCGCTCGATACGTTGGCAGCTGGCGCGGGAGGTGTCGCCGCAAACGGCTCGGGGGTGAGCAGGGGAATGTCGTCGGTGTCGGCTTCGTGCTCATCGAGGGTTACGACCTGGCCGGTGACCACGTCGAACAGCAGCGGGATCTGCTCGTCGCTGTGCACGGACTCGGTCAGCAGGGGCGGCTGGACCGGATCATCGCCCAACAGCTGGCGAATCGACTCGAGGTCATCCAGCAGGTGCGCTGAATCTTTCAGGTGTTTTGAATTATCCATCGTGTGCTCAAAGACGCTGCAGCCGGTGATCTTGCAGAGGATAGCCCTGTTCGCGGTAGAAGCGAAAACTCTCGCGCGCCGCGAGGCGAATGGCGGGATCCTCGACAACGATCTCGGCGACACGCGCGAATCGTTTGAAGAATTCCGGGATGCGCAGGTCAAGATTGACCAGCAGATCCTGATGTTGGCCGGGGTCGCTGCCGATACCCAACGCCACGGGTGCGTCCTGATCGTCTTCGACTGCGCCATGGGGAACGAACGCTTCGCCCCGGAAGCGCCACAGTCGGGCGTCCAGTTCCTTGCGTTGCCCGGCATCGCTGCAATGCAGGTACACGCGATGACCGAGGCGCCAGGCCTTGTCGGTGAGTTTGCAGGCGAAGTCCAGGCGCGCGACGGGGTCGGCACTCGGCAGAATGTAGAAATCGACTTGGGTCATGGGTGATTCCAGAACGCTGGACGCGCCGACCGGGGAGGCCGACGCGTTTGCAGCGGCTTAAACGCCAGCGCGGTCGATCAGGTATTGGGTCAGCAGCGGAACCGGACGGCCCGTGGCGCCTTTGTCCTTGCCGCCGCTCAGCCATGCCGTGCCGGCGATGTCCAGGTGCGCCCACTCATAGGCCTTGGCGAAGCGCGAGAGGAAGCACGCCGCGGTGATGGTGCCGGCTTTCGGACCGCCGATGTTGGCGATGTCAGCGAACGGGCTGTCCAGTTGCTCTTGATACTCATCGAACAACGGCAGCTGCCAGGCACGGTCGTCGGCGCGTTTGCCGGCTTCCAGCACCTGAGTGATCAACGCGTCGCTGTTGCCCAGCAGGCCGGAGGTGTGACCGCCCAGCGCAACGACGCAAGCGCCGGTCAGCGTAGCGATGTCGATCACGGCCTGTGGCTTGAAGCGTTCGGCGTAGGTCAGCGCATCGCACAGCACCAGACGGCCTTCGGCGTCGGTATTGAGGATCTCGACGGTCTGGCCGCTCATGGTCTTGACGATGTCACCCGGACGCGTGGCGTTGCCGCTCGGCATGTTTTCAGCCGCCGCGACGATGCACACCAGGTTGATCGGCAGTTGCAGTTCAAGCACGGCGTTCAACGTGCCGAATACACTTGCGGCGCCGCACATGTCGAATTTCATTTCGTCCATGCCCAGGCCCGGCTTGAGGCTGATGCCGCCGGTGTCGAAGGTGATGCCCTTGCCCACCAGCACGAATGGCTTTTCGCTTTTCTTGCCGTTGGAGTACTGCATGACGATCAGGCGTGGCGGCTGAGCGCTGCCTTGACCGACCGCCAGGAACGAACCCATGCCCAACTTTTCGATGTCTTTCTCATCGAAGACTTCGACTTTGAGGCCCTTGTTGGCTTTGCCCATCGCCTTGGCTTGCTCGCCCAGGTAGGTCGGGTGGCAGATGTTCGGTGGCATGTTGCCCAGGTCGCGGGTCACGGCCATGCCGGCAGCGATGGCCTGTGCGTGCTTGGCCGCGCGCTCGACGTCGGCGACGTTGGCCTTGGCGGTCAGCAGGGTGACTTTTTTCAGGGCGCGGGGATCGACTTTCTGACTCTTGAAGCGATCAAAAACGTATTCGCCGTCGGCCAGGGATTCGACCAGCAGGCGATTCTTGCCATACACGTCGCGATTTTTGACGTTCAGTTGATCGAGGGCAAAGGCGGCATCAACGCCACCCAGGCTTTTCAGGGTGCTGAGCGCGCCGCTGATGATTTTGCGGAATTGGCGATCGTTCAGCTCCGGCTCTTTGCCCGAACCGACCAGCAACACGCGTTCGGCTTTCAGGTTGGGCAGGCTGTGCAGCAACAGGCTCTGGCCGATCTTGCCCGACAGGTCGCCGCGCTTGAGAACAGCGCTGATGGCGCCGCCGCTCAGGGTGTCGAGGGTGTTCGCGGTGTCGCTCAGCGTGCGGCCTTCACCGACGGCGACCACCAGCGTGGCGGTCTTCAAGGTTTCTGCACTGACGCTTTTAACAACCAATTCCATGTCGGGGTCCCCGAATAAACTGTGAGTTATCGCACTTGAGCACACGGCTCGGCAGCGGCGCAGAGGTATTTACACCGGCATGCCTGCGGCAAGGCCCGCAGTTTGACCCTGCGAGCCAATGGATGACAACCCCGTCCGGGTGCGCGCGTGTGCCGGTTGCAGAAGTATCCCGCGCGCGCAGTGACAGACACACCCAATCACAGGATAATGCCGCATATTTTTTTGGTGGTACGCCGTCGCGCGCATCATGGCTGATTCATTTCATTGTCATGCCGCCTTAGCGTGACAACCCTGGAGTGTCTGGTTTGATTGTCTTCCGTTACCTGTCCCGAGAAGTGCTGGTTACCCTGAGCGCTGTCAGTGCCGTGCTGCTGGTAATCATCATGAGTGGCCGCTTCATCAAATACCTGGCCCAGGCTGCATCGGGCGCACTCGATCCGGGTGTCCTGTTTCTGATCATGGGTTTCCGTCTGCCGGGCTTCCTGCAACTGATCCTTCCTCTGGGGTTGTTCCTCGGGATTCTCCTGGCCTATGGCCGGTTGTACCTCGAAAGCGAAATGACCGTGCTGGCCGCCACTGGCATGAGCCAGCAACGCCTGCTGCTGATTACCCTCGCGCCGGCTGCGCTGGTGTCACTGCTGGTGGCCTGGCTCAGCTTCAGCCTCGCCCCCCAAGGCGCGACCCAGTTCCAGTTGCTGATCAACAAGCAGGACGCGATGACCGAATTCGACACGCTGGTGCCGGGTCGTTTCCAGCTTCTGCGTGACGGCAGCCGGGTGACCTACACCGAGACCATGAGCGACGATCGCATCAACCTGGGCGGCGTGTTCATCTCCGAGAAGAAGCTCGACGAGAAGAAAGACCACGGCATCACCGTGCTGGTCGCGGAAAAAGGCCGGCAGGAAATCAAGCCTGACGGCACGCGCTACCTGATTCTCGATAACGGCTATCGCTACGACGGCAACCCCGGCCAGGCCGATTACCGCGCGATCAAATACGACACCTACGGCGCTTTGCTGCCCAAGCCGGACATCAGCGATGAGGTCACTGACCGCGATGCCATCTCCACCAGCGAATTGCTAACCGGCGAAGACAGCCTGCGCAACCGGGCCGAGCTGCAATGGCGGGTCTCGCTGCCGATTCTGGTGTTCATCGTGACGCTCATGGCGGTGCCGCTGGCACGGGTCAACCCGCGTCAGGGCCGCTTCCTCAAGCTCCTTCCGGCGATTCTTCTTTATATGGCCTATCTCACCATCCTCATCGCCGCGCGCGGTGCGCTGGAGAAGGGCAAGATCCCGATGGGCCTCGGCCTGTGGTGGGTGCATGCGCTGTTTCTGTCCATCGGACTGGGGTTGCTTTACTGGGAGCCTCTGCGCCTGAAGATCGCGAGTCGCCGCAGCGTGTCGGGGGTGGCTCATGGTTAAGCTCGATCGTTACATCGGCAAAAGCGTGTTCATGGCGATTCTGGCGGTACTGGGGATCATCCTCGGGCTCGCCTCGCTGTTTGCCTTCATCGATGAAATGGCCGACATCAGCGATACCTATACCTTCTGGGACGCTGGCAGTTTTGTGGTGATGACGGCGCCGCGTCGCCTCTACGACATGCTGCCGATGGCTGCGCTGATCGGTTGCCTGATCGGTCTCGGCGCGCTGGCGAGCAGCAGCGAACTGACGATCATGCGTGCCGCCGGTGTGTCGATCGGCCGTATCGTTTGGGCGGTCATGAAACCCATGCTGGTGTTGATGGTGGCCGGGCTGTTGATCGGCGAGTACGTCGCGCCGGTGACCGAAGCCTCAGCCCAGGCCGCGCGCTCGCTGGCTCAAGGCACCGGCGACGCCCAGAGCGCCAAACACGGTCTGTGGCACCGTCAGGGTGAGGAGTTCATCCACATCAACACGGTGCAACCGAACGGCCTGCTGTATGGCGTGACCCGTTACCATTTCGACGACCAGCGCCACATGCTGACGTCGAGTTTTGCCAAGCAAGCCAACTTCAAGACCGATTACTGGTTGCTGAAGGACGTCACCACGACGGTCTTCCACGACGGTCGCACCGAAGTGGTCACCGCACCCGAAGAGCGCTGGAACGTCGCGTTGAGCCCGCAGTTGCTGAGCACGGTGGTGCTGCCGCCGGAGTCGCTGTCGATGACGGGCCTTTATGGTTACGCGCGTTATCTGGCCGATCAGGGGTTGAACAACGGTCGTTACTGGCTGGCGTTCTACACAAAGATTCTCCAGCCGCTGGTGACCGTGGCGCTGGTGCTGATGGCGATTTCCTTCATCTTCGGTCCGTTGCGCTCGGTGACGCTGGGCCAACGGGTGTTCACGGGCGTGCTCGTGGGCTTCACCTTCCGCATCGCTCAGGATCTGCTGGGCCCGTCGAGCCTTGTATTCGGTTTCTCGCCACTCTTCGCGGTGCTGGTGCCGGCGGGTGTGTGCGCCCTGGCGGGGATCTGGTTGCTGCGCCGCGCGGGCTGATACTCACCGCGTTATGAAAAGCCGACCCTTGGGTCGGCTTTTTTGTGGGCGAGATGCAGAGGGTTCACTTCCTGGTGCGGGGCACCCGCACCAGTTGCGTCTCGGAATACAGGTCATGCCAGCAGCGTTTCTGTTTGTCGATCAGGCTCCAGAAGAAACCCAGCCCGACACACAGCCACGATGCGATGGCGACGACGAAGCGCAGCAGCGCTTGCCACAGGCTGATGGCCGTTCCGTCGGCGTTCTGCACGCGTATTCCCCAGACCTGCATGCCCAGCGTCTGGCCCCCATGGGTCCAGAATTTGGCGAAGAAGCCGAACAGCGTCACCAGCAGAATCGAGGACAGCAGCGGGTCGGCGTCGAGCGCACCGGACTCGGAGAGCTGGCGCAGTCTGGCTTCGCCGATAAAGCCCATCCAGGCCAGCTTGTAGATAAACGTAATGACCATCAGCAATGCCACGCACAGCAGCGCGTCGTAGCTGATCGCAGCCATGCGCCGGCCCAATCCAGCCGGGGGAAAGTCGCCCCGAGGGCGTAACATCTGCGCATCATCGTTAACTGAGGTCATGGCGGCGCTCATTCACACGGGAGCGGCAGTTTACGGAATCGCAGGCACAAAAAAGCCCCTGATGTTGGCCATCAGGGGCTTTTTGCGTCGGCTGATCAGGCTTCAGCTTGTACTTCGTCAGCCTGCATGCCTTTTTGGCCCTGCACTGCGACGAACGTCACTTTCTGGCCTTCTTTCAGGCTTTTGAAGCCGTTGCCCTGAATAGCGCGGAAGTGGACGAACAGATCCGGACCGCTTTCAGGAGTGATAAAACCAAAACCTTTTTCATCGTTAAACCACTTAACGGTGCCGCTCTGACGTGTAGACATTTTCTTATTCCTTGACGCATTAAATTAATGACAGCCTCTTTCACGGGAAAGAGTACTGGGCTGGTTGCAGGAAGAAGAAACGTAGAGCGGGATGTAGCATTGCTTTTGGCGCTACTGCCCGGGTCACGATCCCAGCGACCCATGCAAACACAGTCCGGGAAACTCTACGCTAACTCTCGTCGAAAAAACAAGCCCCGGCTGGGCCTGTGTTCATGGGGGTTTTCGGCTTTTTTGAAAACATTAACCACGTTCGCAAGATCGATAGTTTTTAATGTTTAGAGGGGTATCTAAGTTCAATATTTTGACAGTTTAACGGTTGTAAACATTGGCGCCCGACTGCGGCATTCGCACAGTTTTATGCACTGTTGCGGTGCCGCATTTTTTGACGATGTTACTTAGCCGCGGAAGTAACGTGGCGGAACGAAAGGAGTTTTCGTCACTTGCATCGGGACTTTCTTGCCGCGGACGATTGCCCACACCGGTGTTTCCAGCGCGGTGAAACTGGCGTCGACATAGCCCATCGCCAATGGCGCGCTCAGCGTCGGGCCAAAACCGCCGCTGCAGACAGTCCCGATGGTCTTTCCATCGGTATCGACGATTTCAGCGCCTTCTCGCACGGGTGTGCGTTCCTGTGGCAGCAGGCCGACACGTTTGCGCGCCGCACCGCTTTGGTGCTGGGCGAAGATCTTGTCAGCACCGGGGAAGCCGCCTGCACGTGCACCATCGGCACGACGAACCTTGGAAATCGCCCACAGCAGGCTGGCTTCGATCGGCGTGGTGTCGGTGTCCATATCATGGCCGTAGAGGCACAACCCGGCTTCCAGTCGCAGCGAGTCGCGCGCGCCCAGGCCGATCGGCGCCACTTCGGGCTCCGCGAGCAGTCGACGTGCAAGGGCTTCTGCCTGATCTGCCGGCACTGAGATCTCATAGCCGTCTTCACCGGTGTAGCCCGAGCGGCTGACGTAGCAGTCAATGCCGTCGATTTTCGCCGAGGTGTACTGCATGAAAGTCATTTTCGCGACTTCCGGCGCCAGCCGCGCCAGTGCGGTGACGGCGTGCGGGCCTTGCAGCGCGAGCAATGCGCGTTCGTTGAACAGCGGCGTGATCTCGCACTGGCTACCGATGTGTTGCTGCAGGTGCGCCAGGTCTTGGTTCTTGCAGGCGGCGTTGACCACCAGCATGAGCTGGTCGTTACCCAGATTGGCGACCATCAGGTCATCCAGAATGCCGCCGTTCTCGTTGGTGAACATCGCGTAGCGCTGCATGCCGACCGGCAGATCGATGATGTCTACGGGCACCAGGGTTTCCAGCCCTTTCGCTGCGTTCGCGCCGGTCAACAGGATCTGACCCATGTGCGAAACGTCGAACAGGCCGGCCTGATCGCGGGTGTGCAGGTGTTCTTTCATGACGCCAGCGGGGTACTGAACGGGCATGTCGTAGCCGGCGAACTCGACCATCTTCGCGCCGAGTTCACGGTGCAGTGCGTTGAGCGGGGTCTTCAGTAATTCGATGGTCATGGGTCACTCCTTGAAAGCAGTTCCGGGTTCCCCGCCCAGGGCAGGGGACCCTATGAATTCGGGCTGATGTCAGCACTCGATGATGTTCACGGCCAGCCCGCCACGGGCTGTTTCCTTGTATTTGCTTTTCATGTCGGCGCCGGTCTGGCGCATCGTGCGGATCACTTTATCCAGCGAGACAAAGTGCTGGCCGTCGCCGCGCAAGGCCATGCGCACCGCGTTGATGGCCTTCACCGAGCCCATGGCGTTGCGCTCGATGCATGGCACTTGAACCAGGCCGCCAATCGGGTCGCAGGTCAGGCCGAGGTTGTGTTCCATGCCGATTTCAGCGGCGTTTTCCACTTGTTGAACGTTGCCACCCAATACTTCGCACAGGGCGCCAGCCGCCATGGAACAGGCCACGCCGACTTCGCCCTGACAGCCAACTTCGGCGCCGGAGATCGACGCGTTCTCCTTGTAAAGAATGCCGATGGCCGCCGCCGTGAGCAGGAAACGCACGACGCCGTCCTCGTTGGCCCCGGTGATGAAACGCATGTAGTAATGCAGCACCGCAGGAATGATGCCGGCCGCGCCGTTGGTGGGCGCGGTGACCACACGGCCGCCGTTGGCGTTTTCTTCGTTGACCGCCAGCGCGTACAGGTTGACCCAGTCGAGCACCGACAACGCATCGCGCAGCGCGGCTTCCGGGTTTTTGCACAGCTGGCGATGCAGCGCCGCCGCACGCCTTTTGACCTTCAGGCCACCCGGCAAAATGCCTTCGTTGCGGCAACCCGCCTCAACGCAGTCCTGCATGACCTGCCAGATGTGCAACAGGCCCTGACGGGTTTCGGCTTCGGGGCGCCACGCCGCTTCATTGGCCAGCATGATCTGGCTGATGGAAAGACCGCTGGCAGTGCAATGCACCATCAGGTCCCGTGCGGTTTTGAAGGGATACACCAGCGGTGTCTGGTCTTCCACGATGCGATCCGCGCCAGCCGCGTCCTCATCCACCACGAAGCCGCCGCCGACGGAGTAGTACTCGCGGCTCCGGACCTGTATGCCGGAGGCATCGAAGGCACGGAAAATCATGCCATTGGGGTGGTAGGCCAAGGGCTTGCGAATCATCGCCAAGTGATGCTTTTCGATGAATTCGATGCTGTGCTGGCCGAGCAGGTTCAGGCGCTCGCTGCTGCGAATCTGCTGCAGGCGCGCCGCAACGGTTTCGGTATCGACGGTGTCCGGGTGCTCACCTTCTAGGCCCAATAACACGGCCTTGTCGCTGCCGTGGCCTTTGCCGGTGGCACCGAGTGAGCCGTACAGCTCGACTTTGACGCAGATGATGGTTTCCAGCAGGCCATCGCGCTGCAAGCCTTCGGCAAAACGCGCCGCGGCTCGCATCGGGCCCACCGTATGAGAGCTGGAGGGACCAATGCCGATCTTGAACAGGTCAAATACGCTCAGCGACATGATGGGGTTCCGGGAGGTAAAGCAGTAGCAAGCCGCAAGCTACAAGCCGCAAACAAAGGCTGATCGGCCTTTACTTGTCGCTCGCGGCTTGGGGCTCGTGGCTTTTTTAAGCGTAGTCTTCGATCGACGGGCAGGCGCAGACCAGGTTGCGGTCGCCGAACACGTTGTCAACGCGACCCACCGGCGGCCAGTATTTGCCTTCGATCAACGACGCCACCGGGTAGACGGCCTGCTCGCGGCTGTACGGATGGCTCCATTCGCCCACCAGTTCTGCAGCGGTGTGCGGCGCGTTTTTCAGCGGGTTGTCGTCCTTGTCCAGCGCGCCGCTTTCGACCGCGCGGATTTCTTCGCGGATCTTGATCATCGCGTCGCAGAAGCGGTCCAGCTCCTCTTTCGATTCGCTTTCGGTCGGCTCGATCATCAACGTACCCGCGACCGGGAAGGACATGGTCGGGGCGTGGAAACCGAAGTCGATCAGGCGCTTGGCAACGTCATCAACGCTGATGCCGCTGGTTTCCTTCAGCGGGCGCAGGTCGAGAATGCATTCGTGGGCGACCAGGCCGTTGCTGCCGGTGTACAGCACGGGGTAGTGCTCTTCCAGACGACGGGAAATGTAGTTGGCGTTGAGGATCGCCAGTTGCGAAGCGCGCTTGAGGCCTTCGCCGCCCATCATGCGGATGTACATCCAGGTAATCGGCAAGATACTCGCGCTGCCGAACGGCGCCGCGCAGACCGCGCCTTCCTTGCGCTCCATCTTCGCGTGACCCGGCATGAACGCCGCCAGGTGCGATTTCACGCCGATCGGGCCAACGCCCGGGCCGCCACCGCCATGGGGGATGCAGAAGGTTTTGTGCAGATTCAGGTGAGACACGTCGCCGCCGAACTTGCCCGGTGCGCAGAGGCCGACCATGGCGTTCATGTTGGCGCCGTCGATGTACACCTGGCCGCCGTTGTCATGAACGATGCCGCAGATTTCGCGGATGCCTTCTTCGAACACGCCGTGGGTCGACGGGTAGGTGATCATCAGTGCCGCGAGGTGTTCGCGGTGCTCGATAGCCTTGGCGCGCAGGTCTTCGATGTCGACGTTGCCGCGGGCGTCGCAAGCGGTCACGACCACGCGCATGCCGGCCATGTTGGCGGTTGCCGGGTTGGTGCCGTGGGCCGAGGACGGAATCAGGCAGATGTCGCGACGCTCATCGCCACGGTTCTGATGGTAAGCGCGGATCGCCAGCAGACCGGCGTACTCGCCTTGGGAACCAGCGTTTGGCTGCAGGGAGATCGCGTCATAACCGGTGGCGGCGCAGAGCATCGCTTCCAGTTCGTCGGTCAGTTGCTGATAACCGGCGCTTTGCTCGGCCGGGGCGAAGGGGTGCAGGTTGCCGAATTCGGCCCATGTCACCGGGATCATTTCGCTGGCGGCGTTGAGCTTCATGGTGCACGAGCCCAGCGGGATCATCGTGCGGTCCAGCGCCAGGTCCTTGTCCGCCAGGCGACGCAGGTAGCGCATCAGCTCGGTTTCGGAGTGGTAGCGATTGAACACAGGATGGCTGAGGATCGCCGACTGGCGCTTAAGCTCTGCAGGCAGGCGCGCTTGGACGCTGTCTGCCAGCGCGGCGAAGTCAGGCAGGGCCTGGCCTTCTGCAGCGAAGAGAGACCACAGCACTTCGACGTCGGCTGGCTTGGTGGTTTCGTCCAGCGAAACGCCCAGACGCTCGGCGTCTACTTCACGCAGGTTGATTTCGTGGGCGCGTGCCTTGGTGTGCAGGTCGGCCGTTTTCGCGCCTGTGTTCAGGGTGATGCTGTCGAAGAAGAACGACTGCTCGGCCTTCAAGCCCAGCTGATTCAAGCCCTCGGCGAAAATCGCGGTCAGGTGATGCACGCGGTTGGCGATGCGGGTCAGGCCGCGCGGGCCGTGGTAAACGGCGTACATGCTGGCGATGTTGGCGAGCAGCACCTGCGCGGTGCAGATGTTGCTGGTGGCCTTCTCGCGACGAATATGTTGCTCGCGGGTTTGCATGGCCAGACGCAGGGCGGTCTTGCCGAAGCGGTCGATGGACACGCCGACCAGCCGGCCGGGCATGTCGCGCTTGTAGGCGTCACGGGTAGAGAAATAGGCCGCGTGCGGGCCGCCGAAACCCAGTGGCACGCCGAAGCGCTGCGCACTGCCGATGGCCACGTCAGCGCCAAATTCGCCGGGCGGGGTGAGCAGGGTCAGGGCCAGCAGATCCGCTGCCACGGCGACCAGGGCATTGGCGGCATGAAAGCGCTCGACCAGTTCGCGGTAGTCGAACACGTCGCCATTGCTGGCCGGGTATTGCAGCAGCGCGCCGAAGAACTCGCTGACGTCGGTAAGTTGAGCTTCGTCCGCGACGACCACTTCAATGCCCAGCGGCTCGGCGCGGGTTTGCAGCACGTCGAGGGTTTGCGGATGGCAATGGGCGGAAGCGAAGAACTTGTTGCTGCTTTTGTTCTTGCTCAGGCGTTTGCAGAAGGTCATGGCTTCGGCAGCGGCGGTGGCTTCGTCGAGCAGAGAGGCATTGGCGATCGGCAGGCCGGTCAGGTCACTGATCAGGGTCTGGAAGTTCAGCAGCGACTCCAGACGGCCTTGGGAAATCTCCGGCTGATACGGCGTGTAAGCGGTGTACCAGGCCGGGTTTTCCAGCAGATTGCGCAGGATCGGCGCTGGCGTGTGGGTGTTGTAGTAACCCTGGCCGATGTACGTTTTGAACAGCTGATTCTTGCCGGCGATGGCTTTGATATCGGCCAGCGCGTCGGCTTCGCTTTGCCCGGCGGACAAGCCAAGAACGCTGGTGCCTTTGATGGATTCAGGGATGACGCTGGCGGTCAGCGCGTCGAGGGAGTCATAGCCCAGCGTGGTGAGCATGGCTTTTTCATCAGCGGCACGCGGGCCGATGTGGCGGGCGATGAACTCGTTGGCGGTGCTCAGTTCAATACGGTCAGTCATTGCGCGCTCCTCAGGCTTCGGCGTTGGCTTTGATCAGACGATCATAGGCGTCTTGAGTCAGCAGTTGGCCGACAGCATCGGGATTGGAGGGAATAAAGCGAAAGAACCAGCCCTGGCCGAGCGGGTCTTTGTTGACCAACTCCGGGTTGGCATCCAGCGCGGAGTTGGCTTCGACGACTTCGCCATCAAGGGGCATGTACACGCCACTGGCGGCTTTAACCGATTCGACGGTGGCGGCTTCGTTGCCTTTGTCGTAGGACTGCAGCTCCGGCAGTTGCACGAAAACCACGTCACCCAGTGCGTCCTGCGCAAAGGCGGTGATGCCGACTGTGACGCTGCCGTCAGCTTCGGCGCGCAGCCACTCGTGGTCTTCGGTAAAGCGCAACTCGCTCATGAAATCTCCCCAGATGATAAATCGCCCGTTATGCCCGGGCGTGATGGGGTGAGTGCATAGCAAGTTTGCGGCCAAAGTGGGGAAGGGGGCGTAAACGTTGGGCTGCGCGAGTTGGCTTAGTGTGGGTCGCGCGGGCTTCTGGAACGAAATCGATACGCATTTTTAGTACCTCGGGCTGAACGGCGCGTTGCCACGCCGGAGAGTCCTGGAATGAGAAGAGCGGAATGATTTCAATACGGTGTTTCGATTCCGTTACGGCCGCAGTGGGTGCGTGGAATGTCTCGGACTTGTGGGAGCGACCGGGATGGCGCTCCACCTTGCTCGCGAAGGGGCAGGTACAGTCGCCGAATATGCAGCGGCAGGGATAATGTCTTTGCGAGCAAGCTCGCTCCCACCCGACCGGGGATTGATCCGAGATGGCGGCGCTTGAGCGACCGTGAATCTCCGTCGATCTTTTTAGCTTTTTCCGGGAATGCCGTATTTGCGCAGCCGGTGCGCGATCGCAGTGTGGGATGTTTGCAGCCGCGCGGCCAGTTGCCGCGTCGATGGGTATTGGCTGTAGAGCTTTTCCAGCAGCGACTTTTCAAAATCCTCGACCGCCGCTTCAAGGCTTTCGATTTCGCCATCACTGCCCCTCGCCACCGACGTGCCGGCGATGTCGAGGTCGCCGATGTCGACCAGCGAGCTGTCGCAAATGGCCGCCGCGCGGAAGATCACGTTCTGCAACTGGCGAACGTTGCCGGGCCAGCGATTGCCAAGGAGAGCAGGGTAGGTGGTCGGGGCGAGGCGGCAGACCGGTCGCTGAATCTGCGTGCAGGCCTGCTCCATGAAATAGCGCGCCAGCATCAGGATGTCCTGACCGCGTTCACGCAAAGGCGGCACGTCCAGATTGAGCACGTTGAGGCGATAAAAGAGGTCTTCGCGAAAGGTGCCCTCGGCAACCATTTTCTCCAGGTCGCGGTGGGTAGCGCTCAAGATGCGCACGTTGACCTGCACTTCCTTGTCGCCGCCGACCCGCCGAAAACTGCCGTCATTAAGGAATCGAAGAAGTTTTGCTTGCAGATACGGCGACATCTCGCCGATCTCATCGAGAAACACGGTGCCTTTGTTGGCGAGTTCCATCAGCCCGGGTTTGCCGCCCCGTTGCGCACCGGTAAAGGCGCCAGGGGCGTAGCCGAACAGTTCGCTCTCGGCGAGGTTCTCCGGCAGCGCCGCGCAGTTCAGCGCGAGAAAAGGCGCTCCATTGCGCGCGCTCACGGCATGACACGCCCGCGCCACCAGTTCCTTGCCCGTCCCGGTTTCGCCCTGAATCAGCAGCGGCGCATCCAGTGCCGCGACCCGCTGGGCGCGGGCTTTAAGTGTGCGGATTGGCGCGGAGTCGCCCAGCAGCGCATCGAACCCTTCGGCGTGATCGTGGTGCAGTGCCGACAGGCGTTCGCCGATTCGGCTCGGTTGGTAAAGGGTCAGCAATGCGCCCGCGTCGGTGATTGGTGTGGCATCGAGCAGCAAGGCCTCGCCGTTGAGCGTGACTTCGCGCAGTGGCAGACGAAAGCCGTTTTCCAGCAGCGCCGATTGCAGGCCATCATCGGAGAACAGTTCGCCAATCGATTCCCCCGTCGGTTCCCGGCCATACAACGCGACCAGGGCAGGGTTCGCCAGCAGCACATGGCCGGCGCTGTCGAGGGCAAGCACCGGGTCGGTCATTGCTGCCAGCAGGGCATCCAACTGCAAGTGGCGGCGCTGGCCGGGAAGGATGTCGACCACTGTGATCGCTTCCACGCCGCGCACGCGAAACAGCCGGTCCTTGAGTTCTTCAAGCACGTCATGGCTCAGCGTCGGCGCGTCGATATAGACGTTGGGCGGCACCATTTCCACGGCATCGAGGTTCAGGTTGCGTGCGCCGAGGATGGCAAGCACTTCCTGAGTGATGCCGACGCGGTCGATGAACGTGACGTGAATGCGCATGGGGAGTGAAAGGACCCGCGGGAGTGAGGGGGGCGATTATGCCAGTAATCTCATCACCCATCGCGGTCCCGAGACGGGTCAGCGTGCTGGTCTATTCCAGATGCTCCGGCTTCACCGGATCACCGGATTTCATGTCGAGCGTGTGGCGGATGTCTTCGAACATCCGGTCGTACTCGCCGTGCATCGCGTGCAGGTCAGTGGTTCTCGGCAGGCCATGCTTTTCGAGTCTGCGCGAGGCATCACTGGCGAAGTTGTAGGCCTTGTCCTTCGGCAGCTCGAATGTTTCGCTGACCGCCTGGCCATTGATGTCGCCTTCCAGGGTGAACTGCATGCCCGGCCCCGAATCGGTCTGGCTGACTTCGTAACGAATGTGAAGGTCGTAGCCGACATCGTGTGGTTGCAGAGCGGGGTGGACGATGTGCAGATGACCTGGCTCGAACATGGCAATGGCTCCGGGGAAAGGTGATGGACCTAAGAGGACAGACCGCCGGGGGCTGCCTCGGGTTCAGGTTCATATGCGGCGCGCTGTTGGTGGGACGGCTTTAGCCGGGAAAGCGTCAGGCGCCGCAGCGCTTTACCCGCGGCGTTCAAACCGGCCTCTTCCCGGCTGAAGCCGGTCCTGCATTTCAGTGTCCGGGAGTGTCGTTACGATTGGGCGACGGCGACGGCGACGGCGACGGCGGCTGTGCGGGCGAAAGGCGCGAAGGCTCAGGCCGTGACCAGATCCACAGATTGACCAGCACCATGCCGGCTACCGCGAAGTAGATCCACCAATTGTGTTTCAGCAGCACCAGCATCATGACCGCGCAGATCAGCATGGTGACCGTGGCGCTGATCTTGGCCTTGCGCGCAATCATCTTGCCGTTTCGCCAGTTGCTCAGCATCGGTCCGAACACCCGATGATTCTCGAGCCAGGCGCTCAAGCGTGGCGAGCTACGCGTCGCCGCCCACGCCGCCAGCAGAATGAATTCGGTGGTGGGCAGGCCCGGAATGAAAATCGCGATGATGCCGATGGTCAGGCTCACGTAGGCGAGAATGCCAAACAGGATGCGGGACAGTTTACTGCCGGGTGGAGTACGGGTCATGGTCTCGGTAATGCAGAGTGAACAGGTGTTGCGGGATTTTCAGGTCCCGCAAAGGCGCTCAGCTTATCAGTGCCGGGCGCAAAAGGCCCGGCGTCAGGCGGGTTCCGCTTCAGACGCTGGAGCGTAGGCGTGCTGCAGCAGCACGTTGAAACGTTCGAAGGCCGCCACTGCGCCACGGTCTATCTCGCGCTCCTGTTCGGCGTTGAACGGCAGATCGTCAATGATCCGGACAAAGCGTTTCCAGCCTTCGGCGCGACCGCCTGACGGTTCACCCAGATGGCGCGCGCCGAACGTCTCGCTGAGGTTCAAGGCCACGGCGCGTTTGATCAGAAAGGCGGCGCCCAGCTTCGAACCCTCCGACACGAACAGCCAGCCCAGCGCCTCGGCAAGGCTGGGCCCATCGACCGCGCCGGCGACCGGGGCAGGGATGTCAGCCTGAAGATCAAGCAGATCGGCTTTGGCCTGTTCGGCGCGGCATCGATCGGCCAGGTCGGCAATCAGCTCGATCAACTGCGGGTGCGTGTACAGTGTTTTCAGCTCTTCCTGGAACAGGTATTGGGCGCTGAGGAATCGGCGGTAGCTGGCCAGTGTCTCGAACGGCGCGTTGGCTTTCACCGCCTTGTCCAGTTGTTCATGGGGGGCATGGGTAATCTGGTTCAGTCGTGGCGAGCGACGAATGGCGTTGCCGGTCATAGGGTCTTCCTTGTAAATGAGGCGTTTGTTAACAAGACGAACGAGCGTTGCAGGCGCATAAAAAATCACGCACCTGTAACGGGGGTCGGTCAGATATCCCACACCACGTTCACGGCAAAATTGCGGCCTGGCTGGGTCAGTCGGTCGAGGTTGGCGGGGGCGGTGGCACCGGCTTCGCCAACGCTGTCGTAACCGCGCACGTCATCCCACAGCCAGTATTTTTTGTCCGCGAGGTTGTACAGGCCACCGCTGACCGTGACGTCGTTAGTGACTTTGTAATAGCCCGTCAGATCGACGAGGCCAAAGCCCGGCGTCTTGAACCGGGTGGCACCGTCGGGGGCGTAGTAGTTGCTGGTGTCGACCCGCGTCTTGCGCTTGACCAGCGTCCAGTTCAGCAAACCGCCGTAGTTGTTCTGGTCATAACCCAGCCCTAATACGCCGGTGAGCGGATTGATGCTATTGAGGGGCTGGCCGGTGTCGTTGTTGCGACCGTACAGATAGGCCAGCGAGCCTCGGGTGTAGAGGCCTTCGGGTGCGCCGAAGCTGTCCAGGTTCAGCCGGCCCTTGAGCTCAACGCCCTTGATCGTGGCGTGCCTGATGTTGTTGGACTGGAAGGTCGTGGTGGTGGAGTTGGCTGGAATCACTGCGTCCTCATTAATGAAGTCGCGATACGTGTTGTAGAACACCGCCAGATCAAACGTGCCCTCGTCGAAGTGACCGCGCAGCCCGGTTTCGTAGCTCTTGCTGGTCTCCGGTTTCAGGTCGGGATTGGGCTCGACGACGTAATTGCCCCGGGTGTTTTCGAAGCGGCCATACAAGGCTTTGGCGCTCGGCGTGCGGAAGCCCTCGGCGTACTGGCCGTACCAGGTGTAGGCGTCGTTGAACGCATACGTCAGGCCCAGCTTGGGTGACAGGCGATGCCATTTTTTGGTGCTGTCGTCGAACTCGCTCTTGCTTTTCAGGTTGACGCTTTTGAGGAATGAATCTGTGGCGTCTGGTTCGAGCGTGGTGTAGTCGTAGCGGGCGCCGGGCATGAAGGTCCAGTCGCCCCACTTGATCTGATCCTGAGCGAAAAGCCCGTAGGTGGTGATCGTCGGGTTCGGGAAGTCGTGGGTAGGTGCCACGATGTCGGAGGCAGTGGTGCTGACTGCACCGATGGTGCGGCAGGTTCCGACAACCGACGCACAGGTGGCTGATCCTGTCCGAAGCCCTGTCACCTTCTGTTGCTTGAGGGTCGTGCCATACGTCAGCAAGTGCTGGGTGTCGCCAAGGTCGAACGCTTTATCCAGCTGTGCGTCGAGGATCCACTGGCGTTCATTGTAGTGGGTGTCGCGGGTGCGCCAGACATCTCGCAAAACCGCCCCGCTTCTGGGGTTAGAGGGAAGATACCTTTCAAGCGTATTTTGATCGGTCTTGGCAATCTGGTAGTTCAAGCTCCACTTGGCGTTGTCAGCCAACACGCTGTCCAGCGCAAAGCTGTTTTCCAGGCCAAACCGCTCTCGGGTGATAACGTCGTTTCCTTCGCGTGAACCGTAGTAGCCGAAGCCAACACCGGCATTGAAAGGCCCACCCACCACACTCTTCTGATTCGTATGGGTATCGTCCTTGTACTTCTCGTAAGTGAACGCCAGACGATCATTGTCGCCGTAGTTCCAGCCCAGCTTGGCCAGCACATTGGTTGCGCGGGCGTCTTCCGGGTTGGCTGCCGTGCGGGACAGCCCGGTGCCGCCATGCTCACCGTAGGACTCGGTCTCGTGGCCGTTGCGCTGGCTGACGTGCAGCAAACCGTCGACATCCCCCGCGCGGCCGGCAACCGTAGATGAATTCAACCAGCTGTTGTCCGCCGAGCTGTAACCGGTTTTCAGACGGGCACCGACATCTTTGCCCGGCTTGATGATGTCCTCGGGGTCGAGGGTGTAATAGCTCACCGCCCCGCCGATGGCGCTGCTCCCATACAGCGCCGACGCAGGCCCGCGCAGGATCTCGACGCGCTTGATGATCTCCGGATCCACGTAATTGCGATGGGTGTTGGCGAAAGGGCCCTGGAAGAAGTTGTCCGGCACTTCGACGCCATCCACCTGCGTCAGGATCCGGTCGCCATCGATGCCGCGGATGTTGTAGCCGCTGGTGCCCGCACGCTGGCCGGCCCCGCCCACGGACACGCCAGGCTCGTCGCGTACCAGGTCGCGAATGCTGTTGACGTTGCGACGATCCAGCGACGCTCGGTCCTGCACGGTCACCGTGCCGGGTACCGAATCCACCGACTGCGCCTGACGCGTGGCGCTAACTGTGATCTGCTCCAGTTCCAGCGCGCTGGTTTGCTCGGCGGCAGCGACGGCGGGACTGTGCACCGCGGCCGCTAAAACGGCGATGGTCAGCAGGGAAAGCCCGAGGTGGTGAGTGGCGTTTGCCGAGGCGTATGAGGCGGGGTTGAAGCTGGACAGCATGGATAGCGCTCCCTGTCGTGCGGGTCGTCATAGTTGTTGCGAGATGATTCAAATAGGAATCAGTTGCATTGGCTATGACTAGACGTGCGGGTCGCGGCTATCGCGTAAAAATAATTTCGGTGAGTGTCAGATCATCAGGTTTGAAGCCATGGCGCCGCAGCTTGGCGAGCGCAGTCCGGCGTCAGGTTTTTTTCCGCACAGCCAGCACCGCTGCTGCATCGAATACCGTTTGCGAGTGCCACACGGTCTCGGCGCTGGCAAACGCTTCTCGGTGGGCGGGATCGGCTTCGAGCCATTCCAGAAAGCGCGCGTGGGTTGCGGCATCTGCGATTTCCAGCTCGATCAGCCAGGTCAGGGCCTGGTCCATCGTCTCGGCAGTGCCCGATGCATCGGCTTGAGCGCGGCGGGGTGATTGGGAGTCCGTCAAGGAGCGTCCTCAGGTCCACGGTTTGGCCGGCATTGTAGCGTCACTCAGAAGCACCCACTGACGAATTCTTGCGGATGAAACTCAGTGATCCAGGCGCGCCGCGACACTCAGGCAGAGCGTCATGATCAGCTTCAATTCTTTTTGCACGGTGCTGGTGGACACGCCCAGTTGCTCGGCGATTTCCAGATAACTTGCGCCGTGAAGCCGACTGAGGGTGAAGATTTTCTGCTGCCGGGGTGACAGGGTTTCCAGGCTTGCGCTCAGGCTTTCCAGCAGACGGTTGGCGTGGGCGGCGTCCTCCAGCGCGGAGTGGGGGGCGACGACATTATGAAGATCGCTGATCGGCGCATCGTCATTGATGGTGCGCGCGTGAACGCGGCGGGCGCGCAGATGATCCAGGGCCAGATTGCGCGCGGTCTGGAAGACGAAGGGTTCGAGGTGCTCGATGGCTCGCTCGGTGAGTGCGCGGGTGACACGCAGGTAGGTTTCCTGGAGCAGGTCTTCGGCGGTGGTGTGGCTGCGGACCATGCGCTGAAGCGTGCGCAACAGCATGGTTCGCCGGGCGAGAAAGACAGTATTGAAGTGCGACTGAGTCACGGGGACACCCGACCAGAATTCAGCAGATGATAATGCTTATCATCTAGACGTCAGGTCAAGGTAGGGATTTGCACAGATTGTAAGGGCCGTTCGCCGGGACGGCAGTCATTACCGGGGAGGGAGCTGATCGCGAAGAGCCTGGTAAATCCGCTGACGGTCCAGCGGCTTGAATTCCGTCTTCGCGAGCAAGCTCGCTCCTACATTGAGGGGATCCCGTTACTTGCTTACTCGGCGTTCATCAACGCCAGGCAGTTATCCAGCATGCGGTTGGAGAAGCCCCATTCGTTGTCGTACCACGCCAAGACCTTCAGCAGGCGACCGCTGACTTTGGTGTGGTTCGCATCGAAGATCGACGACAGCGGGTTGTGATTGAAGTCGTGGGAAACCAGCGGCAGGGTGTTGTAGCCGAGGATTTTCGAATGCTGGGCCGCTTCTTTCATGATCGCGTTGACTTCTTCGGCCGTCGCGTCGCGCTTGAGCTGAATGGTCAGGTCGACCAGCGAAACGTTGATCACCGGCACACGCACGGCCATGCCGGTCAGCTTGCCCGCCAGTTCCGGCAGCACCAGGCCGACCGCTTCGGCAGCGCCGGTCTTGCTCGGGATCATCGACTGAGTCGCCGAACGCGCGCGGTACGGGTCGGTGTGGTAGACGTCGATCAGGTTCTGGTCGTTGGTGTAGGCGTGGATGGTGGTCATCAGACCGCTCTCGATGCCCAGCTCACGGTTCAGCACCTGGGCGACCGGCGCCAGGCAGTTGGTGGTGCAGGATGCGTTGGAGATGACCTGATGGGATTGGCGAAGTACATCATGGTTAACGCCGTAGACGATCGTCGCATCGGCGCCTTTGGCCGGAGCCGAGATAATGACCTTCTTGGCACCGGCAGTGATGTGTGCGGCGGCTTTGGTGCGGTCGGTGAACAGGCCGGTGCATTCGAACACCACGTCGATGTCCAGGGATTTCCACGGCAGCTCGGCCGGGTTGCGGATCGCACTGACCGCAATTCGGTCACCATTGACGGTCAGGCTTTCCTGATCGTGTTCAACGGAGCCGTCGAATTGCCCGTGAACCGTATCGAATTTCAGCAGGTGGGCGTTGATCTCGCTGTCGCCCAAGTCGTTGATGGCGACGACTTGCAGGTCCTGACGGTAGCCTTGGGTATAGAGTGCGCGTAGGACGTTGCGGCCGATTCGGCCAAAGCCATTAATTGCGATGCGGAGAGTCATACACCCGTCCTCAAGAATTTGTTGTTGGAATTACAAGATTATTCTCATAAAAATAGAAAACAACCCCTTTTAGTGGCAGTATTTTGTTTTATCTACAAATAGAAACCCGTCTGGCCGTCACAACTGGCTGAAAATCAAGTGCTTGCCGTCGCTCTCGTCTGAGCCCCGGATTTGATCGCAGCCTGGTGAAAGCGCCTGAACGAGTGACCACATCGCTAGCCTGGAGTCCATGACATGCATCCCCGCGTCCTTGAGGTAACCGAACGGCTGATTGCTCGCAGCCGTGAAACCCGTCAACGCTACCTGCAATTGATCCGGGGTGCGGCGAGCGACGGGCCGATGCGCGGCAAGTTGCAATGTGCCAACTTCGCCCACGGCGTCGCGGCATGTGGTCCCGAAGACAAGAACAGCCTGCGCATGATGAATGCGGCCAACATTGCCATCGTCTCTTCCTACAACGACATGCTCTCGGCGCATCAGCCGTACGAACACTTCCCCGAACAGATCAAAAAAGCGCTGCGCGAAATCGGCTCGGTGGGACAGTTTGCCGGTGGCGTTCCGGCCATGTGTGACGGTGTCACCCAGGGCGAGCCGGGCATGGAATTGAGTATCGCCAGCCGAGAAGTCATTGCGATGGCAACGGCGGTGGCGTTGTCCCACAACATGTTCGACGGCGCGCTGATGCTGGGCATCTGCGACAAGATCGTTCCGGGCTTGCTGATGGGCTCGCTGCGTTTCGGTCATCTGCCGACGATTTTTGTACCGGGCGGGCCGATGGTCTCGGGCATCTCCAACAAAGAGAAAGCCGACGTGCGTCAGCGCTACGCCGAAGGCAAGGCAACCCGCGAAGAGCTGCTGGACTCGGAAATGAAGTCCTACCACGGCCCGGGCACCTGCACGTTCTACGGCACGGCGAACACCAACCAGTTGCTCATGGAAGTCATGGGTCTGCATCTTCCGGGTGCCTCTTTCGTCAATCCCTACACACCGCTACGCGATGCCCTGACACGCGAGGCGGCGTTCCAGGTCACGCGTCTGACCAAACAAAGCGGCGACTTCATCCCTCTCGGAGAGATTGTGGACGAACGTTCGCTGGTCAACTCGATTGTTGCCCTGCACGCGACGGGCGGTTCCACCAACCACACGCTGCACATGCCGGCGATTGCCCAGTGCGCGGGCATTCAGCTGACCTGGCAGGACATGGCCGATCTGTCGGAAGTCGTGCCGACCCTTTCCCACGTCTACCCGAATGGCAAAGCCGACATCAACCACTTCCAGGCTGCCGGCGGCATGTCGTTCCTGATCCGCGAGCTGCTCGACGCGGGCCTGATGCACGAAGACGTCAACACGGTTATGGGCCGTGGTCTACGTCGCTACACCCAGGAGCCGTTCCTGGAAGAAGGCACACTGGTGTGGCGCGATGGCCCGATCGAAAGCCTCGACGAAAACGTCCTGCGCCCGATTGCCCGTCCGTTCTCGGCCGAGGGCGGCCTGCGGGTGATGGAAGGCAACTTGGGCCGTGGCGTGATGAAGGTCTCTGCCGTTGCGCTGGAGCATCAGATCGTCGAAGCGCCCGCCAAAGTATTCGAAGACCAGCAGGACCTCGCCGACGCCTTCAAGGCGGGCGAACTGGAGTGCGATTTCGTGGCGGTGATGCGCTTCCAGGGGCCGCGCTCCAACGGCATGCCGGAGCTGCACAAGATGACGCCGTTCCTGGGCGTGCTGCAGGACCGTGGGTTCAAAGTAGCGCTGATTACTGACGGGCGCATGTCCGGCGCGTCCGGGAAAATCCCGGCGGCGATTCACGTTTGCCCGGAAGCCTCCGACGGCGGACCGCTGGCGTTGGTACGTGATGGGGATCTCATTCGTGTCGATGGCGTGAAAGGAACGTTGCAAGTTCTGGTCGAACCGGCAGAATTGGCCGCCAGAGAGCCGGCCATCGGTCGCTTGTCCCATAACGTGGGCAGCGGGCGCGAATTGTTCGGCTTCATGCGCATGGCCTTCAGCTCGGCAGAGAAGGGCGCCAGCGCCTTTACTTCGAATCTGGAGACGCTCAAGTGACATTGGCGATGGTGGGTGATATCGGCGGCACAAATGCGCGGTTTGCCATTTGGGAAGACGATCAGTTGCATTCGATCCGCGTGTTCGCAACGGTCGATTACGCGAGTCCTGAAAAGGCCCTGACGGTCTATCTGCAGGACCTGGAATTGCAGCGCGGTGATGTCACCTCCATTTGTCTGGCGGTGGCCGGGCCGGTGACCGGCGACGATTTCCACTTCACCAACAGCCACTGGAAGATCAACCGGCAGGCGTTCTGCGCCGAGCTGAAGATCGACCACCTGATCCTGGTCAACGACTTCACCGCCATGGCGCTGGGCATGACCCGCCTGAAGGACGACGAGTACCTGACCGTGCGTCATGGCAAGGGCGATCCTCGTGGTGCGCGGGTGGTGATCGGGCCAGGCACCGGCCTTGGCGTCGGCACGTTGATCCGCAGCGGCGAAGCGCGATGGACTGCGGTGCCGGGGGAGGGCGGTCACGTTGATTTGCCGATCGGCACGCCTCGCGAAGCCCTGCTGTGGATGCGGTTGATGGCGACCCACGAGCATGTCAGCGCCGAGACGATTCTGAGTGGCGCCGGGCTGTTGCTGCTGTATCAAGTCAGCTGCGGGCTGGACGAGATCGAGCCTGAACTCAAATCCCCCGCGGCCATTACCTCGGCGGCGCTCAAGGGCGATCCGGTCGCCAGCGCGGTGCTCGAGCAGTTCTGTGTATTCCTCGGCCGGGTGGCGGGCAACAACGTACTGACTGTCGGCGGACGCGGCGGCGTGTATATTGCCGGTGGCGTGATCCCGCGGTTCGTTGATTTCTTCATGCAGAGCGGCTTCAACAAGGCGTTCGCCGAGAAGGGACTGATGAAGGATTACTTCAATGACGTGCCGGTCTGGCTGGTCACGGCCGAGTACCCCGGCCTGATGGGCGCAGGCGTGGCGCTGGATCAGTTCGCGGCGAGCGCAAGCGGCAAGCTATAAGCTGCAAGTCAATGCCGCGCATGGCTGGCTTGCGGCTTAAAGCTTGAAGCTCGCAACTGCTCCACCTATAACAACAATCCATTGCTCACAAGGACGACCATGTGAACGCTGTCAGTAAATCGATTCTGGTGGTCGACGATGACCAGGAGATTTGCGAGTTGCTGCAAGCCTACCTGAGCCGATCCGGTTTTCAGGTGCGCACGGTCGGCGATGGGGCGGAGTTTCGTCAGGCATTCAACGAAGAGGCCAGCGACCTGCTGATTCTCGACGTGATGCTCCCTGATGAAGATGGCTTCAGCCTGTGTCGTTGGGTCAGGCAGCATCCGCGTCAACCGCATATTCCCATCATCATGCTCACCGCCAGCTCCGACGAGGCTGATCGCGTCATTGGTCTGGAGCTCGGCGCCGATGATTACATGGCCAAACCCTTCAGCCCCCGTGAGCTTCAGGCCCGGATCAAAGCCCTGTTGCGCCGTGCCCAGTTCGGCCAGGAACGCAGCGGCGGTGAAGTGCTGGTGTTCGATGAATGGCGGCTGGACATGGTCAGTCATCGGCTGTTTCACAACGATGGTGAAGAAGTGATTTTGTCCGGCGCTGATTTCGCGCTGCTCAAACTGTTTCTCGACAACCCCCAACAGATTCTCGATCGCGACACCATCGGCAACGCCACCCGTGGCCGTGAGCTGATGCCGCTGGAGCGCATCGTCGACATGGCGGTCAGCCGCCTGCGTCAGCGTTTGCGTGACACTGGCAAGGCCCCGCGATTGATCCGCACCGTGCGAGGCAGTGGTTATCTGCTGGCAGCCAATGTCCTCCCCCAAGCCGGCAACGGTTACTGATACTCAATGGTGACCGACAGGAAACGCCGCTTGCCGGTGCCGCGTTCGCTGCTCGGACGCATGCTGCTGCTGACCTTGCTCGCCGTGTTGCTGGCGCAAACCCTGTCCAGCCTGATCTGGCTTTCGCAACTGCGCGCCACGCAGATGGAAGGCCTGGTCACCAGCGCCCGCAGTCTGGGTTTTTCCATGGCGGCGAGTGTGAGTTACTTCCGCTCGCTCCCCGTTGCGTTTCGGCCGCTGGTGCTCGATCAATTGCGCAGCATGGGCGGCACGCGTTTCTTTGTGTCGCTCAACGATCGGCCGCTGGAAATGCAGGTGCTTGAGCCCACCGTGCGCAAGACGGCGGTCATCGATGTGGTCGGTCAGGTGCTGCGGCAAAACCTCGGCGCTGATCCCGACATCCTCGTGCGCTTCGTGCGTCCCGAAGACCTGCGCATTTTCAACAGCGGTCTCAGACTCGACGAACTTCCACGCTCATGGGCCCATTACGCGCTGACCCTTGAACCGGTCAATCCGCCCGTGCTGGTCACGCAAATCGAGCTGTCGCCCGGCGAATGGCTGTACATCGCCTCGCTGCTGCCTGAGCCCTACACCATGCTCGAAGCGGAAGGCCTGCCCTCGCAGCAAGTCTGGTTCATTGCTTTGACCAGTATTTTTCTGCTGGTCTTCATCGGTCTGCTGGTGCACTGGCAGAGCGGCCCGCTCAAGCGTCTGGCCCATGCCGCGCGGGATCTGTCGTTGGGTGCCGACGTCGAGCCGGTGGTGGAGGGCGGCGGCAGTGAAGTGGTGGAAGTGACCCGCGCGTTCAACACCATGCGCGATCGCATCAGCCGTTACCTGACCGAACGCGGCCAGCTCTTCAGCGCGATTTCCCACGACCTGCGCACCCCGATCACTCGCTTGCGGCTGCGCGTCGAGCTGCTCGAAGACGAACAGATGCAGGCCAAATTCACCCGTGACCTGGATGAGCTGGAGTTGCTGGTCAAAGGCGCGTTGCAGTGCGTGAAGGACACCGACATTCACGAGAACATCGAGCCGGTCGACCTCAATCACGCGCTGGATTGCCTGATCGAGCCCTATCTCTCCGCTGACGGTGCAGGCCGTGTCACGTTGCACGGCAAGGCGATGTCGATGTACTACGGCAAGCCCCTGGCGCTGCGCCGGTGCATGGGCAACCTGATCGATAACGCCATCAAATACGGCGACCGTGCGCACCTGTTCGTTGAAGACGACGCCGATGCGTTCATTCTTCACGTCGAGGACGAAGGCCCGGGCGTGCCTGAACAGCGAATGGAACAAGTCTTCGAACCGCACTTCCGGCTGGCCGGCAAACACCAGCAGGGTTACGGGCTGGGGCTCGGGATCGCCCGCAATATTGCCCACAGCCACGGCGGCGAAGTGACGTTGCAGAACATGCGCGAGGGCGGGTTGCGGGTCACGCTCTATCTGCCGCGTGGTGTGGAGTAATCCGGTCCCTTTCCCCAATGTCACAGCCCTGTGACATTTGCGCATCCCTTCGTTACCGTCCGCTCTAACCCCTTGGTTAGAATCCACGCAGCGCAAGCGCCACGACTTGCTCATGCATAACAACAAGAAAGGTCAGATATGAATTCGATTTCCCGTCTCGCTGCACTTATTTCCCTCGCCTCGTTGTTCCCTCTGAGCGCCATGGCAGCTGATGCCAAAGGCACCGTCGAAGTTGTGCACTGGTGGACGTCCGGTGGCGAAAAAGCCGCTGTCGATGTGCTCCGCGCGCAAGTTGAAAAAGACGGTTTCACCTGGAAAGACGGCGCCGTCGCAGGCGGCGGCGGTGCAACCGCAATGACCGTGCTCAAGAGCCGCGCCGTTGCTGGCAACCCGCCTGGCGTTGCCCAGATCAAAGGCCCGGACATCCAGGAATGGGCCTCTACCGGCCTGCTTGATACCGACGTGCTTAAAAACGTCTCCAAAGAGGAGAAGTGGGACAGCCTGCTGGACAAGAAAGTCTCCGACACCGTGAAGTACGACGGTGACTACGTCGCCGTGCCGGTGAACATCCACCGCGTCAACTGGCTGTGGATCAACCCGGAAGTCTTCAAGAAAGCCGGTATCGAAAAAGCCCCTACCACCCTCGAAGAATTCTACGCAGCGGGCGACAAGCTCAAAGCGGCAGGCTTCATCCCTCTGGCCCACGGTGGCCAGCCTTGGCAGGACAGCACTGTTTTTGAAGCCGTCGTTCTCTCTGTCATGGGCGCTGATGGTTACAAAAAGGCACTGGTCGACCTCGACAACGCTGCGCTGACCGGCCCTGAAATGGTCAAGTCGCTCACCGAGCTGAAGAAAGTCGCCACCTACATGGATGCCGACGGCAAAGGCCAGGACTGGAACCTGGAAGCCGCCAAAGTCATCAACGGCAAGGCCGGCATGCAGATCATGGGTGACTGGGCCAAGAGTGAATGGACCGCTGCCAAGAAAGTCGCCGGCAAGGACTACGAGTGCGTAGCGTTCCCGGGCACCGACAAGGCGTTCACCTACAACATCGACTCCCTGGCTGTGTTCAAGCAGAAGGATGCAGGTACTGCTGCCGGTCAGCAGGACATCGCCAAGGTCGTGTTGGGTGAAAACTTCCAGAAAGTCTTCAGCATCAACAAGGGCTCGATCCCGGTTCGCAACGACATGCTGGCTGACATGGGCAAGTACGGTTTTGACTCGTGCGCCCAGACCGCTGCCAAGGACTTCCTGGCTGACGCCAAAACCGGCGGCCTGCAACCAAGCATGGCGCACAACATGGCCACCACACTGGCCGTGCAGGGCGCTTTCTTTGACGTCGTGACCAACTTCATCAACGACCCGAAAGCCGATCCGGCCGACGCGGCGAAGAAGCTGGGCGCTGCGATCAAGTCTGCCAAGTAAGCCGTAACACCCCTTGCTCCATGTAGGAGTGAGCTTGCTCGCGATGGCGTCATGTCAGCCAATACAGACGGCACTGACACACCGCCTCGCGAGCAAGCTCACTCCCACAGACGGCGGCGTGTTTGCACTCTTCATTCTTCTGTACTGGATTTCACCATGAGTTCTGTTGCTGTGTTCAGCAAAGCCTCGCCGTTCGATGCACTGCAGCGCTGGCTACCCAAACTGGTGCTGGCGCCCAGCATGTTCATCGTATTGGTGGGCTTCTACGGCTATATCCTGTGGACGTTCGTTCTGTCGTTCACCAACTCGACTTTCCTGCCGACCTACAAATTCGTGGGTCTGGCGCAATACGCGCGGTTGTTCGACAACGACCGCTGGTGGGTAGCCAGCAAAAACCTCGCGGTGTTCGGTGGCATGTTCATCGGCATCAGCATGGTGGTTGGCGTGCTGCTGGCGGTCTTCCTGGATCAGCGCATCCGCCGCGAAGGCTTTATCCGCACCATTTATCTGTACCCGATGGCGCTGTCGATGATCGTGACCGGTACGGCCTGGAAATGGCTGCTCAACCCGGGCATGGGCCTGGACAAACTGCTGCGTGACTGGGGCTGGGAAGGCTTCCGCCTGGACTGGCTGATCGATCCGGACCGCGTCGTTTACTGCCTGGTGATCGCTGCGGTATGGCAGGCGTCGGGCTTCATCATGGCGATGTTCCTGGCCGGCCTTCGTGGCGTTGATCAGTCGATCATCCGTGCTGCGCAGATCGACGGCGCGAGCATGCCGAAAATCTACTGGAAGGTCGTGCTGCCAAGCCTGCGTCCGGTGTTCTTCAGTGCGGTCATGATTCTGGCGCACATCGCCATCAAAAGCTTCGACCTGGTCGCGGCCATGACGGCCGGTGGCCCGGGCTACTCGTCTGACCTGCCCGCGATGTTCATGTACTCGTTCACCTTCAGCCGTGGCCAGATGGGCATGGGTTCCGCCAGTGCGATCCTGATGCTCGGCGCGATTCTCGCCATCCTCGTGCCTTATCTGTATTCCGAGCTGAGGGCCAAGCGCAATGACTAGTCTCGCCAACAAGCCCGCCCTCAGCCTGAGCCGCGTCGCCATCTATGCGGTGCTGATCGTTGCGGTATTCATTTATCTGGTGCCGCTGGTGGTGATGCTGCTGACCAGCTTCAAGTCGCCGGAAGACATCGGCAGCGGCAACCTGCTCAGCTGGCCGACCGAAGTGACGGCCATCGGCTGGATCAAAGCCTGGGCGACGGTGAAAGGTTACTTCTGGAACTCGTTCCTGATCACCGTTCCGGCGGTGCTGATCTCCACCACCATTGGTGCGCTGAACGGCTACGTGCTGTCGATGTGGCGCTTCCGCGGTTCGCAGTTGTTCTTCGGTCTGCTGCTGTTCGGTTGCTTCCTGCCGTTCCAGACCGTCCTGCTGCCGGCGTCTTTCACGCTGGGCAAAATGGGCCTGGCCAGCACCACCACAGGTCTCGTGTTCGTCCACGTCGTTTACGGTCTGGCGTTCACCACGCTGTTCTTCCGCAACTACTACGTCAGTATTCCGGACGCACTGGTGAAAGCGGCACGTCTGGATGGCGCCGGCTTCTTCACCATCTTCCGTCGGATCATTCTGCCGATGTCGACGCCGATCATCATGGTCTGCCTGATCTGGCAGTTCACCCAGATCTGGAACGACTTCCTGTTCGGCGTGGTGTTCTCCAGCGGTGATTCGCAGCCGATCACGGTCGCGCTGAACAACCTGGTCAACACCAGCACAGGCGTCAAGGAATACAACGTTGATATGGCGGCGGCGATGATCGCCGGTCTGCCCACCCTGTTGGTCTACGTGGTCGCAGGCAAGTATTTCGTGCGCGGGCTCACGGCCGGCGCAGTCAAGGGGTAATCATGGCAACGCTTGAACTACGCAATGTAAACAAGACTTACGGGGCCGGTTTGCCGGACACCCTGAAGAACATCGAACTCTCCATCAAAGAAGGCGAGTTCCTGATTCTGGTCGGCCCTTCGGGCTGCGGTAAGTCGACCCTGATGAACTGCATCGCCGGGCTGGAAAACATTACCGGCGGCGCGATCATGATCGGTGATCAGGACGTCAGCGGCATGAGCCCGAAGGATCGCGACATCGCGATGGTCTTCCAGTCCTACGCGCTGTACCCGACCATGAGCGTGCGCGAGAACATCGAGTTCGGGCTGAAGATTCGCAAGATGAATCAGGCCGACATCGACGCCGAAGTGGCGCGGGTCGCCAAGCTGCTGCAGATCGAACACCTGCTCAATCGCAAGCCGGGGCAGCTCTCCGGTGGTCAGCAACAGCGCGTGGCCATGGGCCGGGCGCTGGCCCGTCGGCCGAAGATTTACCTGTTCGACGAGCCGCTTTCGAACCTCGATGCCAAGCTGCGCGTCGAGATGCGTACCGAAATGAAGCTGATGCACCAGCGCCTGAAGACCACCACGGTCTACGTGACCCACGACCAGATCGAAGCGATGACACTGGGCGACAAAGTGGCGGTCATGAAGGACGGCATCATTCAGCAGTTCGGCACGCCAAAGCAGATCTACAACGATCCGGCCAACCTGTTCGTGGCCAGCTTCATCGGCTCGCCGCCGATGAACTTCATCCCGCTGCGCCTGCAACGCAAGGACGGTCGCCTCGTCGCGCTGCTCGACAGCGGTCAGGCCCGTTGCGAGCTGCCGATGAGCATGAACGACGCCGGTCTTGAGGACCGTGAGGTGATTCTGGGCCTGCGTCCCGAGCAGATCGTGCTAGCGTCCGGTGATGCTGCCGGTCTGCCGACCATTCGCGCCGAAGTCCAGGTGACCGAGCCGACTGGCCCGGATACGCTGGTATTCGTTACCCTCAACGAGAGCAAGGTCTGCTGCCGTCTGGCGCCGGATATTGCACCCGCTGTGGGCGAGACCTTGACGTTGCAGTTCGATCCGGCGAAGGTTCTGCTGTTCGACGCCAAAACCGGCGAGCGCCTTGGCGTCCTGGCACCGAGTCAGTCGGTGGAGAACATGGGGAATGTCACGCGGCTCAACCGCAACTGATCCCGATGTGCAGGAGCACTGCACAAACGAGCACCTGTGACGGGTGGATGTCTGCCGTACAAAACCCGTCATGCACACGATGTACGTGGTTACAACGCTGTTCAAAAGCTAATAACAATAAAACGAGGATCCAAGGGATGAAAAAGGTACGTAACAAGTCGCTTAACCAGTTTCAGCTGATCGGTGGGTTGTCTGTCCTGAGCGCGTTGACGATTTCCGGAACGGCGTCTGCAATGGAGCCTTTCAAAGCCAGCGAGCACATGACCGGCGATTGGGGTGGTCTGCGTCAAGAGCTGTACGACAAGGGTTACGACTTCCCGATCGAGTACGTGGGCGAAGCCGCCTCCAACCTCAACGGTGGTTATAACGACGACAGAACCGGCCGCTACAGCGACCAGTTTGCGTTCGGCGTACAAATGGACCTGCAAAAAATCCTCGGCTGGCACGACGCAGAGTTCAAGCTCGCGATCACCGAGCGTAGCGGCAACAACATCTCCAACGACCGTATCGGCGATCCGCGTGCCGGCACGCTCAGTTCCTCCCAGGAAGTCTGGGGCCGTGGCCAGACCTGGCGTCTGACCCAGATGTGGGTCAAGCAGAAGTACTTCGACGGCAAGCTGGACATCAAGGTTGGTCGTTTCGGTGAAGGCGAAGACTTCAACAGCTTCCCTTGCGACTTCCAGAACCTTTCGTTCTGCGGCTCGCAAGTCGGTAACTACGTCAACACCTGGTACAACTGGCCTGTCAGCCAGTGGGCTGCCCGCGTGAAGTACAACATCACGCCTGAGTTGTTCGCCCAGATCGGCGTCTACGAGCAGAACCCTTCGTACCTCGAAACCGGCAACAGCTTCAAACTCAGCGGCAGCGGCTCCAAAGGCACCGTCGTACCGGTTGAAGTGGTGTGGTCGCCAAACGTCAACTCTCTGCCAGGCGAATACCGTCTGGGCTACTACGTGAGTAACCCGAGCGCCGACGATCTCTACGAGAACGAAAACGGTCAGCCACAGGCAATCGCCGGCGGTGACTTCAAGTCCCACAAAGACAAGCACGGCTGGTGGGTCGTGGCTCAGCAACAGCTGACCGCGCACAACGGCGACGCATCCCGTGGTCTGAGCATTTTCGCCAACGCGACTGTGCATGACAAAGCCACCAACTTCGTCGACAACTACCAGCAGGTCGGCTTCGTCTACAAAGGCCCGTTCGATGCACGTCCGAAGGATGACATCGGTATCGGCGTCGCGCGTATCCACGTGAACGATGATGCCCAGGACAACCGTCGTCTGGTCAACGCCGTCAACGGCATCGAAGACTACGACAACCCAGGCTACCTGCCGATCCAGAAGACCGAATACAACTCGGAAATCTACTACGGCGTGCACGTAACCGACTGGCTGACCGTGCGTCCTAACCTGCAGTACGTGAAGAGCCCGGGCGGTGTGGACGACGTTCAGAACGCACTGGTTGCCGGTATCAAGATTCAATCGAAGTTCTAAGTTAAGCGGACGCTCCTCCGCGCTCCACAAACGATCAAGGGTCGTGTGTGCTTTACGGGCAGCCAAGCTGCCCGTTTTTTTTCGCGCTATTTAATCCGTAGCAATGGCTCCGCGTTCGGGGCATTTTTTCTCGCGTGACGAGTGACCGCCATCTGGAGTGCGACAACGATGCCCTTCAGGGACCCCGGCTCAACCGAGCACCCTCTTCAGCGTTTCTTCACCTCGGTGCGACCGCAACCGACCTTTCAGTGGGAACGTTACCAACAGCGTGATGTGCTGGTGATCAATCATGCGCAGTGCCAGGCCGTGTTCAGTCGGCAGGGCGCTCAGCTGTTGCATTTTGAACCTGCCGGGCAGAAGCCTTGGCTGTGGTGTGCCGCCCACTGGCCTCTGGTCGGCGCGATCCGCGGTGGCGTGCCGGTTAGTTGGCCCTGGGTCGGACGTCATCCGGGGGAGAGTGGTTGGCCGGCCAACGGCTGGGGCCGACTCCTCGACTGGAAACTGGTCGAAAGCCACGAGCACGAGGCGGGCGTCACATTGCGCTGGCAACTCAAGCTGTGGGACTGGCAGGCCGATCTTTATGCCGAGCTCGGGCATTCGATGGACCTGCGCCTGGAGACGCGTCACGACGACAGCGAGCCTTGTCACTTCGGCCATGGCTTGCACGCCTACTGGCGCATCAGTGATGTGGCGGACGTCGCTTTGCAGGGGCTCGACGGTGCCCACGGCTATGACGAACTCAGTCGCAGCGCTTGCGAGCAGCGGGGCGAGCTTCGGGTTCATGGCAGTTGTCAGCGGGTGTTCGAGCATGCAGGCCTGTTGGAACTACAAGACGACGCCTGGCAGCGGCGGTTGAGCATCGACACCGGCGACAGCGACAGCACCGTCGTCTGGCACCCCGGCAGCCGACCCTTGCTTGGCGTGGGCTGCGATGAAGCGATGGGTTTCTTGCGCGTCGAGGCGGCGTCGGGTGTGGATGATTGCTTGAGCCTGGCGCCCGGGCAGCACGCCAGCTTAAGCCTGCAGGCAAGCCTGGTTCATTGAGTGTGGGAGCGGGGGATCGCCTGCAAATGAGGCGTTCCCTTAATTCAGCTCATCGTCCGCCGGGTACCGGCTCGCGTTCAGGCTTTCCTTGATCTTGCGCAGGTGCGGCTGGAAGTCGACGCCCCGACGCAGGGTCATGCCGGTCGCCAGCACATCCAGCACTGTCAGCTGGACGATCCTCGACGTCATGGGCATATAGATGTCGGTGTCTTCCGGCAGCGGAATGTTCAGGCTCAACGTGCTGGCCTTCGCCAGCGGCGAGTCGGCAGCGGTCAGGCCCAGCACCGACGCGCCATTTTCACGGGCGATGCGCGCCACTTCGACCAGCTCGCGTGTGCGCCCGGTGTAGGAAATGATCACGAACAGCTCGCCGGTGTGGGCCACCGAGGCCAGCATGCGCTGCACCAGCACGTCGGCGTGGGCCGTGACGGCGAGATTGAAGCGGAAGAATTTATGCTGCGCGTCCAATGCCACCGGCGCCGAAGCCCCGAGGCCGAAGAAGTGAATCTGCCGAGCCTGAATCAGCAGGTCGACCGCTTTGCTGATCAGGTTGGGGTCAAGCACCTGGCACACGCTGTCGAGGGACGCGATGGCGCTGCCGAAGATCTTGCGGGTGTAGGCTTCCGGGTTGTCATCGGCTTCCACGGCGCGGCTGACGTAGGCGGCGCCGCTGGCCAGGCTCTGGGCCAGTTGCAGCTTCAGCTCGGGATAGCCGCTGACATCAAACGAGCGGCAGAAACGGTTGACCGTCGGTTCACTGACCTTCGCGGCCTGGGCCAGCGCAGCGATGCTGAACCGGGTGGCCTGCTGCGGATTGCTCAGAATCGCCTCGGCGACCTTGCGCTCGGCCTTGTTCAGCTCTTCCAGACGACTCTGGATCTGCTCCAGAAGATTGCGTACGCGGTCCATTGTTTGTCCTTCTGATGAAACGGCGACAGGCCGGTCGACAGGCCTTTATTTGCAGTGAGGGAATTTCGGCCTTTAGCCTGTCGCAAAGGTGGCCTATCGTACTGAGGGCCTGTGGTGATCACCACTCTAATGTGGTTAAGGTGGGAATGTTGTGGTTATTACTACATTCGGCCTTGAGTAACGCCTTTAAAAAAGGTATTTGTAGCTTAACTTGATAAAAGAACCAACATTATGCTCTCGATTACGGTTGAACCGTGCACTTTTGCGTTGTTTGGCGCCTTGGGTGACCTGGCGGTACGCAAACTGTTTCCTGCGTTGTACCAGCTTGATCGAGCTGGACTGCTGCATGCCGAGACCCGAATTATTGCGTTGGCCCGTGAGCCGGGGACTCCTGAGGAGCACCTGGCTTACATTGATAAAAGCCTGCGTCGCTTCGTCCCCGAGGCGCAGCTTGAGACTGAACACGTGGAGCGTTTTCAGGCCCGCCTGAGTTACCTGCATGTGGACTTCCTCAAAGGCGAGGACTACGTCGCGCTTGCCGAAGCCGTGGGCGACGCGCCGACCATGATTGCCTACTTCGCGACACCGGCGTCGGTCTATGGCGCCATCTGCGAAAACCTCGCGCTGGTCGGCCTGACCGATCGCACCCGCGCTGTGCTGGAAAAACCCATCGGACATGACCTCGCGTCTTCCCGTCGCGTCAACGATGCCGTCGCCAAGTTCCTGCCTGAAACCCGCATCTACCGGATCGACCACTATCTGGGCAAGGACACGGTGCAAAACCTCATTGCCCTGCGGTTTGCCAACAGCCTGTTCGAGACACAGTGGAACCAGAACCACATCTCCCACGTGGAAATCACCGTGGCGGAGAAGGTCGGCATCGAAGGGCGCTGGGGCTATTTCGACCAGGCCGGTCAGCTGCGTGACATGATCCAGAACCACCTTTTGCAGCTGCTGTGCCTGATCGCGATGGACCCGCCCAGCGACCTGTCCGCCGACAGTATTCGTGACGAGAAGGTGAAAGTGCTCAAGGCACTGGCGCCTTTCACCCCGGAGCGTCTGGCCACCCAGGTGGTGCGCGGTCAGTACATCGCCGGCTACAGCGAGGGCAAGCCGGTGCCGGGTTATCTGGAGGAAGAAAACTCCAATACCCAGAGCGACACGGAAACCTTCGTCGCCATTCGTGCCGATATCCGTAACTGGCGCTGGTCGGGCGTGCCGTTCTATCTGCGTACCGGCAAGCGCATGCCGCAGAAGCTGTCGCAGATCGTGATCCACTTCAAAGAGCCGCCGCATTACATCTTTGCCCCTGAGCAGCGCTTGCAGATCAGCAACCGCCTGATCATCCGGCTGCAGCCCGATGAAGGCATCTCGCTGCAAGTGATGACCAAGGATCAGGGCCTGGACAAAGGCATGCAGCTGCGCAGCAACCCTTTGCAACTGAGCTTCTCCGATGCCTACCGCAGCGCCCGTGTGCCGGACGCCTACGAGCGGTTGTTGCTGGAGGTCATGCGGGGCAATCAAAACCTGTTTGTCCGCAAAGACGAAATCGAATACGCCTGGCAATGGTGCGACCAGTTGATCGCTGGCTGGAAAAAGGCGGGCGATGCGCCCAAGCCTTACCCCGCTGGTTCCTGGGGGCCGATGAGCTCCATTGCTTTGATTACGCGTGACGGGAGATCCTGGTATGGCGATATGTGAACTTGAATTTCCGGCGGGCCTGAAGGCCCACGAATTCGATAACCCCGAAGTGCTGGCGAACGCGCTGGCCGATCACGTGGCCGAGCGACTCACAGCTGCGATTTCCAGCAACCCCCAGGGCACGGCCACGTTGGTGGTGTCCGGCGGCAAAAGCCCGGTGGCGTTTTTCAAGGCGCTGGCGCAGAAGCCACTCGAGTGGTCGAAAGTCTGCGTGAGTCTGGCCGACGAGCGTTGGGTGCCCGTCGAACACGCCGACAGCAACGAAGGCCTGCTCAAGCGTTTCCTGCTTCAGGGGCCAGCGGCGGAAGCGGAGTTCTTCAGCCTCTATCGTCCGACCACGACGGTGGACGAAGCTGCAGCGGCGACTGACGAGGCGCTCAAGGCGCTGCCTAAGATTGACGTGCTGATTCTGGGCATGGGCGATGACGGGCATACCGCGTCGCTGTTCCCCAACAGCCCGCATCTGCAAGAAGCGCTGGACCTCCACAGCGATCGTCGTTGCCTGCCCATGCTCGCACCGACCGTCCCCCATCAGCGCCTGACCCTGACGCGTCCGGTCCTGGCGTCGGCAGCGACCACCATCCTGTCCGTCTCCGGTCAGGCCAAACTCGACACATTGCGCGCTGCACTGGCAGGCGATGACCTCGCCGAAATGCCAGTGCGCGCGTTCCTCAACCCGTCTCTAGAGATCTACTGGTGCCCATAAGCAAAGGATCAGCCGCCATGGAAAATACCCAAGTGAAACAGCCGTTGAATAGCATGGCGAGCAAGATTGCCCAGATCGACGCACTCTGCGCGAAAGCGAAGATTCTGCCGGTCATTACCATTGCCCGCGAACAGGATGTCCTGCCGCTGGCCGATGCCCTGGCCGCTGGCGGCCTGAATGCGCTGGAAATAACCCTGCGTTCCGAGTTCGGGCTCAAAGCCATTCGCATGCTGCGTGATGCGCGTCCTGAGCTGAGCGTCGGCGCCGGCACCATTCTCGACCGCCACATGCTCAAGGCGGCCGAGGAGGCGGGTTCACAGTTCATCGTCACCCCCGGCAGCACCCAGGATCTGCTGGAAGCCGCCGCGCTCAGCGAATTGCCGCTGCTGCCAGGCATCAGCAGCGCTTCGGAAATCATGATCGGTTACGCGCTGGGCTATCGCCGCTTCAAGCTGTTCCCGGCGGAAATCAGTGGCGGTGTTGGTGCGATCAAGGCACTGGGCGGTCCATTCCCGGAAGTGCGCTTCTGCCCAACCGGCGGCGTCAGTGCGGCCAACCTGAAAAGCTACATGGCGCTGCCCAACGTGATGTGCGTCGGCGGCACCTGGATGATCGATAACGCGTGGGTGAAGAACGGCGACTGGCAGCGGATTACCGACGCCACGGCCGAAGCCATCGCGTTGTTCGACTGAGTGTGAATTTGCCGGTCAGGCTCCGCTTTCGACAGCTTCCGTTCAAGTGGAGGCTGGTTAACTGCTGAGCATGATCCGTTTATGGCGCCCTGTCGGGGCGTTGCTGCAGAAGTCGTTGTTGCATGGCTTTTTTACGGTGTTCCTTGGTCGGGAACGCCGTTTTTTTTGCGCCTTTCATACGTAATACATATGTACCGCACAGGCAGCGGCAGGAGCGCTTATCTTTGCCGCTCCTTTGTAGTTCGTTTCTCGATGGATTTACGGCGCCTTCGTCATGAAGGCGCCGTCTTTTTTTCTACGGGCTCACCGAAGGCTTTGATCCCGGCGCGGCCACTCGGGAGCTGACCCTATGCCAGCGCACGAAGTGCTGCCACCAACTGCTCGACATCCCTTGCCGATGTGGTGAATCCGGGCGTAATGCGGATGCACGTCCCGCAGGCCGAGCCTTCACGCGTCACCGCAAAAATGCCGTGCTCATCCAGCAGGCGCTTGACCATGAGTTCCTGATCCGCGTGACGGCTGAAGCGGAATGACGTGATGCCGCAATAGAGCCGAGGGTCGTCCGGCGTCAGCACGTCGATGCCTTCGATGGTCCGCGCCTGAGTGACCCACAGGTCTCGCAGATAGGCCAAACGTGCGCCTTTGGCGGGTGCGCCGCCCATGGCGCGATGGTCGGCGAAGACTTTTGGCAGGGTCATCAAGGCCGGAATGTTCGGCGTCCCGTAAGGTACGCGACCGAGGATATCGTCAGCACTGTAGCGCTCGTCGGCCATGTCGGGGTCGATGGCGCTCAGGCGTTCCTCCTTCACGTAGATAAAACCCAGGCTCAGCGGTGCGCCAATCCATTTCTGCAGGTTGAATCCGGCGAACGACACGCCAAGGTCAGCCAGTTCGAAATCCAGCAGGCCTAGCGCGTGGGCGCCATCCAGAATGACTTCGATGCCGTGGGCCTTGGCCAGCTCGGCGATCGCTTTCACCGGCATTACCAGACCCGTGCGATGAGTGACGTAGGTCAGCGCCACCAGCTTAAGCCGCGGGTGTGCGGCAAAGGCGTCGCGGTAAGTTTGCAGCAGCCCGTCATGGCTGGCGGGGTGTTGGTGAGTGACCTCAATGACCTCCACGCCGCGATTCTTCGCCAGCCAACGCATGCCGGTCTGCACGCTGTTGTAATCCAGGTCGCTTACCAACACCTGGTCACCTGCCACGAGGCCGTTGTAGTTGCGAATCAGCGCTTGCACCGACTCGGACGCGGAGCGGGTGATGGCCACTTCGCGGACTGGCACGTTCAGCAGATCGGCAAGGTCGGCGCGAATGGTCTCGCTGTCCTCGGTATCGAACTTCTGCCGCACGTAGACCGAGTTGCTCCGATTGACGTAAGCGAGGTTCTGCTCGTAATCCTTGAGTGCTGCGCGGGTCATACGGCCGAAATAGCCGTATTCGAAATTGACCGGCCCGGGCTCGACGTCGTACTGCGCCGCAACCTGCTGCCAGAACGCTTCGTCCCGAGCCTGTTCATCCGCCAATTCCGTTATTGCGTATGCAGTGCTGTTCATCAAGCGGCTCGCTTTTATCTATGGGCGTTTAGTTGAAGCGTATGGGGGCTTTCGGCATGCCCTGGCGCAGCGGCTCGCGGGGCCGCGTGCGCAGCGGGTCCAGCAATGCCGAGAGGCCGTTGTGATCGATTTCATGCATCAGGGCCAACAGGCTGCCCAACTCTCCAGCCGGAAAACCTTGTCGGGCGAACCAGTTCAGGTAATCACCTGGCAAGTCTGCCAGCAACCTTCCCTGATACTTACCGAACGGCATTTCGCGTGTGACTAACAACTTCAATTCCTCTGGATTCATCCAATAACCGTTTATCCGTTCGAGTGAACTTGAACGATACGTGCATTCTGCAATTGCTCATACACACAGATCATGCAGAAAGCGCGGCGCAACTGTCGCTTGATATTGTTAAGTCATTGAAAAATATAGATATTATTTATCGGCTAAAGCTGGCACGCACAGTGCAATATCCCCTCTATCGAGTGTTTCGTTAACAAGACCTTTGATAAACCTGCCAGAAAGGAACCGCAAAATGTCGGATATCAACAAAGAAGCCATCTCTATTCTGAATGACTTGATCGAAACCAGCATTGACGGTGAGAAAGGTTTTCACACTGCTGCTGAAGACGCCAAGAACCCGGAAATCAAGGCTTACCTGCTCTCCCGTTCTTCTGGCTGCAAGACTTCCGTTGCCGAGCTGCAAGCTGAAGTGCGTGCACTGGGCGGCGATCCAGAAGACTCCTCCAGCATTGCTGGCGGCGCACACCGTCTTTGGGTCAACCTGAAAAGCGCTTTGAGTGGCAAGAACGACGAAGCAGTCCTGAATGAAGTCGAAAGCGGTGAAGATCACGCGCTGAAGGCTTACAAAAAGGCCGCACAGGAAGCGACTGAGAAGAACCTCCCAGTCAACGTCACTACCCTGATCCAGCGTCAGCTGCAGGGCGTGCAAGCGAACCACGACAAGGTCAAAGCCCTGCGTGATACCGTTCGTGCTGCCAACAAGTAATTTGTAGCCGCTCGAAAAAACGCCAGCCAGTCTGGCGTTTTTTTATGCCTGCAGTTCGGTGGAGGGCGCGACGTAAGGTTCGAATTCCACGCGATTCCTGCCATTTTTCTTGGCGCGGTACAGGGCCCGGTCCGCGGCCTGAAACAGCAGCTCGGGCACGTCATGGTTTACCGGCAGATGCGTGGCGACACCGATGCTGACAGTGATGGGCGCTGTGTCGTCAGCGAACGGCGGCAGCGCTTCAATCGCCAGGCGCAGCTTGCCTGCAATGACACAGGCACCTGCCTTGTCGGTTTCCGGAAGCACCACCATGAATTCCTCACCGCCGTAACGCGCGGCCAGGTCACCGGGCCTGCGGATACTGGCGGCCAGTGTCTGAGCAACGCTGCGCAAGGCGACGTCGCCGCCATGATGCCCGTGCCGGTCATTGAACGCCTTGAAGTGGTCCACGTCGATCATCAGCAACGCCAGGGGCCTTCCCGAACGCATCCCGCGAGTCCACTCCTGCTTGAACACTTGGTCCAGCCTGCGCCGATTGGCCAGACCGGTCAGCCCGTCCGTTGACGCCAGCGCGGCCAGCTCGCGCTCGGCATTCTGGCGCAGGCGCAGCTGGCGGCCCAATAGCCACGACAGCCAGAGAATCCCGATGCACAGCAAACCTGTGGCGCCCGCCACCAGCAACGCGTTGCGTTTCCACACGGCGTAGACATCGTCCCGCGATTGAGCGACCACGACGATCAACGGCAAGTCTCCAACCCGTGAGAAGGTGTAAAGCCGCTGTGCGCCGTCGAGCTCGGACACCGCCGCAAAGCTGCCGTTTACCTCTCTGAGAATGCGTTTGAAGTTGGGCCGCATGCTGAAGTTCTGGCCGATGAAAGTCCGGTTGTTGTCATCGGGTTGCCGGGCCAGCATCACGCCATCCGCGCTGAGCAGGTTGACGGTGCTCGTGGGGCCGATGTCCAGGGTGCGAAACAGTTGATCGAAGTACGACAGGCGCATTGATGCACTGGCAATGCCGACGAACTGGCCGTTGTCGGAGGGGAGGCGGCGACTGAAACTGATGCACAGGTCCTTGAAGCCCCAGCGTGACAGGAAGGGCCCGTCGACCACCAGCGCCAGCGAACCGCTGTCCCGGTGTTTCTGAAAGCCCGGCCGGTCGGAAAAGTTGTCCAGCCGAGGCGTCAGCGAGGTGGAGTCGGCGACGATGCGCCCGGTTTCATCCAGCAGCACCACATCGCCCTTAAAGGGCGCCGCCGTGGCCCGGTCGAAGAGCACCAGTTGCCGTAACTCCGGCGAGATCGTCATCACGTCGGGTCGTCGCCATGCAGTGATCAGGCCCTGAAGTGAGGTGTCGTACAGCTCGGCGTTACGCTGCACATCTGCGTCGATCAACTGCACCACGTTGTTTGCGGAGCGCACGGCGGCTTCGTTGGCCGTGCCCAGCTCCCGAAACAGCAACGAAGTCACGATGGCTAAGATGGCTGCCACCGCCAGGGTGCTCCCCAGCATCAGCATCTTCTCGGACCTTGATCTGACCCCTCGCGCTAATGGAGGCATGGCTGTCAGTGGCATCGCTCATCTCTGACGGTAATGGACGCGTCGGGCAGCGGTAAGGCTTATTCGCCTTCGTCGAACTTGTTATTGATCAGTTCGACCAGTCCTGCCAGCGCGGCATCGGCTTCTTCACCTTCGGTGGCCAAGTGAATCAGGGTGCCCTTGCCGGCCGCGAGCATCATGACGGCCATGATGCTTTTGCCGTCGACCATGGTCTCCTGCGTGCGACCTACCCTGATCTGGCAAGGGTACTTGCCGGCGACGCCCACGAATTTGGCGGCGGCCCGGGCGTGCAGACCCAGCTTGTTGATGATGGTGATTTCTAGAGCGGGCATCGCGATGGAGGTCCTTTCAGCTTAGGTCGCGGTGGCGGACCTGAACATTCTTGAGCGATTGCTGCAGCACCTGACCCAGACGTTCGGTCAGGTAGACGGAGCGGTGGTGTCCGCCGGTGCAGCCAATGGCAATAGTAACGTAGGCGCGGTTGCTGGCGGCGAAGCGCGGCAACCACTTATTGAGGTACGAAAAGATGTCCTGGAACATTTCTTCGACGTCCGGTTGAGCCGCGAGGTAATCGGCAACCGGCTTGTCGAGGCCGGACTGCTCGCGCAGCTCGGGCTTCCAGTACGGATTCGGCAGGCAGCGCACGTCGAACACCAGGTCGGCGTCCACGGGCATGCCGCGCTTGAAGCCGAAGGATTCGATGAGGAAGGCAGTGCCCGGCTCGGGTTTGTTCAGCAGGCGCAGTTTGAGAATGTCGCGCAGCTGGTAGAGATTCAGGTGCGTGGTGTCGACCGTCAGATCAGCCAAGTCGATGATCGGACCGAGCAGGGTTTTTTCGTCACGAATCGCTTCGGCCAGCGAGCGGGTTGCCGTGCTCAGCGGGTGACGACGGCGGGTCTCTGAAAAGCGCTTTAGCAGGGTGGCTTCATCGGCGTCGAGAAACAGCACGTCGCACTGGATGTGCCGGGCCCGAACTTCGGCGAGCATGCGCGGGAATCGCGTCAGGTGACTGGGCAGATTGCGCGCGTCGATCGAGACCGCCAGCAGGGGCTCAGCCAGTTCGGTGTTGATCAGCGCGCGCTCCGCCAGCTCTGGAAGCAGGCCGGCGGGCAGATTGTCGACGCAGTAGAAACCGCTGTCTTCAAGGACATCGAGGGCCGTGCTCTTGCCGGAGCCGGAGCGGCCGCTGACGATGATCATCCGCATGATCAGTGACCGTTCTGGACGTCGAGCACGACGCTGTAGAGCTCTTCGTCGGTTTTGGCACCGCGCAGGCGCTTACGCACATCATCACGGTCGAGCATGCTGGCGATCTGACGCAGCAATTCAAGGTGAGCATCGGTGGCCGCTTCCGGGACCAGCAACACAAACAGCAGGTCAACCGGTGCGCCGTCGATGGCGTCGAAATCGATGGGTTTCTCGAGATGCAGTACGGCGCTGACAGGCGTTGAGCAGCCCTTCAGGCGGCAGTGAGGAATGGCGATGCCATTACCGAATCCGGTGGAGCCGAGCTTTTCACGGGCAATCAGGCTCTCAAACACGACCTGCTCATCCAGATCGGGCACTTGCTTCCCGATCATGCTGGCGATGTATTGGAGTACGGCTTTTTTGCTGCCGCCTGGCACGTTCACGAGTGAACGGCCAGGGGTCAGGATATTTTCAAGTCGGATCATGGGTGGGGAGTGTCAGCGAGCAGTCGCGCCTTGCAGCAGACTTTGCTGTTTTTCCTTATGTTTTTTGAGTTGGCGGTCAAGCTTGTCGGCAAGCAGGTCAATGGCTGCGTACATGTCGTCGTGTTCGGCGTTGGCAACCACTTCAGCGCCAGGAACGTGCAAGGTGGCTTCGATTTTCTGCTTGAGCTTCTCGACCTCCATGGTGACCTGCACATTCGTGATCTTGTCAAAGTGGCGTTCCAATCGGGCGAGTTTCTCGCCGATGTAGGTACGCAGAGGTTCAGTCACTTCCAGCTGGTGTCCACTGATGTTGACTTGCATACAGCTTCTCCTTCGTTGCCAGTGCATTAAGAGGCAGGCGTAATGCCTGCCACTGGAACGCTTTGACGTGTGACCTTTACATCAGTCGCTTGCGTTCGCTGGACGGCGAGATCCCAAGGGATTCGCGGTACTTGGCGACTGTGCGACGGGCCACTTGAATGCCTTGTGCTTCCAGTAAACCAGCGATCTTGCTGTCACTCAACGGCTTTTTCTGATTTTCCGCAGCGACCAGTTTTTTGATGATCGCGCGAATCGCCGTGGACGAGCATTCGCCGCCTTCGGAGGTGCTGACGTGGCTGGAAAAGAAATATTTGAGTTCGTAGATCCCGCGCGGGGTGTGCATGAACTTCTGCGTGGTCACCCGGGAGATCGTCGATTCGTGCATGCCGACCGCTTCCGCGATGTCATGCAGAACGAGGGGCTTCATGGCCTCGTCACCGTACTCGAGGAAGCCTCGCTGGTGTTCGACGATTTGCGTGGCCACCTTCATCAGCGTCTCGTTGCGGCTCTGCAGGCTCTTGATGAACCAGCGAGCTTCCTGCAGCTGATTGCGCATGAACGTGTTGTCGGCACTGGTATCGGCGCGACGCACAAAACCGGCGTACTGCGGATTGACCCGCAGGCGCGGCACGGATTCCTGGTTCAGCTCCACTAGCCAGCGCTCGTTGTCCTTGCGCACGATGACGTCAGGGACGACGTATTCGGCTTCGCTGGACTCGATCTGCGAGCCGGGGCGCGGATTGAGGCTCTGGACCAGTTCGATGACCTGACGCAGGTCGTCTTCCTTGAGCTTCATGCGGCGCATCAGTTGCGCGTAGTCGCGGCTGCCGAGCAGATCGATGTAGTCACTGACCAGCTTCTGCGCTTCCGCCAGCCACTTGGTTTTGGCGGGCAGCTGGCGAAGCTGCAGCAGCAGGCATTCACTCAGGTTGCGAGCGCCGATGCCGGCAGGCTCGAACTGCTGAATGCGGTGCAGAACGGCTTCGATTTCGTCTAGCTCGATATCGAGCTCAGGGTCGAAGGCGTCGAGCATTTCTTCGAGTGTTTCGTCGAGGTAGCCCTGATTGTTGATGCAGTCGATCAGCGTCACGGCGATCAGGCGATCGGTGTCCGACATTGGCGCCAGGTTGAGTTGCCACAGCAGGTGGCTTTGCAGGCTCTCGCCAACGGAGGTGCGGGTGGTGAAATCCCACTCGTCATCGTCGTTGCTGGGCAGGCTGCTGGCACTGGTCTGATAGACGTCTTCCCACGCGGTGTCGACGGGCAGCTCGTTGGGAATGCGCTCGTTCCAGTCGCCGTCTTCCAGATTGTCGACGGTAGGCGCCGATTCCTGGTAGGTGGGTTCCTGAACATCAGCGTTGGGCTTTTGCTCTACGTTATCCGCCAAGGGGTCGGCGTTGTCGAAATCGTCGCCTTCCTCCTGCCGTTCCAGCATCGGGTTCGACTCCAGCGCCTCCTGAATTTCCTGTTGGAGATCCAGCGTCGACAACTGAAGCAATCGGATTGCCTGTTGCAGCTGAGGTGTCATCGTCAGCTGCTGGCCCATTCTCAAGACTAGCGAAGGTTTCATGGCAGGGCTTAACACCTTATTCGCCGGCGCACTGCGCGCCATTTACTAGCAGGGCGCCGAGGGCGCCAACTTAAGCAAATTATATGCCTGAAGCTGGAGGGTTTGCCTAGAGTGTGATGACAATTAAAAAACGAGGTTGGCGATGGCGCACATTGCGGGAACCGCACAACCTCATGTCATCACTGCGGTTACAGGCGGAACTCGTGACCCAGATACACTTCCTTGACCAACTGGTTGGCCAGGATGGATTCGGCGTCGCCTTCGGCAATCAGCTGTCCATCGTTGACGATGTAAGCGGTTTCGCAGATATCCAGCGTCTCACGCACGTTGTGGTCGGTGATCAGCACGCCGATCCCTTTGGCCTTGAGGTGGTGAATGATCTGCTTGATGTCGCCTACGGAAATAGGGTCAACACCGGCGAAGGGTTCGTCGAGGAGAATGAATTTCGGCGAAGTGGCGAGGGCGCGTGCGATTTCCACACGGCGACGTTCACCGCCCGACAGGCTCATGCCCAGGTTGTCGCGAATGTGGGTGATGTGGAATTCCTGCAGCAGGCTTTCCAGCTCCTTGCGGCGGGCAGCGCGATCGAGCTCCTTGCGGGTCTCCAGGATCGCCATGATGTTGTCCGAGACGGAGAGCTTGCGGAAGATCGACGCTTCTTGTGGCAGGTAGCCAATACCGGCGCGTGCACGGCCGTGCATCGGCTGATGGCTGACGTCCTGGTCGTCGATCAGGACGCGACCCTGATCCGCTTGAACCAGGCCGACGATCATGTAGAAACAGGTGGTCTTGCCGGCGCCGTTGGGGCCAAGCAGGCCGACGATCTGGCCGCTCTCGATGGACAGGCTGACGTCACGTACGACCTGGCGGCTTTTATAGGCCTTGGCCAGGTGCTGGGCTTTCAGCGTCGCCATTACTGGGCCTTCTGCTGGTCGGTTTTCTTTTTCGGCTGGATGACCATGTCGATACGAGGGCGTGGTGCGGTGACCTTGGTGCCATTGGCACGACCGGCGTTCACGACCTGCTTGACGGTGTCATAGACGATTTTCTCGCCTTCGGACGTGTTGCCGTCGTTGACCACTTTGGCCTTGTCGATCAGCACGATGCGGTTCTGGGCCGCGAAGTACTGGATAGTGACGCCCCAGGCCTGAACGATCGGCTTGTCCACCGATGGCTTCTGCTCGTAGTAGGCCAGGTTGCCCACGGACGTGAACACGTCCACGTCGCCCTGCGGTGTACGGGTGATGGTCACGGTGTTGCCGGTGATCTTCATCGTGCCCTGGGTGATGATGACATTGCCTTTGTAGGTGGCGATGCCTTGCTTGTCGTCCAGCTGCGCGTCATCCGACTGGATGTGGATGGGTTGATCGCGATCCGTCGGCAGAGACCAGGCGCTCGCGCTTCCCAGTGCTGCGCCCAGGCCGAGCAAAAAAGGAAGGGTTTTAACGAGCCTCATACTGTCCTCTTACGTTGGATAGCAGGTTCATCCTGCTTTCTTTCAGATACGCTTTCATACCCGTGCCGGTCGTTACACCGCCAAGGCCGTCGATTCTAACGGGTTGGGCAGTCTCCGCATATTGCTTCTGCGGGAATACAGTCATGCGGCTGCTGGTGATGATGGTGGTGCGGTCTTTTTCGTCGGTGCGGTTGATGCGCACCGAGTCGATCAGCTCGACGTGATCGCCCCCCGGCGACACTTCGGCGCGAACGCTCTGTACGTGCCACGGGAAGGTAGAACCTCGATACATCTGCAGCACCGGCGTGGTCATCAGGGTGACGTCGGTGGCTTTCAAGTGCTCGACCTTGTCCGCGGTCATGTCGTACTGCATCGTCCCGTCGGGCAGGTACTGAATACTGTGGGCGTTGGTCGCGTAGTAATCGACGGCGCTCTCATCCACGGCAGCCTTGGGTTGATCGAGGAAACTTTCCGGACTGATGTTCCAGTAGCCGACCGCTGCCAGCAGCAGTGCCAGCACACCGAACAGCAGAAACGTTCGAAACTTTTTGCTCAGCATAAATGCACTTCTATAGGTAGGCGGCGTGAGCCGCTTCGAGGTTGCCCTGAGCCTTCAGGATCAACTCGCAGAATTCGCGGGCAGCGCCTTCGCCGCCACGTGCCTGGGTAATGCCGTCGGCATGCTCGCGGACAAAGCTGGCGGCATTGGCAACAGCCATGCCCAGGCCCACCCGGCGAATGACCGGCAGATCAGGCAAATCGTCGCCCAGATACGCGACGTGCTCGTAGCTTAGATTCAGTTGCTGCAAAAGCTCGTCGAGGACCACGAGTTTGTCTTCGCGGCCCTGATAAAGGTGCGCGATGCCGAGGTTTTTCGCGCGCCGCTCAACCACGGGGGTCTTGCGTCCGCTGATGATGGCAGTCGTCACACCCGAGTTGATGAGCATTTTGATGCCCTGGCCGTCGAGGGTGTTGAAGGTCTTGAATTCACTGCCGTCTTCGAGGAAGTACAGGCGTCCGTCGGTGAGTACGCCATCGACGTCGAAGATCGCCAGTTTGATGTTCTTGCCGCGTTGCATCAGGTCATTCATATCGGCGCTCATTTACATGACTCCTGCGCGGAGCAGGTCTTGAAGATTGAACGCGCCAACCGGGCGATCGTTCTCGTCGACCACGATGAGTGCGCCGATCTTGTTGTCTTCCATGATTTTCAAGGCTTCGGCCGCGAGCATTTCCGGGCGCACGGTCTTGCCGTGGACGGTCATGACTTCATCGATGGTCGCCTGGCGTATGTCGATCGGGCGATCCAGGGTGCGACGCAGGTCGCCGTCCGTGAAGATACCGGCAAGGCGGCCGTCGCTCTCGAGGATGGCGGTCATGCCAAGCCCCTTGCGGGTCATTTCCATCAGCGAATCGCGAAGCGGCGTGCCGCGCGCAACCTGCGGCAGGTTGGCGCCAGTGTGCATGACATGCTCGACCTTCAGCAGCAGCCGACGACCCAGTGCACCGCCTGGATGGGAAAACGCGAAGTCTTCGGCGGTGAAGCCTCTGGCGTCCAGCAGCGCAACGGCCAGGGCGTCGCCCATGACCAGCGCCGCCGTGGTGGAGGAGGTGGGCGCCAGATTCAACGGGCAGGCTTCTTTTTCGACCCGCGCATTGAGGTTGACGTCAGCGGCCTTGGCCAGTGTTGATTCCGGGTTGCCCGTGAGGCTGATCATCTTGATGCCCAGCCGCTTGATCAGCGGCAGCAACGTGACGATTTCGGCCGTCGTGCCCGAATTGGACAGGGCCAGAATAATGTCGGCGCTGGTGATCATGCCCATGTCGCCGTGGCTGGCCTCGGCGGGGTGCACGAAAAAGGACGGGGTGCCGGTGCTGGCCAGCGTAGCGGCGATCTTCTTGCCGATATGCCCCGACTTGCCCATGCCTACCACGACCACGCGGCCCTGACTGCCCAGAATCATGTCGCACGCGTTGACGAAATCGGCATCTATATGCGCAAGCAAACCTTCCACGGCTTCTATTTCAAGGCGGATGGTGCTCTGTGCCGATTCAATCAGGTTGCGCGCATTGGACATATCGGAAGGGGTCGCATGGTGAAAGGCCGGGGATTATAGCGGCAATGTTCAAAAGCCTCACGCTTCATCGTTGCTGTTTGTTTAATGAACGGAGACGTCCTTCAGCAACAGCGTGATAAAGGCTGGCGGTGGGTACGAAAATTCCACACCGTCCTTAATACCCTTCTTTGTTTGCGACTCGACACGTTGGAGCTTGGGCGGCGTGCGACAGCGGTGGTATAGTCCGCCGCTTGTTCGGCCCCTCCAAAAGTGTGTCGTTCGTGAAGAACGCGGCATCTGAGAGACAGGTTGCATCGCAAGGAGTTTAGATGAGTGCCGATAACGCCTACGCGGTCGAGCTGAAGGGCGTTTCCTTCAAGCGCGGTGCGCGCAGCATCTTCAATAATGTGGACATCCGCATCCCCCGGGGCAAAGTCACCGGCATCATGGGGCCGTCGGGCAGTGGCAAAACCACTCTGCTGCGATTGATGGGAGCACAACTGCGTCCGAGCGCAGGTGAAGTCTGGGTCAATGGCCAGAATTTGCCGAAACTCTCGCGCAGCGATCTTTTCGATGCGCGCAAGCAGATGGGCGTGCTCTTTCAGAGCGGCGCGTTGTTCACCGATCTCGACGTTTTCGAAAACGTGGCGTTCCCGCTGCGGGTTCACACCAAGCTGCCTGAAGACATGATTCGCGACATCGTCCTGCTGAAACTGCAGGCGGTCGGACTTCGTGGCGCAGTCGATCTGATGCCCGACGAACTCTCAGGTGGCATGAAGCGCCGTGTTGCACTGGCGCGCGCCATCGCGCTGGATCCCCAGATCCTCATGTACGACGAACCCTTCGTGGGGCAGGACCCTATCGCCATGGGCGTGCTGGTTCGGCTCATCCGGCTGCTCAATGATGCGCTGGGTATCACCAGTATCGTGGTGTCCCACGACCTCGCCGAGACCGCCAGCATCGCCGACTATTTATATGTCGTCGGTGACGGTCAGGTGCTGGGGCAGGGCACGCCGCAGGAACTGATGGAGTCGGATAACCCTCGTATACGTCAGTTCATGACGGGCGATCCCGACGGGCCGGTGCCTTTCCATTATCCGGCGCCGGATTATCGCGACGATCTTTTGGGGAAGCGCTGATGCGCAGAAAGTCTTTAATGGATCGCGTACGCCTGATGGGGCGTTCGACGATCGATATGGTTGCAGTGCTGGGTCGTTCAGGGATTTTTCTGGTTCATGCGTTGCTTGGGCGCGGCGGAATCGGCGGCGGTTTTCAGCTGCTGGTTCGTCAGTTGCACTCGGTGGGCGTCATGTCCCTGGCCATCATCGTCGTGTCCGGGGTTTTCATCGGCATGGTGCTGGCGCTGCAAGGTTTCAGCATTCTCGCCAAGTACGGCTCCGAGCAGGCTGTGGGGCAGATGGTTGCCCTGACGTTGCTGCGTGAACTCGGTCCGGTGGTCACTGCTCTATTGTTCGCCGGTCGTGCAGGCTCTGCGCTTACCGCTGAAATCGGCAACATGAAATCCACCGAGCAGCTGTCCAGTCTCGAAATGATTGGTGTTGACCCGCTCAAGTACATCGTTGCACCGCGTCTGTGGGCAGGCTTCATCTCGCTGCCAGTGCTGGCGCTGATTTTCAGCGTGGTCGGCATCTGGGGTGGTTCATGGGTGGCGGTCGACTGGCTGGGCGTCTATGAAGGCTCTTTCTGGGCCAACATGCAGAACAGCGTTTCGTTTTCCGATGATGTACTCAACGGTGTCATCAAGAGCGTCGTGTTCGCTTTTGTCGTCACCTGGATTGCCGTGTTCCAGGGCTATGACTGCGAGCCCACGTCCGAAGGGATCAGTCGCGCCACGACCAAGACCGTGGTCTACGCCTCATTGGCCGTACTGGGCCTGGACTTTATTATGACCGCCTTGATGTTTGGAGACTTCTGATGCAAAACCGCACCCTCGAAACCGGTGTAGGCCTGTTTCTGCTGGCCGGGATCCTGGCTTTGCTCCTGCTCGCCCTGCGCGTCAGCGGTCTGAGCGCTAGCGCCAACACCGACACTTATAAACTTTACGCAAATTTCGACAATATCGCCGGTTTGACTGTCAGAGCGAAAGTGACCATGGCCGGTGTGAACATTGGCAAGGTCACTGCAATCGATCTGGATCACGATACCTTCACGGGGCGTGTGACGATGGAAGTGAACAAGCGGGTCAACAACCTGCCTTCGGATTCCACCGCTTCCATCCTGACCGCAGGCCTGCTGGGTGAAAAATACATCGGCATCAGTGTCGGTGGCGATGACCAACTGTTGAAAGACGGCGGCGTCATCCATGACACCCAGTCCTCGTTGGTACTCGAAGACCTGATCGGTAAATTCCTGCTCAATTCAGTGGGCAAAGACGCCAAATGAGGAGTTTTTTCATGATCTCGATTCTGCGCCGTGGCCTTCTGGTGCTACTGGCCGCCCTGCCTTTGTTTGCTAACGCAGCCGCGTCCGATTCCGCTCACGATCTGGTTGATCGCACCACCAAGCAGTTGCTGGCTGACCTGTCCGCCAACAAGGAAACCTACAAGTCCAATCCGCAAGCCTTCTACGATGCACTTAACGGCATCGTTGGCCCGGTTATCGACGCTGACGGCATCTCCAAAAGCATCATGACCGTGAAGTATTCGCGCAACGCCACCCCGGCGCAGATGCAGCGCTTCCAGGAAAACTTCAAGCGCAGCCTGATCCAGTTCTATGGCAACGCGCTGCTCGAGTATAACAACCAGGGCATCACCGTTTCCCCGGCCAAGCAGGAAGCGGCTGATCGCACTTCTGTCGACATGTCGGTCAAGGGCAACAATGGCGCGGTCTACCCTGTTTCCTACACCCTCGTCAAAATCGGCGGTGAGTGGAAAGTGCGTAACGTGATCATCAACGGCATCAACATCGGCAAGCTGTTCCGCGATCAGTTCGCTGACGCCATGCAGCGCAACGGTAACAACCTGGACAAAACCATCGACGGCTGGGCTGGCGAAGTCGCCAAAGCCAAGCAGACCTCGGAAAGCTCCAGCGACAAGGTCGTCAAATGAGTCAAGCGTCCGTAACTGCCGCTGGCGGCGGAGAGCTGATGCTCTCCGGCGTGATCGACTATCGGACCGGCCCGGCCTTGCGTGAGCAGGGCGCGGCGCTGATCAAGTCAAATACCGCTGCAGCCCTGACGCTCGATTGCTCCGGCGTCGAGAAGTCCAGCAGTGTCGGCCTGGCTCTGCTCCTTGCGTTCATGCGTGATGCGCAGGCCGCAGGCAAGTCGGTCACCGTCCGCGCGTTGCCTGAGGATATGCAGGAAATCGCCCAGGTCTCCGGCCTGACCGAGCTGTTGCAGCATCATTAATTGCTTTCATCGATCAAGCCCCTTGTCCGGCCCCTGCAAAGTAGGGTTCGCAACGAGAGGGCTTTTTTGTATGATGGCCGACCCGCGCGCGTAGGGCGCCGATTGAGGTTAAGCATGCAGGCCGTAGAAGTTAAAAGCTTCCTGGAAGCTAAGTTGCCAGATATCCAGGTCGAAGTTGAAGGCGAAGGCTGTAATTTCCAGCTGAACGTGATCAGCGACGAACTGGCCGCACTGAGCCCGGTCAAGCGCCAGCAGCAGATTTACACGCATTTGAACCCATGGATCGCCGATGGCAGCATCCACGCGGTCACCATGAAATTTTTCAGCCGCGCTGCGTGGGCCGAGCGCACCTGAGCCAACACGGCGTCGAGATTCCAATGGACAAACTGATTATTACTGGCGGCATTCGTCTTGATGGCGAAATCCGCATCTCCGGGGCGAAAAACTCTGCCCTGCCGATTCTCGCAGCCACGCTGCTGGCTGATGGTCCTGTGACCGTCGCCAACCTGCCGCACCTGCACGACATTACCACCATGATCGAGCTGTTCGGTCGCATGGGCATCGAGCCGATCATCGACGAGAAGCTCAGCGTCGAAATCGACCCGCGCACCATCAAGACCCTGGTCGCTCCGTACGAGCTGGTGAAAACCATGCGTGCGTCGATCCTTGTTCTGGGTCCAATGGTTGCCCGCTTCGGTGAAGCCGAAGTGGCACTGCCTGGCGGTTGCGCCATTGGTTCGCGTCCGGTCGATCTGCACATCCGTGGTCTTGAAGCCATGGGCGCGGTCATCGACGTCGAAGGCGGTTACATCAAGGCCAAGGCGCCGGAAGGCGGGCTGCGTGGCGCCAACTTCTTCTTCGATACCGTCAGCGTGACGGGCACCGAGAACATCATGATGGCCGCTGCCCTGGCAAACGGCCGCAGTGTCCTGCAAAACGCCGCGCGTGAGCCTGAAGTCGTCGACCTGGCGAACTTCATCAACGCCATGGGCGGTAAAGTCTCTGGCGCCGGTACCGACACCATCACCATCGATGGCGTCAAACGCCTGGGTTCGGCGACCTATCGCGTCATGCCCGACCGTATCGAAACCGGCACCTACCTGGTGGCGGCGGCGGCAACCGGCGGCCGTGTGAAACTCAAGGACACCGATCCGACGATTCTCGAAGCGGTACTCGAGAAGCTGCGTGAATCCGGCGCCGAGATCACCACCGGCAAGGACTGGATCGAGCTGAATATGCACGGCAAGCGTCCGAAAGCGGTCAACGTGCGCACTGCACCGTATCCAGCTTTCCCGACCGACATGCAGGCGCAGTTCATCTCGCTTAACGCCATCGCCGAAGGCACGGGTGCGGTCATCGAGACCATCTTCGAAAACCGCTTCATGCATGTGTATGAAATGCACCGCATGGGCGCGCAGATCCAGGTCGAAGGCAACACCGCGATCGTCACCGGCTGCACCAAGCTCAAGGGCGCGCCAGTGATGGCGACCGACCTGCGTGCTTCGGCGAGCCTGGTCATTTCGGCGCTGGTTGCCGAAGGCGACACGCTGATCGACCGCATTTACCACATCGACCGTGGTTATGAGTGCATCGAAGAAAAACTGCAGATGCTGGGCGCGAAGATCCGTCGCGTTCCGGGCTAGTCAGCAGCTGCGCGTTCGCCCGTGTCGATCTGATCGACGCGGGCGACGTGCCTGGCCATAGCGCCAGGATTTTCTGATTCGTTCCACTCTGGCTTCTTGAGCCGGAGGTAGTCGGGCGCCAGTTGCGACCCGGCACGCGCTGCTGATAAGGACTGACGTTTCCCATGTTGACCATCGCATTGTCCAAGGGCCGCATCCTCGACGACACCTTGCCGCTGCTCGCTGCGGCGGGCATTGTGCCGACCGAGAATCCGGACAAGAGCCGCAAGCTGATCATCCCGACGACCCAGGCCGACGTGCGCCTGCTGATCGTGCGTGCCACTGACGTGCCGACCTACGTTGAGCACGGTGCTGCAGATCTCGGCGTCGCGGGCAAGGACGTGCTGATGGAATACGGCGGGCAGGGGCTGTATGAGCCGCTCGACCTGCAAATCGCCCAGTGCAAGCTGATGACTGCAGGTGCAGTCGGCGCCGTCGAACCCAAGGGTCGGCTGCGTGTGGCGACCAAGTTCGTCAATGTTGCCAAGCGCTACTACGCCGAACAGGGCCGTCAGGTCGACATCATCAAGCTGTACGGTTCCATGGAACTCGCGCCGCTGGTAGGCCTGGCCGACAAGATCATCGACGTCGTCGACACCGGCAACACGCTGCGTGCCAACGGCCTCGAACCTCAGGACATGATTGCCCACATCAGCTCACGGCTGGTGGTAAACAAAGCATCCATGAAAATGCAACACGCCCGCATTCAGTCGCTGATCGACACCCTGCGCGCTGCCGTGGAGTCGCGACACCGCGGTTGACTGCATCGCGTGACCCTCATCAGGATCACGCCCAGCTATCCGTGTCATAGCCAAATTTCTCAGGTGCCCGCGCGGATGGCTTGCTAGCTTAGGCATCTGCCTATACGCGGCATCTGAGAAATCGCCATTCATTGAGGCCCACGCTATGACCACTCCCAACGCTATTCGCCGACTCAACGCTGCCGATCCGGACTTCGCCCGTCATCTGGATCATCTGCTGAGCTGGGAAAGTGTGTCTGACGACTCGGTCAATGAGCGTGTGCTCGACATCATCAAGAACGTGCGCGAGCGCGGCGATGCGGCGCTGGTGGAATACACCCGTCGCTTCGACGGCCTGGACGTTGCGTCGATGGCCGACCTGATTCTGCCGCGCGAGCGTCTTGAGCTGGCACTGACCCGCATCACGCCGGCCCAGCGTCGGGCCCTCGAAAAAGCGGCTGACCGTGTGCGCAGTTACCACGAGCGGCAGAAGCAGGATTCCTGGAGCTACACCGAGGCCGACGGCACCGTGCTGGGCCAGAAGGTCACTCCGCTGGATCGCGCCGGGCTGTACGTGCCGGGCGGTAAAGCGTCTTACCCGTCTTCGGTGTTGATGAACGCCATTCCGGCCAAGGTCGCCGGCGTAGGCGAGGTGGTCATGGTCGTGCCGACACCTCGCGGTGAGCTCAATGAGCTGGTACTGGCGGCGGCTTGCATCGCTGGCGTCGATCGCGTGTTTACCATCGGCGGCGCCCAGGCGGTTGCGGCGCTTGCGTATGGCACCGAAAGCGTCCCGCAGGTGGACAAGGTCGTCGGGCCGGGCAACATTTACGTGGCCACCGCCAAGCGTCACGTGTTCGGCCAAGTGGGCATCGACATGATCGCCGGCCCGTCGGAGATTCTGGTGGTGTGCGACGGCCAGACCGACCCCGACTGGATCGCCATGGACCTGTTCTCCCAGGCCGAGCACGATGAAGACGCCCAGGCGATTCTGGTCAGTCCGGATGCCGAGTTCCTTGATCGCGTCGCCGCCAGCATCGCCAAACTGATGCCGACGATGGAGCGCGCGGAAATCATCCAGACCTCGATCAATGGCCGCGGCGCCTTGATCAAGGTGGCCGACATGACCCAGGCCATTGAAGTCGCCAACCGGATTGCGCCGGAGCACCTGGAGTTGTCGGTGGCTGATCCTGAGGCCTGGCTGCCGCAGATTCGCCACGCCGGCGCGATCTTCATGGGCCGCCACACGTCCGAAGCGCTGGGCGACTACTGCGCCGGTCCCAACCACGTGCTGCCGACGTCGGGCACCGCACGGTTCTCGTCGCCGTTGGGCGTGTACGATTTCCAGAAACGCTCATCAATTATTTTCTGCTCGGAGCAGGGTGCGTCCGAACTGGGCAAAACGGCCTCGGTGCTGGCACGCGGCGAGTCATTGACTGCCCACGCCCGCAGCGCCGAATACCGCATCGTCGACACCGAACAAGAGGGCAACTGAACATGAGCAAATTCTGGAGTCCCTTCGTCAACGACCTGGTGCCGTATGTGCCGGGCGAGCAGCCCAAGCTGACCAAACTGGTGAAGCTCAACACCAACGAAAACCCCTATGGCCCGTCGCCCAAAGCGATCGACGCCATGCGTGCTGCGGTCAGTGACGACCTGCGCCTGTATCCCGATCCCAACAGTGACGTGCTGAAGCAAGCCGTAGCGCGTTACTACGGCGTCGACGCCAATCGCGTGTTTCTCGGCAACGGCTCGGACGAGGTGCTGGCTCACGCGTATAACGCCTTTTTCCGGCAGGACAAACCGCTGTTGTTCCCGGACATCAGTTACAGCTTCTATCCGGTGTACTGCGGCCTGTATGGCGTCGACTACGAAGCCGTGCCGCTGGACGAGCAGTTTCAGATTCGCGTCGAAGATTACGCGCGTCCCAATGGCGGCATCATTTTCCCGAACCCGAATGCACCCACGGGCTGTCTGTTGGCCCTTGATGCCGTCGAGCAGATACTCAAGAACAGCCCGGATTCAGTGGTGATCGTCGACGAGGCGTATATCGACTTCGGTGGCGAAACCGCGATCAGTCTGGTGGACCGCTATCCGAACCTGCTGGTCACTCAAACGCTGTCCAAATCGCGCTCCCTCGCCGGGTTGCGAGTGGGCCTCGCGGTGGGGCATCCGGACCTGATTGAAGCGCTGGAGCGGGTCAAGAACAGCTTTAACTCGTATCCGCTGGACCGCATGGCCATTGTCGGCGCAGCAGCGGCATTCGATGACCGCGAGTATTTCGAGCACACCTGCCAGCGCGTCATTGCCAGCCGTGAAGCGCTTGTCGAGCAGTTGGAGGGCAAGGGCTTCGAAGTGCTGCCCTCGGCCGCGAACTTCATCTTCGCCCGCCACCCCCAGCACGACGCTGCGGCTCTGGCGGCGAAGGTGCGGGAGCAGGGCGTGATCGTGCGCCACTTCAAACAGGCGCGCATCGCGCAATTCCTGCGCATCACCATCGGCACGCCCGAACAGAATCAGGCGCTGGTGGATGCGTTGGGGGACTTGTCGAACTGAGTTGACGGTTGCCTAACGGCAACCGATCAATTCTCCGCCGCAGGCGCCGTTGTCTGCGGTGGACGCACGCCCACTTCGGCGGTCAGTTTCAATTCCTTGCCGTTGCGCATGACCTGAATGGCAATCTTGTCAGTGGGTTTGGTGCGGGCCACCTGATTCATTGAGCGACGGCCGTCGCCCGCCGGTTCGCCGTTGATGCTCAAGATCACATCACCCAGTTGCAAGCCTGCCTTCTGCGCCGGGCCGTCGCGGAAGATCCCGGCGACCACGATGCCCGGACGATCCTTCAGCCCGAACGATTCCGACAACTCCTGAGTCAGCGGCTGTACCTCGATGCCCAACCAGCCGCGAATCACTTGGCCGTGTTCGATGATCGACTTCATCACCTCCAAGGCCAGCTTGGTCGGAATCGCAAAACCGATGCCTTGGGAGCCGCCGGATTTGGAGAAGATCGCCGTGTTGATCCCGGTCAGGTTGCCGTTGGCGTCCACCAGCGCGCCGCCCGAGTTGCCGGGGTTGATCGCCGCGTCGGTCTGAATGAAGTCTTCGTAGGTGTTGAGGCCCAGTTGGTTTCGGCCGGTGGCACTGATGATGCCCATGGTCACGGTCTGGCCAACGCCGAACGGGTTACCGATGGCCAATGCAACGTCGCCGATGCGGATAGCGTCGGAACGGCCAAGGGTAATGGAGGGCAGGTTCTTGAGGTCGATCTTCAGCACCGCAAGGTCGGTCTCGGGGTCGCTGCCGACGACTTTGGCTATCGTCTCGCGGCCGTCTTTAAGCGCGACGACAATCTGGTCGGCGCCGGAGGTCACGTGGTTGTTGGTCAACAGGTAGCCTTCCGGGCTCATGATCACCGCCGAACCCAGGCTCGACTGCATGCGCTTTTGTTTGGGCAGGTTGTCGCCGAAGAAACGACGAAATTGCGGGTCGTCGAACAGCGGATGGTTGGGTTTGTTGTTGTTATTGACCATCTTGGTCGTGTACAGATTGGCCACGGCCGGGGCGGCGTTGCTGACAGCGTCCGCGTACGAGACCGGCCCCTGTTGCACGAAGGTCTGTTGCGGCGCTTGCTGCAGGTTCACGTCCTGGCTTGGCAGCCCAACCCATTGGGGATAGCGCTGGATAATCAATAAAGCGATAAGCACACCAGCGAGCAAGGGCCAGCCGAGAAAACGCAGCGCTTTGAACATTGAGCGGAGTCCTGAAGGTAGAAGCGCCTAGCTGCGCCATAATGGCCGGCATTATACGAGGACCGACACGGTCTGGACTGCATATTTAGGAGACTTTTATGGCGGTTGCCTTGAGCACCCTGGTGGAAGAAGCGGACCGCTATCTCGGTAGCGCACGCATTCAGGATTATTGCCCCAACGGCTTGCAGGTCGAGGGCCGGCCGCAGGTCAGCCGAATCGTCTCCGGTGTCACCGCGAGTCAGGCGTTGCTGGACGCAGCCGTGGAGGCCAATGCGGATCTGGTGCTGGTGCATCACGGCTATTTCTGGAAAGGCGAGAATCCCTGCATCACCGGCATGAAGCAGCGTCGGCTGAAGACGCTGCTCAAACACGACATCAGCCTGCTGTCCTATCACCTGCCTCTCGATTTGCATGCTGAGGTAGGCAATAACGTTCAACTCGCCCAGCAACTGGAGATCACCGTCGAAGGCCCGCTGGACCCGGACAACCCGCGCATCGTCGGGCTGGTGGGCTCACTCAGCGAGGCCATGACCCCACGGGATTTCGCCCACCGCGTCCAAACCGCTCTGGGGCGCGAGCCGCTGTTGATCGAAGGCGACGGCATGATACGCCGGGTCGGCTGGTGCACCGGAGGCGGGCAGGGCTACATCGATCAAGCCGTGCTGGCCGGCGTGGACCTGTATTTGAGCGGTGAAGCGTCCGAGCAGACCTTTCACAGCGCCCGGGAAAACGGCATCAGCTTCATTGCCGCCGGCCATCACGCCACCGAGCGTTATGGTGTGCAGGCCCTGGGTGATTATCTGGCGCGGCGCTTTGCTCTGGAGCATCTGTTCATCGACTGTCCGAACCCGATTTAAAGCGTCTGAGGGTCCAAAGCATGAGGTATATGGTTAGATCGTTTCGATCTATCCCCGCCGCTGAATAGAATCAGGCCCCATGATAAAGTGCCTCGCTCGATAGAGCCCGCAGGCTCTCCATACACGTACGTTATCCCGTGAGTAACCATGGTCGACAAACTGACGCATCTGAAACAGCTGGAGGCGGAAAGCATCCACATCATCCGCGAGGTCGCTGCCGAGTTCGATAACCCGGTGATGCTGTACTCCGTCGGTAAAGACTCTGCCGTGATGCTGCATCTGGCCCGCAAGGCCTTCTTCCCGGGCAAGCTGCCGTTCCCGGTGATGCACGTCGACACCCGCTGGAAATTCCAGGAGATGTACCGCTTCCGCGACAAGATGGTCGAGGAAATGGGCCTGGACCTGATCGTGCACGTGAACCCGGACGGCGTCGCGCAGGGTATCAACCCGCTGACCCACGGCAGCTCGAAGCACACCGATATCATGAAAACCCAGGGCCTCAAACAGGCCCTCGACAAGCACGGTTTCGATGCCGCGTTTGGCGGCGCCCGCCGTGACGAAGAGAAATCCCGCGCCAAAGAGCGTGTGTATTCCTTCCGCGACACCAAGCACCGCTGGGACCCGAAAAACCAGCGTCCCGAGCTGTGGAACGTGTACAACGGCAACGTCAATAAAGGGGAGTCGATCCGCGTGTTCCCGCTCTCCAACTGGACCGAGCTGGACATCTGGCAGTACATCTACCTCGAAGGTATCCCGATCGTCCCGCTGTATTTCGCCGCCGAGCGCGAAGTCATCGAGATGAATGGCACCTGGATCATGATCGATGACGACCGCCTGCGTAATCACCTGTCCGACGAGGACAAGAAGCGCATCGTCAAGAAGAAGGTCCGCTTCCGCACACTGGGCGACTACCCGTTGACGGGCGCTGTCGAGTCCGAGGCCACCAGCCTTACCGACATCATTCAGGAAATGCTCCTGACGCGAACTTCCGAGCGCCAGGGCCGGGTCATCGACCACGATGGCGCAGGCTCCATGGAAGAAAAGAAACGTCAGGGTTATTTCTAATTAGGGTGTCTGAACATGTCGCATCAATCTGAATTGATCAGCGAGGACATCCTCGCCTATCTGGGCCAGCACGAACGCAAGGAAATGCTGCGTTTCCTGACCTGTGGCAACGTCGACGACGGCAAGAGCACGTTGATCGGGCGTCTGCTGCACGATTCCAAGATGATCTACGAAGATCATCTGGAAGCCATCACCCGCGATTCGAAAAAATCCGGCACCACCGGCGACGAAGTCGATCTGGCGCTGCTGGTCGACGGCCTGCAGGCCGAGCGGGAGCAGGGCATCACCATCGATGTCGCTTACCGCTACTTCTCCACCGCCAAGCGCAAATTCATCATCGCCGACACCCCCGGCCATGAGCAGTACACCCGCAACATGGCCACGGGTGCGTCAACCTGTGACCTGGCGATCATTCTGGTCGACGCCCGCTACGGCGTGCAGACCCAGACCAAACGCCACAGCTACATCGCCTCGTTGCTGGGCATCAAGCACATCGTGGTCGCCATCAACAAGATGGACCTCAACGGCTTCGACGAGAACATCTTCGAGCAGATCAAGGCCGATTACCTGGCGTTCGCCGACCGCATTGCGCTGAAGCCGACCACGATGGAATTCGTGCCGATGTCGGCCCTCAAGGGCGACAACGTGGTCAACCGGAGCGAGCGTTCGCCGTGGTACACCGGCAAGTCGCTGATGGAAATTCTTGAAACCGTCGAGATCGCCAACGACCGCAATTTCACCGACCTGCGTTTCCCGGTGCAGTACGTCAACCGTCCGAACCTGAATTTCCGCGGTTTCGCCGGCACCCTGGCAAGCGGCATCGTGCACAAGGGCGACGAAGTCGTTGTGCTGCCGTCCGGCAAGAGCAGCCGCGTGAAATCCATCGTCACCTTCGAAGGCGAGCTGGAGCATGCGGGGCCGGGTCAGGCCGTGACGCTGACCATGGAAGACGAGATCGACATCTCTCGTGGCGACCTTTTGGTGCATGCTGACAACGTCCCGCAAGTGGCCGACGCCTTCGACGCCATGCTGGTGTGGATGGCCGAAGAGCCGATGCTGCCGGGCAAGAAATACGACATCAAACGCGCCACGTCCTACGTGCCGGGTTCGATTGCCAGCATCACTCATCGTGTTGACGTGAACACGCTGGAAGAAGGCCCTGCCAGCTCGCTGCAGCTGAATGAAATCGGCCGCGTGAAGATCGCACTGGACGCGCCGATCGCCCTCGACGGTTACGACAGCAACCGCACGACAGGCGCATTCATCGTCATCGACCGTTTGACCAACGGCACTGTTGCGGCCGGCATGATCATCGCCAAACCCGTGGTTGCGGGTGGCGGGAGTCATCACGGCGCGCTGGCCCATGTGTCGGCAGAAGAGCGCGCTCAGCGCTTCGGCCAGAAGCCGGCGACCGTGCTGTTCAGCGGTTTGTCGGGTGCGGGCAAGAGCACGCTGGCGTATGCCGTGGAGCGCAAGCTGTTCGACATGGGCCGTGCGGTGTTCGTCCTTGATGGCCAGAACCTGCGTCACGACCTCAACAAGGGCTTGCCGCAGGATCGCGCCGGTCGCACCGAGAACTGGCGTCGTGCCGCCCACGTTGCGCGTCAGTTCAACGAAGCGGGCCTGCTGACCCTCGCAGCGTTCGTCGCGCCGGACGCGGGCGGTCGGCAGAATGCCAAGGCGCTGATCGGCGATGATCGACTGATCACCGTGTACGTTCAGGCGTCGCCGCAGGCCTGTCGTGAGCGTGATCCGCAAGGGCTCTACGCCGCCGACAAGGACAACATCCCGGGTGAATCCTTCCCGTATGACGTCCCGCTGGACGCCGACCTGGTCATCGACACGCAGTCGCTGAACGTCGAAGAAAGCGTCAAGCAGGTGCTGGACCTGCTGCGGACCCGCGGCGTGATCTAAGCGCCGGTCGCCGAACAAGAAACCCGCCAGTGATGGCGGGTTTTTTGTTTCTCTTGCCATTGCGGATCGGGATCAATCCGCCGCCCACAAAAAAGCCCGCCCCTGATCACCCCAGGGGCGGGCTTTTTGCGAAACGTGTGTTCTTACTTCTTCAAACCGTAATGCTCATCCAGCATGCCGGGGGAGTCTGGCGACTTCGGCGCGTAGTCCTTCGGTGGTTCAGCGGCCGTGCGCGGCGGTGTCAGGCGATCGCGGTGCGGATGGAGCGCCTCCGGGTGCAGCGCGGCCAGCAGGCGTTGACGGGTGATGTCGTCGGTGGCCAGGCGGTTGGCGCCTTCGGCCAGATGCTCCTGAACATCGTGGTAGCTTTGCGACAACTTCTGCACCAGATTGGCCGTGCTGTTGAAGTGAGTAATCACTTCGTTCTGATAGGTATCGAAACGCTCCTGAACGTCATCCAGCTGGCGCTGAGTCCCGTTAGGCACGGCATTGGGCAGCGCGCGCGCCACGAAGAAACCGATGATCACACCGACCACCAGGGCGATGGTCGGCAGCAACCAAACTAAGAGCGAGTAATCCACGAGTCCTTCCTCTATAAACGGCTTTGCTTTACGTTAACGGCTCGAACCTGCGCTGTATAGCGGCGACGCGTCGCCAGCCTGCCAGCCACAGACAATCAGCTAGACGAGTCGACCCAATTGAAGGTCACGGAGTTCATTCTTGCTCATGCGTGAGACCCCTGTATTCATCGACGGCCCGGTGGGCCAACTCGAAGCGTTGTACCTCGATCTGGACGAGCCCAAGGGCATCGCGCTGATATGCCATCCTAACCCGGTTCAGGGCGGCACCATGCTCAATAAAGTGATCTCGACCCTGCAGCGTACCGCGCGTGATGCTGGTCTGATTACGCTGCGCTTCAACTATCGCGGCGTCGGCGCCAGCGCTGGCAGCTCGGACATGGGCGAAGGCGAAGTCGACGATGCACAGGCTGCCGCAAAGTGGCTGCGGGATAAACATCCCGATCTGCCCATGACGTTGTTCGGCTTCTCCTTCGGCGGTTTCGTGGCGGCTACCTTGGGCGGGCGTCTTGAGGCTGAGGGCGAAACCCTGAAGCATGTGTTCATGGTCGCACCCGCCGTGATGCGCATCGCCAACGTGGACGCATTGCCGCACAAGGGCGCGCTGACGCTGATTCAGCCGGAAACCGACGAAGTCGTTGACCCACAACTTGTGTACGCGTGGTCTGACACGCTTCAGCGCCCCCATGAGCTGCTGAAAGTGGCAGAATGCGGGCACTTTTTTCACGGCAAGCTGACCGATCTCAAGGATCTGATTCTGCCGCGCCTTTCGAATTGATCGCAGCACCCAAATAAGCGACTAGCCATGACCACTCGTATCCTGACCGGTATCACCACCACCGGCACGCCGCACCTGGGCAACTACGCCGGCGCCATCCGCCCGGCCATCGTTGCCAGCCGCCAGAGCGACGCTGACTCTTTCTACTTTCTGGCCGACTACCACGCGCTGATCAAATGCGATGACCCGCTGCGCATTCAGCGCTCGCGTCTGGAAATCGCCGCGACCTGGCTCGCGGCAGGGCTGGACGTCGAGCGCGTGACGTTCTATCGCCAGTCCGACATCCCGGAAATCCCCGAACTGACCTGGCTGCTCACCTGCGTTGCCGGCAAGGGCCTGCTCAACCGCGCCCACGCCTACAAGGCCTCGGTGGACAAGAACGTCGAAGCCGGTGAAGACCCGGACGCCGGCATCACCATGGGGCTGTTCAGCTACCCGGTGCTGATGGCCGCCGACATCCTGATGTTCAACGCCCATCAAGTGCCTGTCGGCCGCGACCAGATCCAGCACGTCGAAATGGCGCGCGATATCGGTCAGCGCTTCAATCACCTGTTCGGCAACGGCAAGGAATTCTTCGTGATGCCGGAAGCGCTGATCGAGGAAAGCGTCGCGACACTCCCTGGCCTGGACGGCCGCAAGATGTCGAAAAGCTACGACAACACCGTGCCGCTGTTCACCAGCGCCAAAGACATGAAGGAAGCAATATCCCGCATCGTCACTGACTCTCGTCTGCCGGGCGAGGCCAAGGATCCGGACACTTCGCATCTGTTCACGCTGTACCAGGCATTTGCTACCAAGGAACAGGGCGACGAGTTCCGCGCCGACCTGCTCCAGGGGTTGGGTTGGGGCGATGCCAAGCAACGCCTGTTCCAGTTGCTGGACGCGGAGCTGGGCGAGGCACGGGAGAATTACCATCGCCTGATCGAGCGGCCAACCGACCTTGAAGATATTCTGCAAGCGGGTGCCGAGAAGGCCCGTCGTGTGGCCACGCCGTTTCTGGGCGAGCTGCGTGAAGCGGTTGGCCTGCGTTCATTCCGTACCGCTGCGCAAACCGTCACGGCGACCAAGAAGAAGGCCAGCAAAGGCCCTCGCTTCATCAGTTTCCGCGAAGACGACGGCAGCTTCCGCTTCCGCCTGCTGGCGGCCGACGGCGAGCAACTGCTGCTGTCGCGCAGTTTCACAGACGGCAAGGCGGCCGGCGCCGTGACCAAACAGCTGCAGCAGGGCGGTGAGCTGGACATTCGGCCCGAAGGCGATGCCTTTACCCTGTGGCTGAGTGATGCCTGTGTCGCCGACAGCCCGGCGTTCGCCGATGCCGCCGCCCGCGACGCCGCGATCGAGAGCCTGAAACTGGCGCTCGCGCCACAACAGGATTAATTGCCATTCCAATGGGCCATCGCTACAGTGACGGCCCGTTTTTGCTCCCTTGCAAGCGACTATGACCCCTCTAGAACGATACCAAGCTGACCTGAAGCGTCCGGACTTTTTCCACGACGCCGCGCAAGAGAATGCGGTGCGCCATCTGCAGCGTCTGTACGACGATCTGGTCGCCGCCCATGACCGCAAGCCGGGATTGCTGGGCAAGCTGTTCGGCAAGAAAGAGGCCCCGATTGTGAAGGGGCTGTATTTCTGGGGCGGTGTGGGCCGGGGCAAGACCTACCTGGTCGACACCTTCTTCGAAGCGCTGCCGTTTGAAGACAAGACGCGCACGCACTTCCACCGCTTCATGAAGCGTGTGCACGAGGAGATGAAAAACCTCAAGGGCGAGAAGAACCCGCTGACCCTGATTGCCAAGCAATTCTCTGAAGAAGCGCGGGTGATCTGTTTCGACGAATTCTTCGTATCGGACATTACCGACGCGATGATCCTCGGCACGCTGATGGAAGAGCTGTTCAAGAACGGTGTGACCCTGGTCGCGACGTCGAACATCGTTCCCGACGGTCTGTACAAGGACGGTCTGCAGCGTGCGCGTTTCCTGCCGGCGATTGCGCTGATCAAGCAAAACACCGAAATCGTCAACGTCGACAGCGGCGTCGACTATCGACTGCGCCATCTGGAGCAAGCCGAGCTGTTCCACTTCCCGCTGAACGAAGCGGCGGAGGAGAGCCTGCGCAAAAGCTTCCGCGCGCTGACTCCTGAATGCACCAAGGCCATCGAGAACGATGTGCTGATCATCGAGAATCGGCAGATCAAGGCCATCCGTACCTGCGACGACGTGGCGTGGTTCGACTTCCGTGAGCTGTGCGACGGGCCGCGTAGCCAGAACGACTACATCGAACTCGGCAAGATCTTCCATGCGGTGCTGCTCAGCGGCGTCGAGCAGATGAGCGTGACCACCGACGACATCGCGCGCCGGTTCATCAACATGGTCGACGAGTTCTACGACCGCAACGTCAAGTTGATCATCTCGGCGGAAGTCGAATTGAAAGACCTGTACACCGGCGGCCGCCTGAACTTCGAATTCCAGCGCACGCTCAGCCGTTTGCTGGAAATGCAGTCCCATGAGTTCCTGTCGCGGGCGCATAAGCCCTAGGGAGCAGCTGCAAGCTTCAAGCGACAAGCTGCAAGAGGTCATCTCGCCACTTGCAGCTTGAGACTTGCCGCTTGAAGCTGACTCTAGGCCGCCTGCTGAAACTGCTGCCGGTATTGGTTCGGTGACAGGTCGGTGTGTTGGCGGAACAGGCGCGCGAAGAAGCTGGCGTCGTCGTAGCCCACTTCATAGCTGATGGTCTTGATGCTCTTTCGTGAGCCTGACAGCAAGCCCTTTGCGGTTTCGATCCGCAGCCGTTGCAGATAATGCAGTGGCTTGTCGCCCGTTGCCGTCTGGAAGCGGCGCATGAAGTTGCGGATGCTCATGCCGTGCTCCCGGGCCACATCCTCGAAACGGAATTTGTCGGCGAAGTGCTCTTCAAGCCAGTGCTGAATCTGCAGGATGATCACGTCCTGGTGCAGCTTCTGCCCGCCAAAACCAATCCGTCCCGGTGCGTAGCTGCGCTGCACTTCATAGAGAATGTCGCGGGCGACGGTCTGCGCGACATGGGCGCCGCAGAAGCGCTCGATCAGGTAGATGTACAGATCACACGCTGAAATCGTGCCGCCTGCGCAATACAGGTTATCGGCGTCGGTGAGGTGCTTTTCCTGATTCAGCAGCACGTTCGGAAAGCGCTCGGCGAATTCGTTGAAGAACCGCCAGTAGGTGGTCGCTTCCTTGCCGTCGAGCAATCCAGCGTCTCCCAGCCAGAATACGCCGCTGGCTTCACCGCAGAGCACGGCGCCGCGCGCATGCTGCTCACGCAGCCACGGCAGGATTTGCGGATAGCGCTCGCGCAGGGTGTCGAAGTCTTCGACAAAGGCGGGAAGGATGATGATGTCGCTGTGTTCAAGCACGCCGTCTACAGGGATCACGACGTCGCTGAAACTGCGGACTTCCTTGCCGTCCGGGCTGACCAGTCGGGTTTCAAACGCCGGCTTGAAGCCCTGTCCCAACTGCTTGCCGTAGCGCAGGCTGGCGAGGTGAAAGAAGTCTTTGGCTTGCATGAGCGTGGAGGCAAAAATTCCATCGATCGCAAGAATGCTGACACGCCGCAACGGCGCGTTTGGTTGGATAGACATAGTCTTTTGTTCTTATATGGGAAAGTGGTCAAGCAACGGCGTGATCGTCTTATTTTTTGTCGGATGTGTCCAGTGTCGCCGTCAACCGGCTGCGCCTACGCTCTGCTGACGTTTTGTCCGACAATTCTTCGCATCAGGTGCAGCCATGCTTCCCAGAACACTCTTCAGCTCGGAGCACGAGCTTTTCCGAAATAGCGTGCGCAAGTTCTTCGAACAGCACGCGGCGCCCTTTCATGCCCAGTGGGAGAAGCAGGGCCACATCGACCGCACGCTGTGGAACCGGGCCGGGGAGCAGGGCATGTTGTGTTCGCATTTGCCGGAAGAGTACGGCGGCATGGGCGCGGATTTTCTCTACACCACGGTGGTGATCGAAGAAATTTCCCGCCTCGGCCTGACCGGCATCGGCTTCTCCCTGCATTCGGACATCGTCGCGCCGTACATCCTGCATTACGGAAGCGAGGCGCTGAAGCTCAACTATTTGCCCAAGCTGGTTTCGGGGGAGCTGGTCACTGCCATCGCGATGACCGAGCCTGGCGCGGGTTCCGACCTGCAAGGGGTCAAGACCACTGCGGTGCTGGATGGCGACGAGTACGTCATCAATGGTTCGAAGACGTTTATCACCAATGGCTTTCTCGCCGATCTGGTGATCGTGGTCGCGAAGACCGACCCCAAGGCAGGCGCGAAGGGCACCAGTCTGTTCGTTGTGGAAGCGGGCACGCCCGGCTTCGCGAAGGGCAAGCGACTGGAGAAGGTCGGCATGAAGGCGCAGGACACGTCGGAACTGTTCTTCCAGGACGTGAGAGTGCCCAAGGAGAACCTGCTCGGCCAGGCCGGGATGGGTTTTGCGTATCTGATGCAGGAACTGCCCCAGGAGCGTCTGACGGTCGCCATCGGCGCCATTGCCTCCGCCGAAGCGGCCTTGCAGTGGACGCTCGATTACACGCGTGAGCGCAAAGCCTTTGGCAAGGCCATCATCGACTTCCAGAACACCCGCTTCAAACTGGCCGAAATCGCCACCGAAGTTCAGATTGGTCGTACGTTCATCGATCGGTGCCTGGAGTTGCATCTGGAAGGCAAGCTGGATGTGCCGACGGCAGCCATGGCGAAATACTGGTCAACCGACCTGCAGTGCAAGGTGCTGGATGAATGCGTGCAGCTGCATGGCGGCTACGGCTTCATGTGGGAGTACCCGATCGCCCGGGCGTGGGCCGATGCGCGGGTGCAGCGGATTTATGCCGGGACCAACGAAATCATGAAAGAGATCATCGCCCGGTCTCTGTAATCCTGTGCGGAACCCCAGAGGGGCCTTGTAAAGACCCTCTGCGGTTCCACAGTCAATCAGCGATCACGCAATCACCGATCAAGGCGCAGGATTCGGTTGATCCTTGTGAATCGCGTCAATGCCCGCCAGCACTTCATCCGACAGCACCAGTTCCGCGCTCGCCAGGTTGCTTTCCAGCTGCTCCAGCGTCGTTGCACCGATAATGTTGCTGGTAACGAAGCTGCGCCCGGTCACGAACGCCAGGGCCATTTGAGCCGGATCAAGACCGTGCTCGCGAGCCAGCGCAACATAACGCGCGCAGGCCGCTTCCGATTGCGGATTGAAGTAGCGCGTGAAGCGGCTGTACAGGCTCAAACGGCCCTTGGCAGGACGGGCGCCGTCGGCGTATTTGCCAGACAACATCCCGAAGGCCATGGGCGAGTAGGCTAGCAGGCCACATTGCTCACGAATCGCCACTTCCGCCAGACCCACCTCGAAGCTGCGGTTGAGCAGGTTGTAGGGGTTCTGAATGGACACGGGCCGCGTCAGACCATGGGCGTCGGACTCAGCAAGAAACTTCATGGTGCCCCACGGCGTTTCGTTGGACAGACCGACGTGGCGGATCTTGCCGGCCTTGACCTGCTCGTCCAGCGCTTCGAGCACTTCCAGCAGCGGGGTGAAGTGCTCCTCGCTGTGGTTGTAACCGAGCTTGCCGAAGAAGTTGGTGCTGCGCTCAGGCCAGTGCAATTGATACAGATCGAGGTAGTCGGTCTGCAGGCGTTTCAAGCTCGCATCCAGCGCCGCGACGATGTGATCGCGGTTGAATTTCAGCTGGCCGTCACGAATGTAATCAATGCCGTTGCCGGGACCGGCGATCTTGCTGGCGAGGATCCAGTCAGCGCGGTCGCCGCTCTGCTTGAACCAGTTGCCGATGATGGTCTCGGTGCTGGCGTAGGTTTCTTTCTTCGGCGGCACCGGATACATCTCGGCGGTGTCGATGAAATTGATGCCGGCGGCCTTGGCCCGTTCTATCTGCGCGAAGGCCTCGGACTGGCTGTTCTGCTCGCCCCAAGTCATGGTGCCGAGGCAGATTGCGCTGACATTGAGGTCGGTTCTGCCCAGTTGGCGGTAGTCCATTTGGCTCTCCTGTTTAAAAGAGCCATAAAAGCAGGTTGAAATTTTTTTCGCAATCTGCATAATTCCGCTCCTCTTTGTCGCTGGAGTGATGCCCCGCGCCAAAAGAAACCGCTGCGATCGAACGCGCTGACCCGAGCCCCCTATAGCGTTCGTGCCCGGCGGCCTTTGACTTGTCAAAGACCGTACTAATGAGTATGCTCCGCCGTCTATTTTTCAGGGCGGCCTTTGAGGCTATAAAGAATGAAAACTTTTACCGCTAAACCGGAAACAGTAAAGCGCGACTGGTTCGTCGTCGACGCTGCTGGTCAGACCCTGGGTCGTCTGGCCACTGAAATCGCGAGCCGTCTGCGTGGCAAGCACAAGCCGGAATACACTCCGCACGTTGACACTGGCGACTACATCGTCGTGATCAATGCCGAGCAGATCCGTGTGACCGGTGCCAAGACCACCGACAAGATCTACTACTCTCACTCCGGTTTCCCGGGCGGGATCAAGTCGATCAACTTTGAAAAGCTGATCGCCAAAGCTCCTGAGCGCGTGATCGAGACCGCGGTCAAAGGCATGCTGCCTAAGAACCCGCTGGGTCGCGACATGTATCGTAAGCTGAAAGTCTATGCGGGCGCTGCACACCCTCATACTGCTCAGCAGCCCCAAGAACTGAAGTTTTAACGGAATAGTTCATTATGTCGGCGACTCAAAATTACGGCACTGGCCGTCGCAAGACCGCAACCGCTCGCGTTTTCCTGCGTCCGGGCACCGGTAACATCTCCATCAACAACCGTTCCCTGGACTCGTTCTTCGGTCGCGAAACTGCCCGCATGGTAGTTCGTCAGCCGCTGGAACTGACTCAGACTGTCGAGAAATTCGACATCTACGTCACTGTCATCGGCGGTGGTGTGAGTGGTCAAGCTGGCGCAATCCGCCACGGTATCACCCGCGCTCTGATGCAGTACGACGAAACCCTGCGCGGCGCTCTGCGCAAAGCAGGCTTCGTCACTCGCGATGCTCGCGAAGTTGAACGTAAGAAAGTCGGTCTGCGTAAAGCGCGTAAGCGTCCGCAGTACTCGAAGCGTTAATTCGCTTCCGTTCAAAAAGAACGCTCAGTTTCTATACGAAGCTGGGCGTTTTTTTATGGCTGTCTTTTATTGATTCCGAGGGCCTGGTCAAGGAGATCTCGGATGCTGACGGGAGAGGGCGCCATGGGCAATGACGGCGTAAACACGGGCCGGCGTCGCTTCCTTGTGACGGCCACGTCTGTGGTGGGCGCAGCAGGGGCGGTCGGCGCCGCCGTGCCGTTCGTGGGCTCATGGTTCCCGAGCGCCAAGGCCAGGGCTGCGGGAGCGCCTGTCAAAGTCAACATCAGCAAGATCGAGCCCGGCCAGCAGATGATCGCCGAATGGCGCGGGCAGCCGGTGTTCGTTGTCCGTCGTACGCCCGAGATCCTTTCCCGTCTGGGCCAGCTTACCGGCAAGCTCTCCGACCCCGAGTCAAAGGCCTCCACCCAGCCTGGCTACGTCGATCCGGTGGTGCGTTCCATCCGGCCGGAAATCCTGCTGTTGGTCGGCATCTGTACCCATCTCGGCTGCTCACCGACGTTTCGCCCCGAAGTCGCCCCCGCTGACTTGGGCAAGGACTGGGTCGGCGGATATTTCTGTCCCTGCCACGGCTCCCGTTACGATTTGGCCGGACGCGTGTACAAGGCGCAGCCTGCACCGCTGAATTTGCCAGTGCCTCCGCATTCCTACGAGTCGGACTCAATCATCGTCATTGGCGTGGATCAGGAGGAAGCGTGATGAGCAGGCTCATGGACTGGATCAATGCGCGCTTGCCCGTGACCTCAATGTGGGAAAACCACCTCAGCAAGTACTACGTGCCCAGAAACCTGAATTTTTTCTATATATTCGGCGCGCTGGCTTTGCTGGTGTTGGTCAACCAGATCCTCACGGGCATCTGGCTGACGATGAATTACACGCCCACGGCAGAGGGCGCCTTTGCCTCGGTCGAGTCCATCATGCGCGACGTCGAATACGGCTCGATCCTGCGGCTGTTGCATTCGACCGGCGCGTCAGCGTTCTTCATCGTCATCTACCTGCACATGTTTCGCGGCCTGCTGTACGGCTCTTATCAGAAGCCGCGGGAGTTGGTCTGGATCTTCGGCATGCTGATTTATCTGGCGCTGATGGCCGAGGCGTTCACAGGCTACCTCCTGCCGTGGGGGCAGATGTCGTACTGGGGGGCGCAGGTGATCATTTCCCTGTTCGGCGCCATTCCGTTGATCGGCAACGACCTCGCACAGTGGATCCGCGGCGATTATCTGGTCTCCGGGATCACCCTCAACCGCTTCTTCGCGCTGCATGTCGTGGCGCTGCCAATCGTGATCCTCGGGCTTGTGGTGTTGCATATTCTGGCGCTGCATGAAGTGGGCTCGAATAACCCCGACGGCGTCGACATCAACAAGTACAAGGACGAGAACGGCAACCCGCTGGACGGCATTCCCTTCCACCCGTACTACACGGTCAAGGATCTGCTCGGCGTCGTGGTGTTTCTGTTTATCTTTTGCTCGGTGGTATTTTTCTTCCCGGAGATGGGGGGTTACTTTCTCGAGCAGCCCAACTTCGAGCCAGCGAACCCACTCAAGACCCCGGAGCACATTGCGCCGGTCTGGTACTTCACGCCCTTCTACGCGATCTTGCGCGCCATCCCGGACAAGCTTCTCGGCGTCATGGCCATGGGTGCGGCCATCGCGGTGCTGTTCGTGCTGCCGTGGCTTGACCGCAGCCCGGTCAAATCGATGCGGTACAAGGGTTGGCTGAGCCGCGCGGGGCTAACGGTGTTTTGCGTGTGCTTCGTGACGCTCGGGGTGCTGGGCGTTCTTCCGCCGAGTCCCGGGCGCGCATTGCTGTCACAAGTCTGCACCTTCACGTATTTCGCCAACTTCATCCTGATGCCGTTCTACACGCGCATGGAGCGGACGAAGCCGGTGCCGGATAGGGTGACGAGCTGATGAAAAAGCTGCTCGTTGTTTTGCTCATGGCCCTGTTGCCGGCGCTGTCGTTCGCGGATAAGCATGGCGCGGGCCTTGAGAGCGTTGATATCGATGTGTCCGACAAGTCCGCCCTGCAGGATGGCGCACGGACGTTCGTTGATTACTGCATGGGTTGCCACAGCGCCAAATTCCAGCGCTATGAGCGCGTCGCGGACGATTTGGGCATTTCCCACGAGCGGATGCTGGAAAAGCTGGCGCCTGCCGGAGCGAAGATCGGCGATCACATGACCATCGGCATGCAGCCGGCGGATGCGAAAACCTGGTTTGGCGCAGCACCGCCCGATCTGACCCTTGTCGCCCGCGTTCGCGGAACTGACTGGCTCTATGGCTATCTGCGTTCGTTCTACGAGGACCCGACGCGGCCCTGGGGCGTGAACAACACCGTTTTCCCCAACGTGGCCATGCCCAACGTGCTGGAAGGGCTTCAGGGGCGTCAGAGGCTCGGTTGCAAAGAGGTTCAGCGCGTCGAAGACGGGGAAAAACACACCGACACGCCCCTGAATCACGAAGCCTGCGATCAACTGATCATCGTGCCCAACACCGGCACGCTGACCAACGCGCAGTTCGACGAGAAGGTGAAGAACCTCGTCACCTTCCTCGCCTATTCGGCCAACCCGGACAAGCTGCAGCATCAGCGCATCGGCACCTACGTGCTGCTTTACCTGGCCGTGTTGTTCATCCTGGCCTGGCTGCTCAAGCGGGAATTCTGGAAAGACATCCGTTGAGCAGGCGTCTGATTCGCGTGTCTCGGCCACCTGCTGCTGCGCTGTTTCAGGTAATGGAGGCAGAGCGGGTATAGTGGCGGGCTGAAGATTGCAGAATCTACCTTGAGTAAATGAGCTATCTTGTCGCCCGCGTTGAACACCCGATCATCGTGGACGTCGCCGAAAGCGCCCTCGCGGCGCATCCGTATTTCTGCTTTTTGAATATCTACAAGCGAGGAGGACCGCCATGGGCGTGACCAATCGGTTGGCCTGTTACTCCGACCCCGCCGACCACTATTCCCATCGCGTGCGCATTGTGCTCGCCGAGAAAGGTGTCAGCGCCGAGATCATTGAAGTTGTCGAGGGCCGTCATCCGCCCAAATTGATCGAGGTGAATCCGTACGGCAGCGTGCCGACCCTGGTTGATCGTGACCTGGCGTTGTACGAGTCGACGGTGGTAATGGAATACCTGGACGAGCGTTATCCCCATCCGCCGCTGCTCCCGGTCTATCCGGTGGCGCGTGCCAACAGCCGCTTGCTGATCCACAGGATTCAGCGCGACTGGTGCGGTCTGGTGAATCTGATTCTGGACCCGCGCAGCAAAGAAGCCGCACGTGTTCAGGCGCGCAAGGAGCTGCGCGAAAGTCTGACCGGCGTATCGCCGTTGTTCGCGGATAAGCCTTTTTTCCTGAGCGACGAGCAAAGTCTGGTCGACTGCTGTCTATTGCCCATACTCTGGCGCCTGCCGATTCTGGGTATCGAATTGCCGCGGCCCGCCAAGCCGCTGCTTGACTACATGGAGCGCCAATTTGCGCGTGAGGCATTTCAGGCAAGTCTGTCTGGTGTCGAACGCGACATGCGCTAAGGCCTTAGGAGCCGTTTGATGAACTCCAGTCGCCCTTATCTGATCCGCGCGCTGTATGAGTGGATCGTCGATAACGATTGCACACCGCACGTACTCGTCAATGCCGATTACCCGGCGGTGCAAGTCCCGCAAGGCTTCGCCAATGACGGGCAGATCGTTCTGAACATCTCGCCGAGCGCCGTTCGCCATTTGCACATGGACAACGACGCGGTGAGTTTCGAAGGCCGCTTCGGCGGCGTTCCCCACAGCCTGTACGTGCCCATTGCCGCGATCATGGGCATTTATGCCCGCGAGAACGGGCAGGGCATGGTCTTCGACCTGGAGCCTGCTGTGGATGAAGACGAAGATCTGGACGTCGAAGACGACATGCCGCCACCGAACGACGAGCCACCACGCCCTACGGGCCGGCCGAGTCTGAAAGTGGTCAAGTAAGTCGCTGCTGCAACAACGAAAAAGGCGATCCCGAGGGATCGCCTTTTTTGTGTGTGCCGATTGGCGGCTGCCCATTCATACTAGGTTCGTAAGCGGCCAGCGACCACACCTTCAGAAAACCGGAATTAAAAGCGATGGTGTCCGCCTATTAATGCAGCATCAGTGGGTTGATGGCTGGCTGATCTAAGCAAGGCATATTCCGTGTACGCGTACGTGCACCGGGAATTTCAGCTTGCACTTACAAATCTCGTTTAAGCGCCTCCTGCTTGCTAAAAGCTCGCAGGCAGATGCTGACTATCACCACCACAACGCAATAGACGACACCCTTGGGCGCGTCCAGAACGCCGTCATCGAAAATAAATATGGCGGCAATGAGTGCAAAAACCACTGTGCTACTCAACCAGGCCTCGCGGAAAAATTTCTTTTGCTGTTCATTCATGGCCAGTTCTTAGTCCTTTAAGTGGTTACGGCGCGAGCCATGCAATATGGCCGGCGCTGATGAGGTGCTGTCAACGTAGTATCTGGATTGCCCAGATGTAACAGCATGGGTCTGTACTGCACAGTGTGGGGCACTTGCTTTCCGCGAGGGGCCTGTATGAATGAGGGGTGATTTGCAGGTCAACCACCCATATCATTCGTATTAGGTTGGCAATGAGCTCCAATGGGCGAAAGCTTAAGACTTTTTGCAAAGACCACGAAACACCCACCCCGGCCTCGAGTCGGGGTTTTTGTTTCTGGAGATTTGCCAGCTCGCGTCTGCGCCGGTTCTATTTGCTTGCCATCCGGGTGAGTAGCGAACGCGTCTGGAGGCTGAAGCGGCTCCGGCCAGTCTGCCAGGGCTACCATCGATGTAGACCCACTTCTCGTTAAATGCTGCTGGCACTGGACCAAAAGCGCTGCAATAAAAAGCCCTCACGTGGAGGGCTTAAAAACCTTCGGCAAATCTGCCACACCGTCAGTCAATGTACTCAAACAGCTTCACGATCTTCTGCACGCCGCCGACGCCTTGCACCAGGTTGGTGGCGCGGGTGGCTTCGGCCTGGGTCAGCAGGCCCAGCAGGTAGACGATGCCGTTTTCAGTCACGACCTTGATGCGCGAGCCCGGGATGGCGCTGTCGGTGAGCATCTCGGTTTTGATCTTGCTCGTCAGCCAGGCGTCATTGCTGCGCGCCAGCATCGAGGACGGGCCGGTGACCTGCAGCTCGTTGTTGACCTTCTTGACCTTCTGCACCTGGCTGGCGGTTTGCTCGGCCAGTTGCTTGAGGTCGGCGCGCGGGGTCTGGCCGGCCAGCAGGACGATGCCGTTGAAGCTGGTCACGACGATGTGCGACGCGTTGTCCAGATCAGGGCTGGCCTTGGCGATGTTGACCGCGACCTTGGTCTCGATCAGCGAGTCGTCGATCTTGCTGCCGAAGGTGCGTGTACCGCGATCGTCATCGATCGGCGCTTCACGGCTAGCGTTGATCACCGAGCTGCATCCGCTGATGCCCAGGCAGAGCGTCAGGGCCAGCAGGCTAAGACGTTTGGATATCATTCTTCACTCCCGAACAGTTGGCTGTCGATCAAGTCGCAAAGGCAGTGGATCGCCAGCAGGTGGACTTCCTGAATACGTGCGGTGACTTTCGCCGGGACGCGGATTTCAACATCCTCCGGCAACAGCAACGACGCAACGTCGCCGCCATCGCGACCAGTCAAGGCTACGACAATCATTTCACGATCATGTGCGGCCTGGATGGCCTGAATAATGTTCGCCGAATTGCCGCTGGTGGAAATCGCCAGCAGCACATCGCCCGGCTGACCCAGCGCACGAATCTGTTTGGAAAAGATTTCGTTGTAGCTGTAGTCGTTGGCGATGGAGGTGATGGTGGATGTGTCGGTGGTCAGCGCTATGGCGGGCAGGCTCGGTCGCTCGCGTTCGAAACGGTTGAGCAGCTCCGAGGAAAAGTGCTGGGCATCGCCAGCCGAACCGCCATTACCGCAGGCGAGCATCTTGCCCTCGTTGAGCAGGGCGTTGACCATCACTTGGCTGGCTTGCTCGATGTGGGGTGCAACAACATCCATCGCCTGTTGCTTGGTGTCGATGCTGGCCTGAAAAAGCTGGCGAATTCGGGATTGCATGTCCATCTATGAAAACCTTAATAGGGGCGGCTGGTCGGGGCGGCGTCCGATAAGTCATCGGCGTCCCGGCACAAAACTGTGCAGCCCGCAAAGCAAAGAGCAAAAGAGCCAGTGTGGTTCGTTGGGTTGGTGCAGTAGGACCGGCTTTAGCCGGGAAGGCGGCCGATCTTACGCTGCAATCCCACGGAATCATCGCGTTTTCAGCAATCGAAAGCGTTGGTCAGCCAGTTAAGCGCGGGTGATGTGCCGGGGTCGCCATTGATCGCGACGACGTCGAAGCGACACGGCGAATCGGCCCAGCGCACCTCGCTTTGCAGAAAGGACTGAGCCGCCAGCGTGAGCTTTTCCTGCTTGCGAAAATCGACGCTTTCCAGCGCACCACCCCAGCCGGCGTGGCGACGATACCGAACTTCGACGAATACTACTGTATCGCCGTCGAGCATGACCAGATCAAGCTCGCCGCGTTTGCATGACCAGTTGCGGGTAATCAGCTGCAACCCATGCTGTTGCAGGTGACGCAGGGCGTAGGCTTCGGCCTCGCGCCCTGCGGTTTGACGGGTCGTGCCTGAGGTCAAGGCGCGGTGTCCGGCAGGCGCTGGACCTTGCCGTCCACAAACTCTGCCCAAGGCAGTTGACGCTCGATGCGTTGGCCCTGGCCGATCGCCAGGCTGCCGGACAGGCCGTCGATGCGGCTTTCAGGCAGCGTTTTCAACTGCGTCAGTCGTGGCGCCAGACGATACGCGTCGATGCCCATGGCGTAGAGACGGCCAAGGCTGCCGGAGGCTTGTGGCCATTGCGCTGTCACTTGCTGGCGCAGTGGGTCGTTGGCGTTCAGCAGCCACGGGGTTTCGCAGAAGCGCACGCCGTTCAGGTCGTTGTACATCGCCGGGTCGCCGCTGTTGGTGAACAGGTGCGAAGTGGCATAGACCGGAACATCGCCAGCGTACTGGAAGACCATGGTCGGCTTGATCTGCTGAGCCTGTTGAGGCGTTGCAGCGAGGAACATGAAGTCCACGTCCTGGCGACGGGAAGGCTGAGCAGCCATCTGCGTGCCAGTGGCGCCTTGCACGCGCTGGGCGCGACCTTCGCTGTTGCGCAACTGGAACAGATCGGCAACCTGTTGAGCGAGTGCGACCGGCTGATCGATGCGTTCAGCACCCAGCAAAGTGCCGCCTTTGGCCTGCCAGCTTTGACGGAAGGCCTCCAGTACGCGATCACCCCATTCGCCCTTCGGCACCATGGCAACCGCACTGCGCTTGCCATCGGCCCAGGCACGGCGGGCCACTTCGCGGGCTTCGTCTTCCGCTGCCAGACCGAACTGGAACAGCTCGGCAGGGCCCTGGGTGCCGGAATCGCTGTAGTTCAGCGCCAGCGTGGTGATCGGCAGTTGAGGGCGAGCGCTCAGCTGTTTAACCAGTGGCTTCTCCAGCGGACCCACTACCAGTTGCACGCCTGCAGCCTTGGCTTGCGCATAAAAGGCGTCCATCGAGGTCACGCGGGAGCTGTCGAATACTTCGATCGCAGGTGGCTTCTCGCCGGCCTGCTGCGCTTGGTAGTTCGCGGCCATGAAGCCGTCACGCAGGGCGCGGGAGACCGAGGCGAGCGGACCGTCTTGCGGCAGCAGCAGCGCAATCTTGGTCAACGGCTGGCTCTTCAGGTCGCGCAGCTGCGCGAGGGCAGTCGGCAGCTGGCGCGCAGCCGGGTGTTGCGGATTCTGCGCCTTCCAGTTGTCGATGGCCGCCTGTTGCTGTTCCAGCGTGCCGGCGCCTTTGACCGCGCGGGCCAGGCTCAGCCAGCCGCCCATGTCATCGTTGGCCGAGCTTTGCAGCTGCTCGGGTGGCAGCGCAGCAACCAGCGTCCAGATGGCGTCGTTGTTGGCATTCAGGGCGTCGCCTTGCAGCAACGGGCCCATGAACACACGCTCGCTCGCAGCAGCGAGGGTCTGACCATCTGCTTCGAAAGCCCGGGCGCGAACGGTATGGGTGCGGGTCTGCAGGTCAACCGGCATCTCGCCCAGATGCTGCATGCTCGGGTGGTTGAGGGCGGTCAGCGCAGCTTTCGGCTGGCTGCGACCCAATGCCAGTTCGGCAGACAAGGTGTTGGCGTAGATTTGCTCGTCGGTCTTGAGCTGATCCATCTGGACCTGCTCGAGAATGCTCGCAGCGCGGCTCGGGTTGTTCTGGCGCGCTGCCAGGTCGGCCGCCGTCAGTTTCAGCAACGCTGCCTGATCAGGCGATTTTGCCGCAGCGGCCTGTTCGAGCAGTTGTTCGATGCTGGCATCGGGGGAGCGAGGCAATTCGCCAAGGCTGGAGGAGGGCGAACCGGCACAGGCAGCCAGAAGGGCAGCGAGGCAGAGGGCAGAGAACAGCCGCAGGCAAGCGATCATGTGTATGTTCCTGATACTCGAGCAAATTAGCGTGGAAGTGTACCCAAGCACTGGCCGGGGCGCGACGTTGAAGGCGTTAAAGCGGCGATATTGATCGTCTCCGGGCGCGTCAGTTGACGTGAGTTGGACTGTCGCGGAGTCGCTGCCATGTTGCGGGTGTTCGAGCTGCTTTTCTGGACTCACGGGGTGCGACGTCCTGTTTTGTCGGCCGCGGCCTGTACAATGCAGGCTTTTACACAACATGAGGTGTGCGCTTTGACTGCTCCGGGTGCTTCGAATTCCACTACAGGCGCGCTTTATGTGGTGGCCACGCCGATCGGCAACCTGGATGACATCAGCGCCCGCGCCTTGAAGGTGCTGCGCGATGTTTCGCTGATTGCCGCAGAAGATACCCGCCACTCGTTACGGCTGATGCAGCACTTCGGCATTCCGACGCCATTGGCGGCCTGTCATGAGCACAATGAGCGCGAGGAGGGGAGCCGCTTCATCACGCGCCTGCTGGCCGGCGATAACGTTGCGTTGATTTCCGATGCCGGCACGCCGCTGATTTCCGACCCCGGTTACCATCTGGTGCGTCAGGCCCGGGCAGCCGGTATTCAAGTGATCCCGGTCCCTGGCGCCTGCGCCTTGATCGCGGCGCTCTCTGCGGCGGGGTTGCCCTCGGACCGCTTCATCTTCGAAGGCTTCTTGCCGGCCAAGTCGGTGGGCCGAAAGGCGCGGCTCGAACTCGTCAAGGAAGAGCCGCGCACGCTTATCTTCTATGAAGCGCCCCATCGCATTCTCGAATGCCTTCAGGACATGGAAGCAGTCTTCGGTCCGGACCGTCCCGCCGTGCTGGGCCGCGAATTGACCAAAACGTTCGAAACCCTCAAGGGGCTGCCGCTGTCCGAGCTTCGTGCCTTTGTTGAGGGCGACAGTAATCAGCAGCGCGGCGAGTGCGTGGTGCTTGTGGCGGGCTGGAGCGAGCCTGAAGGCGAAGATGTGATTGGCGCCGAAGCGCGGCGGGTGCTGGATCTGCTGCTGGAGGAAATGCCCCTCAAGCGTGCCGCCGCACTGGCAGCAGAGATCACCGGGGTGCGTAAGAACCTGCTCTATCAGGTGGCGCTGGATAAACAGAAAGGCGTGTGACGGGATGTCGCGGGCAGCTCTGCAAATGGCGCGAGAGCCGATTAAAGCTTGTTCTTGAGCCGCCCTCCCATTAACCTTGGCGGCGGAGAGTCGATTGGACAGTCGCTGCCTTTCATTGTTCTGCAATGGAGGGGGGAGGAAAGTCCGGGCTCCATAGGGCGGAGTGCCAGGTAACGCCTGGGGGGCGTGAGCCTACGGAAAGTGCCACAGAAAATAACCGCCTAAGCACTTCGGTGCCGGTAAGGGTGAAAAGGTGCGGTAAGAGCGCACCGCACGTCTGGCAACAGTTCGTGGCTAGGTAAACCCCACTCGGAGCAAGACCAAATAGGGTTCCAAGGCGTGGCCCGCGCTGGAACCGGGTAGGTTGCTAAAGATGTCCAGTGATGGCCATCGTAGAGGAATGACTGTCCTCGACAGAACCCGGCTTACAGATCGACTCTCCACCTCCTTTTCTTCCCCTCGTTTGTACGATTTATCCCCTTCCGTAATACCAAAAAAATCTTAAACCTCACAAATCACTTTAACTTCAGACCTCATCTGTTTGTTCATCCACGGAAATATCCGTAGGACGGGTCTGAAATCCGCTACATCTCCTGCGTAAGTGCTCCTAAATATCCGTCCTGTAAGGGTTTTCCTCGTGAAGTCGCCTTGACGGTGTGGTGGGCGCATTCCTATAGTGTGCGCAAGTGGCGGAAAGTGGCGTGAAGTGGGTTTTTTGACCGCAAAAAGATAATATTTGGAGATCGCGCCTGTGTTCCGTGGTGCAAACGCAATCAATCTCGACGCAAAGGGCCGTCTCGCTATGCCGAGCCGGTACCGTGACGAGTTGGATTCGCGTAGCGCCGGCCAGATGATTGTCACCATTGATACCGTCGACCCGTGCTTGTGCATCTATCCGCTTCCCGAGTGGGAGTTGATTGAGGCCAAGCTGCGCGAGCTCGCCACGTTCCGTGAAGAAAACCGTCGCCTGCAGCGGCTGTTGATCGGTAATGCGGTTGATCTGGAGTTGGACGGCAGCGGGCGTTTCCTGGTGCCGCCACGTTTGCGTGAATACGCCAAGCTCGATAAGCGAGTGATGCTGGTAGGCCAGCTCAACAAGTTTCAACTGTGGGATGAGGACGCCTGGAACGCACTTGCTGATGCGGACCTTGCGGCCATTCAAAAACCGGGTGCGATGCCCGATGAACTGCGTGATTTGATCCTGTGACTACGAATAGCGGCTTTACCCACATCACCGTACTGCTCGAAGAAGCCGTCGAGGCTCTCGCGGTGCGCGCCGATGGCTGCTATCTGGATGGCACGTTCGGTCGTGGCGGACACAGCCGCCTTATATTGCAGAACCTGGGGCCGGAGGGTCGGCTTCTCGGATTCGATAAAGATCCCCAAGCGATTGCCACCGGGCAAACGCTGGCGGCCGAAGACGGCCGCTTTGTCATTGTGCAGCGCAGCTTTGCTGAATTGGGCGCCGAAGCTCAAGAACGCGGGTTGGCGGGCAAGGTCAGCGGCATTCTGCTGGATCTCGGTGTGTCGTCGCCACAACTGGACGACCCCGAGCGCGGCTTCAGCTTCATGAACGATGGCCCCCTCGACATGCGCATGGACCCGTCCCGCGGCATCAGCGCAGCCGAGTTCGTCAACACTGCGCCCGCCGAAGAGATCGCCCGCGTTTTCAAGGAATACGGCGAAGAGCGTTTCTCCCGCCGCATGGCCGGTGCTGTCGTGGCCCGCCGCGAGACTCAGCCGTTCGAGCGCACCGGCGATCTGGCCGAAGTGCTGAAAGTCGCCAACCCGGCGTGGGAAAAGGGCAAGAACCCGGCGACCCGCGCGTTCCAGGGTCTGCGCATTCACGTCAACAACGAATTGGGTGATCTGGAAGCCGGCCTTGACGCTGCGCTGGACGCCTTGGAAGTGGGCGGCCGCCTGGTGGTCATCAGCTTCCACTCGCTGGAAGATCGCATCGTCAAATTGTTCATGCGCAAGCTGGTCAAGGGCGAAGCCGACAACCTGCCGCGCAACCTGCCGATCCGTCATCAGGCCTTCGAGCCGCGTATCAAACTGATCGGCAAGGCGCAGTTCGCGTCCGATGATGAAACCCGCGCCAATCCGCGTTCGCGCAGCGCCGTCATGCGCGTCGCGGAGAAACTCCGATGAACCGCGGTTTCTTCAAGCCCCTGCCGGGCGGCAGCTTCTTCATGCTGATGCTGTTTATCGCCGTGCTGGTGTCGGCGATCGGTGTGGCGTACAGCGCGCACTGGAACCGTCAGCTGCTCAACTCCCTTTACGGTGAACTCAGCGTGCGCGACAAAGCGCAGGCCGAGTGGGGTCGCCTGATTCTTGAGCAAAGCACCTGGACTGCCCACAGCCGTATCGAAGCCCTGGCCACTGATCAGCTGAAAATGCGCATCCCGAACGCCGCCGACATCCGGATGGTGTCGCCATGATGAAACTCGAAGGGGCGCTCTACCCGTGGCGGTTTCGCGTCGTGGTCGGCCTGCTGTCGGTCATGGTCATCGCGATCTGCTACCGCATCGTCGACCTCCAGGTCATCGATCACCGTTTCCTCATTGAGCAGGGCGATGCGCGCAGCCTGCGCACCGTTTCGATTCCTGCCCACCGTGGTCTGATCACCGACCGCAACGGTGAGCCGCTGGCCGTCAGTACGCCGGTCACCACCATCTGGGCAAACCCGTCCGAAATGCAGGCCGACAAGACCAAATGGGTCCAGCTTGCGCAAGCCTTGGGGCAGGATCCCAAGGCATTGACGGATCGCCTCAACGAACAGGCAAGCAAAGAATTCATCTATCTGGTCCGTGGCCTGACCCCGGAGCAGGGTCAGTCGGTGCTTGATCTGAAAGTCCCGGGCGTTTACGGCAAGGAAGAATTCCGCCGTTTCTACCCTGCGGGCGATGTCACCGCGCACATGGTCGGCTTTACCGACCTCGACGATCACGGCCGTGAAGGCGTAGAACTGGCCTACGAAGACTGGCTCGCCGGCGTCCCCGGCAAGCGGCAGGTCATCAAGGACCGGCGCGGCAGGATGATCAAAGACCTGCAAGTGAAGAAAAACGCCAAGGCCGGTAAGACCTTGGCTTTGTCTATTGATCTGCGCCTGCAATACCTGGCGACCCGCGAGCTGCGCAACGCCATTCAGGAAAACGACGCCAAGGCCGGCAGCCTGGTGATCATGGACGTGAAAACCGGCGAAGTACTGGCGATGGTCAATCAGCCGACGTACAACCCGAACAACCGTCGCACCATGGTGCCGGCGGCGATGCGTAACCGCGCGATCATCGATGTGTTCGAGCCGGGTTCGACCATGAAGCCGATCTCCATGACCGCCGCACTGGAAAGCGGCCGCTGGAAGCCGAGCGACAAGGTCGAGGTGTACCCGGGCACGTTGCAGATCGGCAAATACACCATCCGTGACGTGACCAAAACCGAAGGCCCGATCCTCGACCTGACCGGCATTCTGATCAATTCCAGTAACGTCGGCATGAGTAAAGTCGCGTTCGACGTGGGTGGCGAAGCGATTTTCCACGCCATGCAGCGTGTGGGCCTGGGCCAATACACCGGCCTCGGCTTCCCGGGCGAGCGCGTCGGCAACCTGCCGAACTACCGTGAGTGGCGCAAGGCTGAAACCGCAACGCTGTCGTACGGCTACGGCCTGTCGGTGACGGCGCTGCAGTTGGTCCACGCATACGCGGCGCTGGCCAACAACGGCAAGATCGTGCCGCTGACCATTCTCAAAACTGATAATCCAGCCGAGTCGGTTCAGGCCATTCCCGAAGCAACGGCCAAGACGGTGCAGGGCATGTTGCAGCAAGTGATCGAAGACCCGCGTGGCGTTTACCGTGCGCGCGTTCCGTCGTATCACGTGGCGGGCAAGTCCGGTACCGCGCGTAAGACATCCGTGGGCACCAAGGGCTACGCGGAAAACTCTTACCGTTCGCTGTTCGCCGGTTTCGGCCCGATGAGCAACCCGCGTTACGCGGTCGTTGTGGTCATTGATGAGCCAAGCAAAGGCGGTTACTTCGGTGGTCTGGTTTCCGCTCCAGTCTTCAGCAAAGTGATGTCGGGCACGCTGCGCTTGATGAACGTGCGCCCGGACAACCTAGCGCCGATCCCGCCTGAGCAACAAGCCAACGCTGTGCCCGCCGCCGCCCCAGTCAAGGGAGGACGTGGCTGATGTCTTTGAATTTGAGCAAGCTGTTTGCGCAGTGCAACCGCGATCTGCTGATTCGCGAACTGACCCTGGACAGCCGCAAAGTGCGTCCGGGCGATCTGTTTCTGGCGATTCCGGGCCTCAAGGTTGACGGCCGTGAGCACATCACCGACGCCATCGCCCACGGCGCGGCGGCCATTGCTTACGAGGTCGGAGGCGCCAAGGTGCTGCCGATCACCGATATCCCGATGATTCCGGTCAAGGGTCTGGCAGCGCAGTTGTCCGACATTGCCGGGCGCTTTTATGGCGACCCGAGCCGCAACCTGAACCTGATCGGTGTGACTGGCACCAACGGCAAAACCAGCGTGACTCAATTGGTCGCACAGGCGTTAGACAAGCTCGGCCAGCACTGCGGCATCATTGGCACGCTGGGCACTGGCTTCTATAGCGAGCTGAAAAGCGGCATCCACACCACGCCGGATCCGATCTCCGTGCAATCGACCCTGTACGACCTGAAAAGGGCCGGGGCCAAAGCGGTTGCCATGGAAGTTTCGTCCCACGGGCTGGATCAGGGCCGGGTTACTGCGTTGGCTTTCGACGTGGCAGTGATGACCAACCTGTCCCGTGACCATCTCGATTACCACGGCACCATGGAGGCTTATGCGGCCGCCAAGGCCAAGCTGTTTGCCTGGAATGACCTGCGCTGCCGTGTGGTCAATCTTGACGACGGGTTTGGTCGCCAGCTCGCCGCTGCGCCGCACCCTTCACGGCTGATTACCTACAGCCTGGAAGACCGCAGCGCTTACCTGTTCTGCCGTGATGCGCAGTTCGATGACGACGGCGTGCGCGCGACCCTGGTAACGCCCCAGGGCAGCCATGCGTTGCGCAGTAGCCTGCTGGGCCGTTTCAACCTGAGCAACGTGCTGGCTGCGGTCGGCGCGTTGATGGGGCTCGATTACCCGCTGGACGACATTTTGAAAGTGCTGCCGACGCTGGAAGGCCCTGCGGGCCGGATGCAGCGGCTGGGCGGTGGCTCGCGTCCGCTGGTGGTGGTCGATTACGCCCACACCCCTGACGCCTTGGAAAAAGTGCTCGCGGCGTTGCGCCCACATGCGAAAGGCCAGCTGACCTGCCTGTTCGGCTGCGGCGGCGATCGCGATCGCGGCAAGCGTCCGCTGATGGCCGAAGTGGTCGAGCGTCTGGCCGACAAAGTGTTGGTCACCGATGACAACCCGCGCAGCGAAGACCCGGCCCGTATTTTCGATGACATCCGTGCTGGCTTCGTCTCGGCAAACGCAGTCGATTTCGTTGCCGGTCGCGGTCAGGCGATCGCGCAGATCATCGCCCAGGCGTCCGCTGCCGATGTGATCGTGCTGGCCGGCAAGGGCCATGAGGATTACCAGGAAATCAACGGGCAGCGTCAGCCGTTTTCCGATCTGGAAGAAGCCACCAACGCGCTCGACGCCTGGGAGGCTGCACATGCTTAAGCCGCTCTCGTTCAGCGAACTGCTGGTGCCGCTCGACGCACGTCGTGTCGGCCATGACTGCAGTTTTTCCGGTGTCAGCATCGACAGCCGCGCAATCACGCCCGGCCAATTGTTCGTGGCGCTGACCGGCCCGCGCTTCGACGGTCACGACTATCTCGATCAAGTTGCTGCCAAAGGCGCAGTCGGCGCGTTGGTTGAACGCGAGGTCCCGGGCAGTTCGCTGCCGCAGTTGATCGTCACCGACACCCGCAAAGCCCTCGCGCAACTCGGCGCGATGAACCGCAATGCCTTCATAGACAAGCCGGTCGCTGCGATCACCGGTTCCAGCGGCAAGACCACCGTGAAGGAAATGCTGGCGAGCATCCTGCGCACCCGTGGTCCCGTGCTGGCGACCCGCGGCAACCTGAACAACGAATTGGGCGTACCGTTGACGCTGCTGGAGCTCGCGCCGGAATTCGACGCCGCCGTCATCGAACTGGGTGCGTCCCGGGTGGGCGAAATCGCTTTCACGGTAAGCCTGACCAAGCCCCATGTCTGTGTCCTGACCAACGCCGGGACTGCCCATGTGGGCGAGTTCGGCGGCCCGGACAAGATCGTCGAAGCCAAGGGCGAGATCATCGAAGGCCTGGACGCTCGCGGTGTTGCGGTATTGAACCTCGACGACAAGGCGTTCGATATCTGGGTGGCCCGCGCCGGCTCGCGCAACGTGTTGAGCTTCGCGCTCAACAACAGCCGTGCTGACTTTTACGCCAGCGACCTGGGCATTGATGCGCGCGGTTGCCCGGCATTCACGTTGAACACCCCTAACGGCTCCGCGCCGGTGCAGTTGAATCTGCTGGGCACGCACAACGTTGCCAATGCATTGGCCGCGGCGGCTGCTGCCCATGCGCTGGGCGTTTCGCTCGCGGGCATCGTCACCGGGCTTGACGACGTACAGCCGGTCAAGGGCCGCACCGTCGCGCAACTGGCGCCGAACGGCATGCGCGTCATTGATGACACCTACAACGCCAACCCCACTTCCGTGGCTGCCGCGACCGACATCCTCACCGGTTTTCCGGGCCGCAGGGTTCTGGTGCTGGGCGACATCGGCGAGCTGGGCGCCTGGGCGGAGCAGGGCCATCGCGATGTCGGCGAATACGCGGTCGGCAAAGTCGACGCGCTGTATGCCGTCGGTCCGTTGATGGCCCATGCGGTCAAGGCTTTCGGGCAGGATGCCCGCCATTTTGAAACTCAGGCCGAGCTGATCGAAGCGCTTGGCGCCGAGCACGATAAAAACACCACCATTTTGATTAAAGGTTCACGCAGCGCTGCGATGGAAAACGTCGTAGCGGCCTTATGCGGAACACGCCTGGAGAAACATTAATGCTGCTGCTGCTGGCCGAGTATCTGCAACAGTTCTACAAAGGCTTCGCGGTCTTTCAGTACCTGACCCTGCGCGGGATCCTTGGCGTGCTCACTGCGCTGTCACTTTCCCTGTGCCTGGGCCCGTGGATGATCCGCGCCCTGCAGAGCAAGCAGATCGGTCAATCCGTGCGTAACGACGGACCCCAATCGCACCTGTCCAAATCCGGCACGCCGACCATGGGTGGCGCGCTGATTCTGTCTGCAATCGGCATCGCCACGTTGTTGTGGGCTGATCTGAGCAACCGTTATGTGTGGGTCGTGCTGATCGTCACGCTGCTGTTCGGCGCCATCGGCTGGGTCGACGACTACCGCAAGGTGATCGAGAAGAACTCGCGCGGGCTGCCGAGCCGCTGGAAATACTTCTGGCAATCGGTGTTCGGCCTGGGCGCGGCGATCTTCCTTTATATGACTGCGCAATCGCCCGTGGAAACCACGCTGCTGATCCCGATGCTCAAAGACTTCAGCATCCCGCTGGGCATTGGCTTCGTCGTGCTGACCTACTTCGTGATCGTCGGCTCCAGCAACGCCGTGAACCTCACGGATGGCCTGGACGGCCTGGCGATCATGCCGACCGTGATGGTCGGCGGCGCACTGGGGATCTTCTGCTACCTGTCGGGTAACGTGAAGTTCGCGGAATATCTGTTGATCCCTTACGTGCCTGGCGCGGGTGAATTGATCGTGTTTTGTGGCGCGCTGATCGGTGCGGGGCTGGGTTTCCTCTGGTTCAACACCTACCCGGCTCAAGTGTTCATGGGCGACGTCGGGGCGCTGGCCCTGGGCGCGGCTTTGGGCACCATCGCGGTCATCGTCCGTCAGGAAATCGTTCTGTTCATCATGGGCGGCGTCTTCGTAATGGAGACCCTGTCAGTCGTCATTCAGGTCGCATCCTTTAAATTGACCGGCCGCCGCGTTTTCCGCATGGCGCCCATCCATCACCACTTCGAACTCAAGGGCTGGCCCGAGCCGCGCGTGATCGTCCGTTTCTGGATCATCACCGTGATTCTGGTGTTGGTCGGCCTTGCCACGTTGAAACTGAGGTAGAACGAGTGTCACTGATCGCTTCTGACCACTTCCGCATCGTTGTCGGCCTCGGCAAGAGCGGCATGTCCCTGGTTCGCTTTCTGGCGAACCGGGGTGTGTCGTTTGCTGTCGCCGATACGCGGGAGCATCCGCCAGAACTCGCGACCTTGCGCCGTGACTACCCGCAGGTCGAAGTGCGCTGTGGCGAGCTGGACGTTGAATTCCTGTGCCGCGCCGATGAGCTGTATGTCAGCCCCGGTCTGGCGCTGGCAACCCCGGCCCTGCAGCAAGCGGCCATGCGCGGCGTGAAGCTGTCCGGCGACATCGAGCTGTTCGCTCGCAATGCCAGGGCGCCCATCGTGGCCATCAGCGGATCGAACGCGAAAAGCACGGTCACCACGCTGGTGGGCGAGATGGCGGCGGCAGCGGGCAAGCGTGTTGCGGTCGGCGGCAATCTCGGCACGCCGGCGCTGGACCTGCTCAGCGACGACGTCGAGCTGTATGTGATGGAGCTGTCGAGCTTCCAGCTGGAAACCACCGATCAGCTTGGCGCTGAAGTGGCGACCGTGCTGAACATCAGTGAAGACCACATGGACCGTTACAGCGGCCTGCCGGCTTATCACCTGGCCAAGCACCGGATCTTCCGCGGCGCGCGCCAAGTGGTGGTGAATCGTCAGGACGCGCTGACCCGGCCGTTGATCGGCGAAGGCGTGCCGTGCTGGACCTTTGGTTTGAACAAGCCCGACAGAAACGGCTTCGGCTTGCGCGAAGAGAACGGCGAGAAATATCTGGCCTTCCAGTTCGACAACCTCATGCCGGTCCGCGAGCTGAAAATCCGTGGTGGCCACAATCAGGCCAACGCCCTGGCCGCACTGGCCCTGGGTCATGCGGTGGGTCTGCCGTTCGATGCCATGCTTGCCAGCCTCAAGACATTTGCCGGTCTGGTTCATCGCTGCCAGTGGCTGCGTGAGCTCAACGGCGTGAACTACTACGACGACTCCAAAGCGACCAACGTCGGCGCCGCGCTGGCAGCGATCGAAGGCCTGGGCGCCGACATCGACGGCAAGCTGGTGCTGATTGCCGGCGGCGATGGCAAGGGCGCGGATTTCACCCCGCTGCAAGCCCCGGTTGCCGCCCATTGCCGCGCCGTCGTCCTGCTGGGCCGCGATGCGGATTTGCTCGCCGCGACCTTCGGCGATTCGGTGCCTCTGGTACGCGTCACTACATTGGAAGAAGCCGTGCAACGTGCTGCTGATATCGCGCAGGAAGGGGACGCCGTGTTGCTGTCGCCCGCCTGCGCAAGCCTGGACATGTTCAAGAATTTCGAGGAGCGCGGACAACTGTTCGCCCGGGCCGTGGGGGACTTGTCATGATTTTTGGCGTGATCAAGCCGTACCCGTCGCCGATCATCAGCGGTCGTGGCGTTGACGTCGATTTCCCGATGCTCGCCGGCTGCCTCGCGTTGCTGGGCCTGGGCCTGGTGATGATCACTTCCGCGTCGTCGGAAGTGGCCGCCGTGCAGTCGGGCAACGCGTTGTACATGATGACCCGTCACCTGATCTATCTGGTGCTGGGCCTGATCGCCTGCGTCGCGACCATGATGGTGCCGGTTGCTACCTGGCAGCGCCTGGGATGGCTGATGCTGATTGGCGCGTTCGGTCTGTTGATCGCGGTGATCGTGCCCGGCATCGGGCGTGAGGTGAACGGTTCGATGCGCTGGATCGGCTTCGGCATGTTCAACGTGCAGCCGTCGGAAATCGCCAAGGTCTTCGTGGTGATTTTCCTGGCTGGTTACCTGATTCGTCGCCAGCAGGAAGTGCGCGAGAGCTGGATGGGCTTCTTCAAGCCGTTCATCGTGCTGCTGCCGATGGCGGGTCTGCTGCTGATGGAGCCGGACTTCGGTGCCACGGTCGTGATGATGGGCGCGGCGGCGGCGATGCTGTTCCTCGGCGGCGTCGGGCTGTTCCGTTTCAGCTTGATGGTCGCGCTGGCAGTGGGTGCCGTGTTTGTGCTGGTTCAGGCGCAGCCGTACCGGATGGCGCGTCTGATTACCTTCACCGACCCGTGGTCCGATCAGTTCGGTTCCGGCTACCAGCTGACCCAGGCGCTGATCGCCTTCGGTCGCGGTGAATGGTTCGGCGTCGGCCTCGGCAACAGCGTGCAGAAGCAGTTCTACCTGCCGGAAGCGCACACCGACTTCGTGTTCTCGGTACTGGCTGAAGAGTTGGGCGTGGTGGGTTCCCTCGCCACGGTCGCGCTGTTCGTGTTCGTCAGTATCCGGGCGATGTACATCGGCATGTGGGCCGAGCGCGCCAAGCAGTTCTTCGCTGCGTACACCGCGTATGGCCTGGCCTTCCTGTGGATTGGTCAGTTCCTGATCAACATCGGCGTGAACGTCGGTCTGCTGCCGACCAAGGGTCTGACCCTGCCGTTCCTCAGCTACGGCGGCAGTTCGTTGATCATCTGCTGCGCCAGCCTGGGCCTGTTGCTGCGCATCGAGTGGGAATCGCGCAACAACATGGGCAGTGAAGAGGCCGAGTTCCAGGAAAGCGACTTTGCCGAGGAGCCGACCCATGGCCGCCGGTAACGTTTTGATCATGGCGGGCGGCACCGGCGGACACGTGTTCCCGGCGCTGGCGTGCGCCCGTGAGTTCCAGGCCCGCGGTTACACCGTGCACTGGCTCGGAACGCCGCGCGGCATCGAAAACGAACTGGTGCCCGCCGCAGGGTTGAAGCTGCACCTGATCAACGTCACCGGTTTGCGTGGCAAGGGCCGGCTGTCGCTGCTGAAAGCGCCGTTCATGTTGATCAAGGCTTTGCTGCAGGCGCGCAAGATCGTGGGTGAGTTGAAGCCGGTCTGCGTCGTCGGTTTCGGTGGCTACGTGACAGGCCCTGGCGGTCTGGCGGCGAAACTGGCCGGCGTGCCGCTGATCATCCATGAGCAAAACGCAGTAGCGGGCACGGCCAATCGCAGTCTTGCGTCGTTCGCCGCACGCGTCTGTGAAGCGTTCCCGCATACCTTCGCCGCGTCGGCCAAGCGTCGCACCACCGGTAACCCTGTTCGTGCCGAGCTGTTTTTCGAAACGCCGCGCCAGACGCTGATTGGCCGCCGGCCTCGTTTGCTGGTGCTGGGCGGAAGCCTGGGCGCCGAGCCGCTGAATAAATTGCTGCCGGAAGCCCTGGCACAAGTGCCTGCCGATATCCGCCCTGAAGTGTTTCATCAGGCCGGCAAGCATCACGATGAAGTGACCGCCGAGCGTTATCGCGTCGCCGGTGTCGAGGCGCAGGTTGCCCCGTTCATCAAAGACATGGCCCAGGCCTATGGCTGGGCGGATCTGGTGGTCTGCCGCGCAGGTGCGTTGACCGTCAGTGAACTGGCTGCCGCCGGGCTGCCGTCGTTGCTGGTGCCTTTGCCCCATGCGATCGACGATCACCAGTCACGCAACGCCGACTATCTGGCTCGCGAGGGCGCTGCCTTCGTCATGCCGCAAGCGACAACTGGCGCCGCCGAAATGGCCGCTCGCCTGAAAGAGGTTTTGATGCAACCCGAACAATTGAACCGCATGGCCGTCACGGCTCGCCAACTGGCCAAGCCTGACGCCACCAACACCGTCGTCGATATCTGCCTGGAGGTGGCCCATGGTTGAGAATCAACGCGCCATGCCACAGCCGGAAATGCGCCGTATCCGTCGTATCCACTTCGTGGGCATCGGCGGGGTGGGCATGTGCGGTATCGCCGAAGTGTTGCTGAACCTGGGCTATGACGTGTCCGGTTCCGACCTCAAGGCTTCGCCGGTGACCGAGCGCCTCGAATCGTTTGGCGCGCAGATCTTCATCGGCCATCGTGCAGAAAACGCATCGACGGCTGACGTGCTGGTGGTCTCCAGCGCTGTGAACACCTCCAACCCGGAAGTGGCGACCGCCCTTGAGCGTCGCATTCCTGTCGTGCCACGCGCTGAAATGCTCGCCGAGCTGATGCGCTATCGCCACGGTATCGCGGTCGCTGGTACCCACGGCAAAACCACGACCACCAGCCTAATCGCCTCGGTGTTCGCGGCGGGTGGCCTTGATCCGACCTTTGTGATCGGCGGGCGTCTGAACGCTGCCGGCACCAACGCGCAGCTCGGCACCAGCCGTTACCTGATCGCCGAAGCCGACGAAAGCGACGCCAGCTTCCTGCACCTGCAGCCGCTGGTGGCCGTGGTCACCAACATCGACGCCGACCACATGGCGACCTACGAAGGCGACTTCAACAAACTGAAGAAGACCTTCGTCGAATTCCTGCACAACCTGCCGTTTTACGGTCTGGCCGTGGTCTGCATCGACGATCCGGTGGTGCGCGACATCCTGCCTTCGGTCAAGCGTCCGATCATGACCTACGGCTTCGATGACGCCGCCGACGTGCGCGCGATCAACGTGCGCCAGGACGGCATGCACACACACTTCACCGTGCTGCGTCGTGACCGCGAGCCACTGGATGTGTCGGTCAACATGCCGGGCAAGCACAACGTGCTGAACTCGCTGGCAACCATTGCCATCGCCACTGACGAGGGCGTCTCAGACGAAGCCATCGTTCAGGGGCTGTCCGGCTTCCAGGGCGTTGGCCGTCGCTTCCAGGTGTACGGCGAGCTGCCGGTGGAAGGCGGCAACGTGATGCTGGTCGACGACTACGGTCACCACCCGCGTGAAGTGGCTGCCGTCATCAATGCCGTGCGCGGTGGCTGGCCGGACCGTCGTCTGGTCATGGTCTACCAGCCGCACCGTTACAGCCGCACCCGCGATCTATACGACGATTTCGTGCAGGTGCTCAACGAGGCCAACGTGTTGCTGCTGATGGAAGTCTATCCGGCCGGGGAAGAACCGATTCCCGGTGCGGACAGCCGTCAGCTGGCCCACAGCATTCGTCAGCGCGGTCAGCTTGATCCGATCTACATCGAGCGTGGCGTCGAACTGGCGCCGCTGGTCAAACCACTGCTGCGCGCCGGCGACATCCTGCTGTGCCAGGGCGCCGGCGACATTGGCGGCCTTGCACCACAGCTGCTGAAAAGCCCGCTCTTCACCGGCGCCATCGTGGCCTCAACCGAAGGTAAGCTGAAATGACAGCCGCCCTGCAGTCCGCCCTGTTCTCGACGCTGGAGCCGAAACGCTTCGGTCGCGTCGCCGTGCTGTTCGGCGGCAAGAGCGCGGAGCGGGAGGTGTCCCTGAAATCCGGCAGCGCAGTGCTTGAAGCCCTGCAAAGCGCAGGCGTCGACGCGTTCGGTATCGACGTGGGCGAGGATTTCCTGCAGCGGCTGGTCAGTGAACAAATCGATCGGGCGTTCATCGTCCTCCACGGTCGTGGCGGCGAAGACGGCACCATGCAGGGTCTGCTTGAGTGCCTGGAAATTCCCTACACCGGCAGCGGCGTGCTCGCGTCGGCGCTGGCGATGGACAAGCTGCGCACCAAGCAGGTCTGGCAGAGTCTCGGCTTGCCGACGCCGCGCCACGCCGTGCTGAGCAGCGAGGCGGATTGTATTTCTGCGGCGACGGAACTGGGCTTTCCTTTGATCGTCAAACCCGCCCATGAAGGTTCCAGTATCGGTATGGCCAAGGTGACCGGCGTCGACGAATTGATCGCCGCCTGGAACGCCGCCCGTACCTACGATTCGCAAGTGTTGGTCGAACAATGGATCGAAGGTCCTGAGTTCACCGTCGCCTCTCTGCGTGGGCAGGTATTGCCTCCCATCGGTCTGGGTACTCCCCACAGTTTTTACGACTACGACGCCAAGTACCTGGCCTCCGATACCCAGTACCGGATTCCGTGCGGCCTCGATGCAGCCAAAGAAGATGAACTCAAGGCACTCACGGCCCGGGCCTGTGAAGCGGTCGGCATTGCCGGCTGGGCGCGCACCGATGTCATGCAGGACGCCGACGGCAAATTCTGGCTGCTGGAAGTCAACACCGTTCCCGGCATGACCGATCACAGCCTTGTACCTATGGCTGCACGCGCAGCCGGGCTCGATTTCCAACAGTTGGTGTTAGCGATTCTGGCCGACAGCGTCCAGGTGCGAGGGTAGATCATGCACGGCGCAACGGTTCGTCATCAGCAATCCGCTACCGGCCGCAACAAGCCGGTGCCGCGGGGTGCCAGCCGCATGGTTGCCAAGGAGCCCATGTCGTCGCGCATGCCACGACCGAATTTCGGTTTCCTGCGCAGCCTCATGTGGCCGGTGCTGCTGGTGGTGTTTGGTTTTGGTACGTACGAAGCCGCCCAGCGCCTGCTGCCTTACGCCGATCGGCCGATCTCGCGGATCAACGTGCAGGGCGATCTGAGCTACATCAGTCAGCAAGCCGTGCAACAGCGGATCGCGCCGTTCGTCGCGACCAGCTTCTTCAACATCGATTTGGCGGGCATGCGCACCGAACTCGAGCAAATGCCGTGGATTGCCCACGCCGAGGTCCGCCGCGTCTGGCCGGATCAGGTGGTGATCCGTCTGGAAGAACAATTACCGGTTGCGCGGTGGGGCGATCAATCCCTGCTGAACAACCAGGGTCAGGCATTCACCCCGCGTGAGCTGGCCAACTACGAACACCTTCCGCAGTTGTTCGGGCCTCAACGGGCTCAACAGCAGGTGATGCAGCAGTACCAGGTGCTGAGCCAGATGTTGCGCCCGCTGGGGTTCTCCATCGCTCGCCTGGAACTGCGTGAGCGAGGCAGCTGGTTTCTGACCACCGGCGCAGGCACTGCAGGCCCTGGCCTGGAGCTGCTGCTGGGACGAGGCAATCTGCTTGAGAAGATGCGCCGCTTTATCGCCATCTACGACAAGACACTGAAAGACCAGATCACGAACATTGCGCGCGTCGACCTTCGTTACAACAACGGCCTTGCCGTTGGTTGGCGCGAACAGGCAGCGGCGCCAACGACGGACAAATCCGCCGTCGCGAAGAATTGATAAGAGGCAGGACCCATGGCAAACGTGCAAAGCGGCAAAATGATCGTCGGATTGGATATCGGCACCTCCAAGGTGGTGGCGCTGGTAGGCGAAGTCGCGGCTGATGGCACGCTGGAAATCGTCGGTATCGGCACTCACCCGTCCCGCGGTCTGAAGAAGGGCGTGGTGGTGAATATCGAATCCACCGTGCAATCGATCCAGCGCGCCGTAGAAGAAGCGCAGCTGATGGCCGGTTGCCGCATCCACTCGGCGTTCGTCGGCGTGGCGGGCAACCACATCCGTAGCCTGAACTCCCACGGCATCGTGGCGATTCGCGACCGCGAAGTGAGCTCCGCTGACCTTGAGCGCGTGCTCGACGCTGCCCAGGCCGTGGCGATCCCGGCTGACCAGCGCGTGCTGCACACGCTGCCGCAGGACTACGTCATCGATAACCAGGAAGGCGTTCGCGAGCCACTGGGCATGTCGGGCGTGCGTCTGGAAGCCAAGGTTCACGTGGTGACCTGCGCGGTGAACGCGGCGCAGAACATCGAAAAATGCGTGCGCCGCTGCGGGCTTGAGGTCGACGACATCATCCTCGAGCAACTGGCCTCGGCTTACTCGGTGCTGACCGACGACGAGAAAGAGCTGGGCGTGTGCCTGGTGGACATCGGCGGCGGCACCACTGACATCGCGATCTTCACCGAAGGCGCGATCCGTCACACCGCGGTGATCCCGATTGCCGGCGACCAGGTCACCAACGACATCGCCATGGCGCTGCGTACACCGACTCAGTACGCCGAAGAAATCAAGATCCGTTATGCCTGTGCCCTGGCCAAACTGGCCGGTGCCGGTGAGACCATCAAAGTGCCAAGCGTTGGCGACCGTCCGCCCCGTGAACTGTCCCGTCAGGCCCTCGCCGAAGTGGTCGAGCCGCGCTATGACGAGCTGTTCACCCTGATTCAGGCCGAACTGCGTCGCAGCGGCTACGAAGACTTGATCCCGGCCGGCATCGTGCTGACCGGTGGCACCTCGAAAATGGAAGGCGCGGTCGAACTGGCCGAAGAGATCTTCCACATGCCGGTCCGCCTCGGCGTGCCGCACAGCGTCAAAGGGCTCGCGGACGTCGTTCGCAACCCGATCTACTCAACCGGCGTCGGCCTGTTGCTGTACGGACTGCAAAAGCAGTCTGACGGCATCTCGCTGTCCGGCCTTTCCGGCTCCGGTAGCAGTTATAGCGATGAACCGAAGGCCCCAGTGTTAGAGCGTCTCAAGCGCTGGGTTCAGGGGAATTTCTAAGATTCAAAAAGTGGTAGGCAGGCAACAGGCGACATAAAACTAGAGAACTGAAGGAGAGGGAACATGTTCGAGCTCGTAGACAACATCCCACAAAGCCCGGTAATTAAAGTTATCGGCGTTGGTGGTGGCGGCGGCAACGCAGTCAATCACATGGTCAAGAGCAACATCGAAGGCGTCGAGTTCATCTGCGCCAACACCGATGCTCAGGCCCTGAAAAACATTGGCGCACGTACCATTCTGCAACTGGGTACCGGCGTGACCAAAGGCCTGGGCGCAGGTGCGAATCCTGAAGTCGGCCGTCAGGCTGCACTGGAAGACCGCGAGCGCATCGCTGAAGTGCTGCAAGGCACCAACATGGTCTTCATCACCACCGGCATGGGCGGCGGTACCGGTACTGGTGCTGCACCGATCATTGCCGAAGTGGCCAAGGAAATGGGCATTCTGACCGTTGCGGTCGTGACGCGTCCGTTCCCGTTCGAAGGCCGCAAGCGCATGCAGATCGCCGATGAAGGCATCCGCGCGCTGTCCGAAAGCGTCGACTCGTTGATCACCATTCCCAACGAGAAGCTGCTGACCATCCTCGGTAAAGACGCCAGCCTGCTGTCGGCTTTCGCCAAGGCTGACGATGTACTGGCCGGTGCCGTTCGGGGTATCTCCGACATCATCAAGCGTCCGGGCATGATCAACGTCGACTTCGCTGACGTACGCACCGTGATGTCCGAAATGGGCATGGCGATGATGGGCACTGGCTGCGCCAGCGGTCCGAACCGTGCGCGTGAAGCCACCGAAGCGGCCATCCGCAACCCGCTGCTGGAAGACGTGAACCTGCAAGGCGCTCGCGGCATTCTGGTCAACATCACTGCCGGTCCTGACCTGTCTCTGGGTGAGTACTCCGACGTGGGTAGCATCATCGAAGCGTTCGCCTCCGAGCACGCCATGGTCAAGGTCGGTACCGTTATCGATCCGGACATGCGCGACGAGCTGCACGTGACTGTTGTTGCTACTGGCCTGGGTGCAAAAATCGAGAAGCCTGTGAAGGTCATCGACAACACCATGCAGACCGCTCAAGCCGCACCTGCGCAGCAGCACGCCGCACGCCAGGAGTTGCCTTCGGTCAACTATCGCGATCTGGACCGTCCAACCGTGATGCGCAATCAGGCACACGCGGGCGCAACAGCCGCAGCGAAGATGAACCCCCAAGACGATCTGGATTACCTGGATATTCCAGCGTTCCTGCGTCGTCAGGCTGATTAATGGGTTCTATCAGGGGTATAAGGGTGATTGGTGTTCAGCAAAGGCGGGGTCTGCTATCATCGCCAGCCTTTGTTGATACTAATTCGCGATACGCGCTGAAGCGGCCAATGCCATGATTAAACAACGCACCCTGAAAAATATTATCCGTGCCACAGGTATCGGCCTGCACTCGGGGGAGAAGGTTTACCTGACCCTCAAACCAGCACCTGTGAACGCTGGCATTGTGTTTTTCCGTACCGACCTTGAGCCGGTGGTCCAGATCAACGCTCACGCGTTGAATGTGGGTGACACCACGCTCTCCACGACGCTGTTCAATGGCGACGTGAAGGTCGATACGGTCGAGCACTTGCTGTCGGCCATGGCCGGCCTTGGCATCGATAACGCCTACGTTGAACTTTCTGCCTCCGAAGTTCCAATCATGGATGGCAGCGCAGGTCCCTTCGTATTCCTGATTCAATCGGCTGGCCTGGAAGAACAGGACGCACCGAAGAAATTCATCCGCATACTTAAAGAAGTGTGCGTAGAAGAAGACGGCAAGTCCGCCAAGTTCTTACCGTTTGAAGGGTTCAAGGTCGGGTTCGAGATCGATTTCGATCACCCGTATCTCAAGAACCGCACGCAAACGGCTTGTGTGGATTTTTCCAGCACTTCGTTCGTTAAAGAAGTGAGCCGTGCGCGGACATTCGGTTTCATGAAAGACATCGAGTATCTGCGTAAGCACAACCTGGCTCTGGGCGGCAGCGTTGAAAACGCGATCGTCGTGGACAAGGACGGCGTGTTGAACGAAGACGGTCTTCGTTATGAAGACGAGTTCGTGAAGCACAAGATTCTGGATGCCATCGGTGACCTGTATCTGTTGGGCAACAGTCTGATCGGCGAGTATCAGGGCTTCAAGTCGGGACACGGTCTGAACAATCGTTTGCTTCGTGCGTTGATCGCTCAGGAAGACGCTTGGGAAGTTGTGACCTTCGAAGATGCCAGCACCGCACCGATCTCTTACATGCGCCCTGTAGCGGCGGTGTAAACAGTCTCTTCTTCCTAGTTTTGATGTTTTCAGGCCACCTTCGGGTGGCCTTTTTTATGGATCGTCGATTAGATAGCGGGCATATCCGTTTTTTGTGTGTACTGGAGTTATGGTTCCGCCCTTACGGCGGGTCACTTTTCCCAACAGCCCGGATTGCCGGCCCAGAAAAAAGTAACCAAAAAGGCCGTGCTCCTGGTTGGGTTCCTCCTTCGTCGGAATACCTTCACTCCGGTCTCGCTCCGTGGGCCCGCGCCGAACGGGCATCCATGCCCTGACGGCGCTCTCGCCGCATCCATGCGGCTCGGCCCACTGCGCGAGAACTGCGTTCAGCCTGCACCCAAGTCGCGATGGCTGTCGTCTGAGCTTTTTGCGTATGAAGATCAAGATCAAAAGCAGATCAAGAACAGATCAAAAGCTTCCCGGCTGAAGCCGGTCCTACGGGGGGGGGCGCACCCGGTCCCGCAGGTGTACACGGTGCTTTTTAGTAGGACCGGCTTTAGCCGGGAAGGGGTCAGTGAAAACGCCGGCATCCTGCAGGTTTACGAATCCCCAGCCTCTTTAGGCACAGCATGCGCGGCCAGCCGTTCGAGCGCAGCACGCAGTTTCGGGTCGGTGATGCCTTCCGCTGTTGCGGTGATGGTCTCAGCCGCCGCGACCGACAGATCGCGCGTATGCCCAGCTTCGGTCCTGTGGGTTCTCGAGGGCTGTACCTTCAATTGCAAGCGGGTGAGGTTGGCAAATTCCTTGAACGCGACCAGTTGCCGTTGCAAACGCTTCTGTTGATAACGCAGTCGTGTCGCCCAGTGGCCGTCGGTGACGATGAGCAGCAGTGTACCTTCGCGCCATGACGCGACGTGGCAGTGCTCGCGGGCGGCGGGTTGTAGCTGGCTTTCCAGCAGACGCTGCAAGTGCGCGAGGCGTTGGGCGTGGTTGAAGATGGCTTTGAGGGGCCGGGCTTCGCGCAGAAGCACAGCCGGTGCGCGAGCGGGGAGGGGACGGAATGCCATGATGAGGTGCCTTGTGTTGCCTGGGCGTGATCTTAGCAGAATCGGTAGAAGCACCTTTGCGTCAGGCGCCCAGGGTGCAAACAAGCCGCGCAATCATGAAAAAACATTAATAAAACTTCTCACTCCCATGGGTTGAAGTCACGGGAAATGACCCTATTGTACTTCTGCCCCGTAACATTGCTGTGCCAGCATCGTGGAATAACGCCACTTTCCTCACCACCATTTCCGGGTAGAATGCTCGTTCGCATGCGGCCATGAGGGCTGCTCGGGCGACTCACGGGGCCGCCCTCCATCCCTATGTGTGGAAGATCCTTTCGATATGTTTGCACCTTTGTTAAAAAAACTTTTCGGAAGCAAGAACGAGCGCGAAGTGAAGCGCATGCTCAAGACGGTCCAGGTCGTCAACAGCTTCGAAGAGCAAATGCTCGCCCTCTCGGACGAACAGCTGCGCGCCAAGACCGACGAGTTGAAGGCCCGCATAGCCAAAGGTGAGACCCTCGACCAGCTCTTGCCAGAAGCCTTCGCGGTCTGCCGCGAGGCGGGTAAACGCATCATGGGCATGCGTCACTTCGACGTACAGCTGATCGGCGGCATGACGCTGCACGAAGGCATGATCGCCGAGATGCGTACCGGTGAGGGTAAAACCCTCGTCGCGACCCTCGCGGTCTACCTCAACGCACTGTCCGGCAAAGGCGTGCACGTGGTCACGGTGAACGACTACCTGGCCCGTCGTGACGCCAACTGGATGCGCCCGCTGTATGAATTCCTCGGTCTGACCGTAGGCGTGGTCACGCCTTTCCAGCCGCCGGAAGAGAAGCGCGCCGCCTACGCCTCCGACATCACCTACGGCACCAACAACGAATTCGGTTTCGATTACCTGCGCGACAACATGGCGTTCAGCCTGGAAGACAAATTCCAGCGTGAACTGAATTTCGCCGTGATCGACGAAGTGGACTCGATCCTCATCGACGAAGCGCGTACGCCGCTGATCATCTCCGGCCAGGCCGAAGACAGCTCCAAGCTCTACACCGAAATCAACAAGCTGATCCCCAAGCTTGAGCAGCACATCGAGGAAGTGGAAGGCCAGGTCACCCAGCAGGGTCACTTCTCCATCGACGAGAAGTCCCGTCAGGTGGAGCTGAACGAGTCCGGTCACCAGTTCATCGAAGAGATGCTCACCGAAGTCGGTTTGCTGGCTGAAGGCGAGAGCCTGTATTCCGCGCACAACCTGGGCCTGCTGACCCACGTTTATGCCGGTCTGCGTGCCCACAAACTGTTCCATCGCAACGTCGAGTACATCGTTCAGGACGGCCAGATCCTGCTGGTCGACGAACACACCGGTCGTACCATGCCGGGTCGTCGTCTGTCCGAGGGCCTGCACCAGGCCATCGAAGCGAAGGAAGGCCTGAATATTCAGGCCGAGAGCCAGACCCTGGCCTCTACCACCTTCCAGAACTACTTCCGTCTCTACAACAAGCTGTCCGGCATGACCGGTACGGCGGACACCGAAGCGTTCGAATTCCACCAGATCTATGCTCTGGCCGTGATGGTCATTCCGCCGAACAAGCCGTTGGCGCGGAAAGACTTCAACGACCTCGTGTACCTGACCGCTGAAGAGAAGTACGCGGCGATCATCACCGACATCAAGGCCTGCCTAGCCGAGCAGCGTCCGGTGCTGGTGGGTACAGCGACCATCGAAACCTCCGAGCACATGTCTCGCCTGCTGGTGCAGGAAGGTATCGAGCACAAGGTTCTGAACGCCAAGTTCCACGAAAAAGAAGCCGAGATCATTGCCCAGGCAGGTCGTCCGGGTGCGCTGACCATCGCCACCAACATGGCCGGTCGCGGTACCGACATTCTGTTGGGCGGCAACTGGGAAGTTGAAGTGGCCAGCCTGGAAGACCCGACCCCAGAGCAGATCGCGCAGATCAAGGCCGACTGGCAGAAGCGCCATCAGCAAGTGATCGAGGCGGGCGGCCTGCACGTTATTGCCTCTGAACGTCACGAATCCCGCCGTATCGACAACCAGTTGCGTGGTCGTGCCGGTCGTCAGGGTGACACCGGTTCAAGCCGTTTTTACCTGTCGCTGGAAGACAGCCTGATGCGCATCTTCGCCTCTGACCGGGTGAAGAACTTCATGAAGGCGCTGGGCATGCAGTCCGGTGAAGCGATCGAGCACCGTATGGTGACCAACGCGATCGAAAAAGCGCAGCGCAAGGTCGAAGGCCGCAACTTCGATATCCGCAAGCAGCTGCTCGAGTTCGACGACGTTTCCAACGAACAGCGCAAAGTGATCTACCACATGCGTAACAGCCTGCTGGCTGCGACCAACATTGGTGACACCATTGCCGAGTTCCGCGAAGAAGTCCTGGATGCCACCATCTCGGCGCACATCCCGCCGCAGTCGTTGCCTGAGCAGTGGAACGTGGCCGGTCTGGAAGCCGCGCTGAACAGCGATTTCGGCGTGAAGCTGCCGATTCAGCAGTGGCTCGACGAAGACGATCACCTGAACGAAGACACCCTGCGTCCGAAGTTGATGGAAGCCATTCTGGCGGCCTACAACGAGAAAGAAGACCAGGCCAGTGCCGAGGCGCTGCGCACCTTCGAGAAGCAGATTCTCCTGCGCGTGCTGGACGACCTGTGGAAAGACCACCTGTCGACCATGGATCACCTGCGTCACGGTATTCACCTGCGCGGCTACGCTCAGAAAAACCCGAAGCAGGAATACAAGCGCGAGTCGTTTGCCCTGTTCCAGGAGCTGCTCGATTCGATCAAGCGCGACGCCATTCGTGTGCTGTCCCACGTCCAGGTTCGCCGCGAAGATCCGGCCGAGGAAGAGGCGCGTCTGCGTCGCGAAGCCGAGGAGTTGGCGCAGCGCATGCAGTTCCAGCACGCCGAAGCGCCGGGCCTGGATCAGCCGGACCTGCTCGCTGAAGAGGGCGAAGACGTCGCGGTAGCTGCAGCCGCCGCACTGTCGCCGGTACGCAACGACCAGAAGCTGGGTCGCAACGAATTGTGCTGGTGTGGTTCGGGCAAGAAATTCAAGCACTGTCACGGCCAGATCAGCTGATTTCGCCCACCGCGAAGAGCTGTAGCTGACCTGTAATATCACGCCGCGACCGGCTCAGCCGTCGCGGCGTTTTTCAATCAATCGAGCCGTGTCGGCGAGGCCGCGCGGTGTGACTGTCTTTCAAGGAGCGCACTTCATGGCTGTTGGTCTTGGTCCTTTGCCGACGCTGCACCCGGTTCCCGGTTTTGAACTTGGCATCGCTTCCGCCGGCATCAAGCGCCCGGGGCGCAAAGATGTTGTGGTGATGCGCTGCGCCGAAGGCTCCAGTGTCGCGGGCGTATTCACCCTGAACGCGTTTTGCGCGGCGCCGGTGATCATCGCCAAACAGCGCGTGCAGGGCACTGTGCGCTATCTGCTGACCAACACCGGCAACGCCAACGCTGGCACGGGCGAACCGGGCCTTGCCGCTGCCGAGCGCACCTGCGCGAAGCTGGCCGAGATCACCGGGGTGGACGCCAGCGCGGTGCTGCCGTTTTCCACGGGCGTGATCGGTGAGCCGTTGCCCGTCGAGAAGATCGAAGGCGCGCTGCAGGCGGCGCTGGATGATTTGTCCGTCGACAACTGGGCCGCAGCGGCCACCGGCATCATGACCACTGACACGCTGCCCAAAGGCGCGAGCCGTCAGTTCGTGCTAGATGGCGTCACGGTCACCGTGACCGGCATCAGCAAAGGCGCGGGCATGATTCGTCCGAACATGGCGACCATGCTGGGCTACATCGCCACCGACGCCAAGGTGGCGCCGAGCGTGCTGCAGGACCTGATTCGCGACGGCGCCAACAAGTCGTTCAACCGCATCACCATCGACGGCGACACGTCGACCAATGACTGCTGCATGCTGATTGCCACCGGCCAGGCCGACCTGCCCGCGGTGACTGAAGCCAAGGGCCCACTGTTTGAAGCGCTGAAAAAAGCCGTCTTCGAGGTGTGCATGGACGTCGCCCAGGCTATCGTCCGTGACGGCGAGGGCGCGACCAAGTTCGTGACCGTCGAAGTCAACGGCGGCGGTAATCATCAGGAATGCCTGGACGTGGGTTACACCGTGGCCCACTCGCCGCTGATCAAAACCGCGCTGTTCGCGTCAGACCCTAACTGGGGCCGGATCCTGGCGGCCGTAGGCCGTGCGGGCGTACCGAACCTGGACGTCAGCAAGATCGACGTGTTTCTGGGCGACGTCTGCATCGCCAGCAAAGGCGCCCGCGCCAGCACCTACACTGAAGAGCAAGGCTCGCTGGTGATGGCGCAGGAAGAAATCACTATCCGCATCGAGCTGGGTCGAGGTGATTGCAGCGAAACCATCTGGACCACCGACCTGTCGCACGAATACGTGAAAATCAACGCGGAATACCGCACCTGAGTCACGAGCGAGTCCACCGGTCTCAACGGAGCCAAGACATGAGCCTGCACCTGATCATCGGCGACAAACGTTATTCCTCCTGGTCGCTGCGTCCGTGGCTGGCGCTTGCGCTGACCGGCGAGACGTTCACCGATCAGGTGATTCGCCTGAATCAGACCGACACCACGCGCCTGATTCTTGAGCATTCGCCGACCGGTAAAGTCCCGGCGCTGAAGTGCGAGCACGGCACCATCGTTGATTCTCTGGCGATCTGTGAGTATCTGGCGGAGCGTTTTCCGAATGCAGGCTTGTGGCCGGCGGATATCGCCGCCCGCGCTCAGGCCCGCTCGGCGTGCGCGCAAATGCACAGCGGCTTTGTCGGACTGCGCTCGCGCTTGCCGATGGACCTGCGTCAGGACGAGGCGCTGGAGGTCATCGCAGTCGAAGCTCAGGCCGATATCGACCGCATGGTTGCGCTGTGGCGTGAATGCCGCGCGGTGTCAGGTGTGAGCGAGGGGTTCCTGTTCGGCACGCCGGGCATCGTCGATGCGTTCTTCGCACCGGTCGCCGTGCGCTTTCGTACCTATCACGTTGAGCTGCCTGCGGACGCGGCCGCCTACGTCGAAACGATTTATCAGTGGCCTGAGTTCAAACGCTGGCAGCAGGCAGGTCTGGAGGAAGGTTGAACGTGAAACGCATCCATGTGGCCGCGGCGGTTATCCGTGGCACCGACGGCAAGATCCTCATCGCCCGACGCGCCGACAAACAGCATCAGGGCGGTCTGTGGGAGTTTCCTGGCGGCAAGGTTGAACCGGATGAATCGGTCGAGGCCGCGCTGTCCCGCGAGCTGCACGAAGAGCTCGGCATCGTCGTTACGGCGGCGCGTCCGCTGATCAAGATCAAGCACGACTACCCGGACAAACAGGTGTTGCTGGACGTGTGGGAAGTCTCGTCGTTTACCGGCGAGCCCCACGGTGTCGAAGGGCAACCGCTGGCCTGGGTATCGCAGCGGGAACTGGCCGAGTATGAATTTCCGGCGGCCAATCGGCCGATCGTGGCCGCTGCGCGTTTGCCGGGCGAGTACCTCATCACCCCGGACGATCTGGAAACGCCCGAGCTGCTGCGTGGCATACGCACGGCGGTGGCTGGCGGCATCAAGCTGGTTCAACTGCGGGCGCCGAACATGTACGACCCGAAATACCGTGACGTTGCGGTGGACGCGGTCGGGCTGTGCGCGGGCAAGGCGCAGTTGATGCTCAAAGGGCCGAGGGAATGGCTGGGTGACTTTCCGGCGGCGGGCTGGCACCTGACCAGCGAACAGCTGCGCAAATACGCCAGCAAGGGCCGTCCGTTTCCTGAAGATCGCTGGCTGGCAGCCTCCTGTCACGACGCTGAAGAGTTGAGTCTGGCCGAGCAGATGGGCGTGGATTTCGTCACCCTCTCGCCCGTGCTGCCGACCCAAAGCCATCCGGACGCACAGCCGCTGGGTTGGGAAAAGGCTCGCGACTTGATCGAGGGCTTTAGCAAGCCGGTTTATCTGCTGGGCGGGGTAGGGCCGACGGAGCGTCAGCACGCGTGGGAATGTGGCGCGCAGGGTGTGGCGGGGATCAGAGCGTTCTGGCCGCAGGGCTAATCAATACCTATATCGCTATACGAGCCAGCGATCCGCCTCTCAGCGCACAAAGCAATGCCACAGATGTACCGGCTGGCAAAGAACTTGTGGGAGCGAGCTTGCTCGCGAAGAGGCCTGTACATCTACCAGATTTCTAGTGGCTGAAATGCAGTCTTCGTGAGCAAGCTCACTCCCACAGGATCCCTGTTCTGCCAGTCAATCGCGGTGTAGCAGCACATTTGACCTCTGCGCTCATCAAGCAATCAGGCACCGCTTATTCAACGGCTGGTGCGGTCACTGTGGGAGCGAGCTTGCTCGCGAAGAGGTCTGTACATCCACTAGATCTCCAGTGGGTGAAATGCCGTCTTCGTGAGCAAGCTCACTCCCACAGGATCCCTGTTTTGCCAGTCAATCGCGGTGTAGCAGCACATTTGATGCTCTGCGCTCATCAAGCAATCAGGCACCGCTTGTTCAACGGCTGATGCGGTCACTGTGGGAGCGAGCTTGCTCGCGAAGAGGTCTGTACATCCACTGGATCTCTAGTGGCTGAAATGCAGTCTTCGTGAGCAAGGTGGAGCGCCACCCCGGTCACTCCCACAGGATTTGCGCTTGCCAGCTGAGTTGCGGTGTATCAGCACATCATCACCGCAGCACAGTCCTGCCTACTCCCAACCCAATCACTGCGGCTTCTTCGCAGGCTCCCACAAAATCTCCGCTACACCCTCACGCCGGGCAATGATGCGTGCCGCGACAAACAGCAAATCCGACAGCCGATTGATGTACGCCAGACCAACCCCGGCCAGCGGCTCGACCGCGTTCAGGTGCTGACAACGCCGCTCCGCCGTACGCGCCAGGCTTCGGCAAACGTGGGCTTGGGCGATCAGCGTCGAGCCGCCCGGCAGGATGAAGTTCTCCAGCGGCCCCAGCTCCTCATTCCAGTGATCGATGGCCGTTTCCAGGCGCTCGATCTCCGCCGCATTCAGCGCCTTGTATTCCGGCATCGCCAGCTCGCCGCCCAGGTCGAACAACCGATGCTGACACGGCGCCAATACGTCGATGACTTCCTGCAGCGCCGGATGAGTCGCGACCGCCGCCGAAAGGCCCGCCAGCAACACGCCGACCTGACTGTTCAGCGAATCGACTTCCCCGATGGCCTCGACCCGCGGGTGATCCTTCGGCACTCGGCGACCATCGCCCAGGCCCGTTTCGCCGGTGTCACCCGTGCGCGTGTAAATTTTCGACAAGCGAAATCCCATGGCTCTACTCCCGGTCGTTCTGACCAATGACCTGTGGTGCAGGCATATCTATCGAATTGTCCACCAGCGGCAGGCGCAAGGTGAAACAGGTGCCCTGGCCGAGGGTGGAATGCACTTCCATCTGGCCTTTGTGGTTGTTGGTGATGATGAAATACGACACCGACAGTCCGAGGCCCGTGCCCTGGCCGATTTCCTTGGTGGTGAAAAACGGCTCGAAGGTGCGCTTGCGCACGCTCTCGGACATGCCGATGCCGTTGTCCTCGACCTGGATTTCCGCCCAGGGCGGGTTCAGGCGTGTGCGCAAAATGATGCGCCCCGGCTCGCTGGCGTTCTCGCGCTGGTGAATAGCCTGAGCGGCGTTCTTCAGCAGGTTGAGCAGCACTTGCTCCAGTTCGTTGGCCGTCGCAGGCACCGGGCCCAGAGCAGGATCGAACTGGCGAATGATGTTCTGGCCCTTGAAGTCAAAGCCGATGGTCAGGTCGAAGTCGTTGCTGGCAATCTCCACGGCCTGATCGATCAGTGCCGGCAGATCACAGGGCGCCAACTGCCGGTTGCTGCGTCGGCTGAAGCTGAGCATGTGGCTGACGATCTTCGCCGCCCGCGCTCCGGCCGACTGAATGCCGTCCAGCAACTGCGGCACTTCGCGGGCGATCAGGTATTGATTGACCGCGGCCAGTTCGATGCCTTCCTGCTGGGCCTGCTCCAGATTCTTCGGCAGATCGGGCGACAGCCGACGGCGGATGTTCTGCACGTTGTGCATGATCGCGCCGAGGGGGTTGTTGATTTCATGGGCCATGCCTGCGGCCAGGCCACCCACCGAGAGCATCTTCTCGGACTGGACCATCATTTCCTCCAGCGACAGGCGCTGGGTAATGTCATCGATGCGGATCACCGCGCCACGGCCTGCATCGCCGGTCAGAGGGTAGAAGGTGAGGGCGTAATGACGCGACTCTTCGCCCTTGACCCAGGTGACACGCTCGATCTTGGTGACGGTGTGACGCTCGACGGTCTGCTTGATCTGCGGCAAAAACGCGCGCATCGGCGGGAATGCCGAATAAATCGGCTGGTTCAGCGCCTCGTCCAGTGGGGTGCCGGACAGGGCGCCGGCTTCCTGATTCCACTGGGTGACGTACAGTTGCTCGTCCAGGGCAATCAGCGCTGAAGGCATGGAGTCGATGATGCTGTTGAGGTAGTTCTGGAACCCCGTGAGCTTCTTCTCGATCTTGCTGCGCACCTGCACTTCCAGCTCCAGCTTGCGGTTGGTGTGACGGGTTTCTTCCGCCAGACCCTGCGCCTGATCGTAGGCTTCCTGGGACTCATCGCGCGCGCGTCTGAGCTGCTGTTCACGGGCTTCCATGCGCGAGAGCATGGTGTTGAACGCCTCGGCGAGCGAACCGATCTCGTCCTTGTTGCCGGGGGTCGCCCGCAGCGCGTAGTTCTCCTCGCGGGTCACCCGCCGGGACAAATCTTCAAGCTGGTAGATCGGCTCGGTGATGAAGCGCCGAATCTGCCGGGCGACACCGGCCCAGAGCAGGATGCTGAAAATCAGAATGCCGATACTGGCGGTCAGCGTGCCGGTGTAGAACGCCGTCGGCAGTTCGCTGCTCGCGACCAGCAACAGATGCCCCGGCGCTTGCCCTGCTTTGGGGATGGGGATGACCTGAGTGTTGCGAAACTCGGTAATGCGCCAGCTCTCCAGATCCCGATAGTGGTCGGGCATGCGCAACTTGTCGCCCTGCTGCATCTGCGCCAGACGCGTACCGCTGCTGTCGTAAACAGCCGCCGCCCGCAACGGGCCGTAATTTTTCAGTTCCTTGAGCAGCGCCTGGGCGTTGTAGGTCGAGGATAAGGCTTGCTCGGACAGCCCCGGATTGCTGATCAGTCGACCGATCGTTTGCAACGCCTGGGGCGCCATCGCTTCCTGAGAGATGTAGTAGGCGGCGCTGATGAAGGTCAGGTTGGCGACCACCAGCACGGTGGTGAGCAATACCAGCAAGGCGGCCAGAAGTTTTTGACCGACCGGCAGGTTTTCGAGGCGCTGGCGCAATGGCATGGGGCAGGTCACCGGAAGGAGGAGCGGGCAGGTTAGCGCTGTTCCGCCCGTGAGCAAACCCGTCAGTCGCTGGGCAGACCTCGGGCGTTGAGGTGTTCGATCAGGCGCAGGCGCAACAGGTTCAGTGTGGGTGCCGGGCAATCAAGCGCCGCCGCCGTGGCGCAGACATGCCCGAGCAGGTAGCGGATCTCGGTGCGGCGGCCTTGGGCGACATCCTGATACATCGAGGAATAATTCGCAGCGGTGGCGGCAATCACCTGTTGCACTTGATCCAGCAACCCTTCAGCCGCGCCGGGCTGACCGCAGCAGTGCAGCACATGGCCGAGCTCGGCACACAGCGCCGTCACTTCCTCGGCATGAGCCTGCAGCTCGCCGTTGCGGCATTGGTGCAAGACGGTCAGCGGGTTGATGGCGCAGTTGAGCGCGAGCTTGCGCCAGAGGTGTTCGGCGATGTCAGCGGTCCACTGATGGGGGATGCCCGCCTGCTTGAGTTCGTCCAGCCAGGCCGGCGCCGCGCCTTGCGGCGTGTCGCCCAGCCAGTTGAAACCCTGTCCGGCGAACACCACGCTCCAGTCTTCATCTCGGTAGGCACCTTCGGTGCTGGAGACAAAGATGCAGCGGGCCCCAGGAATCATGGCGGCCACGGCGTCCTGGCTGCCCAGCCCGTTTTGCAGGAGGAGCACCTCGGCCCTGTCGGTCAGTCGATGGGCGACGGCTGCAACCGCATGTTCAGCGTCGTAGGCCTTGCATGCCACCAGCAGCCGCTGGATCGGTTCATCCGCGCTGACCGTCTGCGCCGGAATGGCAAACGTCTGACGCTGACCGTTTTCGTTGAGCGTCAGGCCGGCTTGTGCGTTGTAGGCCGCCAGTCGGGCCTCGTCGCGCAAGATCACCCGCACCGGCAGACCCGCCCTGGCCAGTCGCGTAGCCCACAGACTGCCCAGACTGCCCGCGCCCAGCACATGCCAGCAAACGCGACTCAAAAGAAATCACGCCCGATGACGAAGATCTCGGTGCGCAAGGAAAACCAAATCAACATCGCAGGCTCACATGAACGTGGGAAAAGTCTCGTTATAATGACCGGGCTTTCATACCGTCAAGTCAGGCGTGCTCCATCCACATGTCGAGCCGCGCCGTATCAATTGGAGAATCTAAATGCCCTCGTTCGACGTAGTGTCTGAACTGGATAAACACGAAGTCACGAATGCCGTCGACAACGCGATCAAAGAGCTGGACCGCCGCTACGACCTCAAAGGCAAAGGCAGCTTCGAGTTCACGGAAAAAGACCTGCTGATCAAGATGACCGCCGAAGAAGGTTTTCAGCTCGAAGCCATGATCGAGATCCTCAAGCTGGCCTTGGTCAAGCGCAAGATCGACGTGCAGTGCCTGGAGCTGAAGGACCCCTTCGCGTCCGGCAAGGTCATGAAACAGGAGGCCACGCTCAAGGAAGGCATCGACAAGGAGCTGGCGAAGAAGATCGTCGCTCACATCAAGGAAGCCAAGCTCAAGGTTCAGGCTGCGATTCAGGGCGAGCAAGTGCGCGTCACCGGCAAGAAGCGTGACGACCTGCAAGAGGCGATCGCTGCTCTGCGTGGTCACGAGTTCGGTATGCCGCTGCAATTCAACAACTTCCGCGACTGATTCCCCCGCGATTTGCCCTGCGATTTCATGTTGGCTCAGGAACCCGAGGGGTTCCTGTGCGTCCGAATGCAGGTCTGGCTGAAATAACGGGCCCACTCGGCGCCGTTGTTTCAGCCTTCCATGTCGCGACCCCGAGGAGAAATAGATGGACTTGGATTTAAACGGCCAGGTAGACCATCTGGTGAAAGCGTCTCAGGCCTGGATCCCGATGGTCATGCAATACGGCAGCAAAGTGCTGCTGGCAGTGGTCGTCCTGTTGGTCGGCTGGTGGCTGATCAATAGACTGACGTCCCGCGTGGGCGCGCTGTTGGCGCTGCGCCACGTCGACCTGGCGTTGCAGGGCTTTATCAGCAGCATCACCAATATCATTTTGAAGATACTGCTGATCGTCAGCGTTGCCTCGATGATCGGGGTTGAAACCACCTCGTTCGTGGCCGCAATCGGTGCGGCGGGTCTGGCCATCGGTCTCGCGTTGCAGGGCAGCCTGGCGAACTTTGCCGGCGGCGTGTTGATTCTGCTGTTCCGTCCGTTCCGCATTGGCGACTGGATCGAAGCGCAGGGTGTGTCGGGCACCGTGGACGGGATTCAGATCTTCCACACCGTGCTGCGCACCGGCGACAACAAGACGGTGATCCTGCCCAACGGCAACCTGTCCAACGGCATCATCACCAACACCAACCGTCAGCCGACGCGCAAGATCACCTTCGACGTGGGCATCGATTACGACGCCGATCTGAAGCAGGCGCTGCAAGTGCTGATGGACATGGCGGATGATCCGCGCATCCTGAAGGATCCGGCGCCCCAGGCGGTGGTCGCGGCATTGGGCGACAGCTCGATTACCGTGTCCCTGCGTGTGTGGACCAAGACTGGTGACTTCGGTGACGTGTCGAACCGCTTCAACGCTGAAATCCGCGACCGCCTGCGCGCGGCCAACATCGACATCCCGTTCCCGCAGCGGGTGATTCGTGTGGTGCAGGATGAGCAGCCCGCAAAGGCGTAACGCTCGATCGCAGAAACCAAAAAGCCCCGACTCGTGAGAGTGCGGGGCTTTTTGTTGAGTGGGAAAGGCTATCTGTCGATGGACCTCGCTGCTTTGTACGCGCTCACTCTCGTTCAGACGCCGCGCTGTGGTGCATAAACGCGCTCCCACAGGATAGGGTTCGCCAGCGAATCTTTTTACAGAACCGAATCCGCAGGCTTGGCCGGCTCTTCGGGTTCTGCCGCTTCTTCCCGCGCTTCCCGGCGTGCTTCCTGCGCCCAGTGCAGGGCGATCATGAACAACGTCGGCACGCCCATCAGCGCGGTCGCCAGGAAAAAGTTGTGGTACCCCAGCTTCTCCACCATGACCCCGGAGTAGCCACCGATCAGGCGCGGCAACAGCAGCATGATCGAGCTGAGCAGCGCGTATTGGGTGGCCGAGAACTTGAGGTTGGTCAGGCTCGACAGGTAGGCCACGAACGCCGATGTCGCGAGGCCCGAGCTGAAGTTGTCCAGCGAGATCGTCACGATTAGCATCTTCAGGTTCGGGCCCATGTCGGCCAGCATCAGGAACAGCAGGTTGGTCGCAGCCGAGGTCACGCCGCCGATGAACAGGATCGGCAGAATGCCAAAGCGCACGATCGCCAGACCGCCAAACGCCGCACCGGCCAGCGTCATCACCAGCCCGAAGATCTTGCTGACGCTGGCAATCTGATCCTTGGTAAAGCCCTGGTCGATATAGAACACGTTCGCCATGACGCCCATGACTGTGTCGGACATGCGATAGGTGGCGATCAGCCCCAGTAGCAGAAAGGCCTGCCAGCGATAACGCAGGATGAAATCGTTGATAGGCGTCAGCACCGGCGCCAGACCGCGGCGGCCCATGGACGACAGGCAGGCCACGGTCAGCAGCGTGTAGAGGATCGCGCGCAGAAAGGCGCGGTCTTCCATCAGCAGGTCTTTCCAGGTGGTGCCCTGAAACAGCACGCTGGCGAAATCGGTGTTGTACAGCTGGGTGAACATCGCCGGCACCGAGACCAGCAGAATGATAAGCACGAACACCGAGGCCAGTTGATGGGCAAAGCCGTAGCGCACGGCCGACAGCTGGGTGCGGATCGGCACGGACGGTTCACGCATGATCAGGCTGGTGATCAGCGCGGGCACCATGAGCAGGCCGAACAGCACGTAGGTGCCGGCCCAGGCCGAGTGCTTGTAGGCAAAGCCGGTCGAGCCGAAGCCTTCGGCGAAATACAACGCGCCGGCAGTGGCGAGGAGGGCGGCGACGCGATAGCCGGCCATGTAGCTGGCGGCGAGAGTCGCTTGCTGGCTGTCGCTGGCGATTTCCAGGCGGTAGGCGTCGATGGCGATGTCTTGGGTTGCGGAGGAGAACGCGACCAGCACGGCAATCGCGATCAGCCACGACAGATGCTGCTGCGGGTCACAGAACCCCATGCCGATCAGGCCCAGGGTCACTAGCGATTGCGAAAGCACCAGCCACGAGCGGCGTCGGCCGAGCCGGCCCAACAAAGGCAGGCTCCATTGATCGAGCAGCGGCGACCAGACCCATTTAAAGGCATAGGCCAAGCCAATCAGGCTGGCGTAGCCAATGGTTTCACGCGCAACGCCGGCTTCGCGCAGCCAGACAGACAGCGTTGAGAACACCAACATGTAGGGCATGCCCGCGGCAAAGCCGAGCAACAGGAGCACAAATGTAGAGGGGCTGGCATATGCGGCGAGCGCGGCGCGCCAGGTTTTGCGGGGCATGGGCTGGAATCTGCCTCAGGTTACGTAAACAAAGCGCGCACTCTAACCGTTGTGCTCTGTCGGGCGCCAGCCATGACGCTGCATATCCACACGATTGTTACGGATGGTCACGCCCTCGGCCCGCAAGCGCGCCCGTTGCTCCTCGCCGGACACGGTTCCGGGGGCCAGGCTGATGCGCCCGCCGGCGCCAATCACGCGATGCCAGGGCAGGCTGCTGCCGTCCGGCAACTGGCTCAACGCTCTGCCAACGAAACGCGCCGCTCGTCCCAAACCGGCCAGCTCGGCCAACTGACCGTAACTGACCACCTTGCCTTCCGGCACTTGATGCAGTGTGAGATATAACGCCGTGCGCCGTGCCTCAGCGGGAGAGAGGCCGGCAGGGTCGTTTTGAGCCGATGATTGTTCGATCACGCATTCGTTCCTGTAAAAGGGATGAACGGGAATTTTCGATAAGGAACTAGGGAAACTTCCTACTGTCAGTGTTACCTGTGTCGGCGGTCTGCCGATTGCCAACCCGTTATCTATCCGGATAATGCCCGATTCTCCGCGAACCAGAGCCTTGTCGTTGCTTATGTTGTCCAGAACCCTGTTGTGCGTTGCTGTTGCTACTGCTTCTACCCCATTGCTCGCCGACACCGTCTGGTTGAAAAACGGCGACAAGATGACCGGGACCATCAAGTTCTTCGACGGCGGCAAGCTGCTGATCAATACCAAATATGCAGGCGACGTCCCGCTGGACTGGAAGGAAATCAAGACGCTGGAAAGTGACCAGCACCTTTTGGTAAAGCAGGACGCCACCACTGGCGAAGTGTCCAAGTCGTTGCAGCCGGCCGAGGATGGCAAGGTCACGCTGGCCAATGGCGATGCGCCGAAGACGGTTGAACTGGCGAGCATCCAGCAGATCATCAAGCCCAAGCCGGTGGTCACCGATCTGGTCTGGAAGGGCAACGTCGACGCTGCACTGGACTTCCAGCGCGCCGAGAACGACACCGACGATTACAACATCGCCTTCAAGACCTCCGCGACCCATGGCCAGTGGCGCCACAACGCCAAGGGCGAGTACAACCGCGAATCGCAGGACAGCCTGACCACCACCAATAACTGGGACGCCGAATACTCGGTCGACCGGTTCTTCACGGACAAGTGGTTCTGGGACGGTCGTATCACCTACAAGCGTGACACCATTGAAGACCTGGCCCGTCAGCGCACCGTGGGTACCGGTCCGGGCTACCAGTTCTGGGACGACGAACTGGGCGCATTCAAAATCGGCGCGCTGCTTAACCGCACCGATTTCGAATATTCCAACGGCGAGAAGGACAACTTCTATTCCGTGTCCGGCACCTGGGACTACAACCGTTACCTGATCGGCAAGAAGGTCGAGTTCTTCACCAACGGTGAAGTCGGCAAGCCTATCAGCGGCGTGGCTGACTACAGCCTCGAGACAGAAGTGGGCCTGCGCTACAAAGTCACAGAATGGGCGTCGCTCAACCTCAAGGCCGAGAAAGACATCATCAGCGGCTCCGACAACGGCGACCTGGACAAGACCCGCTACACCGCCGGTTTTGGTGTTTCCTGGTAAAACAGCCTTATCAATGCCTGAGCGTGCGCAGATGACGACCTGATCTGCGTGCGTTGGCTTGTTTCATTTTCAAGCGTTTGCTTCTTACGCGAATCCTCCGCGAAATCGTCACCCCCGCTCAATCTGGCACCTTCCTACGATAACGATTATCGTGGGGCCTGCGTCGCCGTCTGCTGCTTCGCGTCCTTCGATGCCTTCGTTTTACTGTTCAGGAGCCTCACATGAGCGCCAGCGCCAACCGGCAAGCCCGTACCTTGCTGCTCAAGGAATACCGCGGCGTGTTGTCGACCCATTCCAAGTCGATGCCCGGTTACCCGTTTGGCTCGGTGGTGCCTTATTGCCTGGACGACCAGGGCCGTCCGTTGATCCTCATCAGCCGCATCGCGCAGCACACCCACAATCTGCAGCTCGACGCCAAGTGTTCCTTGCTTGTGGGCGAGCGCGGCGCCGAGGATGTGCAAGCGGTGGGGCGCGTCACGCTGATGGCCGAAGCCGAGAAGATCAGCGACGAGGCGCAGATTGAAGCGGCCGCTCAGCGTTACTACCGTTATTTCCCTGAATCCGAGAGTTACCACAGTGCTCACGATTTTGATTTCTGGGTGCTGAAGCCGGTGCGCTACCGGTTTATTGGCGGGTTTGGCGCGATTCACTGGCTGGACGACGCGGCATTGGCCAATCCCTTCGCCGGGGCTGCGGAGATCAGCATGGTCGAGCACATGAATGCCGATCACGCCAAGGCCATCGCCCACTACGTCGAGCTGGCCGGTTTGCCACAGACCGAGCCCGCCACGCTGGTGGGCATCGACAGCGAGGGCATGCACCTGCGCGTGGGTCAAAGTCTGCACTGGTTGGCCTTCGCAGAGCCCTGTAATACGCCGATACACGTCCGCCAGGCCTTGGTTCACCTGGCTCACGCTGAAAAATGGCCCACGCTTGAACAGGCCGAGGCTTGAATTAACGACTTTGCGACGTCACGTAAGGTCTACTGGAAGCCTTCTTCCGTCTAGGAACTCACTTTGATGCGCGTTTTTCTTCTGCTTTTATTGCTTTTTCCGGTGCTCGAGCTGTTCGTGCTGGTGAAAGTCGGGATGTCGATCGGCTTTCTGCCGACCTTCCTGTTGGTCGTTGCCGGGTCGATGCTCGGTGTTTTCGTGGTGCGGATCGCCGGTGTCGCCACCGCGTTGAGTGCCCGGCAGAGTCTGGCCCGTGGCGAGCTGCCTGCCCAGCAGATGCTCGACGGTTTGATGATGACCATTGGCGGCGGTTTGCTGGTGCTGCCGGGTTTTATCAGCGACGTGCTGGGCCTGCTGTTTCTCATGCCGTTCACCCGTCGCATGATCGTCGGCAAGGTGCGTAACCGCGCCGAGGCTCAGGCCGCGCGCCAGCGTGCGTTTGCCGAGAACATGCATGCGGCGAATTCGCCAGGTCCCATGCACCCCGGTGCTGCCCGCCCTGAAGCACGTCGCCCTGAAGTCATTGAGGGTGAAGTGATCGAAGGCGAGTTCGAACCCCTCGATAAAAAGTGATTCAACGTCACTACGACACGGCACCTGCGGGTGCCGTGTTCGTTTTCGCGACCGCCATTCATGCAAAAAATTTCTCGGGTCAGCCTTGAAATCGGCTTGCTCGCCCTTATGTATGGGTCACCGCAAGGTTTCTGGCGCGTTTCGTCAGACCGTATTCTGCGGTTCGCTCGCGAACCGTAACCGGCAAGCCCGGATGTTTTAACCCGCCGGTGTCCGCACCGGGCGTTTAAAAACCATAATTAGGAGATCGACAATGAAGCTTCGTCCTCTGCATGACCGCGTCGTAATCCGTCGCAGCGAAGAAGAAACAAAAACTGCTGGCGGTATCGTGCTGCCTGGTTCGGCTGCTGAAAAACCTAACCGTGGCGAAATCATCGCCGTCGGCAACGGTCGCATCCTGGACAACGGTGAAGTACGCGCGCTGGCCGTGAAAGTGGGTGACAAAGTGGTGTTCGGCCCTTACTCCGGCAGCAACACTGTGAAAGTAGACGGCGAAGACCTGCTGGTGATGAGCGAGAACGAAATTCTCGCGGTCGTCGAAGGCTGAGTTGATACCCCATTTCCCGTTACTACAAAGTATTTAAGGAATAACGATCATGGCTGCTAAAGAAGTTAAATTCGGCGATGCTGGCCGTAAAAAAATGCTGGCTGGTGTCAACGTCCTGGCCGACGCAGTAAAAGCAACCCTGGGCCCTAAAGGCCGTAACGTCATCATCGAAAAAAGCTTTGGCGCTCCGCTGATCACCAAAGACGGTGTGTCCGTAGCCAAAGAAATCGAGCTGAAAGACCGTTTCGAAAACATGGGCGCGCAGCTGGTCAAAGACGTTGCCTCCCGTGCAAACGATGACGCTGGCGACGGTACCACCACTGCTACCGTTCTGGCCCAAGCCATCGTCAACGAAGGCCTGAAAGCCGTCGCTGCCGGCATGAACCCGATGGACCTGAAGCGCGGCATCGACAAGGCGACCATCGCCATTGTTGCCGAGCTGAAGAAGCTGTCCAAGCCTTGCACCGACACCAAGGCAATCGCCCAGGTCGGCACCATCTCGGCCAACTCGGACAATTCCATCGGCGACATCATTGCCGAAGCCATGGAAAAAGTGACCAAAGACGGCGTTATCACCGTTGAAGAAGGTTCGGGTCTGGAAAACGAGCTGTCTGTTGTTGAAGGCATGCAGTTTGACCGTGGCTACCTGTCCCCGTACTTCATCAACAAGCCGGACACCATGGTTGCCGAGCTGGACAGCCCGCTGCTGCTGCTGGTTGACAAGAAAATCTCCAACATCCGCGAAATGCTGCCAGTTCTGGAAGCCGTGGCGAAAGCTGGCCGTCCTCTGCTGATCGTGGCTGAAGACGTTGAAGGCGAAGCACTGGCGACTCTGGTCGTGAACAACATGCGCGGCATCGTCAAAGTTGCAGCGGTCAAAGCCCCAGGCTTTGGCGACCGTCGCAAGGCCATGCTGCAGGACATCGCTGTTCTGACTGGCGGTACCGTTATCTCGGAAGAGATCGGCCTGAGCCTGGAAACCGCTACGCTGGAACACCTGGGTAATGCCAAGCGCGTTATCTTGAACAAAGAAAACACCACCATCATTGACGGTGCTGGCGTTCGTGCTGACATCGACGGTCGTATCGCGCAGATCCGTCAGCAGATCGGCGACACGTCTTCGGACTACGACAAAGAAAAACTGCAAGAGCGTCTGGCCAAGCTGTCGGGCGGCGTTGCAGTGATCAAGGTCGGTGCCGGTTCCGAAGTTGAAATGAAAGAGAAGAAAGCCCGCGTTGAAGACGCCCTGCACGCAACCCGTGCAGCCGTTGAAGAAGGCGTGGTGCCTGGCGGTGGTGTTGCTCTGGTTCGTTCGCTGCAGGCGATTTCCGAACTGCGTGGCGACAACGCTGATCAGGACGTCGGTATCGCACTGCTGCGTCGTGCGGTGGAAGCGCCTCTGCGTCAGATCGTTGCAAACTCGGGCGACGAGCCTAGCGTTGTGGTCGACAAGGTCAAGCAGGGCACTGGTAACTACGGTTACAACGCTGCGAGCGGCGAGTACGGCGACATGATCGAGATGGGTATTCTCGATCCGGCCAAGGTGACGCGTTCTGCTCTGCAGGCTGCTTCGTCGATCGCCAGTCTGATGATCACCACTGAGGCGATGATTGCTGATGTGGCTGATGAGAAGGCTGCTGGTGGCGGTATGCCTGATATGGGCGGCATGGGTGGTATGGGCGGCATGATGTAAGCCAGCCGTACCCCGATGTAGAAAAAACCCCGCTTCGGCGGGGTTTTTTTATGGGCTTTTTTTGGGCTTGGTGGGGGGGCATATCCATTATTTGTGGTGTGGCTGATTCACCTTTCCGCCCTTACGGCGGGTCACTTTTTCCAAGAGCCGAAAAAGTAACCAAAAAGGCCCTGCTCCTGGTTTGGCCCCTCCTGCGTCGGGGTTCCTTCACTCCGGTCTCGCTCCGTGGGCCCGCGCCGAACGGGCATCCATGCCCTGACGGCGCTCTCGCCGCATCCCTGCGGCTCGGCCCACTCCGCGAGACCTACGGTCAGCCTGCACCCAAGTCGCGTTTGGCGGTGTTTGAAATTCTTGTGTACGAAGATCAAAAGCGGGTTTAAGCAGATCAAGGGCTTCCCGGCTAAAGCCGGTCCTACGGGGGAGCGCCGCCGATCCCACAGGGTGTACGCGGTGCTTTCAGTGGGACCGGCTTTAGCCGGGAAGAGGCCCGCGTGGGCGCCATCAATTTTTGGTCTGACCCCCGATCGTTCCCACGCTCTGCGTGGGCATGCATCCCGTGACGCTCCGCGTCATCCTGAAATGGCGATTACCCTGTAACGGCTTCTCCATTCACCACCACGTCCTTCTTCTTGGCCGGTCGGTACAGCACAAAGTAATACGCCCCCAAACACAGCAGCCAGCAGAACACCGCTGTCCAGATGTTGTGGGAGAAGAAGTGCGCGCCCTGGAGCATTCGGCCGACGGAGAAGACGGTGCCCAGGCCCGCCGCGAAGATCAGGCCGGCTTTGGCCAAGCGGGGTTTGCGGTCGCGGAAGACGAAGAACAGGGCGAACAGTGTGAAGCCGGTGGCTGCGTGACCGCCGGGCCAGCAGCGGCCGGGTTTGTCGGTTTGCGGGCGGGGGCTGAGGAGTTCGCTGTAGGTTTCCTGGCCGCCGAATTCTTTCAGGCTCCACGGGCATTGCACCGATGTCACGACTTTCACCGGCGTAACAAAGCTGGTGGATAACGCCATCGACAGCACCATGCAGCCCAACTCGCGTTTCCACGGCTTCAGCACGTTGACGAAGAACGAGGCGATGAAGCTCACGAAGGACAAAACGCCGATAGCGATGACGGCTTGTTTGGCTCGGTCGTGCAGGACGTCTTCGAGAAAGAAGCTGTGCCGACCGATGAACTCGCCCGCTACGGGGTCGTAGGCCAGTTTGGCGATGTCCATGTCCAGCGAAGTCAGTTCCAGCAAGATCAGAACGATGGCGGTCACGGCCGGGATGCCCAGATAAACCCAGAAGTTGATCGGGCGTGAGGCGGGCCGTTCGAGTGCGTGTGACATGGCAAATCCCGTGTAGTGGGCGAGGGGGAGCGGGGGTTTATTGAGCCAGAGCGGTGCGAAGTCTGAGCAGAACGCTGTCGCGGCGCCGTGAACCGCGAGTGAAAAAAACGTTATGCACGGAGGTGCTGGCCCTTGAGCGCGCATCGCCGTAAGCTGCCGCCAACTCTGACCTTGTTGAACGGCATCTCGCGCCGTGTCCCGGGTCTCGCCACACCGCATAGGGAGACACGCGCCATGAGAATTCTGCTGGTTGAAGACAACCGCGACATCCTGGCAAACCTCGCCGATTATCTCGGTTTGAAGGGTTACACCGTCGATTGTGCCCAAGACGGCCTGTCCGGTCTGCACCTGGCGGCCACCGAGCATTACGACCTGATCGTCCTCGACATCATGCTGCCCGGCATCGACGGTTACACCCTGTGCAAGCGCCTGCGTGAAGACGCGCGCCGCGACACGCCGGTGATCATGCTCACCGCCCGCGACCAGCTCGACGACCGCCTGCAGGGTTTCCGCTCCGGCGCCGACGACTACCTGCTCAAGCCGTTCGCGCTGTCGGAACTGGCGGCGCGCATCGAGGCTGTATTGCGTCGTGCGCAGGGCGGCGGGAGGCGTACCCTGCAGGTCGCCGATCTGATCTACGACCTGGACACTCTGGAAGTGACTCGCGAAGGGCGTCTGCTCAAACTCAACCCGGTGGGCCTGAAATTGCTGGCGGTGTTGATGCAGAAGAGCCCTCACGTCCTGCGTCGTGAAGTGCTGGAAGAAGCCCTGTGGGGCGATGACTGCCCGGACAGCGACAGCCTGCGCAGCCATGTTCACCAATTGCGCCAGGTCATCGACAAGCCGTTCGCCAAGCCGCTGTTGCAGACCGTCCACGGTGTCGGATACCGCCTCGCCGAGGGGCGTGATGGAGTTTAAGCAGAGCCTCGCCCAACGGATCATCATCGCCTTCGCCTTGATGAGCGCGCTGGTTGCCGGGTGCTTCGCCATGGGCATCGTCGCGACGGTGCACCTGGTCGAAGAGAAGCTGATTTCGGCTGGACTGGGCGGCGACCTGACGCGTCTGCTGCTGATGGACAGCGTCAACGACTGGAGCCATCGCCCCGAGCCGGATCAGCTGTTTTACTTCAGCGGCGGCCCGGGGGATTTCGAGCTGCCGAAGGATTTGCGTCACCTGGAACCGGGCTTTCACGAAGTGTTTCGCGGGCCGTTGTCCTACCACGCCATGGTTGAGGTGGTAGACGGCCGTCACTATGTGCTGCTTCAGGACCAAAGCGATTTTGAAGAGCGTGAGCGCGTGCTGTTCGCCGTCGTGCTGGTGGGCTTTGTGCTGGCGCTGGCGCTGGCGATCTTCCTCGGCTGGATATTGGCGCGCCGGGTGATGGCGCCGGTGGTACGGCTGGCGCGGCAGGTGCGTCATCGCGATCAGCTGCTCGGCCTCGCCCCGCCTCTCGCCCCCGATTACGCCGCCGACGAAGTGGGTGAGCTGGCGGTGGCCTTCGACGCCACGCTGGGCCGCCTGCGTGATGCCCTGACCCGTGAGCGGATGTTCACCAGCGACGTCAGCCACGAACTGCGCACGCCGTTGATGGTGCTGGCCAGTTCCTGTGAGCTGCTGCTGGAGAACCCGGCGCTGGATCAGCGCGCCCGTGCCCAGGTTGAGCGCGTGGCGCGGGCGTGCGAAGAAATGCGCGATCTGGTGCAGACCTTCCTGATGCTGGCCCGCACCCAGCGCGATGACCTCGCCCTTTACCCGCAACTGACCCTGCAAGGCGCCGCCCAGCAGCTGATCAGCCTGTGGCGCGAACCGATCGAACGCAAGGGGCTGACCCTGGAATACCTGCCCGGCGAGCCCTCCGATACCGCTTACAACGCCACCTTCCTCTATGCCGTGATGGGCAACTTACTGCGCAACGCGTTGCACTACACCGACACCGGCTTCATCCGCCTGACCCTGCGAGAAGGCGGGTTCATGGTGGAGGATTCCGGCGTGGGGATACCGGAAGAAAAACGTGAGGCGATGTTTCAGCCATTTGTGCGCGGTACCGAGCAACGGGGCGAAGGTTTGGGCTTGGGGCTGTCGTTGGTGCAGCGTATCTGCGAGAACCAGGGGTGGTCCGTCAGCCTGGACACCATGGAGCCAAATGGCTGCCGGTTCAGCGTGGGCATGGGTTTGCGCCCTGGCAAAGACTCCGCTCGGTTGCCGTCGACAAATGTACAGCCTGTGTAAAGGTGCTAAAACAGACCGGGATATGGCCGTATGCTGGCCCTAAGTCCTTGAATAATCTCGTAACATTTGTTCACTTTTTCGGACGCTTTTTTCACATTCATCTGACCTGAGCGTGACGCTTCGCTGCTTAGTTTGGCCCTCTCATTTAAGGGAGAAACGGCCATGAGCAAGCGGATCGAGCTGGATTTTTCACGTAAATACGACGACGAACACGCTAAAAGGTATTTGCGCAAACACAACGATGGACTGGCCAGGCGCCTGTCTGATCGCCGTGACAAACAACTCGCACGCCGCGCATTGGCGCTGGCGGGCGAACCGGGGCTGGTGCTGGATTTACCCTGCGGCGCAGGACGTTTCTGGCCGGTGCTGGCCGAGAAAGCCAACCGGGTGATCATCGGGGCGGACAACTCGGCTTCCATGGTCAAGATTGCCTGCGAGTCGCAACCCGCGGAGATCGTCAAGCGCGTGCAGCCGCTGCAGACATCGGCGTTTGCCATCGAGATGCCGGACAACGCTGTCGACAGCATCTTCTGCATGCGCTTGATGCATCACATTGGCAAGGCTGAAGACCGCGCCGTGCTGCTGAAAGAGTTTCACCGGGTGAGCCGGGACAGCGTGATCGTGTCGCTGTGGGTGGATGGCAATTTCAAGGCCTGGAAGCGGCGCCGCGCTGAAGGGTCGCGACCGAAACATGATTATCAGAATCGCTTCGTGCTGCCGGTGGCCACCGTAGAGGCCGAATTTGAACAGGCAGGGTTTCGGATTCAGGAGCGCCTGGATTTCCTGCCGATGTACGCCATGTGGCGTGTGTATCTATTACGTAAGAGGTAACAGGATGGCCGTGGATTTCGCAACAGAGTTAGCCGTTCCCGCCAAGGACCGCTTCGACTATTTCTGGAACACACGGGGTGAGTGGGTTGAAGAGCCCAATGTGCGCCGTGGCGGTGAAAGTGGCGTGCAGCGTGTCGTCTCGGAAAACGGTCGGCTGCTGTATGTGAAGCGTCAGACCGGCCATATCTATCGCAGCTGGCTGCACCCGTTTGGCCGTCCCACCGTGCTTCGCGAGCGTGATGCCTTGGAAGGTCTTCGCCAGCTCAACGTCAATGTGCCGCGGATGGTGTTCTGCGGTGCCGAGCGCGATGAGAACAACGAGTGGCGTGCATTGCTGGTCACGGCCTCGCTGGATGGCTTCGACGAATTCGAAAACTGGCTGCGTGCCGGCGGTCGCGAGCAGCACGGCGAAGTCGTGTACGAGCAGATGCTTCAGGAAATCGCCAGCAACCTGGCCCGTATGCACAAGGGTCGCTGGCAGCACAGCTGCATTTACATCAAGCACGTCTTTGTTCGCGTCGTGGGCGAGGGCGCCAACGCCAAGGCTGAAGTGGCGCTGCTCGATCTCGAGAAGTGCCGCCAGCGGCTGACGTCCTATGCCGCCGCCCAGCACGACATGAAACAACTGCGTCGCCATTCGTCGTTTCAGCCAGCGGACTGGACCAAGCTGGTCTACTTTTACGAGACCGCGTTTGGCAGGCCCATCAAAGGTTTACAGCGATGAAGTTAGAAATGGCGCGAGGTTTGTTTTTGGTCGGGGCGTTGGGGGTGACTTCCATCGCGTTGGCCGCCTGGGATCAGCCCGGGCCGAAGATTTTGAGTGCAGTGCATGGCGAAGGCCATTGCCCGCTGCCTCGGGTGGCCAAGATGTCTGACACGGCCCGGCCCGATCACGATCTGCTGCTGTTGATGTTCGGCCTGGCCCAGGGAAGCGGACCGCAAGGCTGATTCCTTTCTGTTGCACTGACCTAAAGGCCCCGAAGATCGGGGCCTTTTTTGTGGGGGTGGGGCCAGGTTCGTGTATCAGTTACGGGCATCCATGTTGGCACTCGAATGGCCATTGCCTTCGGGCTGCGGCTCGTCCCGTCGCGCCAGCAGCGTATACACGCAGGGCAGCACAAAGAGCGTGAACAACGTCCCCACCGACATGCCTGTGGCAATCACCAGACCAATGTCGAAGCGGCTGACCGCGCCCGCGCCGGTGGCGAGGATCAGCGGCACCATGCCGAACACCATCGCTGCCGTGGTCATCAGTACGGGCCGCAAGCGAATCGCCGCCGCTTCCTCGACCGCTTCCCGCGCGGTCAGGCCCTTGTCGCGGCGGAGCTGGTTGGCGAATTCGACGATCAGAATGCCGTGCTTGCTGATCAGCCCGATCAGCGTGACCAGACCCACCTGCGTGTAGATGTTCAGCGACGAGATCCCGAGGAACAGCGGAATCAGCGCGCCGCAGATCGACAGCGGCACAGTCACCAGAATCACCAGCGGATCGCGGAAGCTCTCGAACTGCGCGGCCAGCACCAGAAAAATGATCGCCAGGGCCAGGCCGAACGTCACCCACAGCGCATTGCCTTCCTGTACGTACTGGCGGGATGCGCCGGCGTAGTCGTAGGCAAAACCCGGCGGCGACTCTTCGATGGCGATCTGTCTCACCAACTCAATCGCCTCCGCCTGACTCACCAGCGGGAAGCCGGAGATGATCGCCGAGTTGAGCTGCTGGAACTGATTGAGCTGCCGGGGTCTGGCCCGGTCGCTGACGGTGATCAGCGTCGACAACGGCAGCATCTTACCTTCGGTGTTCTTGACGTAGTAATTCGCCAGCCAGGCCGGGTTGTCGCGGTAGGCCCGCTCAACCTGGGCGATGACCTTGTAGCTGCGCCCGTCGATGGTGAAGCGGTTGATCTCCGCCTCGCCGAGGAGCGTCGCCAGACTGCCGCCCAAGTCCTGCATCGACACGCCCATCTGCGCGGCTTTGGCGCGGTCGACATCGACCACCACTTCCGGCTTGTCGAAGGCCAGATCAACGTCCAGAAACGCGAATTTGCCCGATTCGGCGGCGCGCTTCTTGATGCGATCCGTCACCTCCAGCAGCGCGGCATAGTCGCCCGGTGTGTTGATCACGAACTGAAACGGCAGGCCCTCACCGGTGCCGGGCAACGAGGGCAGGTTGAAGCCGAAAATCTGCAGCCCGGTGATGCCGTTGAGCTTGGCCTGCACCTCCGGCAGCAGCTCCATTTGCGTGCGGCTGCGCTCATCCCATGGCTTGAGCAGGAACCCGCCGACGCCGGTCTGCACGCCATTGAAACCGTTGATCTGGAACGAGGAGTAGTACTCCGGGAACGCTTTGAAAATGCTGATGAACTGGTCGGTGTATTTATTCATGTAATCGAGGTTGGTCGGCTGCGGCGCCGTCGCCATCATGAAGATGATGCCTTGATCCTCGTCCGGCGCCAGTTGCGATTGGCTCAGCTTGAGAAACACCGGAATCAGGCACAGCACCAGCACCGCGAACACGATGACCACCGGCCGGGTATTCAGCGTGCCGTGAAGGACACGCTGATAGCGGACCTTCAGGCTTTCGAAGGCGTGATCAAGTTTGTGCGCCAGGCCGCTGGGGTTCTCGTCTCGGCGCAGCAGCACGGCGCACATCATCGGCGACAGGGTCAACGCGACGATTCCGGAGATGACCACTGCGCCGGCCAGCGTCAGGGCGAATTCCTTGAACAGCGCACCGGTCAGTCCCTCCAGAAAACCGATGGGTGCATAGACCGCTGCCAGGGTGATGGTCATCGACACCACCGGCATGGCGATCTCGCGAGCGCCCTCGATGGCCGCATCGAAGGGCGTCTTGCCTTCCTCGATGTGCCGGTGAATGTTCTCCACCACCACGATGGCGTCGTCCACCACCAGACCGATGGCCAGGACCATCGCCAGCAGCGTCAGCAAATTGATCGAATAGCCCATCAGTTGCATGAAAAACAGCACGCCGATCATCGACAGCGGGATGGTGATCACCGGGATCAGCACCGAGCGCAAGGCACCCAGGAACAGGAACACCACAACGATGACGATGAGCACCGCTTCGATCAGGGTTTTCACCACTTCATGGATCGAGGCCTGAATGAACAACGTGGCATCGTAGGCGATTGATGCTTTCAGGCTTGGCGGCAGTTGGGCTTCCAATTCGGGCAGGATGCGCCGCACTTCCTTGATCACGTCCAGCGGGTTCGAGCTGGGCGTGCCCTTGATGCCGATGTACACCGACGGGGTGCCGTCGAACGAGCTGACCGTGTCGTAGTTCTCGGCGCCCATCTCCACCCGCGCCACATCGCCCAGCAGCACGCGACTGTCGCCCACGGTCTTGAGCGGGATGGCCGCGAAGGTCTCGGGGGATTTCAGGTCGGTGCTGGCGTTGACGCTGGTGACCACGTACTCGCCCTTCACCTCGCCCGCCGCGGACAGGAAGTTGTACTTGCGCACGGCTTCGGTGACGTCGCTGGCGGTCAGGCCGAAACCGGCGAGCTTGACCGGATCGAGCCACAGGCGCATGGCGAACACCTGATTGCCCAGGATCTCGGCTTCGGCCATGCCCGGCAGCGTCGCCAGCTTCGGCTGAATGACCCGGGACAGGTAATCGGTGATCTGCGGGTTGCTCAGCTCGGCGCTGTAAAAGCTGATGTACATCAGCGCCGAAGCGTCGGCGGCTTCCTTGCTCAGCACCGGGTCTTCGGCGTCCTGGGGCAGCTTGTTCTTGACCTCGTTGGCCTTGGCGAGCAGCTCGGTGTAGAGCCGGTCGCTGTTGGAGCCGATGCGCGCATAGATGGAAATGACCGAGAAGTTCTGCCGACTGACCGAGGTCATGTAGTCGATGCCTTCGGCGCTCGCCAGACTCTGCTGCAGCGGCTGGGTGATGTAGCCCTGAATGGTTTCGGCGTTGGCGCCGGGGTAAGCCGTGGTCACGGTGATCAGCGCGTTTTCCATCTGCGGGTACTGGCGGATGGTCAGCTTGCTGAACGCCTGAAAACCCAGCAGCACGATCAGCAGGCTGATCACGCTGGCGAGCACCGGGCGACGGATGAACGGGTCTGTAAAGGCCATGATCGATTCCTTGATCAGTCAGCTTTGGGCTGGCTGTTCTGCGCCGGAGGGGTGGCGTCGGACGGTGTTGCCGGGTCGGCCACGATGGCGACGGCAGCGCCGTTATCCAGTTTCAACTGGCCGCCGGTGACCACCTGCTCGCCGGGTTTCAATCCTTTGCTGATGATGACCAGCCCGCCGCGACGCTCGCCGGTCTCGACGAAGCGCCGCTCGACCATGAGCTGAGGCTCGCCCTTGCTGTTGTGTTCCGGCTGGCCGTCGGCGGTCTTTTTCGGCACGACGACGTACACCGAGTTTCCGTACAGCGTGTAAGTGATCGTGCTTTCCGGCAACACCAGTTGCGGCGTGTCCTGCCCGAGCAGCACTTGCAGGCTGGTGAACATGCCGGGCAGCAGTTGGCTGTCGGGGTTGGGCAGGGTGGCGCGAATCAGCACATTGCGGGTGGTGTCTTCGACCTTGGGGTTGATGGCGCTGATGCGCGCGGTGAATACGCGGTCCGGATAGGCCGCGACGCTCACCTGCACCTGTTGGCCGAGGGCCAGTTTCGGCAGCATCTGCTCAGGTACGAAGAAGTCCGCGTACAGGCTGGTCAGGTCTTGAAGGGTAGCGATCACCGTGCCGCTGGCAAGGTAGTCGCCGACGTCAACCTGACGAATGCCGATGGTGCCGCTGAAGGGCGCGAGGATGCGTTTCTTCGCCAGCGAGGCATTCAGTTGCGCGACGGTGGCAGCGGCTTTTTTCTGGGTGGCGGCGAGCTTGTCGAAGTCGCCCCGGGAAATGGCGGATTCGCCCACCAGTTTACTGCCGCGTCCGTACTCGACCTGCGCCAGACCGAGGTCCGCTTCGGCAGTGCCGAGCAGGGCCTTTTCCACATCGCTGTCGAGCTGTAACAGCGGCTGACCGACCTTGACCTTCTGGCCGGATTCAAACTGCACGGCCTTGACCGTGCCCGCGATTTCCAGCGAAAGATCCACGCCCTGGGATGCCTTGAGCGTGCCGATGGCCGGCAGACGATTCTGCCACGGGCGCTCCGCAACAACGGCCACCGCCACATTGATCGGCGGCTTCGGCGCCGTAAATTGCTGGATCTGCTGATAGACCGAAAACGCCTTGTACCCGCCCAGGGCCAGCACCACGATCAGGACAATGCCCAACATGATCAACATGCGGCGACGCAACATATTCCACTTCCTTGGAAAACCGATGAATCAGGCGAGCACGTTAGTCGTGTCGGGGTTTAGTTGCCAGTGGCATTGATTGAATTCGGGATCGGCGTCATACCGAAATCGCGGTTTATTGCTGGGCATGCCCGCCGCCCTGACATTGCGCTGTCGCCCGGCAAAAAGGGTACCTGTAGGAGTGAGCTTGCTCGCGAAGTCGGTATTCCATGCGCTGAAAATCTAGGAGATGTTCCGGCCTCTTCGCGAGCAAGCTCACTCCTACAAGGTGATGTGGCTGCGCGACAGTTCGGCGTCTGGACAACCCGAAGAGGCCCGCGGCATCCGCAGATCCACCATCAAACCAGATGCAAATGGTTGTCCCACAACCCCGTCGGCAGCTCCAGCGGCTTGGCGACCAATACTGTCTGGCGGCAATCATAAAAACGGCAGCGCCCTTGGCCGGAGGTCACGACGAAGCCGTCCGCCACCGCGCCCACCCCGGCGCAGTCGGGCAGCGGCGCATCCAGCTTCAGCGAGCCGCTGTCCAGGTCCCAGATGAAGAAGCGGTTGCCCCTCGGCGCGGTCAGTGCCACCAGCCGCAGGTCGTTGTGAATGGCGACGCTGGCGGTGTAATGCGCCATCGCCTGCAGTTGTTGCTCGGCCACCGGGAACGCTTGAAACGGCTGGCCCGGCCGCTTGATGGCGAGCAGCTCGGCGGATTCGTGGGAAGGCCCCATGAACTGCTGCCCCGCGACAATGGTGCCGTCGCTGGCGATCGCCATATGCCGCACGCTGTTCATCTGTTGCGACAGCGTCTCTCTGCTCAGCAGCGTGCCGTCGCGCTGCATCAGCACCAGACTGGGTTCCATGGCGTCGAGGTTCATTTCGACGCGGCTCTCGGCCTCGGTGCGAATGCCGCCGTTGGCGACTGCAAGGGTTTCGCCGTCCGGCATCCATGAAACCTGATGGGGCCCGACGCCGTGGGTGGCAATTTCACCGGTGCGTTGCAGCCGCTCATCCACAAATCGATACACGCCCAACAGTCCGCGGCCCGGCTCCGTCGTGTCGTTCTCGGTGGCGTACAGCCATTCGCCGTCCTTGTGAATGACCGCGTGGCCGTAGAAGTGTCGGTGGGGTTGCGAGGTGATGGTCTGTAGCAAGCGACCGTCCCGCAGGTCGATCAGGTAGCTTTCGGTCCCCGGCCGGCGCGCGACGAACAGCGCGATCGGCAGGTTCGGGTGATTGATGATGTCGTGACAGCGCTGGGCGACGGCGGTGGCAAACACCTGCGTGCCGTCGACGCGATAACCCACCGCGAAGTGCTGGCCGTTGCCGTCGTCTCGGGCGGACAGCAGCAGCGGGCTTTCGCCTTTTTTCGCGAAGAGTGTCCAGCCGCCAAACGTGACGGCGCTGAGCAGCAGGCTGCCCAGACCCAGAGCCTGACGTCGCAACATATCAGTCACCATCATTGGCGTTGAAGCCCAGTTGAATGCCCAGCGCCTTGGCCAGTTCGCCTTCGTGCAGGCGATGGACCACGTTGAGGCTGTCGTAGAAAGCGTTGAGCTGCTGGCGGCCTTCTTCGGTGGCCAGCAGATCCCCGAGGGGAGGTTTCAGCGCGGCCAGTTGGCGATTGCTCTCAGCGTAGGCGGCGTCGATCTTGTCGGCCAAAGGCTTCTGCTCTTTCGGCAACAGCCCGCGTAAACCTTTGTTATCAACACCGGCCCAGACCGTCTGGGCACTGGCCAGACTCGCCTGCAAGCTGCTGAGCGAAGCCTTGCTGCGCCAGGCTTCCGCCTGAAACGGCTGCGGCACCCCCTTGGTGCCACGGCCCAGCGGCGTGCCGAGCTTTTTCTTCAATGAGTCCAGTGCGGTCACTTGCACGCGCAGCAACTCGGCAATGGCCTCGTGGGAATCGGCGTAGCGCTGGTTGGGAAACTTGCTCAGCTGAGCGAGCATGCCGTCGTTGCTGTTCCAGCTGTTGAGGATGTCTTCTGCCAACGCCTTCTGACGCTCACCAATGGCGACCAGCAGCGGGCAGTAGCGGGCTTTCTGCTCGGCGTTGGCCATGTCGATGTCGGCGTCGAACAGGATGTATTCATAGGCCGACAGGCCCTGAACCACGACGCTGGATTTCGTCAGGGCGTCAGCACTGATCTGCGGCTGTGCGGTGACCAGTTGCTCCACCTGACGGCCAACGAGGTTTTTCTTGTCCGGCCAGAACTGAATCTGCCAGGCGCGATTGCCTTCGGCCAGCGGCCCGATGAGCAGCGGTTGCAGCTCGGCCCAGGCTTTTTGCGCGTGCAGGAAGTCGGCGCGGGCGGTGTCCAGGTCGGATTTACCCTGGCAGTAGGACAGCGCACTGATCGCCAGTTGCCGGTCGGCATCGACCCAACGGCTGTAGGTCGGCAGGATGACCTGACTGGCGATGGCGGCAGACGTCACGGCTTGCGGGTCCGACGGCGCGCACGCGCCCAGTGCCAAAGCGGCGAGGCTGGTGAGCAACAACTTGGGGCGGAACATGCCCGACTCCTTATCTTCAGAAATACGTTAGAGAGAATTCAAGAACGCCAGCAGCGCCGCGCGTTGCTCCGCGTCAAAGGCGAGCACCTGACGTTGCGCCGGCAGCGCCTCGCCGCCATGCCAGAGCACGGCTTCCATCAGGTCGCGGGCACGTCCGTCGTGCAGAAACTGGGTGTGGCCACTGACGGTCTGCGTCAGGCCAATGCCCCACAGCGGCGGGGTGCGCCACTGCTGGCCGCTGGCCTGAAATTCGCTGAGATTGTCGGCCAGGCCTTCGCCCATGTCATGCAGCAACAGATCGGTGTAGGGGCGGATGACCTGATTCGCCAGTTCGGGCTCGGCGGCGTCGGCGGAAGTGGTGAATTCAGGCGTGTGGCATTGCTGGCAGCCGGCCTTGAAGAACAGGCTCTTGCCCGCCAGCACCTGCGGGTCGGCCACGTCGCGGCGCGCCGGGACGCCAAGGTTGCGGGTGTAGAAGGTGATCAGCCGCAGGATGTTGTCGCTGACTTCCGGCTCGCCGTTCGGGCCGTTGCCGTTGGGCGCGGCGAGGCACGCGGTCTGCGACGGCGTGCAGTCGTCGACCGGCATCAAGGTGGACGTCAGGCCCATGTCACCCGCCAGCGCGTGGGCATTCTGCTGCTTGATACTCGGCTGTGAGGCTTTCCAGCCGAAACGGCCGAGGACGGTTTTCTGCTGCGCATCGTCCCAGACCCAGTTGGGTGTGCCGGTGATGCCGTTGCCTTGCTCATCGTTGGGGTTGGCGTTGGCCAGAATCGCCGCCTGCGGAATGGCTTCCAGAAGCCCGAGGCCGATCATTGGCGGAGCAATGCGCGCGGAAGCTCGCGTCTGCGGGTGCATCGGGCCGTAACCGGGTTGGGTGATCTGCAGGGTAGGGCGGCGCAGGTGCACCGGGGTGCCGTCGCGAAAATGCACGGTCATCGAATCGTAATCGACCCGCACCTTGCCCTCAGGCGTGACGCCGGGAATGGCCATGTCCTGGAGCTGTTTGCCGTACACAGGCTCGGGCGTCAGGCCCAACTGCTTGATGTGTTCGGCGAACGCCGGATCGTCGGGAATCGACAGGCGCACCAGCATTGACACGGCGTTGTCGGCGCCGGGCTCGGGCGGGTGGCCGCGGCCGTCCTTGATGTGGCAGTTCTGGCAGGCGTTGGTGTTGAACAACGGACCCAGGCCGTCGCGGGCAGTGGTAGTCGACGGGGCAATCACCCAGGGGTTGCGGAAAAAGCTGTTGCCGACGCTGAAGTCCAGCCGCCGGACGGGCGACAGGTTGGCTGAAGGCATGGAAAACGCATTGCGGTCGCTTTTGTTGACGGTGGTGGCGCCGCCCGAGCGCGACTCGCCCGGTTCAGCGGCGGTGAAACGCGGGGCGTCATCGCACCCACTCATGGCAAGCGCCATCAGCAGGAGAAACGAAGGACGGAACCACGCAGTCATACAGGTCCTGCAAAGGCGGGAAATCGGGGCGAGCAAGCTTACCAGCCCCGAGTTTGATGAATAAGAGGGATTAGCGTTTGCAGGCCCTCTCGTAACGTGTTGTTACCAAATCATCCGCGGGTGACGTGCCCGCAAAACTCACGCGCCGGCGATCTCCAGCGCCGGGTTTTCCACCAGCAGTTGCATGAGACGCCGCTCGCCCTCGACCACCTTGAATGACCGGTAATCGCCAATGCCGTCGAGCTGCCGTTCGCGTTCGCGGATCGCCAGCTCCTTGGCCCTCTCGTAGCCGTAATGTTCGACCCTGAATGACTTGGTGACACTGCTGCCGTTGCGCAGCGTGGTCCGCGCCACCCAATAGGCGATGCCGGTGTAACAGCGGTAATGCACCCCCGGATAACCGCTGGTGTTGGTGGCGATGATGCGTTGACGGATGTCGCGGCTGAGCTTGGGCAGGTGGGCCAGCAGCAGCTGGTCACGGCACGCGTCGGCGGCTTGGCGTGCCGGATCTCGGCCACCGTAGCGGGAGAAGGAAAACAGTCGGTTGAAGGTTCTGCCGTCGCGGTAGATCGTCACCTTCCAGGCACGCGGGCCCTTGACGCCGACCAGCAGGTGAATACCGTAATCGTTGGCTTTGAGCTTACTGACGCGGCGCCTTTTATTGTTTCTCTTGGGCACTTTCTGTCTCCTCCTGGATAGGGTGGGGTCAAGGAAGTGCGCATGATCAGCGGCGGGGGAGGCGTGTTCAATCCGACAAGGAGCGAACAGGAAATGCCCTACAACGCTTACAGACCGGTCCCCAAACAACGCCGTTTTGCTGGGACTTTCAGGCGTCGATTGACGAAAAAAATGCCGGCCCGTGGACGGGTCGGCATTTGTTTGCAGCGGGACCGACTTCAGTCGGGAAGGCGCGGTCCCACCGGTTTGAAGCGGATCAGAACTCGTGGTCGGCGTTGTCCGGGTTCAGGTCAGTGATGCCCAGCTTGCCAGCGGCTTGCTCGATGGCGCCGGTCTGCTTGACCAGCGCGGCAATCGCGTCGCGCACGACCTGGTTGCCCGCTGTATTGCCCGCCGCGATGAGTTGGTCGAAATGCTCGCCCTTGTTGGCGTGGTCGACGATGACCTGCAGCTTCGCCTGGGTCGCATCGAGATCGGCGCGCACGGTCTGGTCGGTGGCGGCGTCGGCGGTGGCGACCAGCGAGGACAGGCTCGCGCCGCTCACTTTGCTGCCGTCGACGCGGGTGTATTCACCCAGGTAGACGTTGCGGATGCCCAAGCCGTTATAGAAATGCGAGTTGTGGGTGTTGTCGCTGAAGCAATCGTGCTCGTCTTCGCTGGAATTGGCCTCCAACGCGACTTTCATGCGCTCGCCCGCCAGTTCACCGAGCGACAGGCTGCCCATGCCGAACAGCATTTTGCGCAGCCCGCTCTCGGCCGACTCAGCTTCCAGCGTGGCGCGGTAGTTGTCGGCGACGCCCGGTTTCCAGTTGTTGACCATTTCTTCGAGGTCGCTGACCAACAGGTCGGTGGCGGCTTTCAGGTAGGCGCGGCGGCGATCATTGTGGCCGCCGGTGCCGCCCTGGCCTTCGATGTAGTCGCTGGCCGGACGCTCGCCGGCGCCCGGGCCGGTGCCGTGCAGGTCCTGGCCCCAGAGCAGGAATTCGATGGCGTGGTAACCGGTCGCCACGTTGGCTTCCGCACCGCCGAGCTCGTTCAGGCTGGCGAGTTTTTCAGGGGTGATTTCTGTGACGTCGACTTTGTCCTCGCCCACTTGCACTGACGTGTTGGCGATGATGTTGGCAGTGGCGCCCGGATTGCCCAGTGCGTGCTGGTAATCCTTGGCGACGTAGTCGATCAGGCCTTCGTCCAGCGGCCATGCGTTCACCTGACCTTCCCAGTCGTCGATGATGGTGTTGCCGAAGCGGAACACTTCGCTCTGCATGTACGGCACCCGCGCCGCAACCCAGGCGTCTCGCGCTGCTTTCAGGGTCTGGTCGTTGGGTGTGGCGAGGAAGGCGTCGACTGCCGTGCTGAGCTTTTTGGCAGTGGATTCGGCATCGCTGAAAACGGCGAATACCATATTGGCGTAGTTGGCGACCACTGCCCGGGTGGCCGTTTCGTTGGGCTGGGCAGGCGCGGCGGCAGAGGTCGGCGCTGGAGCCGGCGCGGCGGTTGCGGCCGGTGCAGGGGCAGGCGCTGCGGCGGCGGGCTTGTCCTTGCCTTGATCACAACCGGCCAGAGCAATGGCGACAGCCAGCAGACTTGCGGTTGCCAGGGGCATACGAATCATGACGGAATCCTGCATCGAGAAGAGGTGTGAACGGTGGCGAACGCCAGAAAATGCTGCGACATAATGCGAAAGATTTGCATTCTGTGTAAAGGCCATTTGCCCAGGCCGGCGGAGGGAGATATTTCAAGCTGTTTCAGGGGATGATTCAGGATGTCCGCAGGCGCGGCGGTGTTTCCAAGGATGCGCCTTTGCGTCGAAAGCCCGTGGTGTCAGAGCGCCTCGCTGTGAGTGCGCTGAGCCTGCTTCAGGTAAACCAGCAGCTCCCGCGCCGGCAGCGGCTTGCTGTAGAAATACCCCTGACCTTCGTGGCAGCCCTCGGAAATGATGTACGCCTCTTGCTCGGCGGTCTCCACGCCTTCGGCGATCACCTGCATGCCCAAACTTTTGCCGAGCTGGATGATGGCGCGCACGATCGTCGCGTCGTCATCGTCGTCGAGCAGGTCCTGCACGAAGCTCTTGTCGATTTTGATCTTGTCCAGCGGCAGGCTTTTCAGATAACTCAGCGACGAATAACCGGTGCCGAAGTCATCGATGGCGATCAACGCCCCGGAGCGGCGCAGGCTCAACAAGTGCTGCGCGGCGGTGGTGATGTCTTCCATCAGGCCGGTTTCCGTGACTTCCAGCTCCAGACTGCGGGGCGGCAGGCGGTAGATCTGCAACAGATTGTTCACCACCCGCGGCAATTCGGCGTGGTGCAGCTGCACCGTGGACAGGTTCACCGCCATGCGCAGGTCACTGAAGCCCTGGTCGTGCCATTCGCGCAGCTGTTTGCAGGCCTGATCCAGCACCCACTCGCCAATGGCGATAATGGTGCCGTTCTGCTCGGCCAGCGGGATGAACAGGTCAGGCGGTACGAAGCCGTGTTCGGGGTGAATCCAGCGGATCAACGCCTCGACACCGACGACACTGTGATCGCGATAGCTGATCTGCGGCTGATAGACCAGATGAAACTGCTCGCGGGCCATGGCCTCGCGCAGGTCTTTTTCCAGCTCGCGACGACGGCGCATCTCGCTGTCGACGCTGGCGATATAAAACTGGTAGCGATTGCGCGAGCGGGTCTTGGCCAGCGTCATGGTCTGTTCGGCTTTCTGCAGCAGCTTCTCGGTGCTGTCGCCATCTTCGGGGAACAGCGTGATGCCGATGGTGGCGCGCAGACGAATCTCTTGCTGATCGACGGCGAAAGGCGCTTCCAGGTCGTCGAGAATGTTCTGCGCCAGCTCGGCGGCCTCGTAAGGCTGTTCGATATCGGCCTGAACCAGCGCGAACTGATCGCCGCCCAGCCGCGCAAGGGCGCCAAGGCGACCGCTGTGACTGCGCAGGCGATCGGCCAGCGCCAGCAGCAACTGATCGCCGGCCTGGTAACTGAATTGTTCGTTGATGCCTTTGAAGTCATCCAGACCCACGCACAACACCGCGACACGGTGCTGCACTTTTCCGGAGTCGACGAGGATTTTGTCCAGTTGCTTCTGCAGCTGCAGCCGATTCGGCAGACCGGTGAGGAAGTCGTATTGGGCCATCCGCAACAGGCTGGATTCAGCTTCGTGGCGCAGGGTGGTGTTGCGCTCGATGGACGCCAGCAGTTGGTTGGCGGTATTGACCCAGACCCCCAGCTCGTTTTTTTCGTGGCCTTTGAGCAAGGGCAATTGGTGTTCGCTGGGGCGGTCGGGGTTGATGCTGGTCAGGTGCTCGATGATTCTCGACAGCGGTTTGGTCAGCAGCCAGTGATAAACCAGGTAGAGCACCAGACCCATCGCCAGCGCGCGCAACACGCCGGAGATGAAGATGATCATCGAGTTGGTAAGAAATGTTTCGCCGTAGGTGGCGGTGTCCAGGGTGATGCGCAGGTCGCCGTAATATTCGCTGTACGGGCTGCGGCCGACCAGTTGCGTGGTGAAGCTCCGTTCCTGGCCAAGGATCAGATCGGTCAGCCAGCGGGTGGGGGTGGCTTCGAGGTCTCGGGATTTTTCGGCGAGCACCGTCTCGTTGGGATGACCGATGGACGCCTGGCGCACGGCTTTGTCCTGAAACAGCCCTTCGATGACCTGCATGCCCATTTCCCGGTCCAGGCTATAGACGGCCTGGGTCGACGGGTCGCGGAACATGTCGAGGATACGCGCTGCGTCCGTGGCAACGGCCTGGCGGGTTTTGTATGCGTCGTAGACGATCTGTGCGCAACTGAGCACGACCCCCACGATCAGCGCTGAAAGCAGCACAACGCGGAGCAGCTTCACCGACAAGCTGTCTTTGAGTTCCAGCTTCAAATGGCCATTCCTTTATCCATGCTGATAGCGGGCTGCCTGCATGCAAGCACTGGCAATGCAGGCATTCGGATCAGACGCTTCTGGCGTGCGCGTGACCCCATCAATCGGGAAAACAGTTAATAGGCAGACCACTCAGGCTATCCGTACTGTGTCGGTCGTACGCGGGGAAAACTTGAGCCCAGCCGTTTGAATCAGCACGAAATTTGATATTAGTCCGCTATCGCTTCCAGACAATACATAAACGACAAACAGAAGGCGAAAAAAAACCCGGACGTGCCGGGCTTTTTTTCATTCGAGCATTCAAGCATTCATCAGGCGGTGAAGCTTTTGCCTTCGAACTGCTCGGCAACGAACTTCCAGTTGACCAGGTTCCAGAACGCCTCGACGTACTTAGGACGCAGGTTACGGTAGTCGATGTAGTAAGCGTGTTCCCAGACGTCACAGGTCAGCAGCGGGGTGTCGCCGCTGGTGATCGGATTGCCGGCGCCGATGGTGCTGGCCAGTGCCAGGGAACCGTCAGCTTTCTTCACCAGCCAGCCCCAGCCGGAGCCGAAAGTGCCGATGGAGGTCTTGCTGAATTCTTCCTTGAACTTGTCGAAGGAGCCGAAAGCAGCGTTGATCGCGTCAGCCAGAGCGCCAGTCGGTTGGCCGCCGGCATTTGGCGCAAGGCAGTTCCAGTAGAACGTGTGGTTCCAGACTTGAGCGGCGTTGTTGAAGATACCGCCCGAAGAGGTCTTGACGATTTCTTCCAGAGTCTTGCCTTCGAACTCGGTGCCTGGCACCAGGTTGTTCAGGTTCACGACATAGGTGTTGTGGTGCTTGTCGTGGTGGTATTCCAGAGTTTCCTTGGAGATGTGCGGTGCCAGAGCATCATGTGCGTACGGCAGCGGAGGCAATTCAAAAGCCATGGTAATTCTCCTAATCAGGTCAGTTGCGGTTTGCGCAAGGCCGATCACGGGCGGCCAGACAGAACTTACGCTGGCGAGTTTGTACTCTTTGCAGCGCAGGGGCTGGATCATAGCACCGGCCCCTGACCTTAACCACGCAACAACTGTGTGGGATAGAGGTTCCAGAGCGTTGCGCTGAAAAGCGCGTCGGCGAGACGAATGTTCACGCCGTTCTGATCAACTGCAGCGCCACGCTGAACATCATCACCGCGACCATCAGGTCCAGCAGGCGCCAGGTCGTTGGGCGTGCCAGCCACGGGGCCAGCCAGGCGGCGCCGATCGCCAGCGTCGAAAACCACAACACCGAAGCGCTGGCGGCCCCGGCCACGTAGGCGCCGGGCACCGCCTGCTGCGCGCCGAGCGAGCCGATCAGCAACACGGTATCGAGATAAACGTGCGGGTTCAGCAAGGTCACTGCCAAGGCGGTCAGCAACACCGCGCGGCGTGACCGCTGACCGTCGGCATCGCCCTGAGCGAGGCTTTGCGGCGACAATGCGCGACGCAGTGCCATGGCGCCGTACCACAGCAGAAACACCACCCCGCCCCAGCGGGCCACCGCCAGAAGCGTGGGGTTGTGGGCCAGCACATTGGCCAGCCCAAAGACGCCGGCGGCCACCAATAAGGCATCGCACACGATGCACAGCAGGGCCACGGAAAGGTGGTGTTCGCGACGCAGACTTTGCGCCAGCACGTAGGCGTTCTGCGTGCCGATGGCCATGATCAGCCCGAGGGAAACCAACAGGCCGTTGAGGTAGCTTTGCCACATGATGTCGAGCCTCGATGAGTTCAGGAGTTGGCGGGATCAGGCGTTCGTCGCCAGGGCGCGCAAGGTCTCCATGGCCTGCTGTGCGTCGTCTTTGCCCACGAAAAGATGGTCGTGGTAAAAGCCGGCGACCACATTGCAACTGATGCCCGCCGCGCCCAGTGCGCTGGCGAACGCGGCGGTCAGCCCGACCGCTGCGAGTGAGGAATGAACGGTCAGGGTGATCCAGGCCATGACGTAATCGCAGTCCAGGCGCAGTTGCTGTGCCTGGCTGCGTTCGAGGATGACGGTCAGGCCTTCGCGCTCGCGGAAGCTGCCGATGACTTCGACGCCCTCCACGCGACGGCTGTCTGCCACGGTGCAGAACACGTAGTCACCCTCGTTGAGTTCAGGGTTCATGCTGCGCAGCAATGCGCCAAGAGAGGTTTCGCCAGTCATTGATGTTCCGCCGTTTTTTGAGGGTGTGCCTTGAATCAGTGGTGGCGATTGTCGGTCGACAGCAGGTATAAGAAAAACCAATAAAGCTCATCACTCATTAGAGAAACTGATGTTCGACTACAAATTGCTTTCAGCGCTGGCGGCGGTGATCGAGCAGGCCGGCTTCGAGCGCGCCGCTCAGGTGCTCGGCCTTTCGCAGTCTGCGGTGTCCCAGCGCATCAAGCTGCTGGAAGCGCGGGTCGGCCAGCCGGTGCTGGTCCGGGCGACGCCGCCCACGCCGACCGAAATCGGTCGGCGCCTGCTTAACCATGTCCAGCAGGTGCGCTTGCTGGAGCGGGATCTGCAAAGCGTGGTGCCGGCCCTGGACGAGGGCGGTATGCCAGAACGTTTGCGCATCGCGCTGAATGCCGACAGCCTGGCGACCTGGTGGGCCCTCGCGGTCGGGGACTTCTGTGCCGAGCATCGATTGCTCACCGATCTGGTGGTCGAGGACCAGGACGTCGGCCTCAAACGCATGCGCGCTGGTGAAGTGGCTGCGTGTCTATGCGGCAGCGAACGGCCGGTGGCGGGGGCGCGGAGTTTATTGCTCGGCGCCATGCGTTATCGGGCGTTGGCCAGTCCTGACTTCATTGATAGGCATTTCCCCCAGGGCGTGACGCCTCAGGCGGTCGCCCGGTCCCCCGCGCTGGTGTTCGGCCCGGATGATTTCCTGCAGCATCGCTACCTCGCTTCACTGGGTGTCGAAGGCGGTTTCGAGCATCATTTGTGTCCGTCGTCCGAAGGTTTCACGCGCATGGTCGAAGCCGGAATGGGCTGGGGACTGGTGCCGGAGTTGCAGGTCCGTGGACAATTGGCGAGTGGTTTGTTGGTCGAGTTGCTGCCCGATCACTGCATTGATGTGCCCTTGTACTGGCATCATTGGCGCAACGGCGGCCGGTTGCTGACAGAGCTGACGGACCATCTGGCGAAAAAAGCAGGGCAGTGGCTGGTGCCGTTGGACGCGCAGTGAACGTCAACAGGCGACGCAGCAGAGTGTGGGATTGTTCGCAGAACAGCCGCGGCGATCACAGGCAAAAGAAGATTAAACGGAGCAGGCAATGAAAATTCTGGTCACCGGCGCAGGCGGCTTCATCGGCGGACGCTTCGCGCGTTTCGCGCTGGAGCAAGGCTTGAGCGTCCGGGTCAGCGGCCGTCGTGCTGAGGGTGTCGAGCATTTGGTACGGCGCGGCGCCGAGTTCATTCAGGGCGATCTTTCCGATCCGGAACTTGTTCACGCGCTGTGTGACGACGTCGAAGCCGTCGTCCACTGCGCGGGCGCGGTCGGCACATGGGGGCGACGTCAGGACTTTCACCAAGGCAATGTTCAGGTCACCGAGAATGTCGTCGAAGCATGCCTGAAACAACGGGTCAGGCGACTGGTGCACCTGTCGTCGCCGTCGATCTATTTTGATGGCCGATCGCACCTCGATATCCGCGAGGAGCAAGTGCCCAAGCGCTTCGGCAATCACTATGCGGCGACCAAATACATGGCCGAACAAAAGGTGTTTGGTGCCGAAGAGTTTGGTCTGGAAGTCATCGCCTTGCGCCCACGCTTCGTCACCGGGGCGGGTGACACCAGCATTTTCCCGCGATTGCTGGAGATGCAGCGCAAGAATCGCCTGTCGATCATTGGCAACGGCTTGAACAAGGTTGATTTCACCAGCATTCAGAACCTCAATGAGGCGCTGCTCAGCAGTCTGCTGGCCGCCGGCTCTGCGCTGGGCAAGGCCTACAACATCAGCAATGGCGCGCCGGTCCCGCTCTGGGACGTGGTCAATTACGTCATGCGCCAGATGGAATTGCCGCCGGTAAGACGCTATCGGTCCTACGGCTTGGCCTACACCGCCGCAGCCATGAACGAGGCGGCGTGCCTGATCTGGCCGGGGCAACCTGAACCGACGCTGTCGCGCATCGGGATGCAGGTGATGAGCCGGCATTTCACGCTTGATATCAGTCGCGCCAGGCATTATCTGGATTACCAGCCTGACGTGAGCGTGTGGACCGCCCTCGACGAGTTCTGCGGCTGGTGGAAAGCCCAGCACGGCGGCCCGTTGTAAAAGGCGTCAACATCCGCGGTTATACTGCGAGCCATTCAGATTCAGCGGTTTTCAAAGGTAAACCCATGCGCAAAGATCCCTATGACGATGTCGATGACGTCCCGAGCCTCAGCGCCAAAGATGATGACGATGATTTTCTGCCACCGCCGGGTGCCCGCGAGCGCACCACGGTGTATTCCCGCGACACGCCGGTGGTGAAGGTGAAGGCCCCCGGTACCGGTGCGTTGTGGGCGCTGATCTGTGTGTTGTTTATCGCGTTTTGTGGCCTGGGCTGGTGGAGTTTTCAGCAGGTGTCGTTGATGGAGCAGCAGCTGGTCGCGACCCAGGAAAGTTTCGCGCGCATCAGTGAGGAGGCGGCGGGGCGCTTGCAGGATATTTCCGGCAAGGTGGTCGCCACTGAGTCGATGGCGAGCAGCAGTGAAGCGTTGAAGGCGCAGATCAAGCAGTTGCAGGATCAGTTGGCCGATCAGAGCAAGCAGCAACAGGGTGTGGCCGGTTTGCAGGGCGGACTGGACAAGCGGCTGGAGCAGATCAGCACGCAGAGTGCGCAGCAGCAGGCGGTGAATCAGCAGTTGCAGGATCAGTTGAAAGCCGTGGCGACAGAATTGGCGGGGTTGAAGGCGGCGGTGCCGGATGGCAAGTCGATTCAGGCTGAGCAGGAGCGGCTGGAGACGCAGTTGAAGGGTTTGACTGCGGATGTGGCGAACCTGAAAAAGGCGAACGGCAATCAGGCGATCGAGCAGCTTGAGCAGGATATGGTGGTGGTGAAGAGTGAGTTGGAGAATCGTCCGGCGGCGGCTGCTTCGTCGGGGGCGAGTCTGCAGGAGTTCGATGCGTTCCGTGGGCAGATGACGCGGACGATCAATACGTTGCAGAGCCAGATTCAGACGTTGTCACAGCAGATTAATGCGCGGGGGCAATAATAGTCCGGGTAGTTCTGGAAGACGGTGCGCGCTCGCCGCATCCATGCGGCTCGGCCCACTGCGCGAAACCTCCGTTCAGCCTGCACCCAAGTCGCGATTTGTGGTGACTGGGCTTGCTGCGTAGGAAGATCAAAAGCAAATCAAAAGCAGATCAAGAGCTTCCCGGCTGAAGCCGGTCCTACGGGTGCGTACGGTGCTTTTGTAGGACCGGCTTTAGCCGGGAAGGGGCCAGTGAGTGCGCCATCAGTTCTGATCGTTCCCACGCTCCGCGTGGGAATGCAGCCCTCGACGCTCCGCGTCCTTCCTGCTTACAGCGTCGGGTAGTCCAGATAGCCTTCGGCGCCTTTGGCGTAGAAGGTTTCAGGATGAGGGTCGTTCAGCGGAGCATCCTTGGCCAGACGCGCTGGCAGGTCAGGGTTGGCAATGAACGGCACGCCAAACGCCACGGCATCCGCCTTGCCGGTCGCCAGCCACGCGTTGGCGCTGTCCTTGGTAAATTTCTCGTTGGCGATGAACACCCCACCGAAGGCTTCTTTCAGGCGTGGGCCCAGGCTGTCGTCGAGTTCGCGTTCGCGGGCGCAGATGAAGGCGATGCCGCGTTTGCCCAGTTCGCTGGCGACGTAGGTGAAGGTCTCGGCCAGGTTGGCGTCGCCCATGTCATGGGCATCAGCGCGGGGCGCAAGGTGCACGCCGACGCGGCCAGCGCCCCAGACTTCAACGGCGGCGTCGGTCACTTCCAGCAACAGACGCGCGCGGTTTTCCAGCGAACCGCCGTAGGCATCGGTGCGGGTGTTGGTGCTGGTTTGCAGGAACTGGTCGAGCAGGTAACCGTTGGCGCCGTGGATCTCGACGCCGTCAAAGCCGGCCGCCTTGGCGTTTTCGGCACCGACGCGGTAGGCGTCGACGATTTCCTCGATTTCCGCCAGTTCCAGCGCGCGCGGGGTGACGAAGTCAGACAGCGGACGCACCAGGCTCACGTGGCCTTTTGGCTGGATGGCGCTGGGTGCGACCGGGGTTTCGCCATTGAGGTAGGTCGGGTGCGAAACGCGACCCACGTGCCACAGTTGCAGCACGATCTTGCCGCCCGCCGCGTGCACGGCTTTGGTGATGTTGGCCCAGCCGCGCACCTGGTCGTTGGACCAGATGCCCGGGGTGTCAGGGTAGCCCACGCCCATCGGCATCACCGACGTGGCTTCGCTGATGATCAGGCCAGCCGAGGCGCGCTGAACGTAATACTCGGCCATCATCGCGTTGGGCACGCGGCCTTCGTCGGCACGGCAGCGGGTCAGCGGCGCCATGATGATGCGGTTGGCCAATTCCAGGTCGCCCATCTTGATCGGGTCAAAAATCGTGGTCATCGTGAAATCCTTTGTGCAGTCGGTAATGGGTGGATCCGCAGGTTTCAAAAAATGAGGGTAATCAGCTCGTCGCGGCAGCCAGTTCGGCATCGTTGGGCTGACGGAAATTGATCAATGTGACCAGCAGGGCAAGGACCGCAAGAGCGCCGGCTGCCAGCGGCACGGTGGTCAGGCCGAAACCATGGGCGATGACGCTGCCGCCAACCCAGGCGCCCAGCGCATTGCCGACGTTGAAGGCGCCGATGTTCAGGGTGGACACCAGATTGGGCGCGGCCTTGCCGAAGGTCACCACATTGATCTGCAGGGCGGGCACGGCAGCGAATGCGGCGGTGGCCCAGAGAAACAGGGTGATCTCGGCCGGGATCAGCGCCGTGCTGGTCCAGCTCAGCACCGTGGAGATCACTGCCATGGCGATGAATACACCGATGAGCGTGGCGGCCAGTCGGCGGTCGGCAAGTTTGCCGCCAATGATGTTGCCCAGCGTCAGACCAAGCCCGATAAGCATCAGCGTCCAGGTCACGCCCAACGGTGAGACGCCGGTGACTTCGCCCAACAGCGGCGCGACGTAGGTGAATAGCGCGAATACGGACGCAGCGAACAGCGCGGTCATGCTCAGCGACAGCCAGATGCCTACGCCTTTGAGCGCCGCCAGTTCAGCGCGCATGTCGAGTTTCTCTTCGTCGCGTTTGCTTGGCAGGAAGCGAATCAGGCCGATGAAGGCGATGACGCCAATTACCGTGACGGCGAAGAAGGTCGAGCGCCAGCCGGCCTGTTGTCCCAACGCAGTGCCCAGCGGCACGCCGAGGACGTTGGCCAGGGTCAGGCCGGTAAACATCAGCGCGACGGCCGAAGCGCGACGATTGGCCGGAACCAGTCCGGCCGCCACCACCGAACCGATGCCAAAGAATGCGCCGTGGCACAGCGCGGTGACCACGCGGGCGAACATCAGGATGTTGTAGTCCGCCGCCAGTGCGCAGAGCAGGTTGCCGATAATGAAGATGCCCATCAGCGTGACCAGCGCACCCTTGCGCGGCAGCCTGGCGGTGGCCATGGCCATGAACGGCGCGCCGATCGCGACGCCCAGGGCGTAGCCGGTGACCAGCCAGCCGGCGCCGGGAATGCTGACGCCCAGGTCGCTGGCGACGTCGGGGAGCAGGCCCATGATGACGAACTCGGTCGTCCCGATGGCAAAGGCGCTCAGGGCCAGAATGAGTAATGAAAGGGGCACGTTGCGTCTCCTGAAAGGCGGGTGTGTGGCGAAGGGCTCAGAGCCGCTGCGTCAGTTGCTGCAAGAACGCCTGAATGACGTCTTCGTTGCGTTTGAAAAAATGCCACTGGCCGTGCTTCTGATTGGTGATCAATCCGGCCCGTTGCAACGTGGCCAGATGGGCCGAAACGGTCGACTGCGACAGACCGGCGCGCTGGTCGATCTGGCCGGCACAGACACCGCCATCAATCGTGTGACGCTGATCGGGGAAGGTCGCAACCGGGTCTTTGAGCCAGTCCAGAATCTGCCGGCGAACCGGATGAGCCAAGGCTTTAATGATTTCGTCGATGTCAATGTCAGTGGGCATGTCGTTCTCAGTGCAGGTGCGCTGTATCGCGATGGGGCGAACCTTATATCTATAAATCGCGATATACAAATATGAATCGGTGCTTAGCACAGGCTCAATCGTTATATCGGGTTATAACGATATGGTTTTGGGCCGGTGGTTTGGTAGAGCGTTCGAAGGCGATCCCGCTTTACAGGCGCAGGGAATGTGGCGACTGTACGAGCGTCATTGCGACTGAGTCCCCGCACATTCGGCGGAATCAGGCGCAGAAAAAAGGCTCGCAGCAATAGGCAACAACCATGAATTACCTCGCACACCTGCACCTCGGCGGGCAGGCGCCGGCGCAATTGCTGGGCAGCCTGTACGGCGACTTCGTCAAAGGGCTACTGCCCGGACGTTTCCCGGCGGACATCGAAAGCGCGATTCGTCTGCATCGGCGCATCGATGCGTTCACCGATTCGCACCCGCTGATCAAGCAAGCGCTGGGGCGTTTTCCCGATGGCCGTCGGCGCTATGCCGGCATCGCACTGGATGTGTTTTTCGACCATTGTCTGGCGCGGGACTGGCATCGGTATTCAGACGAGCCGCTGGACGCCTTCACCCACAAGGTCTACCGCGTGCTGGCCGATGAGCCCGCGTTGCCGGAGCGGCTGGGGCTGATTGCGCCGCGCATGGCGGCGCAGGACTGGCTGGGTTCGTACCGGCAATTTTCGGTGGTGGGCGATGCGCTGGCCGGCATCTCGCGGCGCTTGTCACGGCCGGAAGGGTTGGCCGGCGTCTATCAGGAACTGCACGCGCTGTATCGACCGCTGAGTGACGATTTCAGCGCGTTTTACCCTGAGCTTCAGGCGTTTGCTCAAGCGGCTTTGGCGGCGGACCGTACCGCCGCCGGTTGAACCGCCTCGCCGAACAACGCGATCTGCACCGCCTGCTGCGCTTCGAACGCAAGCGCTGCGCGTTCTTTCCCCTGGGAAGCGATCGGCGAGAGCAGCTGGATGTGCACCTCACTCACCTCATTGGCAAACAGTCGACGCAGATGCGAGAGCAGGTCGTCGTCGCCAATGAACGGCGCGATCTGATCCGGCTGGCCGTCCCGCACATATTGAATGGCAACAGGCTGCACCGGCACGCCGGTTTCAATCGCGCTCGACAGCAGGCGGCCGTGGAAGGTGCGCAAGCTGCGGCCGTCGGTGGTGGTGCCTTCCGGGAAGATCACCAGGGAATGCTTGCCCAGCAAGTGCTGGCCCATCTGCTTCTGAATCAGCTTGCTGTCGCCCGAGCCTCGGCGGATGAACAGTGTCCCGGCTTTCAACGCCAGCCAGCCCGCCACCGGCCAGGTGCGCACTTCGGCTTTGGACAGGAACGACAGCGGCGCCAGCATCCCCAGCAGCGGGATGTCGGTCCACGACACGTGATTGCTCACCCACAACATCGGCTCGCTCGGCAGCTTGCCGCTGACGTTCACGCGAAACGGCAGCGCCGCACTCAGGCGCGCCATGAACCAGGCGGTCCAGCGCTGGCGACGGGCCATGGAGTTACCGATGCGCAGGCGTTCCATCAAGGCAAAAGTGCCGGCGATGCTCAGGCCCAGCGCGATGACCCAGAGCACCCGCACCACGCGCGCATGACTGCGCCACGTGCTCATCACACCGCAGCCTTGAAGTGGCGGGCGTAGCGTGGGCACAAGTCGTCGCGTTTGAGCAGGATAAACACGTCGGCAACCTGGAAATCTTCGTCCCAGCACGGTTCGCCGCAGATCTTCGCGCCCAGGCGCATGTAGGCCTTGAGCAGCGGCGGCATCTCGCAGATCACGTTGTTGGGCAGGTCCAGCGTCGGCAGGGGATTCTTCGGTTCGGCGCGCAGGTGCTCGGTGCACAGATAGCGTTCGCGCAGGCGCTGCATGATCGCGTGGGCCTGAATGCCGCCGTCCTGCATCGGAATGCTCGCGCAACCCATCAGGTAGCTGTAGCCACCTTCGTTGAGGATCTCGGCCAATTCGCTCCACAACACGGCGATGGTGCCGCCGTTGCGGTAGGAAGGATCGACACAGGTGCGACCCAGTTCCAGGATCGGGCCCTGCAAATGGCGCAGGCCATGGAGGCTGAATTCTTCTTCGCTGTAGAACTGGCCCAGGGTATTTGCGGCTTCGTGGTCCAGCAAACGGGTGGTGGCGACCAGGCGACCACTGCTCAGGTCCCGCACGCCGATGTGCATGCAGTGTACGTCGTAGTCATCGACGTCCAGGCCCAGCTCGGCGCCCTTGAGCCTGGCGTTGAACTCGCCACTGAACACACTGAAGCGCAAAGCCTGTGCTTCCTGCAGGGCCTTCTCACCGACCAGGCGTTCTGCCTGCAGGCGACGTTCGGTTCGGGTGTCTCGAATGCTGGCGATCTGAGTCATGCGGCGTCTCCGTAATCCCGCCTTCGTCCAGGCGGGTCGACTGATTGTTCGAGCATTGCTGTACGAATTCAGGCTAGGGAGAGGCCGTGTCACCACCATTAAGCTTTGGTGATGGTTGCGTGACAGGGGTTTGGGTTCCCTGTGCTGTCATTTTTGCCTGCTAGGGTTGCCTGCATCCGAGCCCGAGTCCCCTTCATGACCCGTCTGCTGTTCACCCTCGCGCTGTTCCTCATCAGCTGTTCGGCCGCTGCCGAAACCTGGCCCGCGCCGGAGTGGTCCGAGCGCCCGCTCAGTGAAAACGCTGCCGTAGCTGCCCTCGACGCCTACGCCTTCCCGCCCCGCGACGAGGTCGAACGTAAAGGCGTGCGCACGGATGCGCTGCTGATCATTCACGACGGTGAAGTGGTGTATGAACGCTATGGCGGCGTGACCCGGGCAGACACCCCGCACCTGACCTGGTCTATCAGCAAAAGCATTTTGGCCAGCGTGCTGGGCGTCGCTTTTGCTGAAGGCCGCTTCAAACTTGAGGACCCCGTCGCCAATTTCTACCCGCCATTCAGCGTGCATCCCGACATCAAGCTTCAGGACCTGCTTCACTGGGCCTCAGGGCTGGACTGGCAGGAGGACTACGAATACGCGCCCCTTAACTCGTCAGTCGTGGCGATGCTTTACACCCGGGGACGCGGCGACATGGCGCGGTACACCGCCGAGCACGGCGTCGCCAGTGCGCCGGGCACTTCATACCGGTATTCCAGCGGCGACAGCACGGTCCTCGCCGCTGCACTGAAAGGCATGGTCGGTGACAGCGCTTACGGCGATTACCCGTGGACTGCGTTGTTCGAGCCGCTGGGCATCTCCAGCGCCACGTGGGAACGCGACGCCGCCGGCACCTTCGTCGGGTCGTCCTACGCGTACATGACGGCCCGCGACCTGGCGCGCATCGGCCTGCTGATGGAACGCGGCGGGCACTGGCAGGACCGGCAATTGCTGCCCAGGGCCTGGGTTGATTTCAACCTGACGCCGTTCAAATCCCTGACCCCGACCCCGCCCGATGAAGCCCCGGCGGTCACTGGTGGCTGAACAAAAACGCCGATGGCAAGCCCGGACCGTGGCCAGACGCACCGGCGGACACCTTTGCCGCACTTGGCCATTGGGGGCAAGCGCTGTACGTAATCCCCAGCGAGAAGCTGGTGATCGTTCGTTACGCCGACGATCGCGACGGCAGCTACGACCACGATCAGTTGCTCAAGCTGGCGCTGACCGCGGTGGTCGGGGAGGGTGGCAAATGATCGCTCGCAAAGCTTTTATCCGACGCCGCCCGTTCAGCAGTCTCGCCCTACTGGTGCTGCTGATCATCGCCGGCCTGATCTGGAACTGGCGGGTTCAGCTGCAGGTATTTCCCAGCATCATCAGCGCCTATACCGCCAAGGAATATTGCTCGTGCCGCTTCGTCATGAACAACCCGGCGGAGTATTGCCACAGCTACGTCAAACAGTGGCTGCCCAGTACGATCAACGAGGATGCCCTGAACAAGCGCATCACCGCGACAGGGCTGGGCCGCGACAGCGAAGCGCGCTGGGAAGGCCAGCGCCAAGGCTGCCGGCTGTCATCGCCGGTGCCGTAGAACGTTGAAGTTTGCCTGCGGTCAGACAGGCGGATAGGGTTGCGTATCGCACCCTCTGGAGTCTGCATGTCCATTCGCATTCCATCCTCGCTTGCCAGCCCGGCAAGCGCTGCTCAAGCCTGCCTGCTGACCGCCACGGGGAGCCGCCCATGAGGGGCGCGATTTTTCCGTGGCGCGAAGACAACCAGTTCAACCTGCTGATCGACGGCCCGGCGTTTTTTCCGCGCATGATCGCCGCGATCGAAGGTGCGCAGCAGCAGATCGAACTCGAACTGTATCTGGTCGAAGCCGGGGCCTGTGCCGAAGCGATCGTGCAGGCGCTGGTGGGTGCGGCGAGTCGCGGGGTCATCGTGCGCTGTCTGTTCGATGATTTCGGGTCGGCGGCTTTCACGATCGGCTTGCGCAAGCGCCTGACCGATTCGGGCGTGATCCTGCGTTTCTATAACCGGGTGCATTGGCGACGCGGCCTGCGCAACCTTTACCGCGACCACCGCAAACTGCTGTTGGTGGACAAAGAGCTGGCGGTGGTGGGCGGGACGGGGGTCACTGATGAATTCTGGCGCCCGGACCTGAACAGCAGCGAGTGGCATGAGGTGATGGTCGAGATTCGCGGCCCGCTGGTGATTGACTGGCAAGCGCTGTTCGACCGCCAGTTCCACGCCAACCCTCGGCGGCGGGCGTGGCGGCCAGCGGAAAATTTCGGTCTGCCGCGCTTGCCCAAGGCGCCCGTCGGTGGGCATGGGCTGGGGCGCGTGGCGTATGCCGATTCCCGTCAGCATCGGGATATCGTGCAGTCCCTGGTGCGCGCGCTGAACACCAGCAAGACGCGCATCTGGCTGGCGACGCCGTATTTTCTGCCGACCTGGAAAGTCCGCCGCGCGTTGCGTCGCGCGGCCTCTCGGGGCGTAGACGTGCGCTTGTTGCTGACCGGGCCGCGCACCGATCACCCATCGGTTCGTTACGCCGGCCACCGTTATTACCCGCGCCTGCTCAAGGCCGGGGTGAAAATTTTCGAATACCAGCCGTGCTTCCTGCACCTGAAGATGGTGCTGATCGACGACTGGGTCAGCGTAGGCTCCTGCAACTTCGATCACTGGAACCTGCGCTTCAACCTGGAAGCCAACCTCGAAGCGATCGACCCCGCGCTGACTCACGCCGTGGCCACGAGCTTCACCAAGGATTTCGCCGTGAGCAGCGAAATCACCCTGGACGGCTGGAAATCCAGACCGCTGTGGCGACGGGTTCAGGAGCGTGCCTGGGGATGGCTGGATCGGCTGGTGGTGAACGTGCTGGATCGGCGGGGGTAAACGCCCCCGCAACCCAACGCCCACAAAAAAGCCCGACTCACAGGTCGGGCTTTTTCGTTGTAGCGATCGAAATGCTTACTGCACCTCTACCGCCAGGCTCTCACTGATCTTCTTCTGCCAGATGGCGGGACCCGTGATGTGAACCGACTCGCCCTTGCTGTCGACAGCAACCGTCACCGGCATGTCCTTGACCTCGAACTCGTAGATCGCTTCCATGCCCAGTTCCGGGAAGGCCAGCACTTGCGACTTCTTGATCGCCTGAGCGACCAGGTAAGCGGCGCCGCCAACGGCCATCAGGTAAACCGCTTTATTGTCCTTGATCGCTTCGATGGCGGTCGGGCCGCGCTCGGATTTGCCGATCATGCCCAACAGGCCGGTCTGCTCAAGGATCTGGCGGGTGAACTTGTCCATCCGCGTCGCCGTGGTCGGACCGGCAGGGCCCACCACTTCGTCACCCACTGGATCAACCGGGCCGACGTAATAGATGAAGCGACCCTTCAGGTCCACCGGCAGGGTTTCGCCCTTGTTCAGCATCTCGACCATGCGCTTGTGCGCCGCGTCTCGGCCGGTGAGCATTTTGCCGTTGAGCAGGACCGTTTCGCCGGGCTTCCAGCTCTGCACGTCTTCCGGTGTCAGCGTGTCGAGGTTGACGCGGCGGGCCGACGGGCCGGCTTCCCAGACGATCTCCGGGTAAGCGTCCAGCGGCGGCGCTTCCAGCGAAGCCGGCCCGGAGCCGTCGAGCACAAAGTGGGCATGACGGGTGGCGGCGCAGTTGGGGATCATGCACACCGGCAGGGACGCGGCGTGGGTCGGGTAGTCCATGATCTTGACGTCGAGCACGGTGGTCAGACCGCCAAGGCCCTGGGCGCCGATGCCCAGCTGGTTGACCTTCTCGAACAGCTCCAGACGCATTTCTTCCAGACGGTTCGACGGGCCGCGTGCCTTGAGCTCGTGGATGTCGATGGATTCCATCAGGACTTCCTTGGCCATCACCGCAGCTTTTTCGGCCGTACCGCCGATGCCGATGCCGAGCATGCCCGGCGGGCACCAGCCAGCGCCCATGGTCGGCACGGTTTTCAGCACCCAGTCGACGATGGAGTCGGACGGGTTGAGCATCGCCATCTTCGATTTGTTTTCCGAACCGCCGCCCTTGGCCGCCACGTCCACTTCCACGGTGTTGCCCGGGACGATGGAGTAGTGGATGACCGCAGGTGTGTTGTCCTTGGTGTTCTTGCGGGCGCCGGCCGGATCGGCGAGGATCGAGGCGCGCAGGACGTTTTCCGGCAGGTTGTAGGCGCGACGCACACCTTCGTTGATCATGTCGTCCAGGCCCATGGTGGCGCCATCCCAGCGCACGTCCATGCCGACACGGACGAACACGGTGACGATGCCGGTGTCCTGGCAGATCGGCCGATGACCGGTGGCGCACATGCGCGAATTGATCAGAATCTGGGCCATGGAATCCCGTGCGGCAGGGGATTCCTCACGCAGGTAGGCCTCGTGCATGGCCTGGATGAAGTCAACGGGGTGGTAATAAGAAATGAACTGCAAGGCGTCAGCGACACTCTGGATCAGGTCGTCTTGCTTGATCACGGTCATTGGGCGCGCTCCTCTGATTTGGCGGGAACATTCTAATTGCGGGTGGCGACGGGACCGCTTGGGCCGGACGAAAGCATCTTGATCAGGCGTCAGACAGCCGGGCAACACCTCGGCGTGCTCAGGGTAAAAAAGGCGCGGCAGTATAACCCGAGGTCGATTAAGGTACATCCGCCAAAGGCCAAACCGTCGTCGAAAACGCCGTACGGCACCCGCACTGAATCATGCATGAAACAGATTGCTACGGCTGTCCGGAAAGACAGGGATTTGAATAGTCATTTTTTTACGCAAGCACTACAGTGGCAAGCTGCCTGCATTACCGCGCACGGCGCAGGAAGGTTTTGATCTGGTGCCTGAAAAGTGTCACAGGTCATCTTGCCGGTACGGGACGGACCCTTAATACCCATGATGAGTCAACGAGTGACTGCCCAAACTATCCAGCGTTTGCTGCTGAAACGTTTCGCGCTCGCTACCGGCACCTATGTGCTGGGGCTGATGCTCGTATGGATGGCGTATTTTACCGGCTACTATCAAGCCACCTTCTTCGGTATCTGGTGCACCAGTGTGTTGGTGCTTTTCTGTCAGGCCGCCTTGAGCCTGGTGTTTTTCGGTGGCTACAACCGACGCTTCAAAGACCCCAGCCTGACCGAGTTTCAGGTGCTCCTTGGGCTGGGCTGGCAGACGTTTCTCATCAGCCATATGGAAGCCTCCCGCGGCACCTTTCTGATCATTTACGTGCTGGTGCTGATGTTCGGATTGTTTCACCTGCGCCCCAGTATTTTCGCCCGCTGCGCCCTGTTTGCCTTGCTGGGATTCGCCGGGATCAACCTGTGGGACGCCAGTCGCGGGCGCCTCGCCGATCCGGGGCTGGCGGCGATTCAGACCTGCGCGTTGTTCATCGTTTTTTCCTGGCTGTGCCTGTTCGCGCGCTTCGTGCAGAACTCGCGCAACCGCATGCATCAGCGCCGCATCACCTTGCAGGCGCATCAGGAAACCCTGCGCGGCATGATGCTGCAGCTCGAAGAACTGGCGTCCACCGACGAGCTGACCAACCTCTGTAACCGCCGTCACTTCCTGCGTATCGCCACCCGCGAACTCGAACACATGGACGGCAATTACACCGCCGGACTGGCGCTCATCGATCTTGATCACTTCAAGCGGGTCAACGATATCCATGGGCACGCCGCGGGTGACCGGGTGCTGCAGATGTTCGGCAAAACCGCGGCCCAGTGCCTGCGCTCCGATGACATTCTCGCGCGCTATGGCGGTGAAGAATTCGTCTTGCTGATCCCGCGCTGCACCCGTGCGCAACTGGTCGACTGCTGTGAGCGCATCCGGCTCGCCTTCACCCATGTCACGCTGCCCGAGTTTCCGGAGCTGGACCTGAGCCTGTCGATCGGCATGACGGTCATCGAGCGCGGCGATCACATGGACCGTGCGCTGCAACGGGCCGACCAGTCGCTGTATCGCGCCAAGCACCAGGGCCGCAACCGCTGCCACGGCGCCTGGGATTACGCCGATGCCTGAGTTGCGTGTGGGCGACCGGCACTGGTCGGTGGCGCCTGCGGCCAATTTGCTGGATGCCCTCAACGACGCCGGATTGTCCGTCCCCTACAGCTGCCGCGCCGGCAGTTGCCACGCGTGCATGGTCCGTTGCGTCAGTGGCGATCCGGCGGATGCCGCGCCCGATGCGCTGGATGCCGACAAGCGCGCCCAGGGCTGGCGGCTGTCGTGCCAGTGCCGGGTGACGAGCGACCTGACCGTTGAAATTTTCGACCCCTTGCGCGATGGCTTGCCGTCGACAGTCGTGGGTGCTGACTGGCTGAGCCCGTCGGTGTTGCGCCTGCGACTGAGCCCCGAACGCCCGTTGCGCTATCGCGTCGGCCAGCATCTGGTGCTGTGGACTGAAAGCGGCGTGGCGCGGCCTTATTCGTTGGCGAGCGTGCCGGGGCACGATCCCTTTCTGGAATTTCACATCGACTGCCAGCGTCCGGGCGCTTTCGCTGATGTCGCCCGCACGCTACAACCGGGCGATCCGATCCGCCTCGGCGAACTCCAGGGCGGTGCGCTGCGCTACGAGCCCGACTGGCAGGACCGGCCGTTGTTGCTGCTGGCCGCAGGCACCGGATTGGCGCCGCTATGGGGTGTGCTGCGCGAGGCGTTGCGGCAGGGCCATCAGGGTGAGATTCGCCTGATACATCTGGCGCGCGAGCCTCAAGAGCATTATCTGGCGGAGGCTCTCGGCGAGCTGGCGATCCAGCATCCGAACCTGCACGTGGAGTCGATCGAGCTGGCGGACTTCTCGGCCGTGCTGAGTGGGTTGCGCGTGACGTCTCGTCAGACCATTGCGCTGGTCTGCGGGTCGCCTGCCAGCGTCGAGGCGTTCTCGAAGCGGTTGTTCATTGCCGGGTTGCCCCGTGGTCAGTTACTGGCGGACGTATTTGTGGAGAAGGGCTGACAGTCCATGGGTTCAAAGACATAAAAAAGCCCCGCACTCTCACGAGGCGGGGCTTTTTAGTGTGGCGGTGTCGCTTAAACCATTGGGTCGCCGACGTGCAGGATCTTCATGCCGTTGGTGCCACCGATGGTGTGGTAGCTGTCGCCCTTGGTCAGGATGACCCAGTCGCCTTGCTCGACCAGACCGCGCTTGACCAGTTCGTCCACAGCCGACTGGCTGACCTGACCGGCCGGCAGTGCCGCCGGGTCGAACGGAATGGTGTAAACGCCACGGAACATCGCCGCGCGCGCCTGGGTGCCGCGGTGCGGGGAGAACGCGTAGATCGGCACCGAGGAGCGAATGCGCGACATGATCAGCGGGGTATAGCCGCTTTCGGTCAACGCGATGATCGCTTTCACGCCAGGGAAGTGGTTGGCGGTGTACATGGCCGCCAGCGCAATGCTCTCGTCACAACGGGTGAACGAGTGACCGACGCGGTGGCTGGAGGTCTTGCCGGTCGGATGACGCTCGGCACCGACGCAAATACGCGCCATCGCCTCCACGGCTTCGACCGGATACGAACCGGCGGCACTTTCAGCGGACAGCATCACGGCGTCGGTGTAGTCGAGCACGGCGTTGGCCACGTCGGACACTTCGGCGCGGGTTGGCATCGGGCTGGAAATCATCGATTCCATCATCTGCGTGGCAACGATCACCGCCTTGTTGTGGCGACGTGCGTGCAGGATGATTTTCTTCTGGACGCCCACAAGCTCCGCGTCGCCGATTTCCACGCCCAGGTCGCCACGGGCAACCATAACCGCATCACTGGCGCGGATCAGCGCATCGAGGGTTTCGTCGTCGGCAACGGCTTCGGCGCGTTCGATCTTCGCCACCAGCCAGGCCGTGCCGCCGGATTCGTCACGCAGCTTGCGTGCGTATTCCATGTCGGCCGCATCCCGCGGGAACGAAACGGCCAGGTAATCCAGGTCCATTTCGGCAGCGAGCTTGATGTCCTGCTTGTCTTTCTCGGTCAGCGCCGGAGCCGTGAGACCGCCGCCGCGACGGTTGATGCCTTTGTGATCCGACAGCGGGCCGCCGATGGTCACGGTGCAATGCAGTGCGTCGGCAGTTTGCGTGTCAACGCGCATGACCACGCGCCCATCGTCCAGCAGCAGCTCGTCGCCGACGCCGCAGTCCTTGACCAGATCGGGGTAATCGATACCGACGATGTCCTGGTTGCCGTCGGTCAGAGGATGGCTGGTGGAGAAGATGAACTTGTCACCTACCTTCAGCTCGATCTTCTTGTTGACGAATTTGGCGATGCGGATTTTCGGGCCTTGAAGGTCACCCAGCAACGCGACGAACCGGCCGTTCTTGGCGGCGATGTCGCGGATCAGCTTCGCGCGAGCCTTGTGCTCGTCGGGCGTGCCGTGGGAGAAGTTCAGGCGGGCGACGTCCAGGCCAGCGAGAATCAGCTTCTCGATGACTTCTGGCGAATTACTGGCAGGGCCCAGTGTGGCTACGATTTTGGTGCGGCGAACGGTCATGCACAAACTCCTTAAATGAAGCGCAGCGAGAGGCTACTACTGTATTGCTCTGTAGTCATTGTTCCTTTGCACTACCTGCCCCCCGGATCGCTGGGCAATCGGCAGGTCGGCGGCCGTCAAATCGACCTTGAAGAAATCCCGGAATACGCCGATACAAGGGCTGAGCACAGGAGACTCTCATGCGAATCGTGATGATATTAGTGGCGCTGCTTGCCTTGGGTGGCTGCACCCGCTGGGCAATGAACAGCCATTTGAACAACGCCAACCGCGCCTACGCACAGGGCGACTGTGACGCGGTGATGTACAACCTGTCGAAAGTCGATCGCGAGAGCCGTTCGCGTCGCTATGTCCAGCCCGAAGTGTCGATGTTGCGTGGCCAGTGCCTGGAACGCCAGAAGTTCTACATGGATGCCGTGCAGACCTACCAGTACATCATCACCCAGTTCCCGGAAAGCGAGTACGCGTTCCGCGCCAAGGCCCGTCTGGACACCCTGCACCAGCTGGGGCATGACAACCTCGCGCCGCCTGCCACACCGCGTGCTGCTTCACGCTAGTTACACCCGACTGGATATACGGTCGCGTTTTCGGGTGGATATCGCGAAAACCTGAGCTAGGCTGCGATGAGTAGGGACCTAAGTGTTTTGACGAAGGCGGCAGCGCCACTGATCCGAAAGCAGGGTGATAAGCGGGGTTATCGCTGATCGGCCGCTCGGATCAGTGACTTTTGCCAGTGCCGAATGAGTCAGATGTCGTCATCGGTTTTTCAACTGATGGATTCTGGCGTCACGGGTCTGGCAGTTCCGTGCAACCGAATCCCAAAGCACTAGCGCGGCCATGCTCAATGGTCATCTCAGGGCGAGTGTCCGAATGCTTAATGAAAGACGAATCGAACGTCACCAACTGCCTTACTACCTGCAAGTGTTCAACCGGTATACCGATAAACCGTTGGGTTGCCTGGGTAACGTGTCTGAGCAAGGCCTGATGCTGATCAGCGATCTGCCCATTCTGGTGGGGGCTGATTTTCAGCTGCGCCTGAAGGTGCCCGACGGCAAGAACGGCCTGTACAACATCGATATCGACGCCAGCTGCCTGTGGTGTCATGAAGACGAGACCCCACGCGTGTTCGATTCCGGCTTCCGCCTGCAAGCGGCGCCGGCGGAATATTTTGTTCTCATTCAGGCCTTGCAGCACTACTTCAGTTTCTATCCGCTGGAGGCGTCCGCCTGAAGGCAGGCGCCCTACAAAGCCCCGGCTTTTTTCCAGCTCATGTATCGGCTGACCAACTCCGGCCCCAACTCACTGGGGCGCACATCCAGCACCGGGATGCCATGGGCGACCAAACGCTCATGCAGCCCGCTGCGTGCGTTGAGCAGATCGACCGTCCCGCAGTAGTCCACGGCCTCTTGCCAGGTCTGCACCGGCGCTTGACGCAGATCGTCGAGCACAGCCTCTCGCAAACTGGCGATCAGCACGCGATGATGTCGACTCAGCTGTTTGACCGCTTCCAGTAGCTGCTCGTCATCCTCGTCCCGCAAGTTGGTGATCAACACCACCAACGCCCGGCGTTTCTGCCGCGCGAGGATATTTCGCATTGCTACCGCGTAATCGGCGGGGCGCTGGGTCGCGTTGACGTTGTAGAGGTGATTCAACAGCACGTTCAGCTGGCCGGCGCCTTTGACGGGGGGCAGATGCCGGTCCTGTTCGCCCGCGAAGGTTGAAAGACCGACCGCGTCGCCCTGACGCAACGCCACGTAGCTCAGCAGCAGGCAGGCGTTCAGCCCATGGTCGAAATGCGTCAGCTCCCCGTCCTGGCTGCGCATGCGTCTGCCGCAGTCGAGCATGAACAGGATTTGCTGATCGCGCTCATCCTGATATTCCCGCGCAATGGGCGCGCGATGCCGGGCCGTGGCCTTCCAGTCGATCTGACGCAGGCTGTCGCCTTCACGAAATTCGCGCAGCTGATGAAATTCCCGGCCCAGCCCCCGGCGCGGCTGTTGGCGGATGCCGATCTGCCTGAGCCAGTTCTCGACGCCCAGCAATTGCCCGTTGTGCAAACGGGCGAAATCCGGGTACACCCGGACAGCTTCATGGGTGGGCACATAACGTCGGGATGACCACAGGCGCAGCGGGCTGCGGATAAGCATCTCGGTCCGTTCGAAGGTGAAATCCCCGCGACTGGCCGGACGCAGCCGATAGGTCAGCTGGGCGGTGCGCTGTGAACGCAGCACGACGTCCTGGGGCAGATTCTCGGTTTCGTAGCGGGCATCCGGCTCCGAAGGCCCATGATCAAAAAGGGTTAAGGAAAGCGCGCGAGGTGAATCGTGTTCCAGCTCGACCCGTACCTCGCTCCAGCGTCCCATTCCCAGGCTGCCGGCCAAGTGCCGTTTGGCCCGAGGGGAGGGCAGACGCCACAGCCACGCGGCATCCAACGCAGCTACGGCAGTCATCACCCACAGCAGGGTCCAGAAAAAGCCGTCCAGCCGGGCAATCGGGCCGCGCCCCAATGCCTGCAAAATGCCGAGCAGCACCGAGACGCCGAGGAGCACGGCCAGCCACCAGAGCATGCGTGTCGACGGCTTGAGCAGTTGCTTCATCGACGCGGCGCCGCCACCTGATCCAGCAATTGCTTGAGCACGTGATCCACTGACAAGCCTTCGATGTCCAGCTCCGGCGCTAGCCTCACTCGGTGACGCAGCACCGCCAGCGCGCAGCCTTTGACGTCGTCAGGTACGACGAACTCGCCGCCACGCAACAGCGCCCGTGCGCGCGCTCCCCGAATCAGTGCGATGGACGCCCGCGGCCCTGCGCCGAGTGTCAGGCCCGGCCACGTGCGAGTGGCGCGAGCCAGCCGCACGGCGTAATCGAGGACCTGTTCATCCACCGGCAGATCGCCGGCGATGCGTTGCAGCGCCAGCACATCTTTTGCCTGCATCAAGGTGCGAAGGGGCTGGACATCGAGCATGTCGGAGCGCGTCGAACGGGTGACCTGGCGGACCATCTCCAGCTCCTGATCGGCCTGGGGATAATCCATGCGGACCTTGAGCATGAAGCGGTCGAGCTCGGCTTCGGGCAGCGGGTAAGTGCCTTCCTGCTCGATCGGGTTCTGCGTCGCCAGCACCATGAAGGGTTGCGGCACCGGCAGCGCGCGGCCTTCCAGTGTGACCTGACGTTCCTGCATCGCTTCTAGCAGCGCGGCCTGGGTCTTGGCTGGGGCGCGGTTGATCTCGTCCGCGAGCAGCAGATGGGTGAACAGCGGCCCTTTGCGCAGCTTGAACTGCTCGCTCTGCATGTCGTACACGGCATGGCCGGTCACGTCGCTGGGCATCAGATCAGGGGTGAACTGAATGCGCGCGAACTCGCCGCCGAAACACCGGGCCAGCGCCCGCACCAGCAGCGTCTTGCCCAGCCCCGGCACGCCTTCGAGCAACACATGACCGCCGCCAATCAACGCGGTCAGCACATCATCGATGACGGCCTCCTGGCCGATGACTGCTTTTTTCAACTCATGCCGCAGCGCCTGCGCCAGATGAATCGCGCGCTGGCGCTGCTGAGCCGGATGGCTGCCCGAAGCGCTGGCCGGCTCGGTGTGTTTGTGGTCCACGGCTGGGGTTTCAGAGGGAGAAGGGTGATCGGCTGCGTGGCCCGGGTTCGCTGGGTGATCGCTCAGTGGTTCTCGAACCGTGTCGACTGTCGAATCTGTTTTATCTGTCATGGATCAGGTGCTTACCTAATTCAGCGTGATTTGAGAGTGTAATCGCACTTTATCAACTCGATCCGAAATACCACGCGGCATCACTCGAACGTGTCGCGGACCGGCCAACTGCACGGTGTATTGCCGACGCCCGACTGAGGGGGACGTGAGGGTGAGCCCTGCGTTAACCACTCCAGAAATCCGGCGCGCAGCCGATATCAAGGTACAACACCGCCAAGGGAAGGCGGCTCTCCCGCTTTCCGGCACGGTGTATCACGATGATTCTTGCTTCTCTTCATAGCTTGCGGGCGCAGGTCGCTATTGTCGTGGCAATCCTCGTGCTCGTTCTTAGCTGCATATTTGGCGCTGTGATCGGTGAACCTCGATTTCCAGCCTGAAGGAGCAGACCGGGTTGCAGCTCACCGAGTCGGCTTATCTGATGGTGGATCGTCTCGACTTTGACATGAGCGCCCGTGCCAAGGAGCTTGCTGTGCTCAGCGACCTGGAAGCGCTTCGTGACCCGGCGCGCACCGGCCAGGCCCGCAAGCTGTTGAATAGCCTCAGCGACAACTTTCCTAGCTATTCCTGGATCGGACTTACCGATGCGCATGGCACGGTGGTCGCGTCTACCAACAGCGTGCTGGAGGGCGTGGACATTTCAAAACGGCCCGTCTTCGCCAATGGTGTCGACAGGGTTTTTGTCGGCGATGTACATGATGCGGTACTGCTCGCCAAGCTCCTTCCCAATCCCACCGGGGAAGCCATGAAATTTGTCGACATCAGTATGCCGGTGCGGGATGAAACCGGCCGGCTTGCCGGTGTTCTCGCCACGCACCTCTCCTGGAAGTGGGCCTATGAGGTTGGAAGAACCCTGCTGGAGCCTTTGCAGCAACGCTTGCCGAGTCTGGAGTTCCTGGTCATTGGCGAGGACGGAACGGTATTGCTCGGCCCCAAGCAACTGATTGGCAAACGCCTGGGCCTCCATCTGCCTCGAGTGGTCAGCAAAAGCGGGTCGGTTGAAACCTGGCCGGACGGTATTCAGTACCTGACCGGCGCCGCCAAAAGTGTGGGAGTTGGTGATTATCCCGGCCTGGGATGGACCGTCATTGCCAGGCAACCGGTGTCCGTTGCGTTTGCCGAAGCCCGGAAGGTACGCAGTCAAATCCTTGGCTGGGGCAGTGCCCTTTCTATCGCCTTTGCGATCATTGGCTGGTTTGCGGCAGGCATGATCACCAAGCCGGTCAACAAAATTGCCGACGCAGCGGCCCGCCTTTCTGAAGGCGCCAATTTGCGTATTCCGCTACTCCACGGTTCGCGGGAAGTAGAGACGCTGAGTGTCGCGATCCGCCACCTCGTCGACAGTTTGACGTCGAAAAGAAGCCAGTTGGCGATGGTTGAAGGCATCGCTTACCGAGATATGGTCACCGGCTTGCCCAACCGAGCGGCGCTGGAAAAGTATGTCGAAGCGGTGCGCAGCGAATGGAGGGAGGGACTCAGCTACGGCGTTTTGTGTCTGGACCTGGACGGATTCAAGCTCGTCAATGACCGTTTCGGGCATGCCACGGGTGATGCTTTGCTGCAGCAAGTCGGAATGAGGCTCTTGACCACGGTCCGTGACGGAGACATTGCCGTGCGTCATGGCGGAGACGAATTCGTGCTGCTCCTTGCCTTGCGCGCAGGTGAGTCGTTATCCAGCGTTCAGCGCGCAGCTCAGCGGGTGATCGCGAGACTCGCGGAACCGATGACGCTGTCTGGCGAGGTCATTAACGTCAGTTGCAGTGTCGGCGGGGCGATCTGGACGGGCGGCGCTTTCGCCGACGTTCTGGCGCAGGCTGACGAGGCGCTCTATCGCGCCAAGCGGGCGGGAAAAGCCCAGGCGCAGTTTTACGATGTCCCCGGCGTGTCGCCTGTTTCCGATGTGCAAAACGCTTAGCAGGCCTCGTATCACTGTGTCGTCACGGGGCTGGTTGGGTTGCTTTGATGTCCACCGTATCCCGAGCAAGCGCTCATAAGGCATTCCTGAGGGTTTGCAGGTACGCAACCTGACGGGTGAATTCGCTGCTGGACAAGCGCTGCTCCGGCCGCGGACGCAACGCCTGGCCGATGTGGCTGGTGGACTGACGCGTCATGCGCGCCAGCGTTTGCCATTGTTCGGTGACCGCCAGGGTCTCAAAGCCGGGATGCCGTTGCCGGGCGCGACGCAGGATGTCTTGCTGCAAGGCGCGCAACGCGGCGTGCTGGCCTTCGCGGCGGAGCATGAAGTCGGCGCTTGCACGCAGGTGTTCGCTGAGCTGACGACGGCCGCGCGCAAAGATCGGCAACATCGGGCCATGGCGCATGCCTGCATGCCACAGCGTGGCAACGAGGCACAGCGTCAGGGCGAGCAGCGCCTGGGGGAAGTATTGCCAGAGCAGCCCGAACAGGTTGTCGTGTTCAGTACGCAGCACCATCGTGACGGTGCTGTCCTGGCTCAGATACCAGAGTAGCCAGGCATTATCGTATTCGCCGATGGCCTGCGTTTTCCACAGGTCGGCGTCGGTGACAACCGTGATTAATCCAGAGCCGTACACCATTTGCAGCAGGTGCGTGGCGTCAGCGCTGTTGGCCCATGACTGTGCATGGTCCTCGGGATCATCCAGATGGAAGGCCGGGTCAAAGCTCATGTAGGCCGGGTCGCTTTCGTTTTGCACGAACAGCCTGGTCAGCTCGGGCCACGGCGTTTCCGGGCCTTGAATGTCCGGCGTGCTCAGCGGGATGACCGGCTTGAGTTGTTCGCGCTGGCGTTCGCGGTCCTGCTCTTGCAGGTCTTGGGTGAGGAATTGGTGAATCTGCAGTTGATCCAGCAACAGGTCGCCGCTGCTTCCCTTGGTCCGGTCCCACAGCTGTTCGGCGACAAAGAGAAGACGGCCGCCTGATCGGGTCCAGGCCAGCAAGCGCTTGACCTCCGACGGCGTCATCCTTTCGCGGAAATCCAGCAGCATGAGCGTTTGCGGCTGGTCGCGGATGTCAGGGAGAGTGGTGAGCGTTTCAACCGTTTTCACCTGAATGTTTCGCTGACGCAGGAACGTCTGCGCGGCGAGGTAAGGGTTGGCCAGCGCTTCAGGCGAAGGCCCCTGGTCGACGGTTTCCTGATAACGCTCGAGCCGCTTCAGCGCGGGCATACTGGCGATGACGAGGCTCACCAGCATCAGCGCGGCGACCAGCCCGATGATCCAGCGCCGGCTCATGCGCCTGCCCCCGGCGCGAACAACTTCCGCCAGCCTGAACACAGCGTGTGTCGCGCCTGATCCGGCGGCACTTGGTGACCGTAGGCGAGGTTCTGCCAGTGGCGCGTCAGTTCATGGCTGAAGTCATCAAGGGATGGCTGCTTGAGCTCGGCGATGCGCGCCAGTATCTGGCCCTCGGTGTCGGCGCTTTTCAGCGGCAGTTGGTAATCGGTCAACAGGCGGCTCAGCAGTGCGCGATAAAGAAGGCTCAATGCCTCGCGCGGTGACTGTTGCCAGAGTCTTTCCGCTGCATCGGCGACATCCGTCGGCAGGGTTTCAGCGCGGACCTGCAGGCCAAAGAGTTGGTGAGGGATGTCTCGTGGAGCCGTCGCCTTGCGGGGGCTTTTGCCGACGAAGGTGGCGAACCAGGTCCGATAGCGCCAGATCACCCACGCGACCGTTAGGCCAAGCAGCGTCCACAGCAGCGCGCCGAATACCGCCGACAGGGTCTTGCCTACGTTGAGCGCGCCGACGACCAGTCGCGCCAGCCAGTTCGGTGTCTCGGCTGACTTGGCATCATGCTTGGCATCGTCAGCGGGCTGGGCGATGCGCCATCCGGACACCGGTTTGGGATTTTTGAACGGCGGTTGTTCAAGCACGGCATGGATGGCGTTCTGCGACGCCTGGCTGGTCAGCGGCTGATTGAGCAGGCGAGGTGAATCGGGTGGTGCAACGTCTTCGTCGGTCTGCGGGTTGTCCAGCGGCGGCAGCGGGCAGCTATTGCCCGACTCGCTGGGGATTTCGTCCGCCATTGACCGATCTGCCGTCCACTGGTTTGCCGCAGACTCTGCCATGACGGCGGACGGCAGCAACGTCAGCACAAGGATCCCGCCCAGCAACACCGCCAGTGCGCTGCCCAGAACACGCTGACGCAGCTTGCGGAAACCCAGCTCGATGTCCCACGCCTCCAGCGTGGTCCGGCGATTGAGGTACAGCGCAAATCCGCAGGACACATAAACCGGGCCCCATACGATCAGCACTAGGGCATAAAACCCGTTGGTCAAATGCTCCAGCCAGTTCCACTCACCCTCGATGTCCAGCAGGCTGCGCCATGACCAGTCCGCTTCGATCTGCGGGGGAATCATGGCGTAGAACAGCACCATCAGGCCGATCCAGAAGGTCATTTCGAGCGTACTGCCCAGCGCGGTCAGCAGACGCGCCGCCCGGGAATCCTTCTGGCCAAGCACGGTAATGCGCTGCGCCCGGGACAACCCGTCTAGTCCCTCCAGTTGCTGCACCGGCTGATAGAAACTGCGGCTGAGGCTCAGACGCCGCCAGGTCAGGCTCGCGAGCAACTGCGGCTTGAGTGCCGACGGAAAGCTTTTCAGCGCCTGCCTGAGTGACGGTGCCGGGCCGAACAGCGCTTGGGACAGAATCAGCAGCGGCAGCCGTTCGTAGGCTGGCTTGAGCCACCAGAACACGAGGACTGCCACTGACGGGTAATCCCACAGCAGCAGGGTCAGCAGCGCGAAGATCGGCAAGGTGACGATGGCCCAGCTTGTCATCAGCAAGGCGCGGTACCGTTGCGCCAGGAGAACGCCCAGGTCGAGGGCCTCCCACGGCGTGCGTGGGCGTATGACAACGCTGGCGTCAGTCAGGCGCATGGGGCGTGCGTCCGGCAAGGGTCAGGTAGGCGCCGACCAGCAACCACAAAGAAGCGCCCACCCCATATTTGGCTGCCGCGGGCGGCCAGCTCATCGACGACCAGTACGCTTCAATGAATGCCGCGATGAGGAGGAACAGCATGACCCCGCCAATCAGTCGCACGCTGATCCGTGCAGCGCGGCGCAGTGCCTCGCCTCGGCGCAGTCGGCCGGGAGCGACCAGTGCCCATCCGAGTTTCAGCCCCGCCGCACCCGCCAGCATGATGCCGGTCAGTTCGAAGGCGCTGTGTCCAACCACGAACGGCCAGAAGGTTGTGCCCATGCCCGCGTCGGTGAGATGGCCCGCGACCGCGCCAATCATCAGTCCGTTGAAAAACAGAAAAAACAGACTGCCGACGCCTAACAGCAGGCCACTGGCAAAGGTCTGGAAAGCAATGCCGACGTTGTGCATCACGTAGTAACCGAACATCAGCCAGTCAGTGCTCGACGCGCGTTCGGCCGTTTGCCCGATACGCCGTGCGGCGGGCTCGTACATGGCGTGCATTCCGGCGACATCGGCGGGGCTGACGACGCTGTAGACCAGATCCGGATAGCCGTAGACCAGCAGCGCCATGAGCGTCAGGCTGCCAAAAAACAGCAGGCCGGCGAGGGCGACCCATCGCCATTCGGCACGCACCAGACGTGGGAAGTCCGCCAGCACAAAGCTCAGCAACTGCGCACTGAACTGGCTTCGGTGGCGATACAACTGCTGGTGCCCACGCATCGCAAGCTGCTGCAGTTGCTCGACCAGATGACTGGCGTAGCCACGGTCGATTGCCAGCGCAAGCTGTTGGCAGATCTGACGGTATTCGCGGCTGAAGCCGGCACCGGACCCGCTTTTGCGGCGACTCGCTTCCAGCGCCTCAAGGCGTGTTGCAAAACGCTGCCAGTCTTCTGCATGGCGTTGTTCGAACAGGCTTTGCTTCATGACGAGCCGGCCAGGCTGTGGGCAATGCCATTCAATTGCTGGACCGGGTAGTGAGGATCTCGCGAGCTGGACAACTGCAAAGGCTGCGTGACGATGGCAGCAAGCTCTTGAGCCCTCGCCGAAGAAAGTGTGCCTTGCCGCTCGGCAAAGGCTTGTATGGCGCGCTGTTCCTCCAGCAAGAGGGGCAGCGGCGGAATCCTCGCGGTGGCTTCAGCCAGTGGCGGCCGTTGCGGGGGCACGTCCCGATAGATGACCAGCGTGCCCGCCGCCAGATCCCCAAGGCGTTTGAACAGCGGGTGCTGCAAACAGGTAAACGCGCCGACGCAATAGCCGAAGGGCAGCATGTCGACGAAGCGCAGCAGGTTGCGCAGCACTGAAGCCGACCAGCCAATCGGGGTGCCGTCATCGTGAATGACCCGCAGCCCCATGATCTGTTTGCCCGGAGTGCGCCCTTGATGCAGCACTTCGAAGAGCACCATATAGCCCCAGGTCCCGATAAACAGCGCGAGCATGAACAGCCCGGTGCCGAAGTCGCCCAGTGTTCCCAGCACGAAAAACAGCGCACCCAGTAGCGCGCCGCGAATCATCAGATCAATGCCGAAAGCAATTGACCGGGACAGCAACCCGGCAGGTCGCAGGATGAGGTCTATGCCCTCGGGCGTTTCCATGCGAACACGAGTGTCCAGCAGGGCAAGCGGTGCAGTAAATCCTGGCTCTGCATGGGAAAGGGACATAGAGGAAGGTACGCCGGTGGAAGAGGTTTGATGCTAGCCACGCCGGAGTGGCTAAGCAACAGGATGATTCTGGACAATGTGTGGGAAAGAGCCTGTTACAACTTGCTGGCCTTCGACAGCCGCCACTTTCGCACAAACTGTGTCGCCGTATCTCGGGCCTCGGGGTGTATTCGCTGGCGTCAGGCGCGGAGGGGCATCTGTTAAACTCGCCCGGTCTTTTGTTCAGGATCAGCCCGTGACTTCCAGCATCTTCTGGTACGACTACGAAACCACCGGGATCAATCCACGCAACGACCGGCCGCTGCAAGTGGCGGGCATTCGTACGGACGATCAGCTCAACGAGATCGGCGAGCCGATCAACCTGTATTGCCAGCCCAGCGATGACATCCTCCCCCATCCGGCGGCATGCCTGGTGACAGGCATCACGCCTGACCGGCTCGCGGAAAAAGGCTTGTGTGAAGCAGACTTCATGACCCGACTGCACGCGGAGATGTCTCTGCCCGGCACCTGCAGCGCGGGTTACAACACGTTGCGTTTTGACGATGAGATGACCCGCTACAGTCTTTATCGCAACTTTTTCGATCCCTACGCACGCGAATGGCAGGGCGGCAACAGCCGCTGGGATTTGATTGATGTGGTGCGCACGGCTTATGCGCTGCGTCCGGAGGGCATTGTCTGGCCGCAAGAAGAGGGCCGGGTCACGCTGAAACTTGAGCGGCTGACGGCGGCCAACGGGATCGATCATGGTCATGCCCATGACGCGCTCTCCGATGTCCGCGCAACCATCGCGCTGGCGCGTCTGGTCCGCGATAAGCAACCCAAACTTTACGATTATCTTTTTGGCTTGCGCTTCAAGCACAAGGTCCAGGATCAGATTCGATTGATGCAGCCACTTGTGCATATATCGGGTCGTTTCTCCGCAGCGCGAAGTTATGTGAGCGTCGTACTTCCGCTGGCCTGGCATCCGGTGAACCGAAATGCATTGATTGTCTGTGACCTGTTCCATGACCACAGCCCGTTGCTGGACGAAGACGGCGAGACCTTGCGTCAGCGTCTATATACTCGCCGCGAAGATCTGCTCGAAGGCCAGTTACCGGTTCCGCTGAAATTGCTGCATGTTAATAAATGCCCGGTCATTGCCCCGCTGAGCGTGCTTCGCGAGGAGGACCGTCAGCGTCTGCAACTGGACATGAGTGTTTATAAAATGCGCGTGGCCGCCTTGAATGAAGGGCAGACGATCTGGCAGGACAAGTTGAAAAGCGTCTATGCGAACGACAACTTCGCTGCCAGTGAGGATCCGGAACAGCAGTTGTACGACGGCTTTATCAATGATCGGGATCGTCGTCTCTGCGAGCAGGTGCGCATTGCCGAGCCCCAGCAACTGGCTGCCGATGGCTGGCCGTTCGATGATCCCCGATTGCCTGAATTGTTATTCCGCTACCGCGCCCGCAACTTTGCCGAAACCCTTAGCGTTGCAGAGCAACAGCGCTGGTTGGCGTTTTGTCAGTTGCGCCTGAGCGATCCTCAGGCCGGCGCCCCCAATACGCTCAAGGCGTTCAGCCGTGCGCTGGTCGAACTCTCGCTGAAGGCCACGCCCGAGCAACTCAAAGTGCTCGCCCAGTGGCAGGAATACTCTCTGGTGTTGAAACAGCGTCTGGGACTATAAGCGCATAGGGGTAAATGGCAGGCAATAAAAAACGCCAGCATGGCTGGCGTCTTTTTGAGTCTAACATCTCTGCGCGACGGCTGACTCTAAAACCGGCAATTAGCCCAGCAGAGTTGCCCAGCCTTCAACCTCGTCGCCGCCCCACTTGGCTTTCCACTCTTTCAACGTCTTGTGGTTGCCGCCTTTGGTTTCGATGATTTCACCGTTGTGCGGGTTTTTGTATTGCTTGACCTTGCGAGCGCGTTTGGTGCCGACCGGCTTCACAACAGCGCCACGTGGAGCCTTCATTTTGGAGTCTGGATCCAGCAGCGCGATGATGTCGCGCAGGGATTTCTGATATTCGCCCATCAACGTGCGCAGTTTGCCTTCGAACTCAAGTTCTTTCTGCAGTTTGTCGTCTTGTTGCAGATTTTGCAGGCGGGCTTGCAGTTCTTTGATGGCTTCTTCTGTTGCGCGGTATTCGTTGATCAGTGACATGGGGGATACCTATGTTGTGATGGGCATGATGCGATGGGCGCATAATAATCAGAGTGTTTGCGCAAGTAAACATTTAAGAAAAGTTTTATCCGTAGCATTTTGAAATAGCCGCAGACATACCCTCGATTTAGATACACATGTAGCGTTATAGAACGCCAATGACCTTGCTGTTTTCAGCGAAGTGTCTGGCGTCGAATTTCCGTCGCCGATGAACCGGTACGGCACTAATGCATTTATCCCCCAAGGGTGCGCTTTTTTGCCGCCTGAAATCAGCGGCATACGGGTACTGCACAGTCGTCAGGTAATCGCTAGAATGGCGGCCTTTGCGAAGTTCTGGAGTTTTTCACATGCGCACTTTTCGTCTGGTGATTGCTTGCCCGGACCGTGTCGGTATCGTTGCCAAGGTCAGTAACTTTCTGGCCTCGTACAACGGCTGGATTACCGAAGCGAGCCATCACTCTGACAATCTCAGCGGCTGGTTTTTCATGCGTCATGAAATGCGTGCCGATACCCTGCCTTTCGACCTCGAAGGTTTCCGTGCAGCTTTTGCGCCCATCGCCGAAGAGTTTTCGATGGACTGGCGCATTACCGACTCCGCGCAGAAAAAGCGCGTCGTGCTCATGGCAAGCCGAGAGTCCCATTGTCTGGCCGACCTGTTGCACCGCTGGCACAGCGACGAACTGGACTGTGAAATCGCCTGCGTGATTTCCAACCACCAGGACCTGCGCAGTATGGTCGAGTGGCACAACATTCCTTATTACCACGTGCCGGTTGATCCGAAAGACAAAGAGCCGGCGTTCGCCGAAGTCTCGCGTCTGGTCAAACACCACGAAGCCGACGTTGTTGTGCTGGCGCGTTACATGCAGATCCTGCCGCCGCAACTGTGCCGGGAATACGCGCATCAGGTCATCAACATTCACCACAGCTTCCTGCCTTCGTTTGTCGGCGCCAAGCCGTATCACCAGGCGTCGCTGCGTGGCGTGAAACTGATCGGCGCTACTTGCCACTACGTCACCGAAGAACTGGACGCCGGTCCGATCATCGAGCAGGACGTGGTGCGCGTCAGCCATCGCGACAGCATCGAAAACATGGTGCGTTTCGGTCGCGACGTGGAGAAGATGGTGCTCGCTCGCGGCCTGCGCGCACACCTTGAAGACCGCGTGCTGGTGCATGACAACAAGACAGTGGTCTTTGATTAAGCAGTGATTAAGCAGTGATTAAGCGGTTTGGGTGAGCCGCTTAAGTTCAGCGGCTTACTGCAACTCGATTGTTTGCGAACAGTGCAGCTTCTCCGGCACGACAGGCGGAATCACCATGACCGACCCCCTCGACAAAGCCACATCCAAAGCCCCGCCGACCCTTGGCGAGGGATGCCTGAGCCGTTACGACGTCGACGCACTGTCGCCGGAAGACGGCACGGACTTCGAGGGGGCGGAAGCCTTATGGAAAGAACTGACGTCTGCCAGACAGGAAGACGAATCAGACCGTCTTGATCCGCAGTAACTTGTTCAAAAGGGGGCGCCCGACCATCAGCAGAAACACCGGCCCGCCCGCGACCAGATAGAAGTAATAGGTGACGATCCGCCAGATGAGGATCGCGGCCGCTGCCGTCGACTTGCCCACCATCGGCGCCAACAAGGCCGCCGACGTCAACTCCGCCGCTCCCGCACCGCCCGGCGACAGGCTGAACTGCCCGGCGCTCAGCGACAGCATCTGCACCAGAAACGTCCACGCCCAGTCGATATTCACGCCCAACCCTTGCAGCGCCAGGTACAGCACGCTGTAACGCAGACTCCAGTGCACGCAGGTCAGCGCAAATACCTGCAGCAGAATGCGGTGGGGCATTTTCCAGGTTTCAGCCAGCGCGTCGCGAAAGTGCAGCAGCTTGCGCGCCCAGCGAATACGCGTGGTGTTCTTGCGCTTCAGGCGCTTGAGCACCCGACCGTTGAACAGAATGATGCGTCGGTGATACCGCGCGAAACCGGCACAGGCACAAAGTCCGGCGCCGATCAGCAGGGCGCTGGCAATGAGCATCCATTCAAGGTTTTCGCTGAGCTGGTGGAACACCGCGTAGATCAGGATGCCGATCAGCGCGAGGAGAAAAAACACCAGATCCATCAGTTGGTCAGTGGCAAAGGCCGCTGTGCTTTTCGCCGGACCAATACCGCTGCGCGAGAGCAGTGCGACCAGCGTCAAGGGCGCGCCGCTGCCCCCGGGCGTGGCGCAGTAGGCAAATTCCGTGGCCATCACCACCGCGAGACTTTTGCGCATGCCGATGCCGCTGGCGGCGTCGCCGAGCAACAGGCGCAGGCGCATCGTGTTCATGCACCAGCCCACCAACACCATGACGAACATGCCGATCAGGAGCGTCACCGGGAAGTTGCGCAGGCGGTGAAACATGTCTGCGCCGCCCATGAAGAACGGAATCAGCAGGGCGAGTATCAGTGCTGCTGCGAGCCAGCCAAGTCGCCTCACGCCGCAGACCTGGCGGCATTCAGGCCCTGTAACCAGGCAAATTTGCTCATCGGCGTACGGCCGTCGTTCAACAAGCGCTCAAGGGCTTGCAGCCAGTAACGACGGGAAAAGTCGTGGCGCATGTCTACGGGGTGCAGCCCCAGACGGATGGTTGCGGCGTTATGCAATTGAGCCTCACGGTGGTTGCTGACGATTTTCGATACGCCCCGGCGCCAGGCGCTGCGAGCGCTCCAGACGATCCCGGGCGCATCGATCTCGGAAAAGTCCGGCAGACGATACAAGTGTTGGGCATCACTTGTGTAGTCCAATGGCAATTTTCGCAGGGCATTGCGCGTGCCTTCGCTCATCAGCCAGGCGGGAGCGACGAATCCGTGAAGTGGCCAGTCGTTGCGCCGGAACACCTCCATGCCTGCTTCCAGCCGTTGCATCGCCTGATGTTCGTCTAGGGTGTAGAACTCGCCCTCCCAGGTGTAAATGCGCCGCATGAAAAACTCATGGGGCGTGCGTGGGGCAGGGCTGTCGTCGCAATGGTAATAGCCGTGCAGCGCCAGTTCGTCACCCCGTACGAGGCGGTCGTGCATCAACCGCTGGAAATCCGGGTTGGCGTCGATCGGATCGTGCTTGTGGAAATTCGGCACCACCAGCCAGGTGATGGGGATGTTCCCTAGCTTGTCGACCGCCTCAACGAAGGGTCGATAATCCGGCCAGGTTTGCGGGGCCACGTCGTGGAGCACCAGCATCAGGCTGCGTTGCGTGATTGCGGGAATCTCAGCCATGGGCATAGACCGGCTGACGGGCGCCGAGTACTGCCTGGTAATGGCCGAGCAAGCCGGCGACCACGGCGTCCCACGCATAATGTGCCTCGACATGACGCCGCGCCTCTTCGCCTCGGAATGGGGCGTTCTCGGCAAACAGCTGACGCACCGCTGCCGCCATGGCCGGTGGTTGATTGGGTTCGCACAGCAGGCCGCAGTGCTCGGGGACGATTTCGCGGAAGGCCCCGGCATCGACCGCCACCACCGGAATCCCGCTGGCCATGGCTTCAATCACCACCAGACCGAAGGTTTCCTGGTCCCCGGCATGTACCAGCGCATCGGCACTCGCCAATAGGCGCGCGACTTCGGCAGCAGGACGAAATTTATCCACAACCGTGACGTTGGCCGGCACGCCGGTCGGCATATGGGAGCCCACCAGCAACAGGTGATAACCCGCGCCCAGCGCCTTCATGCAGTCGAGCAGAACGGTCAGGTTTTTCTCTTTCGAACCTCGGCCCGCAAAGATAAGCAGGTGGGTTTCATCCGGCAGGGCCAGCTCGGCCTTGAGACCAGGATCTCGCCGGGAGGGATGGAACGTCTGCAGATTAACCCCCAATGGCTGCACATGAACGTTCTTCACACCCAGGCGGATCAGCTTGTCCGCCATCGCCGCGCTCGGCGCCAGCACTCGGTCAAAATTGCCGTAGAGCTTGCTGACGTAATTCTCGACGTTGGCCCCCAGCCAGGTGCCAATCCGGTTGCTCACCAGCAGCGGCAAGTCGGAGTGGTAAAAGCCAATCACTGGCACGTCCAGTTGGCGTCGGGCATCCAGTGCAGCCCAGGCGGTAAGATAAGGATCGCCCACTTCAATGAGGTCTGGCCGCAGATTTCGCAGGGCCTCTCGCCAGGGACCGACGCGCAGTGGAAAACGATAGCCGTTGCCAAACGGTACGGGCGGCGCCGGAACCCGGTATATGCCGTCTTCATGACTGCTTTGCGGGCCCGGGATCAGCAGGCTGTGTCGCACGCCCGGGTAAAGCGCGAGGCGGCGGTGTTTGGCATCCAGGTACGTGCGCACGCCGCCGCTTGCAGGGGCGTAGAACATGGTCATGTCAGCAATGTGCATGGGATGCCTTCGTCCATTGATTCAGTCCTTCTGGGGTTGACCATCCACAGATACAGATGTTCGGTTGCAGATCGTCGCACCCACGCCCATGAACTAGCGTTACGCCGCTTGCGTCAGAGTCTTGCGCTAGAGTAGCGAGGTGGCCTGAGGGAGGCTCGGCTGTGCCGGTCCAATTGGGCTGTCGCCGCAGTCCCCTCGGGAATATCAAATGCAACGCTTGGGTGAACGGATGCCTGACTCACAACAGATTCTTATTGGTGCTGACCTGAAGGGCCAGCCGATCGGGCAGGCGATGCGTCTGGCCAACCGTCACGGGCTGGTGGCCGGCGCGACGGGCACCGGGAAAACCGTCACCTTGCAGCGCCTGGCGGAAGTGTTCAGCGACGCCGGCGTGGCCGTGTTCGCGGCGGACATCAAGGGTGATCTCTGCGGGCTCGGCGCCCCGGGCAACCCTCAAGGCAAGATCGCCGAGCGCATCGCCGGCATACCCTGGCTGCACCATAAACCTCAGGGCTATCCGGTGACACTGTGGGACGTGCACGGTGAAACGGGCCATCCGTTGCGCACAACCCTGTCGGAAATGGGCCCGCTGCTGCTGGGAAGTTTGCTGGAATTGACGGACAGCCAACAATCGGCGCTGTACGCCGCATTCAAGGTGGCGGATCGGGAAGGGCTGTTGTTGCTGGACATCAAGGACCTCAAGGCGCTGCTCAATCATTTGCGCGACAACCCCGAAGTCCTCGGCGACGACAGCGCGTTGATGACCACGGGGTCGAGTCAGGCGCTGCTGCGTCGGCTGGCGATCCTTGAACAGCAAGGCGCCGAGGCCTTGTTCGGCGAGCCGGCGCTGCAACTGGAAGACATCTTGCAGCCCGCGAGCGATGGCCGCGGGCAGATTCATCTGCTGGACGCCAGCCGGTTGGTGCACGAGTCGCCGAAGGTCTACGCTACTTTCCTGCTGTGGCTCCTGGCCGAGCTGTTCGAGCAATTGCCTGAGCGCGGCGATGCCGATAAACCGTTGCTGGCGCTGTTCTTCGACGAAGCGCATTTGCTCTTCACGGATAAGCCGAAGGCGCTGCAGGACCGGCTGGAGCAGGTGGTACGGCTGATTCGCTCGAAAGGCGTCGGCGTGTATTTCGTCACTCAGTCGCCGGGGGATCTGCCGGACTACGTTCTGGCGCAGCTCGGTTTGCGCATTCAGCATGGCCTGCGCGCGTTCACCAGCAAGGAGCAACGATCGCTGAAAGCCGTTGCGGACGGGTTTCGCCCCAATCCCGAGTTCGACGCGCTCTCGGTGCTGACCGAGTTGGGCATCGGTGAGGCGCTGGTGGGCACGCTGCAGGACAAGGGCACGCCTGAAATCGTCCAGCGTGTGTTGGTCGCGCCGCCGCAATCGCGCATCGGGCCGTTGACCCAGGCTGAGCGCGACACGCTGATCGCACGGTCGCCACTGGCCGGTCGCTACGACAAACCCGTGGATCGCGAATCGGCTTACGAAATGCTGCTGGCGCGCAAAGGCGCATCAGTGGACCCCGCGCAGAAACCTGCTGCTGAGGAGAAGTCAGAAGGCGGCTTTGCCGACATGGCCGGTGGTTTTCTGGGCGGGCTGGCGGGGCAGGCGGTCAAAAGTGCGATGCGCCAGGCCGCCACCCAGATCGGTCGCGAACTGGTGCGCGGGTTGATGGGATCGTTGCTGGGCGGCAGCAAGAAACGCCGCTAGCGCACCCACAAAAAAGCCCATTCAATGAATGGGCTTTTCAGGTCAGGCGGTGCAGTCAGGTCAGGCCAGCGCTTTGGACGCCAACCAGAACAACCCTGCCGACAGCGCGACCGTGGCGGGCAGGGTCAACACCCATGCCAGCAGAATGTTGCGAACCGTGCCGCCCTGCAGGCCGCTCTTGTTCGCCACCATGGTCCCGGCCACGCCGGACGACAGGATGTGAGTCGTTGAAACAGGCAGGCTGAACACGTTGGCCAGCGCAATGGCGCTTGCGGTGGTGATCTGCGCGGACATGCCCTGAGCGTAGGTCATGCCTTGCTTCCCGATCTTCTCACCGATGGTCAGCACGACGCGTTTCCAGCCGACCATGGTGCCAATACCCAGCGCCAGTGCAACGGCGAAGATGACCCAGAACGGCGCGTACTCAGTGGTCGCGGTCAGGTCCTTGCGCAGCTTCTCCAGATCCGATTTTTCACGGGCATCAAGGGCTGGCAGCTTGCCGACTTTGCGTGCCGTGTCGTCCAGGCACAGCAGGTAGCGACGCACTTCGATGCGACGTTCCGGTGCGAGGGTGTGGTAGTCGTTGACGCCCTTGAGGTTGTTCAGCAGAGCATCAATGGTCGGCTCGGTTTGCTCAGGGTTGCAGCTGAAACGCTCGGGCAAGTCGCCCGCCGCCGATTTGCCCAGCGCCAGGTACTCGCCCAGTGTCGCGTTGTTGCGCTGGTAAAACTGGCTCAGGTGCTGGGTCGCGTCGCGGGTGCGTTCGATCTGGTAAGTCGTGGTGCTCAGGTCCAGCACGAACTGCGCCGGGACGATACCGATGAGCACCAGCATGATCAGGCCGATGCCTTTCTGACCATCGTTGGAGCCGTGCACAAAACTCACTGCCATCGCCGAAATCACCAGAACCAGGCGATTCCAGAAAGGAGGGTGTTTTTTGTCATCGAGCTTGCGGCGTTGTTCCGGAGTCTTGTGCATCTTGGAGAGGGGGCGCCAGGCTTTCAGCGCCAACAGGACCAGACCCGCCACGATGAAACCGGCCAGTGGCGAGAACACCAGCGAGGCGCCGATATCGATCGCTTTCTGCCAGTTCACGCCTTCGCCCAGCGGGATGTTATTGATCAGCGCGTTGGCCAGGCCTACACCCAGAATCGAACCGATCAATGTATGGGAGCTGGACGCCGGGATGCCGAAATACCAGGTGCCGAGGTTCCAGGTGATGGCCGCAGCCAGCAGCGAGAACACCATCGCCAGACCATGACCGGTGTTGACGTTGATCAACAACTCGACCGGCAGCAGATGGACGATGGCATACGCCACGCCGACCCCACCCAGGAGCACCCCGAGGAAATTGAACACGCCCGAGAAAAATACTGCCAGATGGGGCGGCATGGCCTTGGTGTAAATGACTGTCGCCACCGCGTTGGCGGTGTCATGAAAGCCGTTGATGAACTCGAAGGTGAGGACAAACGCAAGGGCGAGCAACAAGCTCACAATTACCCAAGCATCCAGTCCGCTGAATAGATCGATCATGGAAGGTTTTCTGACCCGGTCTTAAGGGGGCGGGATTATGACAGAAAAAAAACTGCGCGATAGGCGCGCCGCTCATTGGTAGCAGCCTGCAACGAAATTTCTGTCCCGCCTGCCCGTCGACTTCCTGCCGGGAAAGAAAGTGCGAAGCACCCCTGAACCCTGGACGAGTCTGTAAAACCTGGCCTTCAACGCGATGAATACGCTTGCCGTCAGCTGTTTAAGTCAGCGACAGGCAAGCGGCGGCTCATGGCTCTTCCTTGAGTTCTTCTTCCATCTTTTGCAGCTCTTGCTTGAACGCCTGGTCAAGCAGGCTGGCCCGTTTGCGCCACGGCTTGCGCTCTGGTTCGGGCTGGGCGGCGTATGTTGTCACTTCGCCGCCGTAAACTTCCTTGTAACGTTGTTCCTGGCGCTCTAATTCTGCGCGCAGTTCATCTTTGGTCACGTTAATACCTGATCGGGTCGAGTTTAATCCCGGTGATGACGCCGAGTCTGAAAGTGTCGGACCTGACGATCGCAATGTATCGCATCAGGAATAACCATCGGGCAGGGACGCTGCGCCAAGACGATTCACACTTCAACCAAGGGCGGCTACGTGCACCGGAATGACAAAACTGTCGTAGCAACATTCTTTATTGATTGCCTGCAGGATGGCTGATGACCAAGGTATTGGCCTGCCGTCGCTGAACATTGCGATCGAGTCGAACAATGTCTGCGTGTGTTTGGATCCATGCCAGATGGGGCGAGGATTTAAACACGCGATAGCGTTATTGGGCTTCAATGACGGCCACTATCGCGAAGATGCGCAGGCGAGTCAACTGTCGAGACTGTCGCAGCCGGACAACTGAGGATTTATACCTTTTTTATGTACGAAGGTTCCTAAGTTGGACAGTCTGATTTATGACGCAACTTGGCGAGTCAAATGTTTAACGCCGCAGGCAGTTTTCTGGCGACGTAAAATTCTCGGCTTATGACCGTGGGGACAATGATGTGTATTTAAACGGTTACACATAAATGGTGAGGGGAGAGGCAAAAACGGCCTTGGGTTAGCAAGACCGTGCCTGGGACTTCTCAGTGGGTACCTGACCAGTAATCCAAAGAAGCCTCATATGGCATGTGAAAGGTATAAGCAACTGGGCAGCCGGTCAATTGCGATTATCGCCCACTCGTTCGATAATCGCCCAAAGCTGGCTTGCCGTGGGCTTCAAAAACGGCGAGAGTGGCGTTCTACAAGGCTTTCGCGGCCACGACGAACGGTGCCAGCATGAACGATCAATTGCGTAATTCTTTCACGTCACTTGCGCCGCCGATTGTTGCGTCCCCTGCTAAAAGGATTCAGGCGCTCACAGGTGATCCTGATTTCATGACCTCTCTGGCGCGAGGGTTGGCCGTCATTCACGCGTTCCAGGAACGCAAGCGGCACCTGACCATCGCGCAGATCAGCCATCGCACCGAAATCCCCAGAGCGGCGGTTCGTCGTTGCCTGCATACATTGATCAAGTTGGGCTACGCCACCACTGACGGGCGCACTTACTCGCTGCTGCCTAAAGTGCTGACGCTTGGCCATGCCTATTTGTCCTCGACACCCTTGGCGGTTTCGTCACAGCCTTATCTCGACCGCATGAGTGACCAGCTGCACGAGGCCTGCAATATGGCCACGCTGGAAGGCGAGGACATTCTTTATATAGCCCGCTCCGCCACGACTCAGCGATTGATCTCTGTGGATCTGGCGGTGGGCGGACGTTTGCCGGCGTATTGCACCTCTATGGGCCGGATTCTGCTGGCGGCGCTGGACGATGTGTCGTTGCGGGAATACCTCGACCACGTCGATCTGCAACCCAAAACCAGCCGCACCTTACGCACCCCGGAAGCCTTGCTCGAATGCCTGCAGCAAGTGCGGCAACAGGGCTGGTGCATTGTCGATCAGGAACTGGAGCAGGGTTTGCGTTCCATCGCGGTGCCGGTCTACGACGCATCGGGCCAGGTACTCGCGGCGCTGAATGTCAGCACCAGTGCGGGCCGAGTGGCGCGCAATGACCTGGAGCAGAAGTTTCTGCCGATCATGCTGAATGCCAGCCGTGACCTGAGCACGCAGCTGTTTACCTGACCCAGCCTGTTGAACCCATGAGCTGCCCGTCACTCTCCGTTCGGTGATCGAACACTTAGTCGGTTATCGGATTGTTCCAGCCCGTGCCCAGGCATAACCTCATTCTCAACGCCACGCCTTAAATGGCGGGGCAAACGAGTGTGAACCTGGAGCACCCCATGGCTGCAATTCTTTCCCTTCACGAGGCCGTGAAGCAGTTCGTCGACGATGGCGACATCGTTGCACTGGAAGGCTTTACTCACCTCATTCCTACCGCGGCGGGACATGAGCTCATTCGTCAGAAGAAGAAAGATCTGACCCTGGTGCGCATGACCCCTGACTTGATCTATGACCAATTGATCGGCGCAGGCTGTGCGAAACGGCTGATTTTCTCGTGGGGCGGTAATCCCGGGGTTGGCTCGTTGCATCGGCTTCGCGATGCCGTCGAACGGCAATGGCCGCAGCCCATGGAGATTGAAGAACACAGCCACGCCGACCTCGCCAATGCCTATGTGGCGGGCGCATCCGGGCTGCCGTTCGCGGTGCTGCGGGCGTATGCCGGTTCGGACCTGCCCAAGGTCAACCCGCTGATAAAGTCGGTCACTTGCCCGTTCACCGGAGAAGTGCTGGCGGCGGTGCCGGCGGTACGCCCCGATGTGACGGTGATCCACGCGCAGAAAGCTGACCGTAAAGGCAACGTGCTGCTGTGGGGCATTCTCGGGGTTCAGAAAGAAGCGGCGTTGGCGGCCAAGCGCTGCATTGTCACGGTCGAGGAAATTGTCGATGACCTCAAGGCGCCGATGAACGCCTGCGTGCTGCCCACCTGGGCGCTGAGTGCGGTTTGCGTCGTGCCAGGCGGAGCGCATCCTTCCTACGCCCACGGCTACTACGAGCGCGACAACCGTTTCTATCAGGCGTGGGACGCCATCGCCCGCGACCGTGAGGCGTTTACCGCCTGGATCGACGAATACATCCATGGCACCCGTGACTTCAGTGAGTTCAAGAACAAGCTGGCCCACGCGGCGGAGGCTCACCAATGACTTATTCCACCAGCGAAATGATGACCGTCGCCGCCGCGCGCCGGTTGAAAAACGGCGCCGTGTGCTTTGTCGGCATCGGTCTGCCCTCGAAAGCGGCCAATCTGGCGCGCGTCACTTCCTCGCCCGACGTGGTGCTGATTTACGAATCAGGGCCCATCGGCGCCAAGCCTGACGTGCTGCCACTGTCCATCGGTGACGGCGAACTGGCGGAAACCGCTGACACCGTGGTCTCCACCAGTGAGATCTTCCGTTACTGGCTGCAGGGCGGCCGTGTCGATGTCGGGTTTCTCGGCGCGGCTCAGGTCGACCGGTTCGGCAACATCAACACCACGGTGGTCGGCGATTATCACCAGCCGAAAGTACGCCTGCCGGGTGCCGGAGGCGCGCCGGAAATTGCCGGGTCGGCCAAAGAAGTGCTGATCATCCTCAAGCAATCGCCACGGACCTTCGTCAACAAGCTGGACTTCCTGACCTCGGTGGGCCACGGCGAAGGCGGCGACTCCCGCAAGCGCCTCGGCCTGCCGGGCGCCGGGCCGGTCGGCATCATCACTGACCTGTGCATCATGGAGCCGGAAGCGGGCACCCACGAATTCGTCGTGACCACGCTGCACCCCGGCGTAACCCGCGAGCAGGTGATCGCCGCCACCGGTTGGGACGTGCGTTTTGCCGACACCGTGAAGACTTCCGATGTACCCAGCGAGTACGAACTGACCGCGCTGCGCGATCTGGAAGCGCGAACCGCTGCCGCCCATGGTCAGGCGCCGGGAGAAGCATGATGCGTGACGTCTTTATCTGCGACGCGATTCGCACCCCCATTGGCCGTTATGGCGGCGGCCTGGCGACCGTTCGGGCGGATGATCTGGCAGCGCTGCCGATCCAGGCCCTGATGGCGCGCAACCCGTCTGTCAACTGGGATGAGCTGGACGAAGTGTTCCTCGGCTGTGCCAATCAGGCCGGGGAGGACAACCGCAACGTCGCGCGCATGGCTGCGCTGTTGGCGGGTCTGCCGGCCAGCGTGCCGGGCGTGACCCTCAATCGCTTGTGTGCCTCTGGCCTGGACGCGGTGGGTTCTGCGTTCCGCGCCATTGCCTGCGGCGAGATGGAGCTGGCCATTGCCGGCGGCGTCGAGTCCATGTCCCGCGCCCCTTTTGTGATGGGCAAGGCCGACACGGCATTCGGACGCGGCCAGAAGCTGGAAGACACCACCTTGGGCTGGCGTTTCGTCAATCCGCACATGAAGGACCAGTACGGCGTTGAGACCATGCCGCAGACCGGCGATAACGTCGCTGAAGACTTCGGCATCTCCCGAGAGGATCAGGACGCCTTTGCTCTGCGCAGCCAGCAGCGTACGGCGGCGGCTCAGGCTTCGGGCTTCTTCGCCGAGGAAATCGTGCCCGTGCGCGTCGCCCACAAAAAGGGTGAGACCGTCGTCGACACCGACGAGCACCCCCGTGCCGACACCAGCCTTGAAGCGCTCGCCAAGCTCAAGCCGGTCAACGGGGCTGGCAAAACCGTCACAGCGGGCAACGCGGCAGGCCTGAACGACGGCGCGGCGGCGATGATTCTGGCGTCCGCCGACGCCGTCAAGAAACACGGCCTCACGCCGCGCGCTCGCGTACTGGGGATGGCCAGCGCCGGCGTTGAGCCTCGCGTCATGGGCATTGGCCCGGTCCCGGCGGTACGCAAGCTGGTGGCACGGCTGGGTTTGTCGGTCAGTGATTTCGACGTCATCGAGCTCAACGAAGCGTTCGCCAGTCAGGGCCTGGCGGTCTTGCGTGAACTGGGCATTGCTGACGATTCACCCAAGGTGAACCCAAACGGCGGCTCGATTTCGCTGGGGCATCCGCTGGGCATGAGCGGCGCGCGGCTGGTGTTGACGGCGTTGCATCAACTGGAAAAAACCGGCGGCAGCAAAGCGCTCGCCACGATGTGCGTCGGCGTGGGGCAGGGGCTGGCCCTCGCAATAGAGCGCTAGACGACATTTTTGCAACTCAGCCACCCGAGTCATCGCTTGCCTCCGCGAAAGGGGCAACTTGCTGACTCGGGTGGTTGTCCTTGTGATGTCGAAACGTTACTGCTTAAGTCTAAATGTTGCAGGTTATGTCTTAGACTGGCTGACCTTACTAACACCTGGGGAGATAATAATGACAACGACTCACTACACCGGAGAAGAGCGGCGCAAGCGGATCTTCGCAATCGTGGGGGCCTCATCGGGCAACCTCGTCGAATGGTTCGACTTCTACGTCTACGCCTTCTGCGCCATCTATTTCGCGCCTGCATTCTTTCCTTCCGATGACCCGACCGTTCAGTTGCTCAACACCGCGGGCGTCTTCGCCGCAGGCTTTCTGATGCGTCCCATCGGCGGCTGGCTGTTCGGTCGCGTGGCCGACAAGCACGGCCGCAAAAACTCGATGATGATTTCCGTGCTGATGATGTGCGCGGGCTCGCTGGTCATTGCCTGTCTGCCCACTTACGCGTCGATCGGTGCATGGGCGCCGTTTCTGTTGTTGATGGCGCGCCTGTTCCAGGGCCTGTCAGTGGGTGGTGAGTACGGCACCACCGCCACGTACATGAGCGAAGTCGCGTTGCGGGGGCAGCGCGGGTTTTTCGCTTCGTTTCAGTACGTGACGCTGATTGGCGGCCAGCTGTTGGCCGTGCTGACCGTGGTCATCCTGCAGCAGTTTCTCAGTGCCGATGAGCTGAAATCCTACGGCTGGCGGATTCCATTCGTGGTCGGTGCGGTCGCGGCGGTGATCTCGCTGGTGCTGCGCCGGTCGCTGAAAGAGACCACCACCGCCGAAGTGCGTCAGAACAAGGACGCGGGCAGCATGTCTGCGCTGTTCCGCGATCACAAAGCGGCGTTCATCACCGTGCTGGGCTATACCGCCGGCGGCTCGCTGATTTTCTACACCTTCACCACGTACATGCAGAAATACCTGGTCAACACCGTGCACATGGATGCCAAGGTCGCGAGCTACATCATGACCGGTGCGCTGTTCCTGTACATGTGCATGCAGCCGGTGTTCGGAATGCTCGCTGACAAGATCGGTCGCCGCGCCTCGATGCTGTGGTTCGGCGGGCTGGGCACCCTGTGCACGGTGCCGCTGCTGCTGACGTTGAAAACCACCACCAGCCCGGTCATCGCGTTCGTGCTGATCACCCTGGCATTGGCCATCGTCAGTTTCTACACCTCGATCAGCGGTCTGGTGAAAGCCGAGATGTTTCCGGTGCAGGTGCGTGCGCTGGGCGTCGGTCTGGCCTATGCCGTGGCCAACGCTATTTTCGGTGGCTCCGCTGAATACGTGGCTTTGGGGCTGAAGAACATGGGCATGGAAAACACCTTCTACTGGTACGTGACCGCGATGATGGCGATTGCTTTCCTGTTCAGCCTGCGCCTGCCGAAGAAGCCGGCTTACCTGCACGAAGACCACTGATCCCGGATCTTGGAGCGCGCGTCCTTGCAGGGCGCGTGCTGTCCCTATTGATCACACTCATTCCACGTGTTTCACGGAGCGACTGCCATGGCGTTCGTACAACTCGAAGACGGTGAACTGCATTATCAAATTGATGGCCCGGTGGATGCGCCGGTGCTGGTGCTGTCCAACTCGCTGGGCACCGACCTGCACATGTGGGACGCGCAGATTCCGGCGCTGAGCAAGTCATTCCGCGTCGTGCGTTACGACACCCGCGGCCACGGTCAGTCCCTCGTCACCCAAGGGCCTTACACCCTCTCGCAGCTGGGACGAGACGTGCTGGCGCTGCTTGATGCGTTGAAAATCGACCGCGCGCATTTCTGCGGATTGTCCATGGGTGGCCTGATCGGTCAGTGGCTGGGCATTCATGCCAACAATCGGCTGCACAAGCTGGTGCTGTGCAACACCGCCGCGAAGATCGGCGATACGGAAACGTGGGCGCCGCGCATCGCCCAGGTGGAGAAGGGCGGTGAGCGGGCAATGAAGGAAATGGGCGCCGGCGCGGTTGGGCGTTGGTTCACCCCTGACTTTGCCAGCCAGCACGCCGACCAGGTCACGCCCGTCACCGACGTGCTGGCGGCGACTTCTCCGCTGGGTTACGCCGCCTGCTGCGCGGCTGTCCGGGATGCCGATCTGCGCAAGCAAGTCAGTTCGATCACCGTGCCCACGCTGATCATCTGCGGCAGCCATGACGCCGTCACCACCGTGGCGGACGGGCATTATCTGCAGAACCACATCCACGGCAGCGAACTCTCCGACTATTACGCCGCGCATTTGTCCAGCGTCGAGCTGGGTGAAGTCTTTGCTCTGCGCGTGACGGAGTTTTTGCTGGCGTGACCTTTTAGGAATCCTCGCGTACTGCTTGAGTTACCCTAGTGACAGGCAAAAAAAACCCACCAATCGGTGGGTTTTTTCATGCACGTTGTATCAGAACAAGCGGGTAGACGGCACATCGCCCGCGGTGGGCTGACGCTCGCCGGTCGGGGTCTGTTCGTACCAGCCGCCACCCAGCGCGCGGTACAGATTCACCTCGCTGTTTAGCTGCGACAGGCGGTCGGTGATCAACGACTGTTGCGCGGTGAACAACTGGCGCTGGGCGTCGAGGAAGGTCAGGTTGCTGTCGATCCCGATGCGATAGCGTCGCTCGGCCAGACGGTAGTAGTCCTGGTTGGCGTTGACGAAGTCGGTCTGCGCCTTGAGCTGATCGGTGTAGGTCTTGCGTGCGGCCAGACCGTCGGAGACTTCCTGGAACGCCGTCTGAATCGCCTTCTCGTAGTTGGCGACGCCAATGTCTTTCTGGATCTTCGAGTAGTCGAGGCTTGCGCGCAGACTGCCCGCGTTGAAGATCGGCAGATTGATCGTCGGCTCGAACAGCCACGTCCCCGAACCGCCTTTGAACAGACCGCTCAGATCGCCGCTCGCCGTACCGGCACTGGCCGTGAGGCTGATGCTCGGGAAGAACGCGGCACGTGCCGCGCCGATGTTGGCGTTGGCGGCTTTCAAGCTGTATTCGGCCTGAAGAATGTCCGGACGACGCTGCAGCAATTCCGACGGCAGACCCGCTGGCATTTCATTGAGCATGTCAGCGCTCAACGGTTTCGAGGCGGGCAGGTTGGCCGGCAGACTGGTGCCCAACAGCAGCACAAGATTGTTCTCGTCCTGGGCGACCAGCCGCTGATACTGAGCCAGCTTGACGCGGGCGCTCTCGACGGAGGTGCGCGACTGCGCCAGATCCAGCGCCGACGCCACACCCACTTCGCTGCTGCGAGAGGTCAGACGCAAGCTTTCTTCGAAGGCGCCCAACGTGTCCTGGGTCAGCTTCAACAGCTCTTTGTCCGCTTCCCACGTCAGATAGGCGTTGGCCACGTTGGCGACCAGACTGATCTGCGTGCTGCGACGGCCTTCTTCACCGGCGAAGTAAGTCTGCAGCGCCTGCTCACTGAGGCTGCGCACCCGGCCGAACAGATCCAGTTCATAGGAACTGATGCCCAGACCCACCGAATACTGACTGGTGATACCGGACTCGCCCGTTTGCGACAGGTCGCCCGGCACGCGCTGGCGCGTGCCGGTGCCCGATGCTGCCACGGCCGGGAACAGATCCGCACGTTGAATGCGGTACTGCGCGCGGTAAGCGTCGATGTTCAGCGCGGCGACGCGCAGGTCACGGTTGTTCTGCAGCGACGTCTGAATCAGTTGCTGCAGCGCCGGGTCATGGAAAAACTGACGCCAGCCTTGCTCGGCCGCCGCCTGATTCGCCGCCTGGGCCGGCGAATAGGCCGGACCTTGCGGGAACTGAGCCGGCACCGGTGCGGCGGGCTGCTTGTATTCGGGGATCAACGAGCAGCCGCCGAGAATGAACGCGGTGACCGCCAGCGAGATCAGGGACTTGCTCATTGGCCAGCCTCATCGTGTGGAGTGTGTTTCTGTTTGCCTTTGAACATCGAGGATATCGAAACGAAGAACAACGGTACCCAGAAGATCGCCAGAATAACTGCGGTGATCATACCGCCGATTACGCCTGTACCGATCGAATGCTGGCTACCGGCACCGGCGCCCGAGGAAATCGCCAGCGGGACCACACCGAGGATGAACGCCATGGACGTCATTACGATGGGCCGCAGACGCATCCGGCAGGCTTCGATGGTTGCATCGACGATGCCCTTGCCCTGCTCATGCAGCTCCTTGGCGAACTCGACGATCAGAATGGCGTTTTTCGCCGCCAGACCCACCGTCACCAAGAGACCTACCTGGAAGAACACGTCGTTGGAAAGGCCGCGCAGGCTCGTCGCGATCAGCGCACCGATAACTCCAAGCGGGATGACCAGCAACACCGCGATCGGAATCGACCAGCTTTCATACAGCGCCGCCAGACACAGGAACACGATCAGAATGGACAGTGCGTACAGCGCGGGCGCCTGAGAACCGGACAGCCGCTCTTCATAGGACAGACCCGTCCAGGAAAGACCAACACCCGCCGGCAACTTCTTCGCCAGTTGCTCGACCTCGGCCATCGCCTCACCGGTGCTGTAACCCGGCGCCGGAGTACCCAGCACTTCTTCTGCCGGTACACCGTTGTAACGCGAGAGTTTCGGCGAGCCGAACACCCACTCGCCGGTGGCGAACGAGGCAAACGGCACCATCTCGCCAGCGGTGTTGCGCACGTACCACTTCTTCAAGTCTTCCGGCTTCATCCGCGCACTCGCATCGCCCTGCACGTACACCTTCTTGACCCGACCGCGGTCGATGAAGTCGTTGACGTAGTTGCCACCCATCGCGATGGACAGCGTGGTGTTGATGTCCGACAGGCTCAGGCCCAGGGCCTGCGCACGCTCGTCATCGATAACCAATTGGTATTGCGGCTCATCGTTCAGACCGTTCGGACGCACGCCCGCCAGAATCTTGCTCTGTGCCGCCATGCCCAACAGCTGGTTACGCGCTTCCATCAGCTTGGCGTGACCCACGCCGCCCTGATCCTGCAAGTACACGTCGAAACCGGTGGCGTTACCCAGTTCCAGTACCGCAGGCGGTACGACCGCAAAGGTCATTGCGTCGCGGAAGCCAAAGAAGTGCTGCTGCGCCCGTTTGGCCAGTTCGAAGACGCTATTAGAGTCATCACGATCGCCCCACGGTTTCAGCATGATGAACGCCAGACCGGAGCTCTGACCGCGACCGGCAAAGTTGAAGCCGTTAACGGTGAACACCGAGTTGACCGCGCCGGATTCCTCTTCCAGCAGGTACTTGCGCATGTTGTCGATGACGGTCTGCGTCCGTTCCGCCGAGGAGCCCGGTGGTGTCTGCACCTGGGCAAAGATGACGCCCTGGTCTTCTTCCGGCAGGAACGCGCTCGGAATGCGGGTGAACATCCAGATGGTGCCGCAGACGATCAGCGCGTAAACGATGAAGGCCGGAATCTTGTGCTTGAGCATGTTGCCGACGCCGCGCTCATAGCTGACTACGCTGCGGTCGAAGGTGCGGTTGAACCAGCCAAAGAATCCACGTTTCGGCTGCCCGTGCTTCTCGTGATCGATTGGCTTGAGCAGGGTGGAGCACAGCGCCGGGGTGAAGATCAGCGCGACCAGGACCGAAAGCGCCATCGCCGACACGATGGTGATCGAGAACTGCCGGTAGATCACACCCGTGGAGCCGCCGAAGAACGCCATTGGCAACAGAACCGCACACAATACGAGTGCGATACCGACCAGCGCGCCCTGGATCTGCTCCATGGATTTGATCGTGGCGTCCCGCGGCGAAAGTTTGTCCTCCGCCATCACCCGCTCGACGTTTTCCACCACGACGATGGCATCGTCCACCAGCAGGCCGATGGCAAGGATCACCCCGAACATGGTCAGCGTGTTGATGGTGAAACCGGCGGCAGCGAGGATCCCGAACGTACCGAGCAATACCACCGGTACGGTCATCGTGGTGATGATGGTGGCGCGGAAGTTCTGCAGGAACAGGTACATCACCAGGAACACCAGGATGATCGCTTCACCCAGGGTGTGAACCACACCGGTGATGGATTCCTGAACCACTGGCGTGGTGTCGTACGGGTAAACCACTTTCATGCCAGGCGGAAAGAACGGCTCCAGCTGCGAAATGGTGGCGCGAATCGCCTTGGCGGTGTCCAGCGCGTTGGCGCCGGTCGCCAGCTTGATCGCAAGACCCGAAGCCGGCTTGCCGTTGAACTGCGCGTCAATGCTGTAGTTCTCGCCACCCAGACCGACTTTGCCGACGTCTTTGAGGCGAACCTGCGAACCATCCTGATTGACCTTAAGCAGAATGTTGCCGAACTGCTCGGCGGTCTGCAGACGGGTTTTACCGATGATCGTGGCATTCAGCTGCTGACCCTTGAGCGCAGGCAGACCGCCGATCTGGCCGGAAGACACCTGAACGTTCTGGGCAGTGATGGCCGTCTTGACGTCTACCGGGGTCAGCTGAAAGTTGTTCAGCTTGGCCGGATCGAGCCAGATACGCATGGCGTACTGGGCACCGAAGACCTGGAAGTCACCCACACCGGAGGTACGGGAGATCGGGTCCTGCATGTTCGAGACGATGTAGTTGGACAAGTCCTCCTTGCCCATGCTGCCGTCTTCGGACACCAGACCGACGACCATCAGGAAGTTCTTCACCGCCTTGGTCACGCGGATACCCTGTTGCTGCACTTCTTGCGGCAGCAGCGGGGTGGCCAGGTTGAGCTTGTTCTGCACCTGAACCTGAGCGATGTCCGGGTTGGTACCCTGGTTGAACGTCGCGGTGATGGTCATGCTGCCGTCGGAGTTACTTTCCGACGACACATACCGCAGGTTGTCGATGCCGTTGAGCTGCTGCTCGATCACCTGAACCACGGTGTCCTGCACGGTTTGCGCGTTGGCGCCCGGGTAGGTCACGGCGATCGCGATGGCCGGCGGCGCAATGGCCGGGTATTGGTTGATCGGTAGCTTGAGGATCGAAAGCGTCCCCACCAGCATGATCACGAGGGCAATTACCCACGCGAAAATCGGCCGGTCGATAAAGAATTTCGACATGAATTACTCCCCTTTGCTGCCTGCGGCTTTATCAGTTGCCGGGGCAGGGGCCGGGTTAGCTGCATTGACGTTGGTGGCTTCGGCCACTTTCACTTCAGCACCTGGCTTGACGTATTGCAGCCCTTCGGTAATCACGCGATCACCTGCGTTCAGGCCCTTCTCAACCAGCCAGTCGCTGCCGATGGTGCGGTTGGCAACCAGCGTGCGGGACTCGACCTTATTATCGGCGTTCACCACCAGTGCGGTCGGTGTGCCTTTCAGGTCACGGGTGATGCCTTGCTGTGGAACCAGAATCGCGTTCTCGGCCACGCCCGATTGCAGTCGTGCATGCACGAACATGCCTGGCAGCAGCGTGTGGTCCGGGTTCTGGAACACGGCGCGCAGGGTCACGGAACCGGTGGTCTGGTCGACCGACACTTCGGAGAACTCAAGCTTGCCTTCGATCGGGTAGAGACTGCCGTCCTCGAGTACCAGCTTGACCTTGGCGGCGTTGTCGCCGGCTTTCTGCAGCCTGCCGCTTTCCAGATCGCGACGTAGTTTGAGCATTTCGGCCGAAGACTGGATCACGTCGACGTAGATCGGGTCGAGCTGCTGAATGGTGGCCATCGCATCGGCCTGACCATTGCTGACCAGCGCGCCTTCTGTCACCAGCGAGCGGCCAATACGGCCGGAGATCGGCGCGTAGACCTTGGTGTAGCGCAGGTTGATCTCTGCGGTCTGCACCGCCGCCTTCGCTTCGCGAGCCGAACCCACCGCCGTGTCGTATTCCTGACGGCTGACGGCTTGCTCGTTGATCAGCTGCTTATAGCGGCCAGCGAGGGAGTTTGAGGATTCGTAGGTGGCTTTGGCGCTGTCCAGGGTGGCCTGGTAAATCGCCGGGTCGATCTGGTAGAGCTGCTGACCGGCTTTGACGTCTGCACCTTCGGTGAACAGGCGTTTGAGGATGATGCCGTTCACCTGAGGACGCACTTCGGCGATACGGAACGCGGTGGTCCGGCCGGGAAGTTCAGACGTCAGGGTGTAGGCCTGGGTTTTCAGAGTGACGACGCCGACCTGAGGGGGCGGTGGTGCTGCGGCCGCTTCTTCCTTCTTGCTGCATCCGGAGAGCAGCGATGCCAGGGCGACGGCAGTGACCAGTACGGTAACAGCTGGCTTGAATTGCATGAAGATCCTCGGGTCAGGAGCCTGAACTCATGGAAAGTGGAAAGGGGGCAGGAAAAGTATTCCAGCTAGATAAGTAGGATGCTAATGAATATACTTACATTCACGGTTGTTTGTAAACACCCACGAGTGCGACACTCCAACGCACCGAGGGCATCGATTGTAGGTCCGGGACAAGGCATCACAAAGGCCGCCCGACGTGCTGTGCAGGCCACTCGACCAGAGCGCCTGAGGCATTTTCATTGAGGTTTTTACTGCCATGGTTCGACGCACGAAAGAAGAGGCTCAGGAAACGCGCAAGCAGATCCTCGAAGCTGCCGAGCAGGCTTTCTACGATCGAGGGGTCTCCCGCACGACGCTCGCCGACATTGCAGCCCTGGCTGGCGTGACCCGCGGCGCGATCTATTGGCATTTCAGCAATAAGGCCGATCTGGTCCAGGCCATGCTCGACAGTCTGCACGAGCCCCTCGAAGAAATGGCGAGGGCGAGCGAAAGCGAAGATGAAATTGATCCGCTGGGGTGGACGCGCAAGCTTCTCACTCATTTGTTTCAACAAATTGCCAACGACCCTAAAACCCGCCGCATCAATGAAATTCTGTTTCATAAATTCGAATTTACCGACGAAATGTGTGACATGCGGCAACAGCGTCAGTTTGTCTGGCTTGACGCCAACGAGCGAATTGCGCTGGCGCTCGGTAATGCTTCTCGACAAGGCCAGCTCCCCGCTGACCTGAATCCCCAACGCGCCGCGATCTGCCTGCATGCCTATGTGCACGGCATCATCGGCCAGTGGCTGTTGGTGCCCGAGAGCTTTTCGCTGCAGGACGATGCGGAGCGACTGGTCGACGGCATCCTCGACATGCTCCGCTTCAGCCCGGCGTTACGCGATATTTCGTCGAACTAAATGGCGTTTGGCCTCTATCTATACCGCGCCTGACCTTCGCTGAACAGGCGGTTTACCTTCGCTTTACTCAGCGCGCCCGGTGATTCGGCGACCATTCAGTCTCTGATACCCATTGAAGTGCCGAATGCTGCCCTATTGCAATCCCCCGTCTACGCTTGCCCCATAACCAATAAGAGTGGGGGCGGAGCGATGGCAGTCGTGTCAAAAAACGTGTGCAGAAAACTCCTGATGGGTGTGCTCGCCGCCCTGTGCATGGGGCAAGGCTGGGCCGCTGGGGATGAAGCGCAAGAAGCAGCAGCGGCCAAGGCGCTGCTGGAAAAAGCCGTGGCCCGTTACCGCGTTCAGGGGGATAAGGCGCTGGCCGAGTTCAGCCGCCAGGGCGAGTTCGTCGATGGCGAGCGTTATGTCTTCGTCACCGATACCAAGGGGATCATGCTTGCCAGTGGCGGGCCATCAGTGGCGTTGATCGGCCGCGACGTATCGTCAGTGCTCGATCCGGAGCTGCAAAAAAACTTCAAGCAGGTGCTGCAGACGCCGGAAAGCGCCGGCGTTCAGCAGGCCGAATATCGCTGGCAAAACTGGCGCGACGGTAAGGTCGAGCGCAAGCGTGTGTATTTCCAACGCATCGGCGATCGGGTTTTGGCGGTCGGTTATTACTTGCCCCGCGCTTCGCCTGAGCAGGCGAGGGCGTTGCTCGACAAGGCGTCCAAAGCGCTGGAACAGGACAAGGACGGCACACTCCGCGCGATCAACGACCTCAAGGGCGGATTTCTGCAGGACGATCTGTACGTCTTCGTGGTGAACATCGATACCAAACGTTATGTGGCCCACGGCACCAACTTGCGGCTGGTGAATACCGACTTCAGCAAGGTCAAGGATCCGGAAGGCAAGCCGGTCGGCATTCCGATGCTCGAACTGGTCAAGCAGCAGCCCGAAGGTGAGTACGAATACCGCTGGCGCAATCCGGTCACCAGCAAGATCGAACACAAGCACGCCTACGCGCGCAAGGTCGGTGAGTTCATGGTTGCGGTGGGTTATTACAGCGGCTGATCACCCTGACCGGTTCGGTTACCGGTCCTTGTCGTCCCGCCCGCGCAGCAGGTTATTGGGCATCGCCAGCGCGGCGGACAGTCCCAGCAGCGACACCGCCGCGCTGCCCATCAACAGGTGCTGAAAGGTCATCGACAGCTGCCCGCGCAGCAGTTCAAGGGCCGGGCCGCTGGCGGCGTGCAGGCTGTCCATCAGCAAATTGCCAGAGCCTTCACCCGCAATTGAACTGCCGCCGACCTGGGCAATGCCGGAACCGGCGAGCATCGCCAGCAACAGCGCCGACATCGTTGCCACGCCGACTGCGCCGCCGAGTGAGCGAAACAGGTTGGTCGTGCTGGTCGCCACGCCCATGTCTTTGACGTCTACCGAGTTCTGCGTGCCCACCAGCGAGGTCGGAAATTGCATGCCGCTGGCGATGCCGGTGAGGACCATGAACAGGCTCGTCAGAAGGGCCGACTGCGGTGGCGTGAAGGCAATGCCGAGGATTGCCAGCGGCATCAATGCTGCGCCGGTGAGGATGATCGGTTTGTAGCGGCCCGTCAGCGAGGTGCGTCGGCCGCCGAAGTAAGCGCCCAGGGGCATGCCGATAGCCAGCGGCATCAGGTGCAACGCCGCGCTGTCGGCCCCTGCGCCGGTGACGGTCTGAAAGCGCAAAGGCAGCAGCACGATCAGCGAGATGGCCTGAAAGCTGGTAAAGAAAATCGTGCACCAGCACAGCACCGCGCTGCGATTGGCGAACAGGTGCATGGGCAGCAGCGGTTCGCGGGTGCGCCGTTCATACAGCACAAAAATCACCAGCGCGAGCAGCGCCACCGACAATTGCATGACCACTGACTGGTCACGCCAAATGTGGCCCTGACCGATTTCGGTGATGCCCAACAGCAAGGCTGTGAGGCCGATGATCATCAGCACCGTGCCCAGGTAGTCAATCACCGGTTTGCGCTGGGGGATCGGCAGGCCGATCAGCGTCTTGCGCGCCACCCACCAGGCCGCCAGCCCTAGCGGCAGATTGATAATGAACACCCAGCGCCACGACAGGTACTCGGTCATGAAGCCGCCGAGCACCGGGCCCGCCACGCTGGCCGCTGCGTACATCCCGCTGAAGTAACCCTGATAACGACCGCGTTCCCGGGGCGGGACGATGTCGCCGATGATCGCCTGGCTCACGGAGACCATCCCGCCGGCGCCGATGCCCTGAAGCACACGCGCCAGCACCAGTTGTTCCATGCTCTGGGCCATGGCGCAGAACAGCGAGGCGAGGGTAAAGGTCGCCAGCCCGAACAGCATCAAGCGGCGCCGGCCATACAAATCCCCCAGCTTGCCGTAAATCGGCACGGCCACGGTGAGCGCAACCATGTAGGCGGAGATCACCCAGGCAAGCAGGTCGAAATCCTGAAACTGGGCGGAGATGGCCGGCATCGAGACCGCAACAATGGTCTGATCCAGCGCACTGAGAAATACGGCCATCATCAGCGCGAACAGAATGCTGCGGATGTCCGGACGGGGTTGATTAAGACTCGTCACAGAAGGGACTCGACTGGCAGATTGACCCGCTGAACACCCGCAGGAATTTTTGCCAAGTCTAGTCCGTTAGCTTGCTAATCGATAGCAGGCTGTGGGGATTTTCGCAGTACGTTGACCCGCATTACGCGGACCGGCTTTTGCCGTCAACGAAGGGCGCTGAACGTTGCATCAGTGGGCATGCAATGTCCCATTGTGCAGACCACCGCCATGCGGGGCGTCTGCCGCATTTGTTCGATTCGGTAGGCACCCGCGCCGTACAGGCTCAATACAGCGGCAACGGCGACAACATAAACGCACTGTCTTTTTATTGTGGTTCTCATGACATTTGCCTCGATCCGGTAGGACAACTGTTTCAGAGCGGACACTCTGAGTGTAGGTCGCTATTGGAGAGTGGGTCGGGCGATGGGGATTGAATGTTTGTATCAGCCGGGCCGTTGGGGAAGAGTCGGCATTGCCCCTCAACCGGTGTGCCGTTCAGCCGACTGCAGCGACAGCCATTCCAGCAGGTCCTGAAGCGGGGAAGGCGCCTCGGCGCGCTTGGGGTGCACGAAGTAATACGCCGCGCCGCTCCGGACTTTCAGCTCGAACGGCATGACCAGGCGCCCTGCGTTCAGGTCTTCACCGATCAGCGACCAGTCGCCGATGGCAACGCCCGACCCTTGTGATGCGACGGTCATCGCCAGGTCCATCGTGTCGAAGTGCTGGCCTTGCGCGACATTGATCAGCTTGGCCCCGGCGGCCTTCAGCCACAGTGCCCAGTCACGCTCATCGAGGGTGGGGTGCAGGAGCATGTGATGTTCCAGATCGGCGAGACGGAAGAGGGGATTGCTCGCCAGCAGCGACGCTGAGCACACGGGTGTCAGTTGTTCGTCGAAGAGGTGCCGTACGTGAGTGGAATCACCCGGATGGGCGCCGAACACAACGGCGGCGTCGAACTCTTCCCGCCGAAAATCCACCGCATGGGCGCTGGTCGTGGTCAGTTGCACCGGCACGTCAGGCCGCTCTTTCTGCCACTGCATCAGGCGCGGCAACAACCAGCGGCTGATGCAGGTCGGCGCCTTGATCCGCAGCGCCTTTGGTTTGGCATCGACCTGATCCACCGCTTCTTCGATCAGGCTGAACACCTGTTCGATGCGCGGCAGCAGTTCGCGGCCCTGGGCGGTCAGGCTCAAACCTCGGGCCTCGCGATAGAACAGACGATAGCCCAGATGCATTTCCAGCCCGGAGATCTGCCGGCTGACGGCACCCTGAGTGATATGCAGCACCTCCGCGGCCCGGGTGAAATTGCAGCACTTCGCCGTGATCAGGAACGTGTGCAAAGCGGGGAGGGGCGGGAGGCGTTTCATCGGGGGGACGAGCCATGAGCTAAGGACATGGCTAAGCATGACATTTTTTGCGTTGTGGTCGATACGGCCCTGCAGCTTCAATGGTCGCCTATCGAGCCTGGCAAATTGCGGGTGGTATTGGGAAAGGCATACGAGAGGGGCAGACACATGGCGACGTGCGGGGAAGTGCTGGTCAGGTTGCTCGAAGGCTACGGGGTGGAGCGGGTGTTCGGGATTCCGGGCGTGCACACGGTCGAGCTTTACCGAGGGCTGGCGGGTTCGTCGATTATCCACATCACCCCGCGCCATGAGCAGGGCGCAGGCTTCATGGCCGACGGTTATGCGCGCACGCGAGGCAAGCCGGGCGTGTGCTTCATCATCACCGGCCCCGGCATGACCAACATCACCACAGCGATGGGCCAGGCCTATGGGGACTCGATTCCGATGCTGGTGATTTCCAGCGTGCAGTCGCGCAGTCAGTTGGGCGGCGGTCGCGGCAAGCTGCATGAGCTGCCGTCGCAGAGTGTGCTGGTCGCGGGCGTCGCGGCGTTCTCCCACACGCTGATGTCAGCGGCCGAGCTGCCGTCGGTGCTGGCCCGGGCGTTCGCGGTGTTCCAAACGGCGCGGCCGCGTCCGGTGCACATCGAAATCCCGCTGGACGTGCTGGTGGAGAATGCCGATGCCCTGCTGCACAGCCCACCGGTATCGGTGAGTCGCGCGGGGCCGGCGCCTGGGGCGATCCGGCAAATGACGAGTCTGTTGGCTAATGCGGAGAGGCCATTGATTCTGGCGGGCGGCGGCGCCATTCACGCCGCCTCGGCTTTGACGCGTCTGGCCGAACGGCTCGGCGCACCGGTCGCGCTGACCATCAACGCCAAAGGCATGCTGCCGAGCGCTCACCCGCTGCTGATCGGCTCGACGCAGTCCCTCGATGCCACCCGCGAGGTCATTGAAAGTGCCGACGTGGTGCTGGCCATCGGCACTGAACTGGCCGAGACCGACTACGACATCACCTTCCAGGGCCACTTCAAGATTCCAGGCGCGTTACTGCGCATCGACATCGACCCCGATCAGACTGTGCGTCATTTCGCGCCGACGGTCGCGTTGGTGTCTGACGCTCAATACGCCGCCGAGGCCTTGGTCGATGCGCTGGCGAGCGAAGTGCTGATGCCACGCCGCGAGGAGTGGGGCACCGCGCGGGTTGCGGCGGTGAAGGCAAGTCTTGAGGCGGGCTGGGACGATGCGACCCGTGGGCAGACGCTGTTTTTGCAGACGGTGCTCGACGTGCTGCCGGAAGCCGTGATCGTGGGCGACTCGACCCAGCCGGTCTACACGGGCAACCTGACCCTGGACCTCGACAAGCCCCGTCGCTGGTTCAATTCATCAACCGGTTACGGAACCCTAGGCTACGCATTGCCCGCTGCGGTGGGCGCATGGCTAGGCAGTCGCGACGCCGGAGAATCCAACCCGGTGGTGTGCCTGATTGGCGACGGCGGTCTGCAATTCACCCTGTCCGAGCTGGCGAGTGCGGTGGAAGCGCGAACGCCCATCGTCGTGCTGCTGTGGAATAACCAGGGCTACGAAGAGATCAAGAAGTACATGGTCAACCGCGCCATCGAGCCCATCGGCGTCGACATTTTCACGCCTGATTTTGTCGGTGTGGCCAAAGCCCTGGGATGCGCCGCGGAGGCGGTCGGCCGTGTCGAGCAACTGAAGGCGGCACTGAGCTCAGCCAGTCAGCGTGACGGCCCGACGTTGATCGAGATCGATCAGCAGCGCTGGATGAGCAGCCTCGACTGACGTTTTGCGTTGTCCGAGCGGCGCGCTTCAAACCGTACTGCGCAGCCGCGCCAGGTCGCGTAACGGTGGCGCACCGAACAGGCGGCTGTACTCGCGGCTGAACTGCGAAGCGCTTTCGTAGCCGACCCGGTAACCGGCGGCCGACGCTTCGAGGCCGTCCGCCAGCATCAAGCGCCGGGCCTCCTGCAGACGCAGTTGCTTCTGGTATTGCAGCGGGCTCATGGCTGTGACGGACTTGAAACGGTGGTGCAGCGTCGAGACGCTCAGGTTCACCTCTCTCGCCAGGTCTTCAATCCTCAGCGGCTCCTGGAAATGGTCGTTGAGCCACTTGATCGCTTGGGTGACGCGATGGGTCTGGCAGTTGGAGATGGCGATTTCATACAGCCGGTGCCCTTCGCTCCCACGCAGAAGCCGGTAAAGGATCTCCCGATTGATCAGCGGCGCGAGCATGGGAATGTCTTTCGGCGTGTCCAGCAGGCGGATCAGCCGGATGACGGCATCGAGCAGCTGTGAATCGATCCGCTCGACGTACATGCCGCGCCCGCTGTGACGCGTCGGTACGCTCATCGGACCGGCCTCGGCGATCAATGCGTTGATTTCCACCGGATCGATTTCCAGGCGCAGGGCCAGATGCGGCTCTTCCGGCGTCGCGTAAATCACCTTGCCGCTGATAGGCAGCGCCACCGACAGCACCAGGTAATTGAGCGGGTCGTAGGTGTACAACTCGCCGCCCAGCGTCACGTCCTTGCGGCCTTGGGCCATGATGCACAGCGCCGGTTGCACCAGCCCCGGCACCGATTGCGACGGATGATCGTGGCGAACCATGAACAGCGGCTTGATCACCGTCTGGAAACTGCCATCGGCGGGCGCATGACGGCGGATCAGCTCCGCCAGTTCGGCGCGCTGTTGCGTCATCTGCGCGCTCAGCTCGGCAACAGGTCGAGCATCCGGGGCGGACGGCGCAAGAGCGGATAGCGACATGGGGAATTCCTCTGACAGAGCATTGATGCAGCACAGCTTATTTTTGGGCAAGCGCAAGCGTTAGGCGAATCCTGCCGGATGCTTGCCTGATTCTGTTACCGCTGTGTTGCGTTGCCATGAACGGGCCCTGTTCGCTTGGGATCGTTGCTCGAAAGTCCATGGGCATCACGCGGCGCAGCGGCGAGCCCCGACGTATTGATGAACCTGTCAGCGCAGAATCAGGCAATAACCGGGCAGTAATTGGCTACCGCAGGTCGTGCGCCTGACCCTAACCTTCACTTCCCGTCGCAGCTCGTTTCATGGATTCCCGATCCCGGCGCGCGGCACGCACGCAAAAGACACGCACGCAAAAAAGCAGGAGCGCAGAGCATGCTAAATACTTCAGTTGTGAGCCATTGGGTTTCCGTTCGCGCCCGTGCTGGACGCAGTGCCCAACTGGGTGCCCGTTTGAGCAGTCTGATCAGCCCGTCGGCCGCTGCTGCGGGTTGTCTGCACTTCGCGCTGCAGAAGTCTTTGACCGACGAAGACCTCTGGGTTATCACCGGTACGTGGGCCGATCATTCCGCGATGAACGACTGGTTTGCCGCGCCTGAACTGAACCTGTTTTCCGAACTGCTGACCGAAATGCTGGTGGCGAGCCTGGACTTTCAAACCTCCGCCACCGTGACGGCGTCTCAGGCACAGACGGCTTATGCCCCTGAGGGTGCTCGTCTGGCGGGCTAACAGGTTTCGGTGCTTTTGCTCGGGTGCAGGCGATGGGCCTGCGAAGAAAACCTTTCAGGTGTTCGAACGCCTGCGTTTAAAATCTCGCCTTCATTTTTCCAGGCAAGGCGTCGAACCATGGCACGCAAAGAATTCCAGCACCACGAAGCCGTCTCGGCCGCAGTCCCCGGTGACGACGGTTACAGTGCCGCAATCGCCGTCAAGGCCCGGGTCATGGGCGGTGCGCCGACCTTTCACCGCGTGCTCGCCGAACAGAAATTCCCTACCGCGCTCGCCGCTGACAACGCCGCCGTCAAAGAGCTGGAGCGGCTCGCCGACGTCACGCCAGAGGGCGAACTGGTGTTCGCCGAGGATTGATCAGACGTTTGGCCGGTACATTTTGAACAGCGACTCCGCGCTCAGCTGGAAATAGTCAGCCGGGCCGCCGCCGCGCAGGATGGGCTCGCCGGCTGCGGTGTCATACACACCTTCCTTCAGCAGCCGCTTGGCGATATGCACCGCCACCACTTCCCCCAGAATCAGCCAGCTCGGCACGACTTCCTTGTCGGCGCGTTGCAGCTGGATGATCTGCGTCACTTTGCATTCGAACGAAACCGGCGTCTCCTTGACTCTCGGCACGGAAACGATGCGCGATGGTTCTGCGGTCAGGCCAGCCAGCTCGAACTCACTCACGTCCGCCGGCACTGCCGCGCAACTCATGTTCATCTGCTCGGCTAGGCTGCGCGTGGCGAGGTTCCACACGAACTCCCCGGTCTGTTCGATATTGTTCAGGCTGTCTTTGCGACCGATGCTGCAGAACCCGATGATCGGCGGCACATAGTTGAAGGCGTTGAAGAAGCTGTAGGGCGCCAGGTTCAGCTTGCCTTCGCCGTCCTGGGACGAGATCCAGCCGATCGGACGTGGGCCGACAATGGCGTTGAACGGGTCGTGGGGCAATCCATGACCTTTGGACGGTTCGTAGAAATGAATATCGTCTGACATGGTGTGTTCCTGAATGAGGGTGTGCCGGCGAGGCGGCCAAGGTATGCGCATGTGCGGCATGCAGGCCGACATAGTGCAAGGCATTGGGTGAGGATTCCAGCAGCCTCCGAACCCCGGGCAAAAAAAAGCCCGACAAGCGTCGGGCTACAAAGGGAGTTCAGGAGGTGAAACATGAAGCGATAAACATGCAGCGGGATGATGCGGACACCGATTAGCTGGCGCGGTTGGCACCGACGCGATCAGCGCCATCAGAGGCCAGGCGGTTTGCACCGATGTGATCAGCGCCATCAGCGGCCTGGCGGTTGTTGCCTACGCGGTCAGCGCCGTCGGCGGCAAGACGATTGGCGCCAACGTGGTCAGAACCATCGGAAGCCTGACGATAAGAACCGGTGTGCGACGCATTGGTGTGAGAAGAACCGCCCTCTGCTACGACAGTGCCATTAAATGCAGAGTGCTGTTCGGAAACAGGCAGAGCGAATGCGCTCGATGCCAGGATGGACAGACTAAGACCAAAAATAATATTTGAAGTTTTCATGAGTGTTGCTCCAGTAAGTTCAATAATTAGTTAACTTGGGAATGGAGCCAATATTACGCGCGTACGGATTAAGTTGAAGTTAACGGTATTGGTAACGACCATCGCCAAAAATGATAGTGGGCTGGAGCGCCCGGTTTTAAAGCGTTGCAGAACTTTTTGCGCTGACATGGGGCAATTTTCGCTCGCGATGGCGAATTTGTCTGTTGACTTGGGTTTCATTTGTTTGCTAGCGCTGCGCCCGGGTAGGGGGTCGGCTGGGCATGAGCGTTAGCAGGATTGGGGTGAAAAGCTGCTGCGTTTCCGATGGGTATCTGCCATGCACCCAGTCAAGCCAAGGGTTTCAGGTTTTTAACGCAGAAAAATTAAGCCCGGCATTAAGCCGGGCTGAGAGAACGTCATGGATGTATCAGCTCAGGCGATTTGCACCAACATGGTCCGAGCCATCAGCAGCGAGACGATTTGCGCCTACGTGGTCCGAGCCATCAGCGGCCTGGCGGTTTGCACCGACGCGGTCAGCGCCATCAGCAGCGAGACGGTTGGCACCTACGTGGTCCGAACCATCAGCGGCCTGGCGGTTTGCACCGACGCGGTCGGCGCCATCAGCAGCGAGGCGGTTGGCACCTACGTGGTCCGAGCCATCAGCGGCCTGGCGGTTTGCACCGACGCGGTCAGCACCATCAGCAGCGAGGCGGTTGGCACCTACGTGGTCAGAACCGTCAGCAGCGACGCGACCAATATTAGTGTGGGACGAGCCGTTTTCTGCAACGACCGCAGCATTCACCGCGTGGTGCGCATCAACGGCTGGAAGTGCAAAGGCGCTGCTTGCAAGAAGGGAGAAAGCGAGGCCGAAGATCAGTTTGTTAGTTTTCATGGTAGTTGCTCCAGATCGATTTAGTTAGTAGGTAACTCGGTATGGAGTGAACTTTACTCGCCTCAAAATTATTAAGAAGTCAATCGCATTAGTAGCGATCATCGCTGAAATTGATACTGCAAAAAGCGATCGTTATTCATGCACTTAGCCACGCCTGCGAATGCAAAAGGGCAGCTCATGTGAGTGAGCTGCCCTTTTTTTCGCCCTCTGTAAGCTGCTCGACAGCTCCGTTTCAGGTCAGTCGGTTTCGATCCGCGAGTGCTTGCGGGTGTCCTTCATGAACACATACACCAGCAGCGACACCGCAATGCAGGCCGTGACGTACCAGTAATAGCCGGTCTCCATGCCAATGCTCTTGAACCACAGCGCGATGTATTCAGCCGTACCGCCGAAGATCGACACCGTCAGTGCGTACGGCAGGCCGACGCCCAGGGCGCGGATCTCGGTCGGGAACAGTTCGGCTTTCACCACCGCGTTGATCGACGTATAGCCGCTGACGATGATCAGCGCGGCCATGATCAGGAAGAACGCGCCCCACCAGCTCTGGATGGTGTGCAGGGTGGTGAGGATCGGCACGGTACACAAGGTGCCCAGCACACCGAAGGCAATCAGGATCGGGCGGCGGCCGATCTTGTCAGACAGCGCGCCGATCACCGGTTGCAACAGCATGAACAGGAACAGCGTCGCGGCAGAAATCGTCGTCGAGTCGGTGATGCTCATGCCCACCGTGTTCACCAGGTACTTCTGCATGTAGGTCGTGTAGGTGTAGAACGCCAGCGTGCCGCCCATGGTCAGGCCGACGACGGTCATCAGCTCTTTCGGATGGCGCATCAATGTGCGCATCAGGCTTTCTTTGGGTTTGTCCTTCTTGCGGGTGAACGACTCGGTTTCTTCCATGCCGCGACGCAGGAACAGCGCCACCACCGCGCACAACGCGCCGATGGCAAACGGGATGCGCCAGCCCCACGTTTGCAGTTGTTCAGTGGTCAGCGTCTGCTGCAGCACGATGAGCACCGCCAGCGCGATGAGCTGGCCGGAGATCAGCGTCACGTACTGAAAGCTGGAGAAGAAGCCCCGGCGTTCTTTGGTCGCCATCTCGCTGAGATAGGTCGCCGAGGTGCCGTACTCGCCACCCACCGACAGGCCCTGCAGCAGGCGCGCGAACACCAGCATGATCGGGGCGCCGACGCCGATGGTTTCATAACCAGGGGTAAGAGCAATGATCAGCGAACCGAAACACATCAACAGCACCGACGCCATCAGCGCGGCCTTGCGGCCTTTGCGGTCTGCGTAGAGGCCCATGAGCCAGCCGCCGATGGGGCGCATCAAGAAGCCCACGGCAAAAATCGCGGCCGTGTTGAGCAACTGGGCAGTGGTGTCGCCCTTGGGGAAGAAGACTTTGGCGAAGTAGAGGGAGAAGGCGGCGTAGACGTACCAGTCGTACCACTCGACCATGTTGCCGACCGAACCGCTGAAAATGGATTTGAGGCGACTTCCGGTGGTTTTCTCGGCGACTGGCGTGGCAGCCGCTCCGTGGGAGGCAGTATTGGGGATGGCCATGGGATTTCCTGCAGGTCATTGTTGTTAGAAGGAACGCATCGAGGCGTTCTGACGACAGTGATAGCAGGAGCTGTGCCAAAGGCTGAAAGCCCCGGAGTAGAGGGTTTTGCGTGAGGTGGATGAGCGGAAATCCGCTTGTTGCGTGAAATGCCTGAGCGAAAATCCGCTCATCGCCGCAATACTCTTCCCGGCTGAAGCCGGTCCCACTGACACCCCGCGATCATCCTGTAGGACTGTCTTCCGCTAGAAAGTCCTCGCGCACCAACCCATGCCGCTGCATTTTTTCATTCAGCGTGCGGCGGGGAAGTTGCAGTTCGTGCATGACCGCCTTGATACCGCCTCGATGGCGTCGCAACGCCGAGCGAATGCAATGGGCTTCGAAGGCTTCCTGCTGCGCCACCAGCGACTGACCCACCGGGATGTTCTCTGCGGCGGGACCGTCCAGCCCCAGCACCTGGCGCTCGGCCGCATTCGCCAGTTCGCGCACATTCCCCGGCCAGTCGTGGCTGAGCAGATGGCTCAGCTGTTCACCGCTCAACACCGGCGCGCTGCGGCCGAGGCGCTCTGCCGCATTCCGCGAGAAATGGCTGAACAACATAGGGATGTCTTCTCGCCGTTCGCGCAGCGGTGGCAGTCGCAATTCGGCGATGTTCAGCCGATACGCCAGATCCTCGCGGAAACGCCCGGCCTTGGCTTCGTCCAGCAGATCGGGCTTGGTCGCGGCAATGATACGCACATCAATATCGATGCTCTGGTTCGAACCCAGTCGTTCGATCCGCCGCTCCTGAATAACCCGCAGCAGCTTGACCTGCTGCGCCAGCGGCATGCTCTCGATCTCATCGAGAAACACCGTGCCGCCGTGGGCGTACTCCAGTTTGCCGATTCGCTTGCCTTGGGCGCCGGTGAACGCACCGCTTTCGTGGCCGAACAGCTCGGCTTCAAACAACTGCTCAGGGATCGCCGCGCAGTTGACCGCAACGAAAGGCTTGTCCGCTCGCGGGCCGAAGTCATGCAGGCAGCGCGCGACCATTTCCTTGCCGCTGCCGGTCTCGCCGCGAATCAATACGTTAACCGGCAGTGGCGAGAGGTCCAGGACCTGCCGCCGCAATGTCTGCATCGTCGGCGACATGCCCAGCAGCGTTGCATCCAGACGCGAGCGGTTATCCGCCCGCTCATGCAAGGCACGGTTTTCCAGCACCAGCGCGCGCTTTTCCAATGCCCGGCGCAAACTGCCGAGCAGGGTCTCCGGGGTGAACGGCTTCTCCAGAAAGTCATAGGCGCCGTCGCGCATGGCATCGACGGCCATCGGCACGTCGCCGTGGCCGGTCAGCAGGATCACTGGCAAGTCGCGATCCCGCCGCTGCAACTCGGCCAGCAACTGCAAACCATCCATGCCGGGCATGCGCACATCGCTGAGGACCACGCCGGGAAAGTGCTCGGGCAGCTGCGCCAGGCATTCCTCGGCGCGGCTGAACAGGCGCACCTCGAACCCGGACAGCGTGAGCCATTGCTCCACCGCTTGCCGAATGGGCGCCTCGTCATCCACCACGATTACCGAGTTCAGCATGGGGCGTCGGCCTCCGGGGCCTGGGTCAGACAGAAGAAAAACCGCGCGCCGTTGTTGACGTTTTCGGCGCTGAGCCGGCCGCCCAGTTCATGCACGATGGCGAACGACACCGCGAGGCCCAGGCCCAGACCGTCGCCCACCGGTTTGGTGGTGAAAAACGGATCGAAGACGTTGGCCAGATGCTCTTCGGCGATTCCGCCGCCACTGTCGATGACCGAAACACACCAATGCTCGCTCTGCGCGTCGATGCGAATTTCCAGACGCTTGAGCGGTTTATCGCCCATCGCGTCCAAGGCGTTGCGCATCAGGTTGATCAGCACCTGTTCCAGCCGGATCGCGTCGCCGCGCACCCAGGCCGGACGCGTCAGGTCGAGCACGCAGCTGACGCGCTCTTCACGAATTCGTGCGTCCAGCAACAGCAGCGCCTGATCGACCACGGTGGCCAGATCAAGGCGTTCGCGCAGGCCGCTGGGGCTTTTGCGGGCGAAGGTTTTCAGGTGGCCGGTGAGCGCGGCCATGCGGGTCAGTTGCTGATCCAGCAGGCTCAACGCCTTGTACGCATCGTCAACACGGCCATGCTCCAGCAACAGACGCAGGGTCGCGAGTTGCATGCGCTGGGCCGTCAGCGGCTGGTTGATTTCGTGGGCGAGGGCGGCAGACATCTGGCCGAGAGCCGCCAGCTTGGTCGACTGCACCAGACCGTCCTGCGCCGTTTGCAGGTCCCGCGTGCGTTCCTCGACCAAGCGTTCCAGCTCTTCGCGACTGCGCTGGCGCACGCGGCCAAGGCGCCAGCGCTGGTACAGAAACAGCCCGAGAAACACCAGCGTCAGCCAGATGCCTGCCGCCGCCAGTCCGGCATTGCGCACGTCTTCACTGGCAGCCTGCGGTTTGCGCAGGAGGTGCAAGGTCCAACCCTCGGTCGGCAGCGGCATTGAATGCCACAAGAAATCGGTCTGCTCGTTGGGGGCGTCGACACGGCTGAGGTGGCTGTTTTCGCCGAACGTACGCAGCAGCTCCTGATGCAAGGGCGTCAGCGGCTGCTTGTCGTACTGACGCGTGCTCGCCAGTTCGGCACGGTCCTGCTCGGTCAGCGGCCGCAGGGCCCGATAGCGCCAGCCCGGTTGATTGGCGATGAAGACGATGCCCTTGGCGTCGCTGACCAGCAGCAGGTCATCGTTTTGCGCCCAGGTGTGTTCAAGGTCCGGAAACTCCAGCTTGACCACCATCGCCCCGATAAACTGCCCGGCTTCGTCGCGCACCGCGTTCGACAGGAAGTAACCCGGGATGCCGCTGGTCACGCCGACGGCATAAAAACGCCCGACACCGGTGGCGCGGGTTTGCGTGAAGTAGGGGCGGAAGCCGTAGTTGTGGCCCACGTAGCTGCTCGGCAGACGCCAGTTGCTGGCGCCGACGGCGAGGCCGTTGCGGTCAAGCAGTTCGAGGGTGGAGGACTGGGCCGCGCCGTTGATCTGCTCCAGTTTGAGATTGAGCGCCTGGGTGGTGTCGGCGCTGACCGGTCCGCTCAGCGCCGTCCGCAGTTGAGGATCAAGGGCCAGAACGGCCGGCAGAGCCCGGTAGCGCTCGATCAGGGTCTGCAGTGTGTTGGCGTAGAGCGCCAGCCGATCTTTAGAGCGGCCAGCGTCGTCTTCCAGGGCATGCCGCTGAGCCTGATGCATCGCCAGCGTCGCCGCAATGACGGTACCGGCGAAGATCAGCAACACATAGAGCACAAGGCGGACGGAACGGGGCATGGGCATGACCTCCTTTCAGTGGCTGGCGCATTCGCCCCGGATTCCTGCCTTACAGCAAATTGAACGTCGTCTCTTTCACGTTCTCCGAATCCAGGCCGATCATCAGCTTGAACTCGCCCGCCTCGGCCGCGTACTTCAGCGACGGGTTGAAGAACTTCAGGTCTTCTTCGGTCAGGGTGAAGCTCACGGATTTCTCTTCCCCGGGGTTCAGCATGACTTTCTGGAAATTCTTCAGCTCTTTGACCGGGCGGCTGATCGATGCGGCGACGTCGCGCAGGTACAGCTGAACCACGGTTTCACCGGCGACCTTGCCGGTGTTCTTGACCATGACGCTGGCAGTCAGCTTGTCCTTGCGGGTCATCTTGTTGATCGACAGGGTGATGTCCGACACGCTGAACTGCGTGTAGCTCAGACCATAACCGAACGGGAACAGCGGGCTGGTCGGCTCTTCGAAGTAGTTCGAGGTGTAGTTCGAGTCGTTCGGGCGGTACGGGCGACCGGTGTTCAGGTGGTTGTAGTACGCCGGGACCTGGCCCACGGAGCGCGGGAAGGTCATCGGCAGTTTGCCGGACGGGTTGTAGTCGCCGAACAGCACGTCAGCCAGGGCATTGCCGCCCTCGGTGCCGAGGAACCAGCTTTCCACCATGGCGTCGGCGAGTTCGTTTTCTTCACCCAGCGCCAGCGGCCGGCCATTCATCAGCACCAGCACCAGCGGTTTGCCCGTGGCCTTGAGCGCGCGGATCAGGTCCCGTTGACGGCCCGGTATTACCAGGTCGACACGGCTCGCCGCTTCATGGGACATGTTGCGCGACTCACCCACCACGGCAACCACCACGTCCGCCTGCTGCGCGGCCTTGACCGCTTCGTCGATCATTTCCTGCTCGGGACGCGGGTCGATGGCGATCTGGTCGTCCATCTTGTTCAGGTAAGTGATGGCGTGCTGGTTGTCGGTGATGTTGGAGCCCAGTGCATAAACCAGCTTGGCCTTGTCGCCGACCGCCGCCGCAATGCCGTCATAGGCGTTGACGGTCTGACGCGCCAGCCCGGCCGCTGACCAACTGCCCATCATGTCCATCGAGCTCTTGGCCAGCGGACCGATCACAGCGATGGTGCCTTGCTTCTTCAGCGGCAGGGTGTCGTTCTGGTTCTTCAGCAGCACGACGCTCTTGCGCGCAACGTCGCGGGCTTCGGCACGGTGCAGACGGTTTTCGGCGTTGCGGTCGGCCGGGTCATCCACTGCCGCGCCGATGCGCAGGTACGGGTTGGCGAACAGGCCCATTTCCCACTTGGCGCCGAGCACTTCACGCACGGCGTTATCGACTTCTTTGACCGACACTTCGCCGCTCTTCACCAGGTCCGGCAGTTCTTCGCCGTAGGCCTTGTCGTTCATGCTCAGGTCGACGCCGGCCTTGATCGCCAGCTTGGCGGCTTCGCGGAAGTCCTTGGCCACGCCGTGGTCGATCAATTCCTTGATCGCGCCGTGGTCGCTGACGGTTACGCCCTTGAAGCCCCAATCCCTGCGCAAGACATCCTGCAGTAGCCAGGCGTTGGACGTGGAAGGCACGCCGTTGATGGAATTGAGCGCGATCATCACGCCGCCTGCGCCGGCATCAATCGATGCGCGATAGGGCGGCAGGTAGTCCTGCTGCATGCGCACCGGGCTCATGTCGACGGTGTTGTAGTCGCGACCGCCCTCGACCGCGCCATACAGGGCGAAGTGTTTGACCACCGCCATGATGCTGTTGGGCGCCTGCATGCTGGTGCCCTGAAACGCGCGGGTCATGGTGGCGGAGATGCGCGACACCAGATAGGTATCCTCGCCGAAGCCTTCGGAGCTGCGGCCCCAGCGCGCGTCGCGGGTGATGTCGACCATCGGTGCAAAGGTCATGTCCACGCCGTCGGCGGCGGCTTCGATCGCTGACACGCGACCGGTGCGGGTGATGGCGTTCATGTCCCAGGTCGACGCGAGACCCAGGCTGATCGGGAATACGGTGCGCTGGCCGTGGACGACGTCGTAGGCGAAGAACATGGGGATCTTGTTGCGGCTGTGCCCGGCGGCGTCCTGCATGGCGCGGTTGTCCGGCAGCACGACGGAGTTGAACGTGCCGCCGATGCGGCCTGCGGTGATTTCCTTGAGAATTTCCGGCTTGGGCATCTCCGGGCCGATGCTGATCAGGCGCAGTTGACCGATCTTCTCCTCCAGGGTCATTTGCTTCATCAGGTTGGCGATGAATGCATTCTTGGCTTGCAGCGTGGAGGGGGTGCCAACGCCAGTGGTGGCGTTTTCGGCCCAGGCGGACTGACTGACCAGGCCGATGACGAGACTCAGGAAACACAGCTTATTCATGAATGGTTTTCTCAAGGCGTTGCCGGCAACTCGCACGTAATACCGGTCAGCCGTTGTTATAGGTGTCGAACCTTTGGTTTTTTATTGTCGTCAGGACGGCAACGCCGCTGAACTCCTGCCTCATATGAGCATCAGTAGCGCAACGAGTTTTATCTGATTGTGGCCCGGCAATCCAGAGCCCCGACAACGCGATGGGGCGGGATTATGCCGGGGATCGTCCGGTTTGGCTAAAGTCATGACTGACAGGATTAACTATTGATGAGTACAGGGAGCACGCACGCCATGCAAACAGAGCGTTATGACCACAGCCGGGGCAGTCGTTACAAATTGTCACTGGCGTTGATGATGCTGCTGACGACCCTGTTGTCCGGCTGCGGGATCAACAACATTCCGACCTACGACGAGCAGGTCAAGGCTGCCTGGGCCCAGGTGCAGAACCAGTATCAGCGCCGCGCCGACCTGATCCCCAACCTGGTGGAAACGGTGAAGGGCTACGCCAAGCAAGAGCAGGACACCCTGACCGCAGTCATCGAAGCGCGTGCCAAGGCGACGTCGATTCAGGTGGACGCCAGTACGCTGAACGATCCGGCCAAGCTCAAGCAGTTCCAGGACGCACAAGGTCAGCTGACCGGCGCATTGAGCCGTTTGATGGTGGTCTCGGAGCGCTATCCGGACCTCAAATCCAACCAGAACTTCCTCGCGCTGCAGTCCCAGCTTGAAGGCACGGAAAACCGTATCGCGGTGGCCCGTCGCGACTTCATCACGGCGGTCGAGCGTTACAACACCGAGATCCGCACCTTCCCGGGCCGTCTGTGGCATACCGTGATGTACAGCGATCTGCCGGTGCGTCCGAACTTCGAAGCCACTGCCGCTGACGCTGACAAAGCGCCACAAGTGAAATTCTGATGGGACGCGCGCGGCGGGGAGTGCTGGTCGCGTTACTGGCGATGTCGGTGGGCGTATTTGCCCAGTGGGCGCAAGCCGACCTCACGTTTCCGCCGCTGACCGGGCGCGTCGTTGACACCGCCGGGATGATCGACGGCCCGAGCAAAGAGCATCTCGAACAGATGCTGCGCGCCCATGAAGAGCTGACCACCGAGCAGGTGGTGGTGGTCACATTGCCAGACCTGCAGAGCTCGACCATTGAGGACTACGGCTATCAGCTCGGTCGTCACTGGGGCATCGGCCAGAAGGGCAAGGACAACGGCGCTCTGTTGGTGGTCGCCCGGGACGAGCGCAAGGTGCGCATCGAAGTGGGTTACGGCCTGGAAGATCGCCTGACCGATGCGCAGTCGTCGGTGATCATCAATCAGATCATCACCCCGGCGTTCCGTCAGGGTGACTTCGTCGGCGGTATCACCAAAGGCGCCGAGGCGATGGTCCAGGTGCTCGGCGGCGATCCCCTTGCCGAGCCCGCCGTCGGCGCCACCGGCAGCGCGGCGGCAAGCGAGGACGAAGGCGTCGACTGGAAAGTGACCCTGCTGTTTCTGGTGCTGTTCGTGGTCATCAGTTACATCAGCGCACGTTCCGGGCGTGGCAGGTCCATCGGCTCCGGTGGCGGCGGCTTTGGCGGTTTCGGCTCTGGCGGCTCAGGGGGCTTCGGTTCCGGCGGCTCTGGCGGTTCGAGCTCGGGCGGTATGCGCGGTGGCGGTGGTGGTTTTGGCGGGGGCGGTGCCTCCGGTGGCTGGTAGTCGAACGCTCAGAAAGGGTTTGCGTGCATGACATTGCTCAATAAAGACGAACAACAGCGGGTTGCCCACGCCATCGAGACCGTCGAGCGTCAGACCGACGCGGAACTGGTGACGGTGCTGGCCACCAGCGCTGACGACTACACCTACGTGCCGCTGATCTGGGCCGGGGTCATCGCGTTGCTCGTACCGGGGCTGATCAACCTGCTGACGGGCTGGCTCAGCGCCAATCATCTGCTGCTGGTGCAGGTTGTCACGTTCATCGTGGTGGCGCTGGTGTGCCGGCTGCCGGGCATCACCACGCGGCTGGTGCCTGTTCGCGTGCGGCACTGGCGGGCGGGCAATCTGGCGCGTCGGCAGTTTCTTGAACAGAACCTGCACGCCACCGCCAATGGCACCGGCGTGCTGATTTTTGTTAGCGAGGCCGAGCGTTATGTCGAGATCATCGTCGACGACGGCATCGCCCGGCGCGTGGACAACGAAGTCTGGCGCTCGATGGTCGAGACCTTCACCCGGCAGGTGAAGGACGGCCGGATTGTGGAAGGTTTTATGGGGTGCATTACTTCGTGCGGCGAGGTGCTGAGCGAGCAGGTGCCCGTGACCCAGGCGCGCAACGAGTTGCCAAACCGGTTAGTGGTGTTGGAGTGATCTGATCGTTCCCGCGCTCCGCGGGGGAATGCCTCTGCTGACCTCCGCGTCATTTAATTGCACCTACCGCTCTCGACCCGCCTAAAATAGCGCCTCGCATTTCCGCTCCCGAGGCGCTTTCTGATGTCCGTTACCGCACCCGCCACCGTTCCTGCGCAGGATCACCGCGCTCAGTTCCTGAGTCTGCTTGACACCTGTCTGACGCAAAATTCGCTGATCAAACTGGTGCTGGCCAAGTATGTCGGAAGCGAAGCGGAGTTGCAGCGGGTCATCATCAAACCCGTCACGGTCAAGGATCAGCCGTGCCTGTCCTTCGTCTATCGCTACAAGACCCGCGACATCACCAAAAATCACCCCCTTGCCGAGGCGCAGACGCTGATCGCCAGCCTGCTGCCCGAGTCATTCAAGAACGCTCATCTGCTGTCGCTCACCGATGAAGTGCAGCTGGAGTTCAGCAAGAAGGGCAAGAGCACGCTATTCCGCAACAAGGCCCAGCAGGAGCGCGAAGCCCCGACCGCCGAGCATGACCGCGAGAAAAAACGTTACCTGGAACTGAGCCGGCCATTCCTGACCGATCTTGGTGTGACCAACAAGCAGCACGAGCTGATTCCGGCGATGTCACGCAAGTGGAAGCAGATCAACAAGTTCATCGAGGTGTTTTCCCACGCGCTGGCGACCTCGCCGATCACGCTGGACAAACCAGTGACGGTCGCGGATTTCGGCTCGGGCAAGGGTTATCTGACTTTCGCCATCCACGATTACCTGCGCAACACCTTGCAGGCTGAAGGCAACGTCACCGGCGTCGAGCTGCGCGAGGACATGGTCACGCTGTGCAACAACGCAGCCGCGCGGCTGGAGCATCCGGGGCTGGTGTTCAAGTGCGGTGACGTGCGTTCGGTGGCGCCCAGCGCGCTGGACGTGATGATCGCCTTGCACGCCTGCGACATCGCCACGGACTACGCGATTCACACCGGTATCCGCTCGGGCGCCTCGATCATCATGTGCTCGCCGTGCTGCCACAAACAGATCCGCCTGCAGATCCAGAGCCCGACGCTGCTCAAGCCGATGCTGCAATACGGTTTGCACATGGGCCAGCAGGCCGAAATGGTCACCGATGCCTTGCGAGCATTACTGCTGGAAGCGTGCGGCTATGAAACCAAGGTTTTCGAGTTCATTTCGCTGGAGCACACCAACAAGAACAAGATGATCCTGGCGGTCAAGCGCGCCGCCCCGGCGGACCCTGCCGAGCTGCTGGCAAAGATTCAGGAGCTGAAAGTGTTCTACGGCATTCAGGAGCAGTGCCTGGAGCGCTTGCTCCAGGCGGATGGCCTGCTGGGTTAGACGCGAGCGGCGGCGACCGGCTTTGGTGCGATCACCGCCGTTTTACGCCCGATGGCCAGCGTGACAACGACACCGGCGGCGAAGATCCAGGTCGTCGGGTCGATGTGCTCACCGAAAAACAGCGCCGAGAAGGCCATGGTGAAAAACAGCTGCACCAGCTGAATCTGACTGACCCGCGCGATGCCGCCCATGGCCAGTCCGGCGTACCAGGCGAAGAAACCGATGAATTGCGAGAACAGCGACACGTAACCGAAGGCCCACCAGGTGCCGGGAGAAATCGGGCCCTGATGCTGCCACGCCAGATAGCTGACGGGCACGATCAGCACCGGGATCGAAATCACCAGCGCCCAGCAGATCACCTGCCAGCCGCCCATCTCCTTGGCCAGGCGGCCGCCTTCGGCATAACCCAGCCCGCCAATCGCCACCGCGGCGACCATCAGCAGATCACCGGCCTGAAGATTGCCGGCCCCGCTGATCAGCGCGTAACCCAGCACCAGAACGCTGCCCATGGCGGCGCAGGCCCAGAAGGCTTTCGACGGGCGCTCGTGGGAGAGCCAGGCGGCGTAGATGGCGACCAGCAGTGGTTGCAGGCCATTGACCAGCGCGCCGTGGGAGGCGGGCAGGGTTTTCATGGCCCAGGCTGACAGCACCGGGAAACCGACGATCACCCCCAGCGCCACCACCATCAGCGCCTTGAACTGCGCGCGGGTAGGCCATTTTTCTCTGCGCCACAGCAGTAACGCCGCCGCTGGCACCGCCGCGAACAGGGCGCGGCCCAGACCGTTGAGCAAAGGATGGATTTCCTGCACCACGATGCGGGTCATGGGCAGCGTCAGGCTGAAGATCACCACGCCGATCAGTCCGAGGACCATTCCGGTGTTTTCACGAGAGGACATAAGGGGGCGTGCCTTGTTCTTGTTGGTGCGAAACGCGTGCTCATTCAGCCACAGAGGCGGCATGGGGGCCATTTACAGATGCGTGCGGAATCGTCCGTACACTTCAAAGGCTTCCCGGCTGAAGCCGGTCCTACGAACCGACCGCGATGCTTTTGTAGGGCCGGCTTCAGCCGGGAATCGGTCAAGGGGGGAACTGCCGTTTTCGAGGATTTTCCTGACTACCACTCAATCGACTCAAATGTTGGTGCAGAAGTTGAATGCAACGTTCCTGCAACAGTTTGAAGGTCAAATTGGTGCCGTCGAATTCAGCCAGGAGAGCCATCGTGTCGGTTATCGAAAAATGGGCGTTGCAGGGTGTCGTGGTATTCCTTTTCGCATGGATGGCGACGGTGGCGGCTCACTGGTCAGGCAGCGTCGTGCACACGACAAGCAGCGACCGACTCGCCGCTCTCAGCAGCATGCGCCTGACCACTGAATCGGTCGCCACCAGCGTCAATAAACACACGCAGGGTGGGGCAGTGGTCGTGGGGTCGTTGTCGGAAGGTAACGAATAAAGGGCAGCAGCTGGGAAGATTTGAAGCGGTGAGTAATTGGAAGACCGGACCTGTAGGGTCCGGTTTGTTCTGGGAGTACTTCCCTGATGCCCAAGCTCGCCCGACTGGCACGGCACTTGTGGGAGCGAGCTTGCTCGCGAAGACTGACTTATGGTCGCTGAAAGTTGGCAGCCTGTGACCGCCTATTCGTGAGCAAGCTCACTCCCACAAGATCAGCGTTCGTCGTCAGTTCTTGGGTGAACAATCTGGCGGGGTATCCGGCGGCGGGCCAACTTTAGCGCTAACCCTCAACTCTTCTTTAACTCCAACGCTTCCTTCAGCCTTGCCACCGGCACCGCAAGCGCCGGATCGCCCAACGGGTGGGTCGTGGCGTTGAAGAATGTCAGCTCGATGTTCTGCCCTTCAAACAGTTCGCTGTAGCGGCGTTTCTGGTGCTGGATGAAGGCGTCACTGCGCGGCAATACCGAGATGGCGATGTGCTTGGGACGGGCTTGGAGAATGGCGTTGAGAATGTGTCGATCCTGCTTGCCCAGCGAGTGGCCGAAGACGCATAGCGCGCCCTCATGCTGCGCCAGTTGGGTGTGGCAAAACGACAGATAGTCCGAACCGCGGATGATCTTCATCTTGTCGTCGCTAGGGCCCTCACAGACAAACAGCGGCACATCTTCCAGCGCGTTGATCGCGAAACTGCCCAGCAGCGTGCTCTCCGAAGACAGCAACTTGCGCGCCGTGCCATCGAAGTTCTTCACCAGGTGCATGCCGCCATGCAGGTACAAAATGCGCGTGGCGTGGCTGTCGGTGCGGTGCAGGTTGAACACAGCGTCATCGTCGAACAGATCATCGAACGGCTGCGCGCCATGCATCGCTGCCCAGTATGCCAGCAGGTCGTAGTTGGTGGAGTACACCGTCTGGTACGGGCTCAGGGCTTCGCTGATCTTGCCAATAGTCGCCGCCTCCATCAGGCGCCACGGAATATGCGCCGAGCGGATGCCATGAATCAGGGCTTCCTTGATCGCGAAATAGCGGTTGCGTGGCGATGACGAACCAATCGTCAGCGCCGCGTTGACCCGCATCGCGACTTTCAAGCCGCTGAGTACGGGCTCGAAATTCTCCGTTTCCATGGATTTGAACAGCGCCAGCTCGGTGGCGCTCAAGGGTTTGTTGCGCGTGGTCTGCGCCAGCTCGAACAGCGAGTCGTAGGCGAAGTTCTTCCACACGGCAAGACTGGCGCCGTTGCCCAGCAGCAATCCCGAGCAGGGATTGACGGCTTGCAGCGTGTTCCAGTCGGCCAGTTCGGCATCAAAATCCGTGAATTCCATCATCTCGCTTCGCTTTCAGGTGAGCAGGTACTGACCGGACGCCAGAACGGAGGGGACTTATAGAAACCCAGGTCGGCATTGTCAACGCGGCATCCCGGCTTCGAACAATTTGAGGAGCGTGCCGCTGGTCTCGGTAACGTCTATAGAGTGAATGACGGGTGTAAGGTTTAATCCGACAACCCATAACACTCTCTTGAATGAGAGGAGATGACCATGCATACCGCAATGCTCAGCAAGACGCACTTCAACGGTTACGATGTGATTAACGTGAACAACGGGCCTTGGCGGGTCTGCACCCACCGTGATCGATTAGGCTCGTTCTCCATGCGCGAAGAAGCCATGGCTTATGCAGCCTCCTTGCCGGCCTATCAAGAGCGGACGGCGTTAGCACCTGCCGCTAAAGCGCACTAATGACACGACTCGTCGCCATTTGAGCTCTGGTGTTGCCGGAGCTCAATCGGCCGGATAGCAACTCGTGAACTGCACTATCCGTTTGCGAAGTTTCATGCAGACTGCACGATTTCGCATTTTCCGTGTTCTTCTAACTTCCTGATTCACCGGGCTTTTCGATATCTCGCTATATCGGCACGGTCGATGCAACTCTCATCACGAACCTGCAGGGTCGGCACTTAGATCGATCCGCCTACCGTGATTCAGAGGAAACAACATGAACGCCATCGAACTGTTGAAAGCCGACCATGAACGCGTAAAAGCCATCTTGACCCAACTGAGCGAGTCCACCGAGCGCGGCGTTAAAAAGCGCACTGACTTGCTGGCCAAACTGGAGATGGAAATCACCATCCATACCAAGATCGAGGAAGAAATTCTCTATCCGGCGTTTAAAGAGGCGGGCGGCAAAGAGCAGGACATCATGTACTACGAAGCCAAGGAAGAGCACCGCACCGTCGACGCTCTGGTGCTGCCGGACCTCAAGCAAACTGACCCTGCCACCCCGGAATTTTCGGGTCGTGTGAAAGTGGTCAAAGAGCTGCTGGAACACCACATCGAGGAAGAAGAGGAAGAGATGTTCCCGCAGGCTGAAAAGCTGCTGGGCAAGAAGATGCTGGAAGAGCTGGGTGCGCAGATGGAAGCGATGAAGGCTGAGTACAAGAAGTCCCTGTCGTCGCCGAGCATTGCGGCGTAAGCGTTGGTGGAATGAACAAGCCCGGAGTTTTCCGGGCTTTTTTGTGGGTGAAAGTTTTAGTCCGGTTTACTGGTGCAGCGCACTTACTTGCCTCTTCCCGGCTGAAGCCGGTCCTACATTTGGATTGCATGCATTCAGCTGGACTGGCGGTGGCCTCCATTGTGGGACCGGCTTTAGCCGGGAAAGCGTCAGCCGTCACGCTGCAAAGCTGATGGCGAACACACTTGCCTCTTCCCGGCCAAAGCCAGTCCCACAAAAAACGGGAGCTTTGTATACCTGTGTATTCAGACCCCCTGCTGATACGTGCTGACTGAAAGCTCGCCTTCAGCGACACATTGCAGATACGTGCAGCGCATTCAATGGTTCACAGCGAAGAGCGGGGCCAGGCGTTAGCTATCCCGGTCGAGCCCCCGACCATGACTGCACACTGAGGAAGCACACCATGAAAAGAAGCAACGCGTCATTACTGCTAAGCGTTTTTACGGCGGGCGCCCTGGCGCTGGGCGTTGCCGGTGCGGCTCAGGCGGCACCGTTGAAGAACATCGTGCTGGTGCACGGCGCCTTTGTGAACGGGTCGGGCTGGAAGCCGGTTTACGAGATCCTGCGCAAGGACGGGTACAACGTCTCGATCGCTGAACACCCACTGACTTCCTTCACCGATGACGTGACTGCCGTCAAGCGCATCGTTGACCAGCAGGATGGCCCGACGATTCTGGTCGGCCACAGTTACGGCGGCGCGATCATCACGGATGTCGGCAATGACGCTCATGTCGTGGGCCTGGTGTACATCGCCGCCCACGCGCTGGATCAGGGTGAAACCGAAGCACAGAACGGCAAGCTGTACCCCAATGCCACCAAAGCGGTGAAGAAAACCGCTGACGGCTTCCTGTCCCTTGACCCAGCGTTCTATCCGGCGGACTTCGCGGCTGACCTGCCCAAGGCTCAGGCTGAATTCGAAGCCATTTCCCAGGAGCCGACCGCGGCGTCAGTGTTTACCACACCCGCTGGCGTGCCTGCGTGGAAAACCAAGCCTAGCTGGTACGCAGTGGCCGGGGCAGACCGGATCATCAACCCGGACCTTGAGCGCATGTACGCCAAGCGAGCCAACAGCCACACCATCGAGATCAACGGCGCCAGTCACTCGGTGTACCAGTCCCGTCCGCAGGAAGTGGCCGCGTTGATCGAACAGGCAGCGACCCACGCGGCGGATTGACGCATCGCACCCACGACTGGCCTGCAACCCTTGCAACGTCCAAGGCTCACTTGTGAATCAGGCCACGTCGACGACGTCTGGTCCGCATATCAGGTCCACCGGCATCGGTTGCAAACGCCCGATCATGGGCTTGGCAAACAGATAGCCCTGCATCAGCTCGACGCCCAGATCCAGCAGGGCATCGCGCTCTTCGCAGGTCTCGATGCCTTCGGCCACGACAGTGATTCCCAGCCGCCCCGAAACCAGCACAATCCCTTCAACAATCGCCCGACGCACGGCGTCCTGATCGATGTCACGGGTGAGCGCCATATCGATCTTCAGGACCTGTGGTTGAAACATCGCCAGCATGTTGAGGCCGGAATAACCTGATCCGAAGTCATCAATAGCGGTGGTGAAACCTTGCCGCTCGTACTCTTCGAAAATGGATTTGAGATGATTTGGATCATCTACACGCTCACCTTCGGTGACTTCGAACATGAGCCGATCCACCGGAAAATCGAACGTCCGAGACGCCTCAAGCGTTGCCCGAATGCATGTCTCTGCGCGGTACACCGCTTTGGGCAGGAAATTGATACTCAGCTTGCAGTCTGGAATCGCGGGCAGGCCCAGCTGGGTAGCGAGCTCAATGGCCCTGACCCGACACGCCTGATCGAAACGGTAGCGGTTGCCGTCGTTGACCTGACCCAAAATAAACGCAGCGGACTCGCCATTGACACCACGGACCAGCGCCTCATAAGCGAAGGGCGCCCCGGTGGTGACATTGAAAATAGGTTGGAAAGCCATGGTGAAGTCGAAGCCCAGCCCTTCGAGATTTCGACACTCAGCGCAGCCAATGGATTCGAAGGTTGCCAAGGGGATATGTTGCATGATCGTCACTGCCTTGAGATTTCGTCGCTCGATGGATGAATTTTGAGCAACTGGTTTCTCTGTATCGGCAGTCGGCGCGGAATCTGTGATGCGGATTTGCAGCAGGGGATTAACGGTAACGAAATCGGTGCCTGAGAAGGCGGCGGTATGAGTCGGTCTTTTAGAAGACGAGGCAGGAATCGAGCTTGATTCAGAGCGAGGAGGGCGGCTGAAAAGCCCGGAAACACTGGGGGAGATGGAGCGGGTAGAGGGAATCGAACCCTCAACTAAAGCTTGGGAAGCTTTCGTTTTGCCACTAAACTATACCCGCTTTTAACCTGACGCCTTTGGAGCGGCTGACTTTGTACCAGATGCCGCGTGTTAATTGAAGCGTTATATGCCGCACCTGCCAAATGCCATCTAGCCAACCCCTGATTCGCCGTCCAATGGCACTCATCAGGGTCTGCAGCAAACCATTCCTTCCCCGTCTGCTCCCCCTCTCATCTCCCATTCCAATCACACCGCAAACGCCTGTTGCGACTGACCCGTTCTGTAGTGAACGCGCCGGGGTTCGGGCGCGGGCGTCAGAAACCCATGTATGGCCTCTTTCGATGCCAGGCACGCTGCCTTGCTCTCCATGTCGAGAAAGTGCCCGGCATCCTGAATGGTGCTGAAATGGCAGTCGCGAATGTAGTGGGCGAAGTGCCGGGCGTCGGCAGCCGAGGTGTACTCGTCCCACACACCGTTCATGAACAGCACCGGCACATTGATGCGCCTGGCGGCTTTCATCTGCGGATGATTGCTCGCGTCCAGCACATGGTTGATGTGGTGGTGCATCTGCGCGTACTCGTGCAGATCCAGGGAGCTGACGTGCTTGTGGTTGTATCGCTTGAACAGAGAAGGCAGGTGTTTGCCCAGCGTGCTGTTGAGTAACTCACCGACGCCATGGCGATTGTAGGCGGCGAAGTGTTGCCGGCCGCGCTCGAGGTAGTCGCGCAGCGGGTCGCTGATGACAGGGGAGAACGAGCTGATCACGGCTTTCTCGATGCGCTTGGGCCGATGCGCCAGGGCGACCAGCGCCGCCGCGCCACCCCATGAAAACGACAGCAGCAGTTCGGCGTTGAAGTGGTCGATGAGCTCCAGAAGCAACTGACCTTCCAGCTCCTTGGTCAGGGGGCGTTCATGGGCATTGTGGGGTTTTGATTTGCCGGCGTAAGGCGGGTCGTACAGCACGACGTTGAATTGCGGGTGAAGGTTGCGCACGGTTTGAGCGAAGGAGATGGTCGTGGCGAGCGAGCCATTGACCAAAATGATGGTCTTCTCGGCAGCGTCTGCGCGATAGAGCTCCGTGTAAACCCGGAACTGGCCTTGTATGTCCAGCACAGCGATTTCTGGCTTCATCTCCATGTCTCCTGACGAAAAAACGGGGTGCGCGTAGAGACGTTGCACGTGTTTCGTGACAGGTAGGCAATTCGACGCAGGTTTCAGATCAACGCGATTTCGTCGGGCCTCAGGGCTCTGTACTGTCCGGGGGCCAGCGCCGGGTCGAGTCTCAGCGGTCCCATGCTCTCGCGGTGCAGCCGGGTCACCTTGTTGTCGAAGTGGCCGAACATGCGTTTGACCTGATGGTAACGCCCTTCAACGATGCTCAGCCGGGCGCGGTGACTGCCCAGAATCGTCAGCTCGGCAGGCTGTGTCGTCAGGTCTTCAAACGCGAAATAAAACCCTTCAGCGAATTTCTCGACGTAGTGCGCGCCGATGTCGTCTTCGGTCTCGACGTCATAGACCTTCGCCAGTTTGGTGATCGGCTGCGTCAGGCGGCGCGACCACTGCCCATCGTTGGTGATGAGCATCAGCCCGGAGGTGTTGAAATCCAGGCGGCCGGCGATGTGCAGATCGTCCTTGTCGGGTTCCTCAAGCAGGTCGAGCACGGTGGGGTGCTGCGGATCGACGGTTGCGCTGACGCAGCCCGGAGGCTTGTGCAGCATGAAATACCGCGCCGGTTTACCGTGCTGTAGGACTTCGTCGTCGATCCGTACCTGACTAAACTCGCGGACCTCGTGCAGCGGGTTTTTTACCAGCAACCCGTCGACGTGCACACGGCCTGCGATCAGTGCCAGTCGTACATCTTTGCGGCTGAAGCGCGGCAGGTTGCTGAGGAAACGGTCAAGACGCATCGCGACTCGCCGCTTCAAGGCCCGCGCATCGCGGGCAGAGGCATGCCTGTCCACGGACCTCTTCGGGTAGAGCTGCCAGTACCGCCGGGTCGATCTCGGCGGTAAAACACCAGCAGGCTTGATCCACTGTGCGCGGATCAGCCAGGGTGCAGCGGTTACTGGCGCCGCAAACGGGGCAGATGCTCGTGTCGATGATGTGAGTGTCCATGTAGAGCGCCGCCTTTGAGTGCCGCCAATGCTAGCGCGCGGCCCTGTCTCGCGCCATGAGCATGTGATCCCGGGCAACGCGCCTACGGGGTAATCGGCGACTGGCCTTGCGGGGCGACGAAAGAGGGCGCGCGCCCCAGCATAGAACCCACGGCAGGACAGCGGCAATGCACCAGCAGGATGTTGTCGTAGTGAATGCCCTGCCGACTCAGTTCGGTGAACAGATCCTCCAGGGTCGGGCGGGTCATGCCGAACCGGTTGCGCACGGTCAGCACATCCATGGGCGTTGCAGGGAGCAGGCTGGGCAGCGGCGGTTGATGGCTGTTGCGCACGATCTGGCTGATGTCCCTGTAACTCTCGTAGTGCTCGCTCTGGAATTTCGCCAGGGTGTAATTCTTGATGCGTCCCGGCAATGAAGTGCCGGCCATCAGCGTGTCCCGGGCGAACATGTCCGGAAAGGGCCCGACGCCGGGGCCGGGCACCGGCTGCGCAGTGTTCAGCAGGGCGTAGGGCCGCACCGACTGGCTGGCGATCCGGTGCAGCATCGGGTCGACCAGCTCGTGACCGTGGGGCGCGTAAGTTCGCAGTTCGGTGCCGTTGGGAATGGCCGTCGTGCGCGTCCAGGGCAAGTAGTAGCCGTGGCTGCTGACGACCAGGGTGCGTGCCTGGGTCCGGTCCGATGTCCACAGCAGAAATTTGCGCCCCAGCTTCCACACTTGAACCGACGACGTGCCGAATTCGGCATTACCCGCCACGCTCCACGTCTTCATCAGGCCCGCTCCATTGAAGAACGGCTTGAGCAGCGATTTGCGTGGGTGGGTCGCCCTGCGCAGCCAGTCGCCGAAATTGCGTGCCGGCAGCGCAGTCTTCACTCGACTCAGCCCTCGGCCCAGTGCTGTGGCAGGCGCTGCGAGTTTGCGGAACGCCTGAAAAAGTCGTGGCGTGGCCGGTGCCATGTGCAACAGCCCCAGAGACAGAATGGCGAACATCACCTGGCGCCGTTCCTTCTGACGGTCGCCGGGGAGGTTGGCGGCCTGAATGCCCAGCGAAACGCTGGCCGCGCTGGCCGTCAGCGCCGCAACGGAGGCTGCCGGCAGCACGAGCGCCATGGGTGCCAATAACAGTTGCAGGCGATTGAGGTGTTGAATCCAGGCGCCGAGTGCCTGCTCGCGGTCGGTCACGATGCTGTCCTCGGCGTCGTACTGGCTGTTAAGACGCAGGCCCTCACAGATGAACGCCATGGGCGAGCCGGACACTTCCTGCTCGCACAGTTCACGCTGCCGGGCGGCATGGGTGTCCGGGCTGTAGAGCGGCTCTGTCCAGGGACGCAGGATCGACACCGGTTCGGCCGGCGCTCGGACCCCGCCCCACAGTTCGAGGATATAACCGAGCTTGGCGTGAAAACGGCGCGGCATGGAATTGAGCACCGTCTCGCGCCATGCAGGGTTGGCGGCAGCGGTAGTCAGGTGTTCGATGAGCTGCTGACGATCACTGAATGCCACGAACGGCGTGGACTGCCCGGCCTGATAAAGCACCCCGCCTTCCTGGTCGGGCGCGCTGATCATCAACAAGCCCACGCAGGGAGGGCAGTGGGAGTTCAGTGGCAGTCCGCTGCTCACGTGAAAGCCCACAGCGCTCCAGCGGATCCGTTCTGCAACGAGAAGCGGCGGCTCTGGCGCAGGCACCTGCTGCGCCTGCCCCACGGCATCGATCACCCTCTGGAAACTGTTCATGGAAAGGTCTCCGCTCTTGAAGGCCAGCAGCGCCTGGCTGACGAACGTCGACCAGAGCGAACGCTCGATGTCAGCGCGTTGCTGCCGCCAGAACTGGTCGAGTCGAAGCTGCATGAGGCCGAGAAAATCGACGCCCTGGATGTGCGCCTCGACGCTGGCGGCGCTGATGTTCAATTCCGCCTCGGGCCTCCAGGCCCCGTTCCCGCTCGGGTCTGCGTAGACGACCCAGCGACCGCCTTCATCATCGTAGCCCTGGGGCTGAAGCGCCCTGAACCGGCTCAACAGTGCCTGACTCAGCGTGACGGGCGTTTCGTCCGGCGTGACGATCACGTTCGCCGCTGCGATTCGCGGGTGGCCCCACGGCGTCCTCGACGTGCCGGGCAGGTAGCGGATGAATACGCGCCGGGGGTCTGTGATCGGCGTGTGCGTTTGCTTCAACGGGACAGGCTTGAGTCGGGGGGACACCTGCCTGAGCCACTGGCCCATGAGCCGGTTTGCGAACCCGAGCGGGGTCGGGATTCGCGCCAGCAGCGGCTCATGGTGCTGCCAGTGATCGAGGGCGCTGACCAGTGCCAGTGCCGGCTCGATGGGCATGAGCGCCGCGTGGTCGTCGTCGATGAATGCGTCGGTTGATTCAACCGCATCGATGCCCGTCAGTCGCTCAGCGCAAAAGCGTTGCTGGGCGACACGCAGTTGAGTGAATACGTCGTCCGAAGGCGCCGCCAGCGTCAGGGTGATTTGCGTGCCATCGATCGAAAGATTGATCCGATGCCAGGCCGATGCGTTGATCGCCTCCAGCACCTTGTCCGCTTTCCAGGGCGCGTCATCGCTGATGTACTCATGGCACAGGGGCGCGCTGCCCAGCACGTGGACATAGCAATGCCCCGTGGTATTGGAGCGTAGATGGAAGATACCGGGGATGATCTCGCCGTTCAGCGCCACCCCGCGCACGACCGAGCGTGCCGGCGGTCCGGCCGACTGCAGATCCTGAACACCAAGCGGGAAACGTGTGAGCCCCAGCGCATCCAGCGCCAACAGATGGCCCTCATTATCGATCCGCTTGCGCGAATGCAAACGGGTCACACCATCGAGAAACGCCAGCTCGGCGAGCCTTTTCCATGTGTCGCCGTGATGCTCCCAGAACTGACGTTGCACCTGCTCATATTCCAGTGTCCATCGGGCTTCGATGAGCAGCTCGAAAAACGCCGATACGGTTAGGGTGGGCGTCGACGCCGACAGCGGGCGATCCGCCTCGGCGCAGCGTCGAAGGGCGAGGAGTCCGGGCGGATTCAGCGTCTCCCGGCCCAGCTCGCGTAACGTCAGGCGCAGCTCGAAACGCTCCCGACCGTCGGTTTCGACGGCCGGCTCCAGCGCGGTGCTAAAACTGACGTGCAGCTCATCAAGGTCAATGGGCGTGCCAAATCTGGCCTGTAGCGTTTCCTCCAGCCGCTGGTCCAGATGGCGGACGACCGAGGGCGGAAACGCCAGATCGAGTTGCCAGGCCTTCAACACCCAGACCGATCCGTACAACAACTCGGCGACCGGACTGACGGCCTGGCGCATCAAGCGCTTGTGGTTAATCCCGTAAGCTTCGCTGGCGGACGCGGTGGCGGGCTCCGGGGATTCAGCCGGGCGCAAAGGTTCCGCGAACGGCGAAACGCTGAACCCCCCGCCATTGTGCAGGGTGTCGTTGGAAAGGAGATCAAGGCCGCTCGCGGAATCAGAGCTGCTGCGGTCGTTCATGAAAAATCGCGCCACGTGAAAAGATGCCCACTATGGCGCGATGCCGGGTGGCAATGGCGGTAACTATGTATCGCGTATGCCACCGCGTCTGATGCCTGTATGAAAGCTGCAAGCGTTAAGCTGCAAGCTGCAAGCTGCAAAGAGCATCAGCGCCAATCAGCCGACGTCCAGCACGACCACCCGTTGCCCGGCGCGCACCGCCGAGCCAGGCTGCACGCGGACGTCGCTGACCACACCGGCGTGGGGCGCCACCAGCGGGATTTCCATTTTCATCGACTCCAGAATCACCAGGGTTTCCCCCGCCTCGACGCGCTGGCCGACGCTGACCTGCACCTGCCAGAGATTACCGGCAATGTGGCTGTCGACGCTGGTCTGACCGTCTTGCAGCGGCGCTTCTTCCGTGGATTCGGCCACCGCTTCGTCGCTCTCGAACGAGGCCTGCCCGTTGGCGATCCAGCGCTCGCGCTCGGCGTTGAAGGCGTTTTGCTGCTGGCTGCGGAACGCCGCGATGCTCTGCGCTTCTTCGGCCAGGAAGGTTTGGTACTCAGTCAGATTGAGCGTGCTGTGCTCGATCCGCAGCGGGTACCGACCGAGGGGGAAATCGCGGCGGATGGTCAGCAGCTCGTCGGCGCTGACCGGATAAAAGCGAATCTGGTCGAAAAACCGCAGCAGCCACGGTTTGCCATCGAATGCTGCCACCGCGCGGTAGCGGTTCCACATCTGCAACGTGCGGCCCACGAACTGGTAACCGCCGGGACCTTCCATGCCGTAGACGCACATGTAGGCGCCGCCGATGCCGACGGAGTTTTCAGCGGTCCAGGTGCGCGCCGGGTTGTACTTGGTGGTGACCAGCCGATGACGGGGGTCCAGCGGCGTGGCGACCGGCGCACCGAGGTAAACGTCGCCCAGCCCCATCACCAGGTAGCTGGCGTCGAAGACCGTGCGGTGCACTTCGTCGAGGTTTGGGAGGTCGTTGATGCGGCGGATGAATTCCAGGTTGCTCGGGCACCACGGGGCGTCCTTGCGCACGGTGGTCATGTACTTCTCGATGGCCAGTTGGCAGGCCGGATCATCCCAAGACAGCGGCAGATGAACGATGCGCGACGGCACTTCCAGATTCTTGCTGGCGCAGACGCCGTCCCACTCGCCGGCGACCACATCGAGCAGCGTTTTCAGCGGCAGTTGCTCAGGCTGGTAATGCACCTGCAGCGAACGAATGCCCGGTGTCAGGTCGATCACGCCGGTGAGCTGCTTGCTTTCCAGCGCCTGCATCAGCGCATGGCCGCGGAAGCGCAACACCAGGTCCAGCTCCGGCGCGCCGATTTCCAGCAACAGATGGGTGTCGCCGGACAGGCGAGCAACGAGGCGGGTATCCTCCTTGCCGATGTCGAGCACAACCGGCGAAGTCAACGCTGCCCCTTTTGGGAACACAGCGGGCGAGGTCAACGCTAAACCCTGTGGGAGCGAGCTTGCTCGCGAATGCGATGGCCCAGCCGCCACAGATCCATCGGATGTACCGGCCCCTTCGCGAGCAAGCTCACTCCTACACAGATCGGTGTTCAGTTTCAGCGAGCGGGCCGCGTCGAGACTCACCGGATAAAACCGCACCTTGTCCCCGGCCTTGAGCTGCCCCAACTGCCACAAATCCGCCTCGATGATCGTCACCGGGCAGACAAATCCGCCCAGGCTCGGCCCGTCCGGCCCGAGGATCACCGGCATGTCCCCGGTAAAATCCACCGCACCGATGGCGTACGGATTGTCATGAATGTTCGACGGGTGCAGGCCCGCTTCACCGCCGTCGGCACGCACCCATTCCGGCTTGGGCCCGATCAGGCGCACGCCGGTGCGGCTGGAGTTGAAATGCACTTCCCAGTCGGTGGCGAAGAAGGTCTCGATGTAGCGTTCGGTGAAGTACTCCGGCGCGCCGTGGGGGCCGTAGATCACACGGATGTCGCGCACTTCCGGCAGCGCAGCGATGCGTTCAGCTGCCAGTTGTTGGCCTGCGCTGCGGTCAGACAAAGGCGCGATATGCAGCACGTCCCCCGCGCGCAACGCTCGCCCGCCATGCCCGCCAAACTGGCCCAGGGTGAAGGTGCTCTTGCTGCCCAGATAATCCGGCACGTCCAGCCCGCCCCGTACGCACAGATAACTGCGGGCACCGGCGCCCGCGATGGTGCCAAGCACCAAGGTCGATCCAGCAGAAACAAGCAACGATTGATTCATCGGCAGCGCTACGCCATCCACCGACAGCGGAATGACCGCGCCCGTCACGGCAATGACCGCATCAGTGTTGAAGCGCAGCGTCGGCCCACTCATGGTGATTTCCAGCGCGGCGCAGCCTTCAGCGTTACCCACCAGACCGTTACCCAGACGCAATGAGCGACTGTCCATCGGACCCGACGGCGGCACGCCCACTGCCCAGTAACCCAGGCGCCCCGGATAATCCTGAACGCTGGTCTGGGTGCCGCCGCTCAGGACCTCGAACGTGTCGGCTCGATAGGTCAGCCCCTCAAGGCACCGCGTCCACGGCTGGCCGCTGGCGAACGGCACGTCCGCGATGATCTGACGCAAGTAGTCGCGATTGGTCTCGATCCCATACAGCCGGGTTTCGCTCAGGGCCTGGGCCAGAACGTCACTGGCCGACATCCTGTCCGGCGCCCAGCTGATGACCTTGGCGATCATCGGATCGAAAAACGGCGGAATTTCACATCCGGCCTCGACCCAGGTGTCGATGCGCAGGTGTTTGCCGTCGGCGGTGGGGAAGTGCACCGAGGTCAGCAAGCCCGGGCTGGGCTGGAAATCCCGGCCCGGGTCTTCAGCGTACAAACGCGCCTGAATCGCATGGCCGACTGGCTGTAAAACCGCGTGCAATTCAACCAGCGGCGGCAGATCGCCGGCCGCCAGCTGAATCATCCAGCTCACCAGGTCCACGCCCCAGACCTGCTCGGTCACGCCGTGCTCGACCTGCAAACGGGTGTTCACTTCCAGAAAATAAAACCGCTGATCATCGCTGTCGAAGACGAACTCCACGGTGCCGGCGCTGCGGTAGTTGACCGCTTTCGCCAGCTTGATCGCCGCAGCGCACAGCTCATCGGCCATGCCGGCAGGCAGGTTCGGCGCGGGGGTTTCTTCGAGGACTTTCTGATTGCGACGCTGTACCGAGCAGTCGCGTACGCCGAGGGCAATCGCCTCGCCACGACCGTCGCCGAACACCTGCACTTCCAGATGGCGGGCGCGCTGGATGTACTTCTCGATGAACACCCCGGCGTCGCTGAAGTTGTTCTGGCCCAATCGTTTGACAGCTTCGAATGACTCGCTCAGTTCGCTGGCGCTGCGGCACACGCGCATGCCGATCCCGCCGCCGCCCGCGGTGCTTTTCAGCATGACCGGGTAGCCGATGGTTTCAGCAGCGGTCAAGGCGTCTTCGAGGCTGTCCAGCAGTTCGGTGCCTTCGAGCATCGGCACGCCGTGCTGTTTGGCCAGCGCGCGGGCGGTGTGCTTGAGGCCGAAGACCCGCAGTTGCTCAGGCGTCGGGCCGACGAAGGCGATGCCGGCGTCTTCACAGGCCTGGGCAAAGGCCGCGTTTTCGGACAAAAAGCCGTAACCCGGATGAATCGCTTTGGCGCCGGTGGATTGGGCGATGGCGAGAATCTTGTCCACCGCCAGGTACGTGCCGGCGGCGCCACCTTCGCCCAGGCTATGGGCTTCATCGGCTTGCAGAATGTGCAGGCTGGCAGCGTCCGCTTCGGCGTACACCGCAACGCCGCCGACCTGCAGGTCGCGAAGGGTACGCAGGATGCGGCAGGCAATGGCGCCGCGGTTGGCAATCAGCAGTTTGTCGAACATGGCATAGACCCCGGGGATCGATAGCGATCAATCCCTCACTGGGTAGCGGGCCGTCCCGCTTTGGTACGCGTTGCACGAAGGCCGTCCCTCGCGCCGAAATCTTGAAGCTTGAGCCCGTGAATCTTGAACCCTTGAAATCGCGGTCAGCGGTCAGTCCCAGACGAGCAGTTCTGCCGGCGTTGGGTTGTAGCCGTTGCACGAGTTGTTCAACTGAGGGCAGTTGGAAATCAGCACGATCACGTCCATCTCGGCGCGCAGTTCGACGTACTTCCCGGCGCCGGAAATGCCGTCCTCGAACGTCAGCCCACCGTCCGCCGTGACCGGCACATTCATGAAGAAATTGATGTTCGGGCCGATGTCGCGTTTGCCCAGCCGACCGTCATGGATGCAGGCGCGCAGGTAGCTGTCGCGGCAGCTGTGCATGTGCTTTTTATCCAGCGCATAACGCACGGTGTTGCTCTCTTGAGCGCAGGCGCCGCCGAGGGTGTCGTGGCGCCCGCAGGTGTCTTCGACGATGGTCAGCATCGGCTTGCCCAGGTTCGAATACAGCACGCTGCCTTTGCTCAGGTAAACGTTGTTCTGCCGACGCAACGTGCGTTGCACGTCATAGCGTTCGCGGGGGTTGGCGAGGCTGTAAAACAGCGTGTCGACCGCCTGATTGCCTTCCAGGTCGAGCAGACGCAGGGTTTGCCCGGCCTTGAGTTCGGTCAGCGACGGCTCGCCTGCCGGGATGTGGGTGATGGAAACGGGGGCAGAGGTCATGGTGCTGGTCATACTGGCCTCCTCAGGCGAACAGGCGATCGGTGTTGATGAAACCGCGCACGTTTTCTTCGCGGGACGTGCGGCAGTGCTCGGCGACGCTGGGATCGGCCTTCATCCAGCTCAGCTTGACCGGCTGCGGCGCGTACTCGGGGTTGGGGTCCATCGGGTGTTGCAGGGCGGTCATCACGACCAGCGTGTCCATCGGTGCGTACAGCTCGATGCTGTCGCCCGCTTTTGAGTTGCCCGGGACGAAGGCCAGCGCGCCGTGATCGTCGACGTTGACCCGGCTGAACAGGTTCAGCGTCATCAACAGATCCGACAGGCCCAGGCCCCACTTGCCCATCTCCACCAGCAGGTTGTCGGCGCCGTTGCGGAAGAAGCCGTTGCGCAGTTCCTGATAGCGGCCCTGGCCGTATTTCTCGGTGACCTCTTCGGCGCACAGCACGCCGCCGATGCTGTCGCTCCAGCCGCAGTTGTCGGCGGTGATCGCCGCCAGCACGCGGCCCATGTCCGAATACAGGCAATGGCCGCTGGTGAGCTTGGCGGTGTGCTGGCACTTGAGGCTGTCGGGCAGGTTGAGTCGCTCGGTTTTTTCGTGGGCGTTGAACAGCGTCAGGCTGACGTTGGCGTTGCCGTTCAGGTCGGTCAGGCGCAGCAGTTCGCCACGTTTGAGCACGAACGACAGGTGGCCGCCGCCGGGCAGCAGCTCTTCGGCGAACACGGGAAACAGCGTGGTTGAATCAGTCATGGGCAATGTCCTTCAAGCCGTTTTCAGCGAATCAAGCGCCACGCGGGCGGCGCGACGATCGCTGTTCAGGGGAATGTCGTAAGTGATGCGCGCGCCATAAGCGCCGGGGGCGTGGGGGTCGATGCGGACCTTGTCGAACACCAGCAGCCGGGTGCCGAGGTTGAAGCCTTCGGACAGGTCGTGGGTGACCATGAACACCGTCAGTTTGGTTTCGCGCCATAGCTCCAGCAGCAGGGCATGCATGTCCTTGCGGATGCCGGGGTCGAGGGCGCCGAAGGGCTCATCCAGCAACAAAACCCGTGGCTTCATGATCAGCGCCTGGGCGATGGCCAGACGCTGTTGCATGCCGCCCGACAGTTGCGTCGGGTACTTGTCCAGCGCGTGATCGAGGCCGACCTTGTGCAACAGCGCCGCCGCCTGCTCCCGGGCGTCACGCTTGGCGGCGCCGAACAGCCGCCCGAGCAACGCCGAGCGCGGCAATTCCAAGCCCAGGGCAACGTTATCCAACACCGACAAGTGCGGGAACACCGAATAGCGCTGAAACACCACGCCACGGGTCGAATCCGGTTCCTTCGCCAGCGGCTGACCGTCCAGCAGAATCGCGCCTTTGCTGGCGACTTCCTGTCCCAGCAGCAGCCGCAGGAACGTAGATTTGCCGCAACCCGACGCGCCCACCAGTGTGCAGAACTCGCCTTCGGCGATGCTCAGGTTCAAGCCTTCGAGCACGACTTGATCGCCATATTGCTGCCAGACGTTTTTGACCGAAATAAAGCTCATGGGCGCGCCCCCTCGTACCAAGGGAATGCCTTGCGCGTGAGGGCTTTCAGGCCCCAGTCCATCAGCCAGGCGAGGAGGGTGATCCACACCACGTAGGGCAGAATCATGTCCATCGCCAGATAGCGCCGCACCAGAAAGATCCGGTAACCGAGACCGTCAGTGGAGGCGATGGCTTCGGCCGCGATCAGAAACAGCCACGCCGACCCCAGCACCAGCCGCAGCGAGATCAACAGGCGCGGCAGCAATTGCGGCAGCACCACCCGCAGGATCAGCGTCCAGGTCGAGGCGCCCAGGGTCTGCGCCTTGATCAGCAGCTCGACCGGAATTTCCCGGGCGCGCTGCTCCAGGTCACGGGCCAGCACCGGCGTGATGCCGATGACGATGAGCATCACCTTCGACAGCTCGCCCAGACCGAAGACGATGAACAGGATCGGCAGAATCGCCAGCGGCGGCACCATCGACACCACCGTCAGTAACGGCGAGAGCGGCGCGCTGAACAACGGCAGCACCCCCGACGCAATGCCCAGGCACAGCCCGACAATGGCGCTGATCGCCAGGCCGATCGCGAGGCGCTGCAAGCTGGCGCCGGTGTCCTGCCAGAGCAGGTATTCGCCGGTGCGTTGGTCGGGCACGAACGCCACCCGTTTGATCGCATCGGTCATCTCCACGGCGCTGGGCAGCAGCTTGTCGTTGGGGTTTTCCGTCAGCCGCGTCGCCGAGCCCGTGAAATAGGCGAACAGCAACAGGGCGAACGGCAGGAGCACCAGGATCAGGCGACTGGCGCGATCCGGGCGGCGGTTTATCAAACGCATGACAAAGACCTTTGGTTTTTACAGCTTGCCGTCGGCAGCCATCTGCACGTAGCTCGGGTCGAAGTGCAGCTTGAGGTTGGCCTTGTCGCCTTCGGTCACGCTGTCGGCGAAGGTCATGCCGACCGCGCTGGCGTCTTTGGCGCCTTCGCCCAGCAGGCCGTGGTCGAAGGAGAAGTCAGCGACCTTGCGCATGGTCGTCGGCAGCTGCTTGCTGGTGGCGAACTCCAGCGCTTCTTTAGGCGTGGCGAAAAGCTTGGTGGTGTCCAGTTGCGACTGGAATCCGGCCAGATCAGTGCCCGAGGCCTGGGCCATGTGCTCCAGCGCGGCTTTGGATTCGGCGGATTTTGCGTTCATCAGCGCCACCACTTCAAACCACGCGCCGGTCAGGGCTTTGCCCAAAGCCGGGTTGTCTTTCAGGGTCTGGGTGTTGACCACCATCATGTCCATGATCTCGCCGGGGATCTTGCTGGAGTCGAACACTTCGGTGACGCCAGGCTTGGCCTTGATCTCCGAGAGCATCGGGTTCCAAGTGGTGACGGCCTTGACCTCGCTGGTGTTGAACGCGGCGGCGATGTCGGCGTCGGAGGTGTTGACGACTTTCAGGTCTTTTTCAGTCAGGTCCACCGAGTCCAGGGCGCGGGCGAGCAGGTAGTGGGACACCGACAGCTCGACCAGGTTGACGTCCATGCCCTTGAGGTCGGTGACTTTCTTGCCGTCGCCCTTGATGACGATGCCGTCGTTGCCGTTGGAGAAGTCGCTGACCACCAGCGCGGTGCTTTCAACGCCGCCGGCGGCCGGGATGGTGAGGGCGTCCATGTTGGTCATGGTGCAACCGTCGAACTGGCCGGCGGTGTACTGGTTGATCGATTCGACGTAGTCGTTGAGCTGGGTGACTTTGATGTGGATGCCGTACTTCTTGGCCCATTTGTCGACGATGCCTTGAGTCCCTGCGTATTCCCATGGCATCCAGCCGGCGTAAATGGTCCAGCAGACGTCGAAATCTTTTTTCGGGGCGGCGGTGGCCGAGAGGCTCAATGCGGCAAAGACGCCTGCGGTGAGCAGGCTGAACAGACGGGACTTTTGCATGGGGTGTCTCCAGTAGCGAAAAGGGACGGTCAGGAGCACGGCGACACCACTGGTGTCCTGTCTCCCGGGCTTTTATCCCGCCGTGTAACCTCTACTGGAGGTCGCCAACTCTCGGACCAGCCACTCGCGAAACGCGAGCCGGAACCCTAGTCGGCTATTGCAAATTGTGGTGCCGCGAACCTGTGGTGACTCCTGCACATCCTCTCCCAAGCGAGAGTTGTGCCAAGTTGCGCAAACCCTTGTGGCGGCTGAGCTGGGCGGGCGCAGGTGGTTTGACGACGGGCGAGACGTGCACTGATGCAGGGCGCCGTCTGGCGCCTGGGGACCGCGGTGGGGCACTAGGTCTGCAATTCGGAGTCTCAGTTAACGTTCTCGGCAGTTTCGAGAACGCCGACCAGCGCCGCTGGTTCGAGCTCTACCGCGGTCCGGGAGGCCGCCATGTATCGACGATTGCTTACCGCTTTGATGACGTTGTCCTTGGCAGGTTGTTACGGAGGTTATTACGAATCAGAAAGCTACACGCAGCCGATCTATAGCAGTGGCTACAGCAGTGGTTACGTGTACGACAGTTATCGCCCGGTCGCTCCGGTGTATTCCGGAGGGGCGGTGTATTACTCCTCGCCCCGTTACTACTCGGCACCCCGCTACTACGCGCCGCCACCGCGTTATTACGGGCCTGGCTACGGCGGGGGTCGCCCCGGTTACGGAGGTCGCCCGGGTTATGGTGGCGGCAACTGGAATGGTGGGGGCGGCGGTTACCACGGCGGCGGCAACGGCTATCGCCCGCCACCCCAAGGCCCGAGACCCGGAGGCGGCAATGGCCCAGGGCCCGGCGGCGGTTGGCATGGCAATCCAGGCGGGGGCGGCGGAGGTGGCAGTGGTCCACGCCCAGGCCCCGGCGGCTCTGGCGGCAATCACCGCGAAGACGGCGGTTTCGGCCGCGGCGGACACGGCGGACCGGGTGGCGGCAATCGCTGAGTAACGCAAAAATGGCGCTCCAAGGAGCGCCTTTTTTTTGGGGTTGAATACATGACCCGAGCCACCAGCGTGGGCGCACATCCAAATGTAGGACTGGCTTCAGCCGGGAAGAGGCCAGTGTGGGCGCCCTAACATTTGCGGTGTAGCACCCGACGCTTTCCCGGCTAAAGCCAGTCCTACAGGGAGTACGCATTCCAATAGTGGGACCGGCTTCAGCCGGGAAGAGGCCCGTCCATTCATCCTCACATTTGCGGTGTGGCATCTGACGCTTTCCCGGCTAAAGCCAGTCCCACAGGAAGTACGCATTCCAATAATGGGACCGGCTTCAGCCGGGAAGAGGCCCGTCTATTCACCCCTCACCTTTGCGGTGTAGCACCCGACGCCCTCCCGGCTAAAGCCAGTCCTAGAGGGAGTACGCATCCCAATAGTGGGACCGGCTTTAGCCGGGAAGAGGCCCGTTTGAACGCCATCCATGCAGGCATGAATTCAAGCCTCAATACTCCGACAAATCCGCCAGCGGGTGCCGTCCTTCCCAGGCCTTCTCGAAATGCGCGTCCACCACCGCCAGCGGAATTGTGGCGATGTCCTGCCAGTGCCAGTGAGGCGTTTGATCCTTGTCGATCAACCGCGCCCGCACCCCCTCGGCAAACTCGGGGTGCCGGCAGCAGTTCAGGGCCATGGCGTATTCCATCTGAAACACCTCAGCCAATGACAAATGCCGCGCCCGCTCAATCTGCTCCCACACCAGATGCGCCGTCATCGGGCAGCCGTCAGTCAGCGTTTTCGCCGCCTTGGCCAATAACAGGTCATCGCCATTCAGGTGATGTTTCAACGCACTCCAGGCGCTCGGTGCGTCGGCGACATCCAGCAGATCATCGATCGTCTCGCGCCGAGGCAGCCATTGCGCGGCGGGCAACTGATCCACCGCCTCCAGTTGCAGCGCCCTGAACAGGCTGGTCAGTTGCACCTTGGTCTGCTCCTGCCAGTTGAGCTGCAGCAGCCGGTCGATCATTTCCTCCTGCTGATCGTCCAGCAGAAAACGATCCGCGAGACCAAGGTCCAGCGCGTCACGGCCGTTGATGTGCGCGCCGGTCAATCCAAGAAACAGCCCCAACTTGCCCGGCAGTCGCGACAGGAACCAACTGGCGCCGACGTCAGGAAACAGGCCGATGCTGATTTCCGGCATCGCCAGCCGGCTGCTCGGCGTCACGACACGAATGTTCGCCCCTTGCAGCAAACCCATCCCGCCGCCCAGCACATAGCCGTGGCCCCAGCAGATCAGCGGTTTGGGAAAAGTGTGCAGCGTGTAATCCAGCCGGTATTCCGCGGCGAAAAACTGAGCAGCCAGTGGCGGAACCGTGCCCGGCTGCCCACGCCCGGCCTCGACCAGCGCACGCACGTCGCCACCGGCGCAGAAGGCTTTTTCGCCATTGCCGCGCAGCAATACGCAGACGATTTGCGGGTCGCTGGCCCACTCATTAAGGCGGTCCTGCAGCGCCAGAATCATCGGCAGCGACAGGGCATTCAGGGATTTTTCCGCATCCAGCGTGGCGATGCCCAGGCGGGCGCCGTCCGTGGTGGTGAGCTCTTCAAATTGCAGATTCATCGTGACCTCTTGTCAGTGGTACGGGGATCTATCGAGAGTTGTGAGTCCCCTCGACGCCCGGAAGTTGCAAACCGGCGGCTGTGAACGAGTGTAGGAAGATCCGACGGCGCCGCGCTGGAAATAATCAGCCACAGTCCCTAAAGTTGCGCATTGTTTCTGCCGGATCACACCATGACAAACGACGACCGCATCAAACTGGAGGCCAGCTGGAAGCAGGCCCTGCGCGACGAGTTCGAAAAGCCTTACATGGGCGAGCTGCGCGAATTTCTGCGTCAGGAGCATGCGGCGGGCAAGGAAATCTATCCGCCGGGGCCGCTGATCTTCAATGCGCTGAACTCAACGCCGCTGGATAACGTGAAAGTGGTCATCCTCGGCCAGGACCCTTATCACGGCCCCAATCAGGCCCACGGCCTGTGCTTCTCGGTGCAGCCGGGCGTGCCGGCGCCGCCTTCGCTGGTCAACATCTACAAAGAGCTCAAGCGCGACCTGAACATTGACATCCCCAGTCACGGCTATCTGCAGTCGTGGGCGGAGCAGGGCGTGTTGATGCTCAACACCACGCTCACCGTCGAGCGCGCCAACGCCGCGTCCCATGCCGGCAAAGGCTGGCAGCATTTCACTGACAAGATCATCGAAACGGTCAGCGCCCATCAGCCGCACTTGGTGTTCCTGCTGTGGGGCGCCCATGCCCAGAGCAAGAAAAAGCTGATCGATGCGTCCAAGCACCTGATCCTGACCGCCGTGCACCCGTCGCCGCTGTCGGCGTACAAGGGGTTTATCGGATGTGGGCATTTTGGTCTGGCGAACAAGTTTCTGGAGCAGAACGGCCTGGCGCCGATTGAGTGGCGATTGCCGGCTGTTGTCTAGCGCGGGATGACGTCAGAAGCTGGGGTGCTCCTGACACCGGATCATTCCTGGACAGACGCAGACCTTGTGGGAATGACCGGGGTGGCGTTCCACCTTGCTCACGAAGACGGTATTTCAACCGCTGAAAATTTAGCGGATGTACCGACCTATTCGCGAGCAAGCTCGCTCCCACATGTTGAGTGAGTCGTTAACCCAGCCGTCGATCCCAGTAACGAAACAACGGCTCGGCCAGAAACAACACAAACAACAACCTCATCACCTGCATCGCCGTCACCAGCGGCACCGACAGCTGCAGCACCTCCGCCGTCAGGCTCATTTCGGCGATCCCGCCCGGCATCATCCCCAGCGTCAACGAGCGCAAATCCAGATGGGTCAGCGTGCTCAACCCCAGTGCGCACAACGCCGCGATGCTCATCGTCAGCGCCGTCCCCAGCAACGTGCGGCCGATGAACGACGGCGCACGGCGAAAGAACGCCCGGTTGAAGTGGCAACCCAGGCCGCTGCCGATCAGCCACTGCCCCAGCTGACTGCCGCCCTGGGGCAGGCCGATGTGCAAATTGAAACTCACGCTGATCACCGCACTGATCAACAACGGCCCGAACAGCCACGGATTGGGCTGTTTCAACCGCTCCCACCCCCAGGCCACCAGCGCGCCCAGCGGAAACAGCAGCATCAGCCAGCGCCAATCCACCACTGTTGCGTGGGAAGGCGGGCCGCCATCGCCCATCAAATACTTGAAGATCGCCGGCACGCACAGCACCACTGCCAGCACCCGCAGGCTCTGCCCGGCGGCGACGTTGCTGAGAATCGCGCCGTTGCGTGCGCCGAGGTTGACCATCTCGCCCGAACCGCCGGGCATGCTGGAAAAGAACGCCGTGGCGCGGTCCTCGCCGGTGCGCAGCATCAGCCACACGCCAACCACGCTGGAGACGCTGGTCACCAGTGCGCCGATGAAAATCAGGCCGAAGTGCGAGAGGACTTGTTCGATGACGACGGGGGTGAAGTGCAGGCCGATGCCGATGCCGACCACCCATTGGCCGCATTTGCGGCCGCCGGGAATTTCAGCCAGCTGCCAGGGGGTGAGGCAGCGGACCAGGATGATCGCCAGTAACGAGCCGACCATCCAGGGCAGTGGCCAGCCAACCTGACTGGCGAGAAATCCCCCCAGCAGGCCGACCAGCGGTGTGCCCCACCACGTGCTGAATGGCCGGTCAGACATCGGCCAGCGCGCGACGCTGCCTGGAGCGTTTGCGCCAGATGCGGATCAGCGGGAACACCAGCATGAACGCCGTCACGACCCACATGCCCAGGGTGATCGGGCTCGACCACAGAATCTCCAGGCCGCCGTTGGAAATCGACAACGCGCGACGCAGGTTTTGCTCCATCAACCCACCGAGGATGAACCCCAGCAGAATCGGCGACAGCGGGAAATCCAGCTTGCGCAGGATGTAACCGAAGATGCCGATGCCGACCATCAGGAACAGGTCGAAGGTGGTGGCATGTACCGCGTAGACGCCGATCCCGGTGATGATCGCGATCACCGGCACCAGTGCCCAGTTCGGCACCGACAGGATGCGGGTGAAGATGCGGATCATCGGGATGTTGAGGATCACCAGCATGATGTTGGCGACGAACAACGACGCGATCAGGCCCCAGACGATGTCCGGTTGCTGCTGAAACAGCAGCGGCCCCGGCGTGATGTTGTACAGCGACAGGGCGCCGATCATCACCGCCGTGGTGCCCGAACCCGGCACGCCCAGCGTCAGCATCGGCACCAGCGCGCCGCAGGCCGTCGCGCCAATGGCGGTTTCCGGCGCTGCCAGACCGCGCATGTCGCCCTGTCCGAATTTGCCGCTTGCCCCGGCGATGCGTTTCTCGGACATGTAGGTCACGGCGCTGGCCAGCGTCGCGCCCGCACCCGGCAACACGCCCATGATGAAACCCATCAGACCGCAACGGATGTTCACCCAAAAGACCGAACTGGCCTCCTTGAAGTTGAACATCATGCGGCCGGTGGCTTTCACCGCTTCCTGGCCGCGATGGGTTTTCTCCAGCAACAACAGGATCTCACTGATTGAGAACAGACCCAGCACCAGCACGACGAACTGAATGCCGTCAGCCAGATGGATGTTGTCGCCGGTGAAGCGGTACACGCCACTGTTGGCGTCGATACCGATGCTCGACAGAAACAGCCCGATCAACGCAGCGACAAAGGTCTTCAGCGGTCGATCACCGGCCATGCCCCCCAGGCAGACGATCGCGAAAACCATCAGCACGAAGTACTCCGCAGGACCAAACGCAATCGCCCATTTCGCCAGCAGTGGCGCGAACATGACCATGCCGCAGGTGGCGATGAACGCGCCGATGAACGAACTCCATGCCGACAGCGACAACGCCACGCCGGCCATGCCCTGACGCGCCATCGGGTAGCCGTCCAGCGCGGTCATTACGGTCGATGCTTCGCCCGGAATGTTGAGCAGGATGGAGCTGATGCGGCCGCCGTATTCGCAGCCCAGGTACACCGCCGCCAACAGGATCAATGCTGACTCCGGCGGCAGGCCCAATGCGAAGGCGATCGGGATCAACAGCGCCACACCGTTGATCGGACCCAAGCCGGGGAGCAGGCCGACGACAGTGCCGATCAGCGTGCCGGACAGGGCGGTGATCAGGTTGTAAGGGGTCAGCGCGACGCCGAAGCCCTGGCCGAGATAGCCGAGAGTGTCCATATCAGTTCTCCATAACGTCGAGCAGACCGAGGGGCAGGGGCACATCCATCACTTTGTCGAACAGCACGTACAGCGCGATGCTCATGAAGGTGATGATCACGACACTCGGCAGCCAGCGGCCGCCGTACAGACGCGCCATGGGAATCCCGATCAGAATGCTGCTCAGCACAAAACCCAACGGCTCGAACAGCCCGGCGAACACCAGCAGCAGCACGGTGCAGATGCCGATCTTGATCAGTGTCGGACGGTCCAGCGCCGGCTCTTCCTCGGAATGCACGATCGGCGTCGGACGAATCGCCATGTACAGCAGCGAAATGCCCATCAGCGCCAGCATCAGCAGCGGGAAAGCACGAGGGCCGACGGGTTCGTAGGAAAAGGGCGCCTGATAAGGCCAGGCCATCATTGCCAGGCCGATACAGACCAGCAGCAGCACGACGGCGAAAATGCGTTGTATCACCATGGAAAACTCCCGGATCACGCCACCGCACAGGCGGCGTAATCCTCAGCCAATCAAGTACGCTTCGATGGGTTCAGTCACTGAATCAGGCCGAATTCCTTGGCCAGCGTCTTGTACTCGGCGACGCGGGTTTTCACGTACTTGTCGAGCTCTTCGCCGGTCATGGCGAACGGGAACAGCTCACGCTGATCGCGCAGCTTGGCGAAGTCTTCCGAGGCCAGCAGTTTGTCGAACGCCGCTTTCCACCAGTTGTAGTCCTCGTCCGAGACCTTTGGCCCCAGATAGAAACCGCGCACCACCGGCCAGACGATGTCGTAGCCCTGTTCTTTCGCGGTCGGGATGTTCTTCATTTCCGGCTCGTCCAGACGCTCTTCGGAGAACACCGCCAGCAGGCGCATGTCGCCGCTGAGAATGTGCGGCATGGAGTCGGAAATGTCGGTAGAGCCCACCTGGATGTGCCCTCCGAGCAGGGCAGTGGCGATTTCACCGCCGCCTTCGAGGGCGACATAACGCAGTTCCCGCGGGTTAATGCCGGCGGCTTTGGCAATCAGCGCGGTCTGCATCCAGTCCTGGCTGCCCACAGTGCCGCCGGAGCCGATGACCACTTTGCCCGGGTCGGCTTTTAGTGCTTTAACCAGATCGTCGAGGTTCTTGTAGGGCGAATCGGCCTTGACCGCGATCGCGCCGTAGCTGGTGCCGACGGCGGCCAGCCAGCGCACGGCGTTCTCGTCAAAACGGCCGAACTTGCCCTGGGCCAGGTTCAACAGCGAGCCGCTGGACCAGGCCACCAGCGTACCGGCGTCGGCCGGACGCTGAGCGACCACCGCGTTGTAGGCCACGGCGCCGACGCCGCCCGGCATGTAGGTGACGCGCATCGGTTTGGAGAGGATCTTCTCGTTGATCAGCGCGCTTTGCGCCAGTTTGCAGGTCAGGTCGAAGCCGCCACCGGGCGAGGCCGGCGCGATGCATTCAGGACGATTGGGCTCGGCGGCCCACAATTGGGTGGCCATCAGCATGCAGCTGGCGGCGACGCTGATATGGCGCAACGATAGGTTCATGGTCCGTCTCCAGAGGAGTTGTTGTTTTAATGGGGGCAGGCGGTCGTACGTTCGTCAGGCAGTCGTGTCACACCTTCGCAAAACTGCGGGCAGCCAACGTGCAGACGTGACGAAACACCGCGCAACAGGGCTGCGAGGTGAACAGAAAACATAATGGGATTCAGACGGCGCGAGGGCCGATGATTGCAGTGAGGGCATCACTGATGACTCCGATATTGTTCTTATTGTTGAAAACGCATCGAGGCGTTTTTCGTCACGACCCTGGCATTAGCAGCGTCACGCGGGACGCAATCGTGACAAGTCGTAACGGGATCCTAATCAGCGAAGCTTTCATCAACCTTTCAACTACCTTTCACAGAGCGCTCACGCTGCGTTCGGCTGAACCGTTGCAGAGACGTTGCTCATCATTGCTGGAATCATTCCCGCGCGCCGGGCCTTCACAGACGACGGCGCGCCTGTAAACTCCGCCCATAAAATGCTCAATGGGGAGAAATCGATGCGTGTCCTGCTCGTCGAAGATCATCTGCAACTGGCGGAAAGCGTCGCGCTGGCACTCAAGAGCAGCGGCCTGACCGTTGACGTTCTGCACGACGGCGTTGCAGCTGATCTGGCCCTGAGCAGCGAAGAATATGCCGTGGTGGTGCTCGATGTCGGCCTGCCGCGCATGGACGGTTTTGAGGTGCTGGCGCGTCTGCGGGCGCGGGGCAAGAACACCCCGGTGCTGATGCTGACTGCCCGCAGCGACGTCAAGGACAGGGTCCACGGCCTGAACCTCGGCGCCGACGACTACCTGGCCAAACCCTTCGAACTGTCTGAGCTGGAGGCGCGGGTCAAGGCGTTGTTGCGCCGCAGCGTACTCGGTGGCGAACGCCAGCAACGCTGTGGCGAACTGGTCTACGACCTCGATACCCGCCGCTTCACCCTCGGTGAAGAACTCCTGACGCTGACATCCCGCGAGCAGTCCGTGCTCGAATCGCTGATCGCCCGACCCGGTCGGGTCATGAGCAAGGAGCAACTGGCGGCGCAGGTGTTTGGGCTGGACGAAGAGGCCAGCGCCGACGCCATCGAAATCTACGTACACCGTCTGCGCAAGAAGCTCGATGGCCACCCGATCGCGATCGTCACGTTCCGGGGGCTGGGTTACCTACTGGAAAGTCGGGATGCTTAATCCGTTTCCTTCAGCGGAAAACAGCCTGCGCTGGCGCTTGCTGTGGAACCTGGGTTTGCTGCTGGTGGTGCTGATGATCGCCAGCGGCATGAGCGCCTACTGGAACGGACGCGAAGCAGCAGACACCGCCTACGATCGCACCCTGCTGGCCTCGGCGCGGACCATCGCCGCCGGGCTGTCGGAGCGCGACGGCACCCTCAGCGCCGACGTACCCTACGTGGCCCTGGATACCTTCGCCTACGACAGCGCGGGCCGCATTTACTACCAGGTCAACGACATCAATCAGAAGCTCATTTCGGGCTACGAAAACATCCCCGCACCGCCGCCGGGCACGCCGCGCACCGACGCTTATCCGGCCCTCGCCAAGTTCTACAGCGGCCGTTATCAAGGCCAGGACGTACGGGTGGTCAGCCTGCTCAAGGCCGTAAGCGAACCGAACATGAACGGCATGGCCGAGATTCGCGTGGCGGAAACCGAAGAAGCCCGGGTGGACATGGCTCAGGCCTTGATGGCCGACACCTTGCTGCGTCTGGGCATGCTCGGCAGCGGCGCGTTGTTGCTGGTCTGGTTCACGGTCAGTGCCGCGTTGCGGCCCCTGGATCGCCTGCGCACGGCGGTGGAAGAACGCCAGCCTGACGATTTGCGTTCGTTGCCGCTGGTCGAAGTGCAGCACGAGCTGCGCCCGCTCGTCAGCTCCCTCAACCACTTCACCGAGCGGCTGCGCATGCAGTTCGAGCGCCAGGCGCAGTTCATCGCCGACGCGGCCCATGAATTGCGCACGCCGCTGGCGGCATTAAAAGCGCGACTGGAGCTGGGGCTGCGTGATCAGGAGCCCGCCGCGTGGCGCAACACCCTGGAAAGCGCCGCCTCCGGCACCGACAAACTGACCCATCTGGCCAATCAGTTGCTGTCGCTGGCACGCATTGAAAACGGCGCGCGGGCCATCGCGGAGGGCGGCGCGCAATTGCTCGACCTCAGCCAACTGGCGCGGGAACTGGGCATGGCTATGGCGCCGCTTGCCCACGCCCGGGGTGTGGCGTTGGCGCTGGAAGCCGACGAGCCGGTGTGGATGCGCGGCGAACCCACGTTGCTCAACGAGCTGCTGAGCAATCTGGTGGACAACGCACTTGCCCACACCCCTGCGGGCGGCAACGTGATCTTGCGCGTCCATGCGCCGTGCACGCTGGAAGTCGAGGACGACGGCCCCGGCATTCCGGCTCACGAGCGCGACCGGGTGTTCGAGCGCTTCTATCGACGCAATCAGCAGAGCAAGGGTTCGGGCCTGGGGTTGGCCATTGTGGGTGAAATCTGCAGGGCACATCTGGCGCGCATCACCTTGCATGACGGCGCACAGCGGGGCCTTAAAGTGAGGGTGAGCTTTATGGTGCCGGAATCGGGACTGGTGGGACTCGGCTGAGCGGGCCCATAAAAGCGATCAGTACAGCAGCGTCATCGCCTGATTCATCTCGTTGATCAGCGCGCCGTCAGCCATGTTCAGGCCCAACCGCGACACGGCCGGCACTGACTGAAACTGCAGATTGGAGTACGGCGTGCCGTTCATCTCATGAATGTGAATCGTCGCCACCTGCACCAGATCCACGTAGTCGGCCTGATCGGAAACACGGCTGAAATTCTGAAACTGCCGGGGCACGATCGCCAGGCCTTCCGGGAAATCCCACGAGCGCAGCAGCCGCTCGCCAATGACTGGATGGATGCGTTCGATAACGTGATTGAGGCTGATAGGGTCGGCGAGCAACTCGTAGTTGTCTTCGGCGTAGGTCAGGATTGGCAGCACGCCAATGAGGTGAACGAGCCCGGCCAGGGTGGCTTTGTCAGCCTTTAAACGCGCACTGCGGTAACTGAGGACATTACACACCCCGGCCACCTGCATGCTGAGTTTCCAGATGTCGCGCATCTTGTTTTCAATGACATCGGACTTGGCGTGAAACATCTGCTCCACCACCAGCCCGATGGCCAGGTTACAGCTGTAGTTCACGCCCAGACGTCGAACCGCCGTCAGCACGTCGCTGACTTCAAAGTTCGGCCGCAGCAGTGGGCTGTTGACGACTTTGATCAGCCGGGCCGACAGCGCAGTGTCGCTGCCGATGACCTTGCTCAGCGCGGCAATGGAGATTTCCGAGTCTTCTGCCGCCAGACGAATCCTCAGTGCAACTTCAGGGAGAGTTGGCAGAAACAGAGCATCCTTGTCGATCGCCTTGATCAGATCCCTCTGCACTTCGTCAGCCATGCTACTCATATTGGATCTCTGGACATTGCATTCCGGCCAGCGGCCGTCCACTCAAGGGGACGGCGCTGGTGACTACGCTGACGTCTCGCACATGCTTCAACCGGGATCAACGCTGTGTTTCGAGCTTCGCGTCGAGGGTGTAGGGCAATTCGTTCAAGTGCAGGGCCTCGCCCTCTGCCCCACCAAGGTGGATCCGACCATCTTCCGCCGCATCCGCCTGCAAGACCGCCAGCACCTCGATCCCGACATCAGACCGGGCCGCGATCACAACGTTGCCTACCGCGCTTGAATGTACCGGCGAAAACAACGCAGCGCCGGGCTCGGGCAGCTCGCTGCCGGCCATAGTCAGGCGATACAGCCGGCGTTTCAGCTTGCCGAGGTACTGCATCCGCGCCACGATTTCCTGGCCGGTGTAACAACCTTTCTTGAAACTCACACCCCCCACGGCTTGCAGGTTGATCATCTGCGGGATGAATTCTTCGCGGGTCTGCCCGAACACCTGGCCGATGCCGGCGCGGATCTGCCCCAGCAGCCAGTCGTTGAGCGGTGCTTCCGGGACGTGGGTGATCAGCCGGCTGCGCACGTCATCGGCCTGCTCGGCACGGACCCACAATTCCGCGCGGGCCGTGGAGACGCGAATGGCAATGAGGTCATTGGCGCGGACGACCGAGTCGGTCTCCTGCGCCAGGTCGAGGCCGAGGCTGACGAGTGCGCCGTCGCCGTCCTGCAGGCCGAATCGCACCCAGGAGGCGCTTTCGTCGGTCAGTTTGGATTTGGAGAAGACGGCGTATTTCTTCAGGTCCAGCAATTGCGCTTCGATCAGCTCGCTGGCCATTGCCAGCAACACGCCGTCACCCTCAAGCAGGATGCGAAAGCTGGATTGCATGCGGCCCTTTTGCGTGCAGCGCGCACCGAGGGTGGCCCTGGCTTCGCTCAGGTAATCGATGTTGCAAGTCAGTTGGCCTTGCAGGAATTTACCGGCATCCACGCCGCGAACGGCGAGCACACCTTCATGGGACAGGGGGCAGAAAAATGCTGGAACGGCCATGAGTCATCGCAGGGGTAGAAGTCTGGGGCACCATCATAGTGCCGCGTGTCGTTAATGGGTATACGCAAAAAGTTGCGACCAACTGCAAGTACGCCCCGGGACGATGCGCCTGTATACTCGCCGGCAAATTCGAGGAGCCCTCCATGGTCGAAGATGTTGAACTCAATCGCCTCTTTTGGCACAGCCGTCGCGGCATGCTCGAGCTGGACGTATTGCTGGTGCCGTTCGTCAAAGAAGTCTATCCGACGCTCAATCAGGTCGATCGCGACCTCTATGTGCGCCTGCTGACCTGCGAAGATCAGGACATGTTCGGCTGGTTCATGCAGCGCGCGGAGTCGGAAGACCCGGAGCTGCAGCGCATGGTTCGGATGATTCTGGACCGTGTCCAGCCGAAGTGATCGTTTCGAATGCCGTTGGCAACCCTCGCGGGTGCTGCTGACGGCGTACCTCGTCACGCAAATCCTTGCGCTGGCGTCAATAGTCCTCCTTTCAATTCCCCTGTGGGCGAAAGCCATCGGCGTCCTGCTGTGCGCCTTGCACGCATCCCGCAGTCTTCGCCCATTGATTCTGCTCGATCAGCCGCGGTCGTTTACCGGGCTGCGGCGTGACGGCAGCGGTTGGGCGTTGTGGAGTGAAGAGGGTGGCTGGCAAACGGTGCAGCTACGCCCGGACAGCCTGGCGCTTCCTAAGGTGGTCGTGTTGCGCTTCAAGGTTGCGAAGGGCTCTTGGCTGAGCCGCTTGTGGGTTCGGAGTCTGTGCATCCCGGCAGACGCCATGGCCCCGGACAGTCACCGACGCCTGCGTTTACGCCTGAAGTTCAGCCGGCGAAGGTGGGCGGTACCAGAATAGTGTCCAGTGCTTCGGGCAGCATGTCCGGATAATCCAGCGTGTAATGCAACCCGCGGCTTTCCTTGCGCGCCATCGCCGACGCAATCATCAGTTCTGCCACCTGGGCCAGGTTGCGCAGCTCGATCAGATCGCGGCTGACCTTATAGTTGCTGTAAAACTCGTCGATCTCGTCCAGCAACAGCCGCACCCGATGCTGGGCGCGCTGCAGACGCTTGTTGGTGCGAACGATCCCCACGTAATCCCACATGAACCGTCGCAGCTCATCCCAGTTGTGGGCAATGATCACGTCTTCGTCGGAATCGGTCACCTGACTCGAGTCCCATGCCGGCAGATTTTGCGGCTGCGGGATTTGCTCGAGCTGAGTCACGATGTTCGCCGCCGCGGAGCGGGCGTACACGAAACATTCCAGCAGCGAGTTGCTGGCCATGCGGTTGGCGCCGTGCAGACCGGTGAAGCTGGTCTCGCCGATGGCGTACAAGCCGGGCACATCGGTGCGGCCCTGTTGGTCAACCAGAACGCCGCCACAGGTATAGTGCGCCGCCGGGACCACAGGAATCGGCTGACGCGTGATGTCGATGCCAAACGTGAGGCAACGCTCGTACACGGTCGGGAAGTGGCTCTTGATGAAGTCTTCGGGCTTGTGACTGATGTCCAGAAACACGCAGTCGGCGCCCAGGCGTTTCATCTCGTGGTCAATGGCGCGTGCAACGATGTCACGGGGCGCCAGTTCGGCCCGTGGGTCAAAACGCTGCATGAAGCGCTCGCCATTGGGCAGCTTCAGGTAGGCGCCTTCGCCACGCAGGGCTTCGGTAATCAGAAAGCTCTTGGCTTGCGGGTGGTACAGGCACGTGGGGTGGAACTGGTTGAACTCCAGGTTGCCCACGCGGCAGCCCGAGCGCCAGGCCATCGCGATGCCGTCGCCGCAGGCGCCGTCTGGATTGCTGGTGTACAGATAGACTTTCGCCGCGCCGCCGGACGCCAGAATGGTGAAGCGTGCGCTGTGGGTGTCGACTTCGCCCGTCGAGCGATCCAGCACATAGGCGCCCAGGCAACGCTCCCCCTCCAGACCCAGCCTCGACTCGGTGATGAGATCAACCGCCACGCGTTGTTCCAGCAGTTTGATATTGGGACGCGACTTGGCCTGCGCCAGCAATGTGCGGAAGATCGCTGCGCCGGTGGCGTCGGCGGCGTGAATGATCCGGCGGTGGCTGTGCCCGCCCTCGCGGGTGAGGTGAAACTCGAACCCGCCGTCCACACCGCTTGATGGGTCATCCCGGGTAAAGGGCACGCCAAGGTCGATCAGCCACTGAATGGCCTCGCGGCTGTGTTCGACGGTGAACCGGACTGCGTCCTCGTTGCACAGCCCGCCGCCTGCGTTCAGCGTGTCTTCGACGTGGGACTGAACGGTGTCGGTGTCATCCAGTACCGCCGCAACGCCGCCCTGGGCCCAGAAAGTCGAACCGTTCGCCAGATCGCCTTTGCTGAGGACCGCCACGTGCAGATGACCGGGCAATGTCAGCGCAAGGCTCAAACCGGCTGCGCCGGAGCCTATTACCAATACGTCGTGCTGGAAATGCTGAGTCATCTCTGCTTCCGGTATCTAAATGGCCACTAGTATAAGCAAGGGTGGAACGGCACAATGGCCGCGCTTTATGGCAACGGTGAATCACAGTGGGAGCGGAGTGTGCGCCACCCTGCGACGTCCTGCACCCCGTTGATGGACGCGATCTTTCCTACAGCTTCATACGGATTGAGTCCTACAGCTGACGGGACGTGTGTCTTACACCCAATAGTGAACGGTGGGAACTTTTCACGAACCCGCACGTTCAATAGTGGGTTGCCCATAAAGGAACAGCGTCGACGTTACGCAGTGGCGGTTTTCAGCCAGTACGAACGCTTCTGACGACAAGATTATTTACGCAGCCGACCTGGTTCGAGCGGCGTTTTCCGTGCGGGCAGCAGACGCTCGCCGGAAACTTGCTTGAAGGGGGGAGAACTTTTGCTTAAAGCCCGAGTCTATGTTTGCAAGCCTGCGAAAGAGCCGATGCGATGCTCCTTTAAGCTTTATGAGGAGTGTTCATGCTAACCCAGGAAGAAGATCAGCAGCTGGTTGAACGCGTACAGCGCGGCGACAAGCGAGCCTTTGATCTGCTAGTGGTGAAATATCAGCACAAGATTCTTGGGTTGATCGTGAGATTCGTTCACGACACCCACGAAGCCCAGGACGTTGCGCAAGAGGCGTTCATCAAAGCCTATCGCGCACTTGGTAACTTCCGCGGTGACAGTGCGTTTTATACGTGGCTGTACCGTATCGCCATTAACACGGCGAAGAACTATCTGGTGTCGCGAGGTCGGCGGCCGCCGGATAGCGATGTCAGATCGGAAGACGCGGAGTTCTATGACGGCGATCACGGCCTCAAGGATATCGAGTCGCCAGAGCGGGCATTGCTGCGGGATGAGATCGAGGGCACCGTCCACCGAACCATCCAGCTATTGCCAGAAGATTTGCGTACAGCTTTAACTTTGCGTGAGTTCGACGGTCTGAGTTACGAAGACATTGCCAGCGTCATGCAATGTCCCGTTGGTACCGTGCGCTCTCGCATTTTCCGCGCTCGGGAAGCCATCGACAAAGCCTTGCAACCTCTGTTGCAGGAAACCTGAGACAGCGGCGATAGCCACAAGAGAGGAACCGCCATGAGTCGTGAAGCCCTGCAGGAATCGCTGTCCGCGGTGATGGATAACGAAGCGGACGAATTGGAACTGCGTCGCGTGCTTAGCGCTATTGAAGATGCGGACACACGAGCCACCTGGTCCCGTTATCAGGTTGCCCGTGCAGCGATGCATAAAGAATTACTGATGCCTCATTTGGATATTTCGGCCGCGGTTGCTGCCGGGATCGCTGATGAAGTCAGCCCGCTGAAGGCCGGCCGCGGTCCTTGGCGCACCTTGGGCCGTCTGGCCGTAGCCGCCTCGGTAACGGTTGCCGTGCTGGCCGGTGTACGTATGTACAATCAGGACGAAATTGCAGGGGCGCAATTGGCCCAGCAATCCCAGCCGAGCAACGTCGCAATGCCGCAGGCCAAAGGGCCGGCAGTATTGGCGGGCTACACCGAGGGCGAACAGTCCCCGGGTCCGATGGCAAGCGGTGTGCTGCAGAACCAGGCCGGCTGGCATGACCAGCGTCTGCCAGGTTACTTGCGTCAACATGCTCAGCAAGCGGCTATGAAAGGCGCTGAAGGCGCTCTGCCGTACGCTCGCGCTGCAAGCCTGGAAAACCGTTAAGGAGGATCATGCGCGCCATCCCTCTACTGCCGCTTCTGCTGGGTGGATGGCTGGTCCTTCCCGCTCATGCCGATGACGCGCAAGACCAGCTGAAACGTCTTGCGCAGGCTGAGCAGCAGCAAAGCTACACCGGCACATTCGTTTACGAGCGTAACGGCAGTTTCTCCACTCACCGAATCTGGCAGCGGGTCGCCGACGGCAAGGTTCGTGAGCATCTTCTGCAACTGGATGGCTCTCCTCAGGAAGTGCTGCGTGTCAATGGGGTAACCCAATGCGTTAGCGGTACCCTCGAAGAAGGGGTATCCAGCGTTCCTGACTCTCCGGCCCGAGCGTTCGATGCTGCCAGGTTGTCATCCTGGTACGACATCAAATCGGCAGGCACGTCGCGTGTTGCTGGACGTCTCGCCAATGTCGTGACGCTGACTCCCCGGGATCAGCACCGTTACGGCATTGAACTGCACCTCGACAGTGAAACCGGCTTGCCCCTGAAGTCGTTGTTGCTCAGCGACAAGGGCCAGTTGCTCGAGCGTTTTCAGTTCACTGACCTCAATACCTCGCAGTCGCTGACTGATCAGATGCTCGCCACCGGTGCTGACTGCAAGCCGGTCGAAGTGGTCAAAGCAGATACTGATTCGCCCAAGCAAAAGGTCGCGTGGCGGTCCGAGTGGCTGCCGCCGGGTTTCGACTTGAGCAGCGCTGCGGCCCGCAATGACCCGGATTCCAAGAGTCTGGTGACGAGCCTGATGTATGACGATGGCCTGGCTCGATTCTCGGTATTCGTCGAGCCGGTCAGCGGTGCGGCCGTGACTGATATTCGTACTCAGCTGGGCCCGACCGTTGCTGTTTCCCGTCGCGTAACCACGCAGAAGGGTGATGCCATGGTGACGGTGGTGGGCGAGATTCCGATCGGGACGGCCGAGCGCATTGCGTTGTCCATGCGGGACGATGCTGCGGCTACGAGCAAAAACTGATTCTGCGCACCGGTGATGGCCACGATGAAAAAGGTTTCATTTGGTCGTTTCACGTTCACAAGCCTTTAGATATGGGCTTCACTGGTACTGCTGAAATGTTTAGTGCGCTTTGTCGGTTGCAATCGGATGTGTTTTTTTCTATAGGTCACAGCTTCACAGCTGTGGCCTTTGTTGTTTCAGGGTCCAGGAAACTGGAGCAGATACAGGTGTCGCGGGAAGTCGCGACGCACAGATGCTTCGCGAGCCTGCGGGCTCGTACCGCTTAACCATGCTCGTTGTAAACGGGAGCCATATGTCGATACCACGCTTGAAACCTTACCTGGCCTGGATGGCCGCTGTGCTGATGCTCGGACAGGTCGTCACCGCTCAGGCCGAAGCCTTGCCGGACTTCACCTCTCTGGTGGAGCAGGCTTCCCCCGCAGTCGTCAACATCAGTACGCGGCAGAAGCTGCCGGACCGCTCGGTTGCCCAGGGTCAGATGCCTGATCTGGAAGGCCTGCCACCGATGCTGCGCGAATTCCTCGAGCGCAGCACGCCGCCAGGCTCCCGTGCGCCAGGAGGCGGCAAGGGTGATCGCCAGCGTGAGGCGCAGTCACTCGGCTCGGGCTTCATCATTTCCGCGGACGGTTTCATCCTGACCAACAACCACGTGATTGACGGTGCCGACGAAATCCTTGTGCGTCTTTCAGATCGCAGTGAGATGAAAGCCAAACTGATCGGCACCGATCCACGGACCGACGTGGCGGTTCTGAAAATCGATGGTAAGGACCTTCCAACCGTCAAGCTGGGTAACTCCGACAAGCTGAAAGTGGGTGAGTGGGTGCTGGCGATCGGTTCGCCATTCGGCTTCGATCACTCGGTCACCAAAGGCATCGTCAGCGCCAAGGGCCGCAGCCTGCCGAATGACACTTATGTGCCGTTCATCCAGACCGACGTTGCGATCAACCCGGGTAACTCGGGCGGTCCGCTGTTCAACATGGCGGGCGAAGTGGTGGGGATCAACTCGCAGATCTTCACCCGTTCCGGTGGCTTCATGGGCCTGTCGTTCGCAATTCCGATCGACGTGGCGATGGACGTTGCCAACCAGCTCAAGGCCAGCGGCAAGGTCAACCGTGGCTGGCTGGGGGTTGTGATCCAGGAAGTGAACAAAGACCTGGCCGAATCCTTCGGTCTGGACAAACCGGCCGGTGCGCTGGTGGCTCAAGTGCTTGAAGATGGCCCCGCCGCCAAAGGCGGTCTGCAGGTTGGCGACGTGATTCTGAGCGCCAATGGCACCCCGATCGTTATGTCCGCAGACCTGCCTCACCTGATCGGCAATCTGAAGGACGGCAGCAAGGCCGAGCTTGAAGTGATTCGTGATGGTAAGCGTCAGAAGCTCACCGTGACCGTGGGTGCCTTGCCGGCCGAAGGCGAAGAGATGGGCGCAGCCGACACCGGTGTCGAGCGCAGCAGCAACCGTCTGGGCGTTTCGGTCGTCGATCTGACCGCCGAGCAGATGAAGTCGCTGGATCTCAAGGGCGGCGTCGTCATCAAGGAAGTCCAGGACGGTCCGGCTTCGCTGATCGGCTTGCAGGCGGGTGACGTCATCACTCACCTGAACAATCAGGCGATCACTTCGTCGAAGCAGTTCACCGAAGTGGCCAAGGACCTGCCGAAGAATCGCTCTGTCTCCATGCGCGTGCTGCGTCAGGGCCGTGCGACGTTCATCACGTTCAAGCTGGCGGAATAACCCGTCGGGAATAAAAAAAGGGGCGGTTTAACCGCTCCTTTTTTTGTGGCCCGAAGGGCATGGCGCGCAGGCTCTGCGCGTGAACGTGACGCCTGATCGTTCCTTCAGGTACAATTCCCGGCTATTTTTGGCGGGCAGTCTGCCTGCGACCTTTTTCGAGTGTTGATCCGTGAGTGATTTGAGTCATATCCGCAATTTCTCCATCATCGCCCACATTGACCATGGCAAGTCGACGCTGGCTGACCGGTTCATCCAGATGTGCGGCGGCCTGACCGAGCGCGAAATGGAAGCTCAGGTCCTTGATTCCATGGACCTGGAGCGTGAGCGCGGGATTACGATCAAAGCCCACAGCGTCACCCTTTATTACAAGGCGAAGGACGGCATCACCTACCAGCTCAACTTCATTGACACCCCGGGCCACGTCGACTTCACCTACGAAGTCAGCCGTTCGCTGGCGGCGTGTGAAGGCGCGCTGCTGGTGGTCGATGCCGGTCAGGGCGTCGAAGCCCAGTCCGTTGCCAACTGCTACACCGCGATCGAACAGGGCCTGGAAGTCATGCCGGTCCTGAACAAGATTGACCTGCCCCAGGCCGATCCGGACCGGGTCAAGGAAGAAATCGAAAAGATCATCGGCATTGATGCCACCGACGCCGTGGTCTGTAGTGCCAAGACCGGCTTGGGTGTCGACGAAGTGCTTGAGCGTCTGGTCCACACCATTCCCGCGCCGACCGGCAACATCGAAGACCCGCTGCAAGCGCTGATCATCGACTCATGGTTCGACAACTACCTGGGCGTTGTTTCCCTGGTGCGTGTGCGTCATGGCCGCGTCAAGAAGGGCGACAAAATCCTGGTCAAGTCGACCGGCAAGATGCACTTGGTCGACAGCGTAGGCGTGTTCAATCCCAAGCACAGTGCCACCGCCGATCTGAAAGCCGGTGAAGTGGGCTTCATCATTGCCGGCATCAAGGATATTCACGGCGCGCCCGTGGGCGACACCCTGACCCTGAGCACTACGCCGGACGTTCCGGTGCTGCCCGGCTTCAAGCGGATCCAGCCGCAGGTCTACGCCGGTCTGTTCCCCGTCAGCTCCGATGACTTCGAGGATTTCCGCGACGCGCTGCAGAAGCTGACGCTGAATGACTCGTCTCTGCAATATCTGCCGGAAAGCTCCGACGCGCTGGGGTTCGGGTTCCGCTGCGGCTTCCTCGGCATGCTGCACATGGAGATCATCCAGGAGCGCCTCGAGCGCGAGTACGACCTGGACCTGATCACCACCGCACCGACGGTAATCTTCGAGTTACTGTTAAAGACCGGTGAAACCATTTACGTCGACAACCCGTCGAAATTGCCAGACCTGTCCACGATCGAGGACATGCGTGAGCCGATCGTGCGGGCGAACATTCTTGTGCCTCAAGAGCACCTGGGCAACGTCATTACGCTGTGTATCGAGAAGCGTGGCATTCAGCACGACATGCTGTTCCTCGGTACGCAGGTGCAAGTGACCTATGATTTGCCGATGAACGAAGTGGTTCTGGACTTCTTCGACCGTCTGAAGTCGACCAGCCGTGGCTATGCCTCGCTGGACTACCATTTCGATCGTTATCAGTCGGCCAATCTGGTTCGTCTGGATGTGATGATCAACGGTGACAAGGTCGACGCTCTGGCGCTGATCGTGCACCGTGACAACGCAGCCTACAAAGGCCGCGCGTTGACTGAAAAGATGAAAGAACTGATTCCTCGTCAGATGTTCGACGTGGCAATCCAGGCTGCGATTGGCGGCCAGATTATCGCGCGCACAACCGTCAAGGCGCTCAGAAAGAACGTACTGGCCAAATGTTACGGCGGCGACGTCAGCCGTAAGCGCAAGCTGCTCGAGAAGCAGAAGGCCGGTAAGAAACGCATGAAGCAGGTCGGCAACGTGGAAATTCCACAGGAAGCCTTCCTTGCAGTGCTCAGGTTGGAATAGTCAGGCCCTATGTCACTAAATTTCCCGCTGTTGCTGGTCGTTGCCGTGTTTGTCTGCGGTTTGCTGGCCCTGTTCGATCTGGTCATATTGGCGCCGCGTCGCCGCAACGCGATTGCGAACTATCAAGGCAGCGTGAGCCAGCCTGATGTCGCGGTCGTGGAGCGGTTGAACAAGGAGCCGTTTCTCGTCGAATACGGCAAGTCGTTCTTTCCGGTGTTGTTCATCGTTCTGGTGCTGCGCTCGTTTCTGGTCGAGCCGTTCCAGATCCCGTCGGGTTCGATGAAGCCGACGCTGGACGTGGGCGACTTCATCCTCGTGAACAAGTTCTCGTACGGCATCCGCCTGCCAGTGATCGACCTCAAGGTCATCCCGGTCGGCGACCCGCAGCGTGGCGACGTGATGGTGTTCCGCTACCCAAGCGACCCTAACGTCAACTACATCAAGCGCGTCGTCGGCCTGCCGGGGGATGTGATCCGCTACACCAACGACAAGCAGTTGTTCATCAACGGTCAGTTGGTGGCCAAGCAGCTGATCGGTTCGGAGCCGGGCACGCTGGGTAGCGCAGAACTCTATAACGAGAAGCTGGGCGAGGTGGAACACCAGATCCGTCAGGAGATGAGCCGCTACCGCGCGCCGCCCGACCATGAATGGACCGTTCCGGCCGCCCACTACTTCATGATGGGCGACAACCGCGACAACTCGAACGACAGCCGTTACTGGGATGACCCCAATATTCCCAAGGACGAGCTGGGCATGGTCCCCGACAAGAACATCGTCGGCAAGGCCTTCGCGGTCTGGATGAGCTGGCCTGAACCCAAGCTCAGCCACTTTCCGAACTTCTCGCGAGTCGGTCTGATCAAGTAATCGATGCGGCGCTGCCACTGGCAGCGCCGTATGTCATTCAGGGCCATGTTGCGTGGCCGATCTCGCAGGTGACAGGGAAGGGCTACTCTTGAAAGCAACCATGACGTCTGCCGGTCCGCAAAAAGGCCTGTCGTTCATCGGCTGGCTGGTGTTGCTGGCGATTCTGGCCTTTGTCGGAAGTGCTGCCGCCAAGATCGTGCCGCACTACATGGACTACCTGTCGATGAAGAAAATCATCGAAAGTGCCGGCACTGATCGCACGGCAGACATCACCAACGCCGGTGACCTTAACGCCTACGTGGCCAAAGGCATGCTGGTTAATAACATTCGGGATTTGGATTTGAACAAGGCGTTAACTGTGACGACGGAGAACAACAGGTTCCTCGCCCATTTGAAGTATGAAAAACGTGAACCACTGATCCAGAACATCGATCTGGTGGTCAAGTTCGACCACGAATTCAGCGTGGGTAAACCGTGAGCGTTTCATTAAGTCGCCTGGAGCGTCAGCTCGGCTATACCTTCAAGGATCAGGAACTGATGATCCTGGCCCTGACCCACCGCAGCTTTGCCGGACGCAACAACGAGCGTCTGGAATTCCTCGGTGATGCCATTCTCAACTTCGTCGCCGGCGAAGCGCTGTTCGAGCGTTTCCCGCAGGCGCGCGAAGGTCAGTTGTCCCGCCTGCGTGCCCGCCTCGTGAAAGGCGAGACCCTCGCGCTGCTGGCCCGTGGTTTTGATCTGGGTGAGTACCTGCGCCTGGGCTCGGGTGAGCTGAAGAGCGGCGGCTTTCGCCGTGAGTCGATTCTGGCCGACGCGCTGGAAGCCCTGATCGGTGCGATCTACCTCGACGCCGGCATGGACATGGCAAGGGATCGCGTGCTGGCCTGGCTGGCCAGCGAGTTCGAAACCCTGACGCTGGTCGATACCAACAAAGACCCGAAAACACGGCTGCAGGAATTCCTTCAGTCACGCGCCTGTGACCTGCCGCGCTATGAAGTGGTGGACATCCAGGGCGAGCCGCATTGCCGAATCTTTTTCGTCGAATGCGAGATCTCTTTATTGAATGAAAAAAGCCGGGGACAAGGTGTCAGCCGTCGCATCGCCGAACAGGTAGCAGCGGCCGCAGCCCTTATCGCCCTGGGTGTGGAGAATGGCAATGACTGATTCACCTGCAACACGCTGTGGCTATGTTGCCATTGTTGGCCGGCCAAACGTGGGCAAGTCGACACTGCTGAACCACATCCTCGGCCAGAAACTGGCGATCACGTCGCGCAAGCCGCAGACGACCCGGCACAACATGCTCGGGATCAAGACTGAAGGCGCCGTACAGGCGGTTTACGTCGATACGCCCGGCATGCACAAAAACAGCGACAAAGCGCTTAACCGTTACATGAACAAGACCGCTTCGGCAGCGTTGAAAGACGTCGACGTGGTGATCTTCGTGGTCGATCGCACCAAGTGGACCGAAGAAGACCAGATGGTCCTCGAGCGCGTGCAGTACGTGACCGGCCCGTTGATCGTGGCCTTGAACAAGACTGACCGCATCGAAGACAAGAGCGCGCTGATGCCGCATCTGTCCTGGCTGCAGGAGCAACTGCCGAACGCCCAGATCATCCCGATCTCGGCGCAGCAGGGGCATAACCTGGAAGCACTGGAAAAGGTCATCGCCGATCATCTGCCGGAGAATGAGCATTTCTTCCCGGAAGATCAGATCACCGACCGCAGCAGCCGTTTTCTCGCAGCGGAACTGGTGCGCGAGAAGATCATGCGTCAGCTCGGCGCAGAGCTGCCGTATCAGATCACTGTCGAGATCGAACAATTCAAACAGCAAGGCAAGACGCTGCACATACACGCGCTGATTCTGGTCGAGCGCGACGGGCAGAAGAAAATCATCATTGGCGACAAGGGCGAGCGCATCAAGCGCATCGGCTCGGATGCGCGCCGCGACATGGAAGTGCTGTTCGACTCCAAGGTCATGCTCAACCTATGGGTCAAGGTCAAAGGCGGCTGGTCTGATGACGAGCGCGCGTTGCGTTCGCTGGGTTACGGCGACTTGTAAGACGCCGATCGACACCGCTGCTCTGTGGGGAAATCCCACACTGCCGCGCAGCAGATCCAACCTTGTGGGAGTGAGCTTGCTCACGAAGACGGTACTTCAGCCGCTGACTATCCAGCGGATGGAGCCGGGTTTTCGTGAGTAACCTCACTCCCACAGTCGTTTAAGATTGCCCGTCCGACCGCGTTCTTCCATCGAGATAGCCATGTCACAAACCCCTCCCGTCGGTCAGCTCGCCTATGTGCTGCACAGCCGTGCGTACCGCGAAAACAGCGCGCTGGTCGACTTCATTACCCCGCAGGGTCGCTTGCGTGCGGTGTTGCGCAGCGCGCGGGGGAAGGCGGGGACGATGGCGCGGCCGTTTGTGCCGCTGGAAGTCGAGTTTCGCGGGCGGGGCGAGTTGAAGAATGTGGGGCGAATGGAAGGCGCTGGCGTCGCCACGTGGCTGGAAGGCGAGGCGCTGTTCAGCGGTCTTTATCTTAATGAGCTACTGATTCGCCTGCTGCCCGCCGAAGACCCGCACCCGGGCGTGTTCGAACATTACGCCGCGACGCTTGTGGCGTTGGCCGAGGGGCGCGCGCTGGAACCGTTGCTGCGCTCGTTCGAATGGCGGCTGCTGGACGATCTCGGTTACGGTTTTGCGCTGGACGCGGACGTCAACGGCGATCCACTGGCCAGTGATGGCCTGTACCGGCTTCAGGTGGATGCCGGCCTTGAGCGGGTTTATCTGTTTCAGCCCGGATTGTTCCAAGGCGCCGAATTACAGGCGATGTCTGAAGCAGACTGGAGTTCGCCGGGGGCGCTGTCTGCGGCCAAGCGTCTGATGCGCCAGGCCCTGGCCGTGCATCTGGGCGGGCGCCCGTTGGTCAGCCGTGAATTGTTTCGCAAACTCTAGCGTCCGGCGGCGCAAACCTAGAAAATCCTTCCTCGCGTGCGTAATCAGCCACCCATTGGCTGGCACCGCCACAGTAATCAGGAGAACCCCGTGACCCACAGCACTCGCATTCTGCTCGGCGTGAACATCGACCACGTTGCTACCTTGCGTCAGGCCCGCGGGACGCGCTATCCCGATCCGGTCAAGGCAGCGCTGGATGCTGAAGAAGCAGGCGCCGACGGCATCACCGTGCATTTGCGGGAGGACCGTCGGCACATTCAGGAGCGCGATGTGTTGCTGCTGAAAGACGTGCTGCAAACGCGCATGAACTTCGAGATGGGCGTCACCGAAGCGATGATGGCGTTTGCCGAGCGCATTCGGCCTGCGCATATCTGCCTGGTACCGGAAACCCGTCAGGAGCTGACCACCGAGGGCGGGCTGGATGTCGCCGGTCAGGAAGCGCGCATCAAGGCGGCGGTGGAGCGGTTGTCGGCCATCGGCAGCGAAGTCTCGTTGTTCATCGACGCCGATGAGCGCCAGATCGCAGCGTCGGCCCGGGTTGGCGCGCCGGCCATCGAGCTGCACACGGGCCGTTATGCCGATGCTGAAACCCCGGCGGCCATCGCCGAAGAGCTAAAGCGCATTGCCGATGGTGTCGCCTTCGGTTTGGCCCAGGGCCTGATCGTCAACGCCGGCCATGGTTTGCACTATCACAACGTTGAAGCCGTCGCGGCGATCAAGGGCATCAACGAGCTGAACATCGGCCACGCGCTGGTGGCCCATGCTTTGTTTGTCGGCTTCAAGTCGGCCGTGTCAGAGATGAAGGCGTTGATTCTGGCGGCGGCTCCAAAGGCCTGACGCGATCTTTGTAGGAGCGCGCTTGCCCGCGATTGCGGTTTATCAGGTTAGTTTTCAGTCACTGACAAGATGCAATCGCGGGCAAGCGCGCTCCTACATTGGATTTTGCTGCGGCGAATATTTCGGGTTACGGCTTGCGCCCCACGATCACCGCACGCCGCGGCGCCGGCAGGCCTTCTACGGTTTTGCTGTGGTCCGCCGGATCGAGGAAGTCGCTCAACGACTGAAAGCGCATCCAGTCGGTGCCGCGTTGTTCTTCCACCGTGGTGGTGCTGACGTCGACGCAGCGCACATCCACAAAGCCCGCGCGGCGCAGCCACAGTTCCAGCGCGGGCACTGACGGCAGGAACCACACGTTGCGCATCTGCGAGTAGCGGTCTTCCGGCACCAGCACCTGATTCGCGTCGCCTTCCACCACCATGGTTTCCAGCACCAGCTCTCCGCCTTTGACCAGGCAGTCCTTCAGCGCCAGAAGGTGATCGATGGGCGATTTGCGGTGATAGAGCACGCCCATGGAAAACACCGTGTCGAATCCTTCGAGCCGCGCCGGCAGATCTTCCAGGGTGAATGGCAGGTGCCACGCCGGCAGGTCCGGCAGATAGCGCTGCATGGCCTGGAACTGGCAAAAGAACAGCCAGTTGGGATCGACGCCAATCACGCTGTCGGCGCCTGCGCCCAGCATGCGCCACTGGTAATAGCCGTTGCCGCAGCCGACGTCCAGAACGCGCTTGCCTTTCAGATCAAGGTGCGGCGACACCCGCGACCATTTCCAGTCCGAGCGCCATTCGGTGTCGACGTGCACGCCGAACACATCAAAGGGCCCTTTGCGCCACGGCGACAGGCCCATCAGCGCGGCGCGAGTCTGCTCGCGGGTGGCGTCATCGCAGTCGGCGTCGAGGATGAAATCGTTCTTCAGCTCGATGCGGCTTGGCGTCAGGTTTGGCAAGGCATTGAGCGCGCCTTGCCAGCGTTCGAGGTCGCCATGACCCTTTTCCATCTTCGCGTCGAGTTGCGCCTGCAGGCCTTGGGCCCAGGCATACAGTGGCGTGCCCGCCAGACGGCGGACCAGGGGAGCGAGATCAATCATGGCAGGGCAATCAACGAGGCGAAATTAAGGCACTGGAACCAGGGCACGACTTTGCTGAAACCGGCGGCCAGCAGGCGTTCGCGGTGTTGCTCAAGGCTGTCGGCTTTCATCACGTTTTCGATGGCGCTGCGTTTCTGCGCAATCTCCAGCTCGCTGTAACCGTTGGCGCGTTTGAAGGCGACGTGCAGATCGGTGAGCAGCGCGTGCTCTTCGGTGTCATCAAAGCGCAGCTTCTCCGACACGATCAGCGCGCCGCCGGGCAGCAGCGACTGGCGGATACGCGTCAGCAGAGCGAGGCGTTGTTCCGGCGCTATGAATTGCAGGGTGAAGTTCAGCGCGACCACCGAGGCGGGCTGAAACTCGAGATTCAGGATATCACCGTCGATCACCTCCACCGGCAGCAGCTCCTGGTACATCGAGTCCTGAGCGTTGAGGTATTCGCGGCAGCGTTCGACCATGGCCGACGAGTTGTCGATGGCGATCACTCGGCAATCTTCAGTGCGCACGTGCCGACGCAATGCCTGAGTGACGGCGCCCAATGAGCTACCCAGGTCATAGAGCACGCTGTGGGGTTGGGCGAATTGCGCCGCGAGCACGCCGAGGTTTTCGACGATGGTCGGGTAGCCCGGCACCGAGCGCTTGATCATGTCCGGGAACACCCGCACCACGTCTTCGTTGAAGGCGAAGTCGGGCACCTGGGGCAGCGGCTGGGCGAATAGGCGGTCGGGTTCTGGGCTCACGGCGATTCCGGGGTACGAAGCGAAAAGTGCGGCATTTTAGCCAATTCCGTCCCTCGGCTGGAACCTCATCTCATCGCTCGTGTGCTGACGTCTGGTCCGCCCATAAAAAAGCCGCGTCCGATTGCCCGCACGCGGCCGATACACGAGCAGTGAACTCAGTATCTCCAGCTCACCGATGCGGTGAAGTTGCGTGGATCGCCGAAGTTGCTCTGGTTGTAGCGCAGGCTCTGTTGGTATTTCTCGTTGGTGAGGTTGTTGAGGTTGAGCTGGGTGCTCCAGTGCTGATCGATGTCGTAGCGGGTCATCAGCCCGATGAGCGCGTAGGCGTCCTGGCGGGCGGCCGGCGAGTCGTCGTTCTGAGTCTTGCTCTGCCAGCTCAGGCTGCCGCCGACCTTGACCTTCGGCGCCATTGGCAACTGGTAGGTCATCGACGACGTCAGGGCGTGGCGCGGGATGAACTTGCGCGCACGGCTGTCGTTGTTGTCAGTGATATAGACGTAGGTGTACCCGCCGTTGACTTGCAGCCCCGGCGCCACTTCGCCCGACGCTTCCAGCTCCAGGCCGCTGCTGTCGTAGGACATCGCCTCGTAGACATAGCCGCCCAGGTTGGCGTCATAGGTCGAACTGCCCGGCACGTTGTCTTGCTTGGCATGGAACACCGCTGCGCTGACGTTGAGCTTCTTGTCCAGCAACTGGCCCTTGATGCCCGCTTCATAGCTTTTGCCTTCAAGCGGATCGAGCACCCGGCCTTGGCCGTCGAGGTAATACTGCGGATTAAAGACTTCGGTGTAACTGGCGTACAGCGCGTATTCGGGGGTCAGGTCGTAGACGATACCGGCATACGGCGTGACTTTGCCGTGAATGCGCACCTCTCGCGCCGCGTCGTAGTTGTCGCCATTGCTGTCCGCGCTGAGCATGCGGGCGCCGGTGATCACATGCAGATCGTCGGTCAGGCTGAAACGCGCGCCGGCGTAAACGCTCTTCTGGCGATCGGTGTAGTTCGAGGTCGCAGCGGGTAACGCAGCGACGTAATTCGGCTGCGGCAGGTAGCCATGCAGCGCATCTTCAAGGGTCACAGGCGAGTAGTTGAGGACGTCACCGTACTGCGAGGATTCGCGATTGCGCTGGCGTGCAGCGTTCGCCCCCAGCGTGAGTTGATGTTCCCGACCGCCGAGCATGAAGGGGCCGCTCAGCGAGTAATCGCCACTGAGTTCGAGGTTCTTGTCTTTGTACTTGGAGCCCAGTCCGGTGTAACCGGTGGGTGAAGTGCTGTCGCCGTACATGTAGAACATCTCGGTGTCTTCGCGGTGCTCGGCGCCGGCGACGGTCAGCTTCGACTTCCAGTCGTTGGCGAAGGTGTGCTCCCACTCGGCAAACGCACGTTGCGTGTGAACGTCCCAATGCACCCACGGCTGGGAAATATTGGAATGGGTGCTGCTGTAATGAATGGCGTTGCCATTGCCATCGACCAACGGCAGTGCGCCCCAGCTTGAGCCATTGGCGTTGGTTTTCTGGTCCTCGTAACCAAGGGTCAGCGTGTCGCTGTCGCTCAGGTCGAATGCCAGCAGACCGCTGAAGATGTTCTTCTCGCGGGAGTAGCGATCAAGGTATGAGTTGCCGTTTTCGTTGGCGTAGATGACACGCCCCCGCACGTTGCCCGAGTCGGTCAGGGGGCCGGAGACGTCGATGTCCACCCGGCGTTTGTCCCAGGAACCGGCGGTCACGTCGATCTTTGCCTGGGGATCGTAAGTCGGGCGTTTGCGGATGAAGTTGACCGTGGCCGAGGGGTTGCCGGCCCCGGACATCAAGCCGTTGGCGCCGTGAACGATATCGACCTGTTCGTAGGGCGCCAGGTCGATATCGCCCACCAGCAACCCATTGGTCATCGGCATGGCCGTGCCGTCATACTGGAAGTTGTTGATGTCGAAACCGCGCGCGGTGAAGTAGGTGCGGTCTGTTTCGACTTTCTGCACGTTGACGCCGGGGGTGCTGGTCAACACGTCACGGATGCTGTTGAGCTTGAAGTCATCCATTTGCTCGCGTTTGATGTTGGTCACACCCTGGGGCGTTTCCTGGTTGGTCAGGTCCAGCCGGGTGGTGGTGCTGCTGGGTTTGCCCTGGTAGCCCTGCGGGTTGCCGGTGTCGCCGTAGGTGGCGGTTGACGTCACGTCAGTGGCCGGCAGGCTGAGCGCTGTCTCTTCGGCATTCGCTGTGTTGAGCACGCTCAGGGCGATTAACGAAAGGGCCTTTGGGCAAAAGGGGATCGAGTGACGCATGGCGGGCAACGCTCCGGCGAATGTAACAAATGGTGATGGTTCTCAATTATCGGCAAGTTACAATTGAGAATCAATGTCATTTATTCCATTCGTCGGTGTTGGCTGCAACGCTGGCCATGACCGGGTGCCTTCCCCCCGCAGCGTTAAAGCTTTCCCCCCGGCAGTCGAAACACCTTAATTCGCAACTCATTTCATTACTGGCACAGGGAACCGTGGCATGCATGCGTTCAAGGCGTTGTACGAGTCCATCGAAAGGCAGTTTTTCAATTCTTTGACCAAGAAGCTGTCGAGCCTTTTTCTGATCGTGGTGGTGAGCGCCGTGGTGTACTGGGTGGCCGTGAGCCTGCGCGCGGACATTCTTCTGCAGTTGCGCAGCGCGCAGTTGCCGGCGGAGACGCTAAGCATGATCGAGGGGAAACTCGATGTGCTGAGCAACGCCATTCTGGGCAGCACGCTGTTTACCCTGTGTCTGGTCAGCTTCATGGTCTGGTATTTCCGGCACTTGATCGTGCGGCCGGTGACCCAGATGAGCTTGGCGCTGGAAGGCATTGCCAACGGCGAGGGCGACCTGTCCAAGGACTTGCCGCTGTTGACCCACGATGAAATTCGCGTGCTGGCGAGTACCTGCAACCGGTTTCTGGCCAAACAGCGGGAGATCATCAGCAGCGTTCAGGCGTTGACCGTGCACATTGCCGTGGAGTCCGCGCGCTCGCTGAAAAACATCAGCGATTCCAGCGACAGCGCGACCCATCAGGCGCGCTTCGCCAAGGAAGTCATGGAGCAGAGCAACGACGCAGTGGGTCGGATTGCCGAAGTGTCCCGGCAGACTCAGGGCATTTCCGGGACCACCGCGCAGAACCTCAGCATGGCCCGCGACTCCTACACCGAATTGCTGGAAGTGACCGGCAACATCAGTGAGATTTCCAGCAGCCTGAATGAGTTCGGCACCCTGGTTTCGGCGCTGAACCAACGTTCGTCGAGCATCAAATCCATTGTCGGATTGATTCAACAAATCTCCTCCCAGACCAATCTTCTGGCGCTCAACGCGGCGATCGAAGCGGCGCGTGCAGGGGAGAGCGGGCGTGGTTTCGCGGTGGTTGCCGACGAAGTCCGGACCCTCGCCCAGAACGTCAGCCGCGCCACCGAGGACATTTCCCAGAACATCGACGCCATGTTGCTGGAGGTGAGCTCGACCCACGAGCAAACCACCCAGATCAGCCACAGTGCCCGGGAGACCCAGAAAGTGGTCGAGCGCGCGTCTGGGCATTTCGAGAGCATGATCGGCGACTTCGAATCCACTCACACGAAGCTTGAGGACATCGCCTCGCACATCCAGCAGTTTGCCGACAGCAACACCGGCATCAACGACCGCGTCACGCAGATTCATGCGGACAGCCAGTCCATCGACCAGCGCATGCAGCATTCGGCCACGGCCACCCGAGACCTGTCGGGCGTGGCGGAAAAGGTCCAGGCGCTGCTGGGCCGGTTTGTTCTCGGGCATGGCGCGCTGGACGCTGGCATTACCCGCGCCAGTCATTGCCGCGATCGGCTCCAGGTGCGTCTGGCGGCGCTGCAACGTGAGGGCGTCAACCTGTTCGATCAGAACTACAAATTGATTCCCGGGACTGATCCCAAGCAATACACGACCAGCTACACCGAACGCTTTGCGCAGATCTGTCAGGAAGAGTGCGACGCGCTCACCAAAGGCACGCGGGGCGGAAAGGTCACCTTCATCGTCGACAGCAAGGGTTACTGCCCGGTGAACAACAGCTGGGTGTCGAAAAAACCTACGGGCGACCGAGCTATCGACCTACCGGTGTGCCGGAACAAGCGCATGTTCGCTGACCCCATCGGCCTGCGCGCAGCCGCTAACCAACAGCGCTTCCTGCTGCAAACCTACCTGCGCGACACCGGCGAAATCATGACCGAAATTGACGTGCCGTTCTTCTTCGAAGGCCGTCATTGGGGCAACTTGCGCATGGGCTTCGACGCTGCGCAATTACTGGCCGAGTGACAGGGGTTCATGCCAGTGCTCAGCGACTGATCAGCCCTTCGCCGGCAAGGACGTTCCTGCGGGGGGGGCGGCCGTGGAATGAGCGGGCGATCAGTTCACCGTAATGACGCAGTCGAAGGTGCGCGCTGGCGACACTTCCGGCGCCCAGGGTTGTTGGTAGACCATCATCAGGTGACCCGTGCCCGGATTGGCGGCTCGGTAGCGCCAGACTGACTGACCACCTTCACCGACCAAACCCACTTCTTTGGAGGCATTGAACACCTCGGGCCCCAGGCTGCTCAGAATGGACGGCGCAGGGTTTTGCATCAGCCAGCGGTGCCCGGTCGTGGGATTGCTGGGCAGCATCAGCATGAGGGTCTGGCCGGTTTTGAGAGAAAGGGGACAGTCTTGCTGATCGTCCAGGGAGACGATCTGTTTTGGCGCCTGGGCGCAAGCGGCAAGCAGGGTGAGGCTGAGCGGGACGAGCAAGCGGGCAGCGGTCATGAAGGCTCCGGTCATAGGCAACATGGGCGGAGCATAACCGAAGACGGGAGAGATGCTAATCAGGTGGGCCGCACAAGACGTGTGAAGGCGGCCAGGGTGGCGCCCCCACACGTTGAGGCGAGGTCAGTGCTTAGAACAATATCTTCGCCACATCCGCAAAGCGTTTGGCGAAGTGCGCGGTAATGCCTTCTTTCAGGTAATCCGGCAGTTCTTCGAAGTTGCCACGGTTGGCTTCCGGGAGGATCAGCTCGTAGATCTTCTGGCGCCGCGCCGCGATCACCTTCTCCCGCACGCCGCCAATCGGCAGTACGTGCCCGGTCAGGGTCAGTTCTCCGGTCATCGCCACGCCTTTTTTCGGCGCCTGGTTACGCGCCAGCGACAGCAGCGCGCTGGCCATGGTCACACCGGCACTTGGCCCGTCTTTCGGCGTCGCACCTTCCGGCACGTGAAGGTGAACGAAGGCTTCGTCGAAGAAGGTTTTGTCGCCGCCAAACTTCGCCAGATTGGAGCTGACGTAGCTGTAGGCGATTTCGGCAGATTCCTTCATCACGTCGCCCAGCTGGCCGGTGAGCTTGAAGCCGCGGTTGAGCGTATGGATGCGGGTCGCTTCGATTGGCAGTGTCGCGCCACCCATGCTGGTCCAGGCCAGGCCGGTAATCACGCCGGTGCCCGACAACACTTGCTCGTTGCGGAACACCGCCATGCCCAGCGAAGCTTCCAGCTCTTTCGGGCCGATCTTGACCACGGTGTCCGGGTTGTCCAGCAGCTTGACCACGGCCTTGCGCACCAGCTTGCCCAGCTGTTTTTCCAGCTGCCGCACACCGGCTTCCCGCGCATAGCCTTCAATCACCGCGCGCAACGCACTGTCACTGATCATCAGGCTGTTTTTCGACACGCCGGCCTTGGCCAGTTGCTTGGGCCACAGATGGCGCTTGGCGATGGCGAGCTTTTCTTCGGTGATATAGCCGGATAGGCGAATCACTTCCATCCGGTCCAGCAGCGGGCCGGGGATCGAGTCCAGGGTGTTCGCGGTGCAGATGAACAGCACCTTCGACAGGTCCAGACGCAGGTCGAGGTAGTGGTCGAGGAATTCGACGTTCTGCTCCGGGTCCAGTGTTTCCAGCAGCGCCGAGGCCGGGTCGCCCTGGAAGCTCTGGCCCATCTTGTCGATCTCGTCGAGCATGATCACCGGGTTCATCACTTCCACGTCTTTCAGCGCCTGCACCAGCTTGCCCGGTTGGGCGCCGATGTAGGTGCGACGATGGCCCTTGATCTCGGCCTCGTCGCGCATGCCGCCAACGCTGAAACGGTAGAACGGCCGGCCCAGGGATTCTGCGATCGATTTGCCGACGCTGGTTTTACCCACGCCCGGCGGGCCGACCAGCAGCACGATGGAACCGGAGATTTCACCCTTGTAGGCGCCGACGGCGAGGAATTCGAGAATACGGCTCTTGATGTCATCAAGGCCGGCGTGGTGCTGATCGAGCACCTTGCGCGCGTGTTTCAGGTCGAGCTTGTCGTCACCAAACACGCCCCATGGCACCGAGCTTGCCCAGTCCAGGTAGTTGCGCGTGACGGCGTATTCCGGGGAACCGGTTTCCAGCACCGAGAGCTTGTTGATCTCTTCGTCGATGCGCTTGCGCGCCTGGGGCGGCAGGGTCTTGCCCACCAGACGCTCTTCGAACTGTTCGATGTCAGCGCTGCGGTCGTCCTTGGTCAGCCCCAGTTCCTGCTGGATGACCTTCAGCTGTTCCTTGAGGAAGAACTCACGCTGGTGCTCGCCGATCTTGCGGTTCACTTCCGCGGAGATTTCTTTCTGCAGGCGCGCGACTTCGACTTCCTTGCGCAGCATCGGCAGGACTTTTTCCATGCGCTTGAGCACGGGCACGCAATCGAGCACCTGCTGCAATTCGACGCCCGTGGCGGAGGTCAGGGCCGCAGCGAAGTCGGTCAGCGGGGAAGGATCGTTGGGGCTGAAGCGATTGAGGTAGTTCTTCAACTCTTCGCTGTACAGCGGGTTGAGCGGCAGCAGCTCCTTGATCGCGTTGATCAGCGCCATGCCGTAGGCCTTGACCTCGTCGGTCGGCTCGTTGGGCTGGTGCGGGTATTCGACCTCCACCAGAAACGGCGGACGATGGTGCTTGAGCCAGGTCTTGATGCGCACACGGCTCAGGCCCTGGGCGACGAACTGCAGCTTGCCGTTTTCACGGCTGGCGTGGTGCACCTTGACCAGCGTGCCGTACTCCGGCAACGCCTTGGTGTCGAAATGACGGGGGTCGTCGGGCGGGGTGTCCATGAAAAACAGCGCCAGCGAGTGGTGATCAGACTTGCTGACCAGCTCCAGCGTTTCGGCCCAGGGCTCTTCATTGACGATGACCGGCAGCACTTGCGCGGGGAAGAACGGACGGTTGTGGATCGGGATGATGTACACCTGATCCGGCAGGTTCTGGCCGGGCAGGGCGAGGCGCTTGTTGTCGGAGCCGAGGATTTCGTGCTCATGATCGTCGTCGGGGTGCGGCTGGTTGGCGTCGGACTGCTGGTCGCTCATGGGGCACCTGCATAAATGGAGATGAGCCTTAGATGGGGCGCAAGGCCTCAGGTTTCAATAGCGCTGGTCGATAGCAATGACTAAGCAGGCCGATTTAAAAGCATATGTGGCGTTGCGCCAGGCCGTGGCCTCCAATAGGTGGTGGCCATGTGCTTTGCCGGAAGTCCGTCTGATATCGCCGACCTCCGATCCGTGGGCTACGCTGGAAATCATCGCCAAGTAGGCTCTCTTTGCGGGCCTCGCTGTCTGGAACATCTGTCATGCGCCGTGTTTTTATTTCGTTGTTGCTGGTTGTAACCGCTCTGTATGGCACCTTCGCCCATGCGGCCAGCCTGACCGCCGAGTTCGTCGATGGCCAGGGCAAGCCGCTTCCCGACGCGGTGCTCACCTTGCGCGGTGCAACTACGCCCCCTGCCGGGTCGCTGAAAGCCGACATGGACCAGCGCGATGTGCAATTTGCCCCCCATGTGCTGGCGGTGCGCACCGGTACCCAAATCAGTTTTCCCAACAGCGATCAGATCCGCCATCAGGTGTATTCGTTCTCGACGCCCAAGCGTTTCGAACTGCGGTTGTATGGCGGCACGCCGTCGGCCCCCGTGCTGTTCGACAAGCCGGGCGTGGTGGTGCTCGGCTGCAACGTGCATGACAACATGCTCGGTTACGTGTACGTCACCGACGATGGCTGGTTCGGCGTGAGCAACGACAAGGGCACGCTGACCCTGGATCAAGTGCCCGCCGGTCACTACACCGTCACCCTCTGGCACCCGCAGGCCCCCGACATGCTGCCGGTGTCCGGCGGCGAGATCGACATTCCGGCCGGTGGCCTCAAGCAGCGGTTCAGCATCGCCGTACAGCCCAACGCCGAGAACACCCCCGCCGCGCCGCCCTCCAGCGCGTTTGGCGACGCCTTCCATAAAGCGGCCCACGAATGAAGGTGCGCATCAGCTTTCAGGCGCGGATTGCCGGCGTGTTGATCATGCTGCTGCTGATCGTGGTCTTCGCCGTGTTTATTGCGGTGAAAGCCGCCACCCAGGACGCTGTGCGCAAACAGGCCCAGGCGCAGCTCGAAGTCGGCACCCGGGTGTTTGAAGGCTTGCTGGAAATGCGCGGCAAGCGGCTGCGCGACGCCGTGCAGTTGTTGTCCACCGACTTCGGTTTCCGTGACGCCGTGGCATCCGCGGACTCGGCAACCATTCGTTCGGTGCTGCTCAACCACGGCGCCCGAATCAACGCCAATGACATGTTCCTGCTGGGCATGGACGGCACGGTGATGGCCAGCACCGTCGCGCAGATCCCAGAAGGTTCGCCGTTCCCGTACATCCAGGCGTTGCGTGACCTCAAGGGCAAGAATCAATCGATGCTGATCGTGCCGTTGCAGGGGCAGCCGCACTTGCTGGTCGAAAGCACCGTGCTCGCACCGCTGCCGATTGCCCGCGTGGTGATGGGTTTCAGCATGGACGGTGACTTGGCGCAAGAACTGCGCTCGTTGAGTGGTTTGCAGGTGTCTTTTCTGTCGCTCGTGCAAAAGCAGCCGGGTCAGATGATCAGTACCCAGCCGGAGACGCTGTTTGACAGCCTGCGCAGCGTAATGATGAATCCGCCCACCAACGAGATGCAGATGACCGAGCACCACAGCCAGAGTTTTCTGAGCAAAACCCTGCGGCTGGGCAGCAACAGCGACAGCGAGGTCGTGGCCCTGCTGCAGAGCCCGCTGGATCAAGCCATGCAGGCATTCGCGCCGCTGGATAAGACGCTGTTCTGGATCACCGTCGTGGCGTTGGCGTGTTCGCTGGTCGGCGCGTTGTTACTGGCGCGCAGCCTGTCGCGGCCAGTGAATGCCCTGGCTCAGGCCGCCCGGCGTATTGGCGAAGGTGATTACGCAACGCCCGTGGTGCTGGATCGCCGAGACGAACTGGGCCTGCTCGCCAGCGCCATCAATTCGATGCAGAGCGGGATCGCCGAGCGTGAGCTGCAGCTGGCGCACAATGCCCTGCATGATCCACTGACCGGGCTGCCCAACCGCGCGTTGGTGATGGAGCGCCTCGGCAGCGCGGTCGTGGCTCAACGGCCGGTGGCCCTGCTTTATCTGGGCATCGATAACTTCCGCGCGATCAGCACCAACGTCGGTCTGGAGGGGGTTGAGCAACTGCTGCGGATTATCAGCGGACAACTGCAAGAGCCGCTGCGTCCCGGCGATACGGTGGCGCGGCTCTCCGACAACGAATTTCTACTGCTGGTGCAAAACGCCGAGACCGACAGCGCCGTCGCGGTGGCTGACCGGCTGCAGCGTTTACTGGTCAAGCCCCAGCGCATCGGCGAGCAGGACATCGCGATGGATGCCTGCATCGGCATCGCGGCCTATCCGGCCAATGGCGATTCGGCGACCGAGCTGCTCAGGCGTGCGTCCATTGCGCGGCAGGACGCGGCGCAGTTGCCGGGCCGTCTGCAAGTCTATGTGGACGGTCGCGACGTGGCTCACCTGCGCCAGATCAGTCTGATCCGCGACTTGCGCCAGGCCGCCCGCAACGGCGAACTTTCACTGCATTACCAGCCGAAACTGGATATTCGCAACGGCCGGGTTACTCAGGCCGAGGCCTTGCTGCGCTGGCAGCACCCGCAATTCGGCTCGGTATCGCCCGCCGAGTTCATCCTGCTGGCGGAACGCACCGGCAGCATTCAGATCCTCACCAACTGGGTCATCGAAGATGCGCTGCGCCAGCTCGCCGAGTGGGCGCAGCGCGGTCTCATTCTGCAGGTCTCGGTGAACATCTCGGCGGACGACCTGCTGGGCAACGATCTGGCTGACCGCGTTGCTGCGCTGCTCAAGCTCTACCGCGTGCCGGCTGAACAGTTGATTTTCGAGATCACTGAAAGCGCGATCATGCGCGAGCCCGAGCAGTCGTTGAAAGTGCTTAATCGCCTGCGTGATTTCGGCATCAGTCTGTCGGTGGATGATTTCGGCACCGGTTACTCCTCGCTGGCCCACCTCAAGCGGCTGCCGGTGCAGGAATTGAAGATCGATCAGTCCTTCGTGCGCGACCTGGACGAAACCAGTGAAGACGCCGTGATCGTTCGCTCGACCATCGAGATGAGCCATAACTTGGGCCTGAAGGTGGTCGCCGAAGGCGTCGAATACGAACATAGCCTGCGCCTGCTGGAGCGCTGGCACTGCGACACCGCACAGGGCTATCTGATCAGTCGGCCGCTGAGTGCGGTCGCCTTCGAAGCCTGGATCGCGCAGGCCCAGCTCCCACCCCGCATGACGATGCACTGATGGAACAGAGATTTATGGCACGAAGTCTTTCGATGTACGTAAACCCCGTGGTACTGGCCAGTGTGGTGGGAGCCTGCGCAGCGTGGGTGGCGCCAGCGGCTGAAGCCGATCAGGGCCGGCTGATCGCCACCGGCGGCGCCAGCAGCATTGAAGGCGGCGCAGGGGGCGGGATTATTCCCTGGGCCATGCTGGCCGGGTATGACGAGCAGGGCGAGTGGGGCGGCAACGCGTTCGCGACCCACGTCGACTTGCCGGACTACACCCTTGATGTGGTCGGCGCTGCGGCTTCCTATGGCAATCGCGTCGAGATTTCCTACGCCCATCAACGCTTCGATCTGGGGTCACTGGTCAGCAAACTCAATCTGCCGGAGCACAACCTCACTCAGGACATCTTCGGCGTGAAGGTTCGCCTGTTTGGCGACCTGATCTACGATCAGCTGCCGCAGGTGTCGGCGGGGCTGGAATACAAGCACCAGAATGATTTCCTCATCCCCAGTCTGGTAGGCGCGAAGCGGGATTCGGATGTCGAGGGCTACGTCACGGCGAGCCGTCTGTTCATGGGCGCGGCCTTTGGCTACAACGTGGTGGTCAATGCCGGTTTGCGTTACAGCCGCGCCAACGAAACCGGTTTGATGGGCTTTGGCGGCGACCGCCGCGATACCCGCAGCGTACTGAAAGAGGGCGGCGCAGCCATCCTGTTCAACCCGCACTGGGCGGTGGGCATGGACTACCGCGAGAAGCCCGACAACCTGTCGTTCGCCGGCGAAAGCGACTGGGCAGACTTCTTTGTCGGCTGGTTCCCCAACAAGCATGTTTCCGTGGTGCTGGCCTACGCGCATCTCGGTGAAATCGCCACGCTGGACAACCAGAACGGCACCTACCTTTCCGTGCAGGGAAGTTTCTGATGAGGCGGTTTTTGTGGCTGATCGTCGGGCTCAGTCTGTCGCTGCTGGTGGGGTGCGCCCAACAGCCGCCCAAGGACGACAGCCTTTATCAGGACCTGGGCCAGCGCGCCGGCATCCAGAAAATCGTCGAAGGCATGCTCCTGCACATCGCCCAGGATGACCGCATCTATAAATACTTCGCCAAGGTCGACATCGTCCGGGTGCGCGACAAGCTGGTGGAGAGATTCTGCGTCGAGGCAGGCGGCCCGTGCACGTACACGGGTGACTCCCTGGAAGAAGTGCACAAGGGCATGAAACTCAGCCGCAGCGATTTCAACGCGCTGGTGGAGAACCTGATCGATGCGATGAACGAGCAGCACATTCCAGTCACGACGCAGAATCGGTTCATTGCCCGGCTGGCGCCTCAGCGTGGGGAAGTGATCGAGAAGTAGCTTCTCGCGCCTCACTCCTGGCATCCGTTCAGCGCGCACAAAAAAGGCGGCCACCTCACGGGACCGCCTTTTCTGTTACTGCACGCAGCTAATCAGTGAAACTGATCAATCCGGCAGTTTGTAGGCGATCACGTAATCGCCCTGTTTGGTGCCCAGCGAACCGTGACCGCCTGCAACGACCAGCACGTATTGCTTGCCGTCCTTGCCGGTGTAGGTCATCGGCGTGGTCTGGGCGCCTGCTGGCAGACGACCTTCCCACAGCTGCTTGCCGTTACGAACGTCGTAGGCGCGCAGGTATTGGTCAAGCGTGGCGCTGAGGAACGACACACCGCTGGCGGTGATGAACGTGCCGCCCAGGCTTGGAACGCCCATGGTCAGCGGGATCGGAACCGGCGAGCTATCACGCACGGTGCCGTTCTTGTGCTTCCAGATGGTCTGGTGGTTGGTCAGATCGACCGCCGCCACGTAACCCCATGCTGGCGCCTGGCACGGCAGGCCCATTGGCGACAACAGCGCTTCGAGGATCACACCGTACGGCGCGCCCTTGTTCGGCTGCACGCCTTCGGTTTCGCTCTTGCGACCCGGGCCGCCTTCGACTTCTGCTGCCGGTACCAGTTTCGAACGGAACGCCATGTAGCTCGGGTTCACGAAAGCAATCTGACGCACAGGGTCAACCGAGATACCGCCCCAGTCGAACACGCCGAAGTTACCCGGATACACCAGCGAGCCTTGCAGCGATGGTGGGGTGAACGGGCCTTCATAGCGCAGGGATTTGAAATCGATGCGGCAGAGCATCTGATCAAACGGCGTCACGCCCCACATGTCGCGCTCTTTCAGCAGCGGCGGCATGAAGTTCAGGTCGGACTTCGGCTGGGTAGGCGACGTGTGATCGCCGGCAACCGCGCCCTGGGGTACAGGGATTTCGTTGATCGGCACGATGGGCTGACCGTTGCTACGGTCCAGCACATAGATGCTGCCCTGCTTGGTCGAAGCCAGAACAGCAGGCTTCACGCCGTCAGCGGTTTTCATGTCCATGAGCGTTGGCTGACCGCCGACGTCCATGTCCCACAAGTCATGGTGGGTGAACTGGAAATGCCATTTCACGTGACCGGTGGCGATGTCCAGCGCGACCAGACCGGCGCTGAATTTCTCCGACGCCTCGGTGCGGTTGCCGCCCCACTGGTCAGGCATCTGGTTGCCCATCGGCAGGTAGAGCATGCCCAGCTTTTCGTCGACGCTGAACATCGACCACATGTTGGGCGAGTTGCGGGTGTAGGTCTTGCCTTCGGCAATCGGCGTGGTGTCGTCCGGATTGCCACTGTCCCAGTTCCAGACCAGACGGCCGGTGTGCACGTCGAACGCACGGATCACGCCCGACGGCTCGTCGGTGGACACGTTGTCGGTGACGTGACCGCCAATGACCACGAGGTCTTTGGTTACGGCCGGTGGCGACGTCGAGTAGTAACCGCCCGGTGCGTAAGTGCCGATGTTGGCGCTCAGGTCGATCGAACCGTTGGTGCCGAAGTCTTCACACATTTTGCCGGTGTCGGCGTTCAGTGCGATCAGACGGGTGTCGGCGGTCGGCAGGAAGATGCGGCGCGGGCAGGCATTGGCTGCGCCAGCAACCGCCGGAGCGGCCGGGTTTTGCGCAGGCGCCGCAGCGTCAGCTGGAGTGGCGGCAGCGTAGGCGGCGTCATCGTGATACGACACGCCACGACAGGTCATGTGCGCCCAACCCTTGAAGTTGGCCGCCTTGCCGCTGCTGATCTTCGGGTCGAAGCGCCAGATTTCCTTGCCGGTGTCCGGGTCCAGAGCGATGACCTGGCTGTGCGGCGTGCAGACGTAGAGCATGCCGTTGACTTTCAGCGGGGTGTTTTCGGCCGTGGTTTCCCCCGGATCGTTCGGACCCGGAATGTCGCCCGTGCGATAGGTCCACGCCGGGACCAGCTTGCTGACGTTGTCCGGGGTGATCTGCGACAGCGGCGAGTAGCGATCGCCGAAGGCCGTGCGGCCGTAGGACTGCCAGTCGCCGTCAGGCATGGCCGGCGCGGCGCTGGTGGTGCCGGCGGTTTCGCGGTCCAGCTGGCCTTTGATTTCACCGGGGTGTGTGAACTGGCTGGCCAGCGCGGCGATGCCCGCGACAATCACGGCAGCGCCCAATGCGCGAGTACCGGTATCGCCGACCTGGCCACGCAGGACCGGACGACGGAACCATGGCAGCAGCATCACGATGCCCAAGGCAAACCAGAGTGCCAGACGCGGCACCAGCTGCCACCAATCCAGGCCGACTTCCCACAGCGCCCACACGGTACTGGCGAACAACACCAGTGCGTACAGGCCGAAGGCCGCGCTGCGACCCATCATCAGCAGGACGCCGGTGATGGCGAAGCCGATGCCGGCCAGCAGGTAGTAAAGCGACCCGCCCAGGGTCAGCAGTTTGATGCCGCCGACCAGCAAGGCCAGACCCATTATCAGAATCACCAGCCCGAGCAAGCTCGGAAGCAGGCGACCCTTACCGAAAGCACCCTCAGTGCTCATAAGTGTTGTACTCCGTAACGATGTGGTGGTTAACGCGTGTTGGCGTGAAGGCGCGGCGGCTAAGCCATGCCTTCAATGCCGATGCCTGGGTGCAGCCGGACGAGCCGGGCTGATCAGAACGAGGACTGGATCTTCAACCCCGCGACCAGCGCGTCATCGACTTGATTCACGCCGCCCGGATGACGGATGAATTGCAGGTTCGGGCGCACGGTCAGCCAGTTGGCGACGTGCACGCCGTAGTAGATTTCGGCGTTGTATTCGGTGTCCTGCACGGGCAGGAACGCCGGGTCGTTATAGTCCGAGACCCCTGCGGCCTGATTGCGCAGGTTGATGTTCTTGCGGTACGCCGGGTTGACGTGGATGCGACTGATGCCGACGCCGATGTCATCCTCGGGGCGCGCGTCGAACGGGCCTTTGTACGTCGCGCCGAGGGCAACGAAGTTGTCGATCATGTTGGTTTTCTTGTCGTGGAGCGTGCCGTTTGCGAACAGGCTCAGGCCGCGGCTGTTATCGCTGGCCTCGCTGGTGACTTGCTGGCGCAGGGTCAGCCACATGCCGTGTTTGCTGGACGACGAGGCGTAGTCATCGCCGCTCTGGGCGGCGTATCGACCGTTGCTGTCCTTGTAAACGTCGCTGCTGTCGGCGGTGCTGTAGTAGTAACCAGCGCGGTATTCGCCCGGCAGGCCGTGGACCTTCGGCGACCAGACCACTTCGACCGGCAATACCGCGCCCTTCGTGCCGCTGCCGCTGAGTTTGAAGGCGTTATCGTTTTCCAGGTTGGACGGGTTCTGCTCGAACGCACCGACCTGCACGAACAGTTCGGGGTTCAGCTGGTATTTGACGCGCATCGCCCACTGGCTGATCGGCCAGTTGTACCAGATGCCGCCGCCCCAGTTGCCGACCTGCGAGCCGCACAGCGCCAGGTTCTGGAAGTCGCACGGGAAGGTGTTGAAGTCTTCGCCTTCATTGAACCGGCCGACTTTTACGCTGAGCGTCTGGTCGAGAAATTTCTGCTGGTACCAGAGGTCGGTCAGCCGCGTGACGTTGCCACGGCCCCAGACTTCCTGGGACGACGAAATGGTGCCGGTGCGCGGGTCGCCCACCCGGTCGTTGCTGATGTTGTCGCCGTTGCGATTGGTCAGGGTCAGCTGAAATTCTGCGTCGTGCCAGCCGAGGATTTTCTGCAGGTCCATGTGCGCGCCGAGGGCGAACTGGTCGCTGTAACGGGTCGCCTTGTCATGGTTGTAACCGCCGTGCAGGTTGGAGCCCACTTCCACGACTGAATCGAGCTTGAAGTCGTAACCCTGTTCGGAAAGCTCGCTGCGCTTGCCGCCCCAGTCACCCAGCATCCACGGCGACGTGCTGTCGAACGCCGGCGCGGCATGGGCGCAGGTCGCGAACCCCAGCGCCGCAAGGCTCAGCGCGCTGGCATGACGAAGGGCTCGGGACGATTTGCAGGTCGGGGTGCAGGTCAGGCGTTTCAGATGACTGGGCATAGGGCGGGAGGTCTTTTTGAGTTATTCGAGAGCAAAAGGCGATGCCGCTCGCAACGCTTTAAAGGCGCATTGCAAGGTCTTAACAAATGACGAATTAACCGTTTCAGCGTTTAGGGCGGCGATGATAGGGCCCTAACGATTTTTTAAAAAGTCGAAATTGCGACATGGATCGTTGCGATTGGCGTAACAGTGGCGGGCAGGCAGGGCAGCGCTGTCTACTGTTCAACCCGCCTGTTTACGGTGCTGCGGGGAAGGGCGATTTGCCGCTGACCTTTGCAGGCAGCGCATGGATGAGTGTTTAGTCAGGGGCATCCAGGCCGCAGGATTCTGCAACATGGCGGCTGGCGCTTTCCCGGCTGAAGCCGGTCCCACTAAGAGCCTGCGCCGTGCCAGCGAGAATGGACTGAATGCACGCAATTCAATTGTGGGACCGGCTTTAGCCGGGAAGAGGCCGGTTGGGTCACCCGGAAATTTGCGGCGTGGTGAACGACGCTTTCCCGGCTGAAGCCGGTCCCACTAAAATCCTGAAAATCACCCAACCCTTCACACCCGGCGGTGCGTCCGCTAAGGTGCGCAGCTCGCGAAACTGTCCTGTCCAATCAGCGTCCATAGGCCCGCCATGACCACACCCAACACCAACCCGCTGCACGGCGTGACGCTGGAGCAGATCCTCATCGCGCTGGTCGAGCATTACGAGTGGTCGGGGCTGGCTGAGCGGATCGACATTCGCTGCTTCAAGAGCGACCCGAGCATCAAGTCCAGCCTGACGTTCCTGCGCAAGACTCCTTGGGCGCGGGAGAAGGTCGAAGGGTTGTACGTCAAACTGGCGCGTACCAAGCGCCCGAGCTGACTTGCGGCCTGCCAAGGATTTGATCGAGATGCCCAGCCCCACGTTGCACCTGTCTCCAGGCCGGCGCCGTTTTGTCATCACGGCCGCCATGCTGGGCTGGTTCGGGCTCGCGGTGCAGCTGTACCTGATTCTCTGGGGGCGATGGATCGACCACGCCAGCCTCCTCGGTGGACTGGTCCGCTTCTGCAGCTTTTTCACCGTGGTGACTAACACGCTGGTGGCGGTGGCACTGAGCTGCGCGTTCATTGACCGGCACTCGGCGGGATATCGGTTCTTCCTTTCCCCCGTTGTCTGCGCGGGCATCACCACCAGCATTATTCTGGTGAGCCTCGCCTACAACCTGCTGCTGCGCCATCTTTGGACGCCCCGTGGCTGGCAGTGGATCGCCGATGAATTGCTGCACGACGTCATGCCGCTGCTGTTCCTCGGCTACTGGTTGTTCTTCGTGCCCAAAGGCCTGTTGAAACCCCGACACGTGTTGATGTGGATGCTGTATCCCGTTGTGTACTTCGGCTATTTGCTGCTGCGCGGAAATGCCTTCGGCGACTACCTCTATCCATTCCTGGACATCGGCACGCTTGGAGTGGCCAAGGCGCTGACCAATGCGTTTGGCGTGCTGGCAGGTTTTGTGGTGATTGGGTCAGTCGTGTATGGGATAGACAGGATTTTGGGCCGCAGAGGGCAGTCGTAACCCGTATGGATGACGCGCCCCGAATCTGGGGCGCTGGCAGTACTCAATCATCCCGAGGATCTCGTATACCTCACTCCTCGTCCGAACCGTCCGCGCGCCAGTATCCGGCAGCTTTTACAGTCGCTTCGTCCAGCTTGAACTCATCCAGCAGTACGCGCCTCAGCTTGCGTGACAGGGACGATTCGGTCGCGACCCAGGCATACAAGCTGCCTTGCGGCAGGGTCAGTTGACGCGTGACCTCAAGCAGGTCCTGCTCGCCACGCACCACCCAGATCACTTCAATCTGCGCATCGCTGGTCAGCGCCTGACGCTCTGCCAAGTTATCGATTTCAACCACTACTAGCGCACGTCGACCGGCCGGCAATGCTTCCAGCCGACGACCGATGGCGGGGAGGGCGGTTTCGTCGCCGATCAGCAGATAGCTGTCGAACATGTCCGGCACGATCATCGAACCCCGAGGCCCGGCGATATTCAGCGTTTGCCCGGCTTCGGCCTGAGCCGCCCAGGTTGCCGCCGGACCGTCGCCATGCAGCACGAAATCGATGTCCAGCTCGCCAGTTTGCGGGTCGTAGCGACGGGGGGTGTAATCGCGCATCGTCGGGCGCGGTCCTTCAGCGTTTTGCAGCGGCGCATCCCTGTCCAGCGCCGCCTGCTCTTCGGGCGTGGTGGCGAACAACAGTTTGACATGGTCATCCGTGCCCAGACTGATGAACCCCGTCAGCTCCGGACCGTTCAGGGTGATGCGGCGCATGCGCGGGGTGATGTCGGTCACCCTCAACACTTGCAGCTTGCGACGTTTGATCTCGTGGCTGACGCGGTGAATTCCCTGGGGTGCATTCATTCCGGTTTCTCCGAGGCAGGTTGTTGGACGTCGACGATGGCTTTCGCGGTATCGTTCAGCAGGTCGCGAACCCGCAGGATTTCCTCGGGGTTCCAGCGACCGTGGTGCATCTGCAATGCATGACGCAGGTTGTGCACGGCCTCGTGGATTTCCGGCGGACGATCATGGCCGCGCAACGAGCGCTTGCTGACGTCGATGCGCATTTTCACGCCATCCAGCGCGACGGCTTGTTCCGTCAGGAACTGCTGACCGGCCTCAGTGATGCCATAGCGCTTCTTGCCGCCGTCGGCATCGCCCTGAATCAACTCGCTCTCTTCCAGAAAGGTCAGCGTCGGGTAAATCACGCCGGGGCTCGGGCTGTAGGCGCCGTCGAACAGCGCTTCGATCTGGCGAATCAAGTCATACCCGTGGCACGGCTGATCGGCGATCAACGCCAGCAGCAGCAATTTCAGGTCGCCCGGGGCAAATACCCGAGGCCCGCGGCCGCCGCGTTCACGGCCGGTACGTTTCTCGAAACCATCGCGGCCGTCGCCGTGTTCGCCGAAGTGAGGACGATGGTGGTGGGGGTGATCGTGTGAGTGGTCTTTCATCTTTTTCATCTCTTGGTACAAGTTAGATATACCTTAAGATATATCTTATTGTTTCCACAAGACGCGTTAAGACGAACGGTTGTCTCCCGGTTTTCAGGAGACGAACGCGATGACTTCAATGAAAAACCGGCTACAGACGCGTTGTCACCTGCGTAGGAACGGGCGCCTTGCACTGCGTGAAAGTGCCCGGCTCCAGGTAGGGATTGAGAATCGGCGCCATGCCTTTGAGCACTTGCACCGGAAGGGCGGAGGTGAATTTGAAGCTCTCGGCGGCGCGGCCCGGGACGTACGCCGTCAGCGTGCCGTAATGGTTATCGCCGATGAAAAACACGAAGGTCGCGGTGCGATTGATGGCCTTGGACGCCAAGATTCGCCCGCCTGCGCCGATGCTTTCGATGCGGTTGTCGCCCGTGCCGGTCTTGCCGCCCATGGCCAGCACGCTGCCATCCTGAGTTTTGAAACTGCCGGACACGCGCCTCGCCGTGCCGGCATCGACCACCTGTGACAGCGCCTCGCGCATGGCCGCAGCGACTTCCGACGGCAGCACCCGCTTGCCCAACTCGGGGTTGTTGATCAGTTGGGTTTCGTAAGGTGTTTGCGCGGCGAAGTGCAGGCTGTCGATGCGCAGCACCGGCAGCCGAATACCATCGTTCTGGAGAATGCCGATGAGTTCGGCTAGCGCGGCGGGTCGATCACCAGAACTGCCGATCGCGGTCGCCAGTGAAGGCACCAGATGATCGAACGGATAGCCCAGCCGCTGCCAGCGCTGATGGATATCCAGGAACGCTTCGATCTCCAGCATCGTGCGAATGCGGCTGTCGCGAGCGCTCTTGTGCTGGCTCTTGAACAGCCAGCTGTAGACTTCCTGCCGCTCGAAACGGCTGGCCGCGACGGCGTCCTTGAACGTGGCGTCCGGGTTCTGCAGCAGATACCCCACCAGCCACAGATCCAGCGGGTGCACGCGGGCAACGTAGCCCTGATCCGGCAGATCGAACTTGCCAGGGCCATAGGCGAAATAAAGTTCGTCCAGACGCTTTTCGGTCAGCGCCGTTTTGCCTTTTTCCCCGGCCATGTGCGCACGAACAAACGCATTGAACGCGCTCTGCGTGGCGTCCGGCAGCAGATAGCGGTGCACGGCGGCAAGCCGGCTCGCAGCGGGATGCACCCCGTCGAGAAAGGTGTCGAGCCGGTCCTGGGTGGATTTGTTTTTATAGCGCTTCCAGAAGCGCAACAGGAATGACTTGCCCTCGCGGTCGGCGAAATCGGCCAGGTATTCCTGACGTCTCGGATCGCTGTCGTCCTTGAGCAACACCGCGCTGTTGTTGGGCCCCTGATAGGTGGTGTAGCGCACCAGATCGCGCATCAGGCGAATGAACGGCAGGTTGATCGACTCCCGCAACGCTTCGCGCAGGGTCGGATTACGGGCGTTATCCTCCCGGCGAAAATTATTGAAATGGTGCAGGCCGCCCCCGGTGAAAAAGCTTTCGCTTGGGCTGGCCGAATACTGACGATCGAGGGCAGCAGCGAGCATCTTCGAGAGGTCGCGATCGGTGTTCTGAATCAGGTAATCCACGGCCCAGCGGCTGAGTCGGTCGGACTCCTCGACCGGGACTTTTTTCAGGGCGCTATTGGGCAGATCGGCGTACTTGTCGTGGATCTCGGCAATGATCTGCAAGTAGGTGGTCAGCACGCGCATCTTGGCCGTGGAGCCCAGCTCCAGTTTGCTGCCCTCGTTGATGTCGAACGGCTGATCGGTGCTGTCAGTTTGCACCCGCACCCGCGAGCCATCCGGGTCGCGCTCAAACAGCGTAAAGCTGTAACGCACCGCCTGGGTGCTGGTGGGGGTCAACAGGTGCTCGCCGATCAGGCCCATCTGACCGGCAAATTCGGGTTTGGCAAGGTCGCGCAGGTACTGACCGACGCTGATCTGCAGGTCGTTCTGCAGCGTGCTGGTGGCCGACAGATCCAGGCGATCGAGGTCGTAAAGCGAACGGTTGAGCATGTTCGACAGCCGCGTGCGCGCGACAGTGATGCCTTTGTTGCTCTCAATCGGCTGCACGGTCGGCTGCTGCACCCAGTCGCGATAGGTCACGCTGGCCGCCAGTGCGGCGTCGGCCAACGGTTGATCGATGACATTGTTCTGTGCGAGCACGCGCAGATGGCTGTCAGTCAGATCCGCGAGCTCCTTGCGACCCTTCGCCAGAAAGTGTGAGGGCCTGCGTTGGGCGATCACCAACGACAGGACTTCGCGGAGCGCCAACCCTTTCGCCGCCAGGGTTTTATCGTCCTTGGCTGTCGAAGCCAGCAGCTGATTAGTGCGGTCGAAGTCCGCGCCGTACCAGACCCGCAAACCTTCGGCCAACCCGTGGACTTCGCCATGACCGGGTACCGCCGACAGCGGCACGCTGTTGAGGTAATCCCGCACCACTCGCTGCCGCGCCTCCAGGGTTTGCTGCCCCGGCTGATAAGCGCGAACGCTGGCGGACACCATCTGCCGGATCTTCTCGCTGCCCGACAGCGTCAGACCGTCCGGCGAGTGCCGGTACTTCTCCAACTGAGTCGCCAGCGTGCTGCCACCGGCCGATTGCCCCGGCAACCCCACCACCTTCGCCACTTGGGAAAGCGCCGCTTTGAAAAACCTTGGCCAGTCCACCGCCGGGTTGGCCAGCGGGCGCTGAGCGTCCAGCAGGTCGCGGTTTTCGATGAACAGCAGGCTGTTGACCAGCACGGGCGGGATGGCCGCGAAGGTCGGGTACAGCTGCTGCGGGTAGGTGTACTGATACAGCGGCTCGGCGCGGCAGTCAGTAATGGTCAGGCCGGACTGAATCTTCTCCTGATACGGCACGAAGAAGCCGCGCCTGGCGTAGGCCATAAGATCGGGGGAGAAACGCGCCTGGGCGCTGATCAGGTAGTCACGCTTGAGCAAGCGCGGCAGGAATTCGCCGAGAGCGGAATAGCCCAGACGCTTGTCGAAAGGCCCTTCGCCAGGATACACAATCGCGTCGCTGGGACCGGCTTCGACGCGGTAGCTCAGGCCTTGGGCCAGGTGACTGAACTCCTGGGCCTGCAAACGGGAGCTGCGCACTTCGGTCGAAACCACAAATCCCAGGATCACCGCTGCCGTCAGCACCGCCACCAGCAGAAACCGCCACACGTAACGCCGTGGGCGAGCATGGGCGGGCATTGATCCGTTCCCCTGACTGTCAGCCTTGACCGCAGCCTTCTTCGTATCGGAATGCCAAAAAGCGCCCATATCGTTGGCCCGGTCAAACCTGCACATCGCACTTGTTACAAGCGTAGACGCTGGTGGGCACGGAGGGGATTTTGTGCGCAGGGGCGTAAGATCTTTCCGATGTGCAACCTTGGTTCCGGATCGAGGTGGATCTTATTTGACGAGCGGATGGAGACTCGGAACGGTACGAACCGTGGTGAGAGGCTGTCCGTCAGGCAGTGCGCGACAGCCCCATCAAACCTTCACCACCCGCGCCGCCTTCGGGCTGCCCAACCGCTTGTTCAACTCCAGCCAGTTCGACAACAGCAGCATCAACCCCAGGCCAAGCAACGCGGTGATCACGCGCATTTGCCAGGCGTCGTCCGCCAGCGCGTTCGCCATGTCGGCCAGCGGTGCGAGTAGGACGCCGAGGCAGAAAATTTCCAGCGAATAGCGACCCATTCGGCAGGTCTGCTGGACAGGCCAGTTGTCGAGCCAGGTTACCGACGTCGGCAGCGTTTTTGCGACGACATACACCAGCGCAAGGAAATGCAGCAGGCGCACCGGAGACAGGTCTGTCTTGCTGATCGGGTAGATCAATTCAGTGAGCGCGGTAGGCAGGAGCGCGTCATGCACGTCAGGAAATTTCCACAGCACGGTGATGACGCCGGCCATCAGCAGGTAAGCCGCCGCTATGAGAAACAGCGGCTGTTGCCAAAGCGGCCGAGCAGGGGCGATTACGATTGGCGCCCGTTGGGTATGCAGGGCGAAGGCGCCGCCGAGCACGAAGATCAGCTGCCAGGCGACCGGATTGAAATACCAGTAACCGCCGCCTTCGTAGGCGCTCAGGTTCCAGCCGAGCAGCGGCACCATCATGTACAGCGCAATCGACAGGCCGATCGCCAGCGCTGCGTTGCGCAGCATGATAGGCAGGATTAACGGCAACGCGCCCATCAGCAGGATGTACAGCGGCAGCGGGTCGGTGAGGTTGGGTTTGAAGCGCAACAACAGTTCATCGGCCAGCGCCTGCTGCGGGTTGCCGACGAAATACTCCAGGCCCATCTCACGCACCATGTCGCGGGTTTCGACGTGATTGTTGGCGACGAAAACGATGCCCATCAGCAGTGTCAGCAGGAAAATGTGTGCGACGTACAGCACCCATGTGCGCCGCAGGATACGCAGGCAAGCCACCACGTAACCGTCCCGTTGCGCCACGCGGCCATAAGCGAGTACGGCGGCGTAGCCGGCGAGAAACACGAACACTTCGGCGGCGTCGCTGAAACCAAAATTGCGCAGCGTCAGTTGCGCGAAAGGGTTGGCTGGCACGTGATCCCAAAAAATGAAAATCAGCGCCAGACCCCGAAAGAAGTCGATGCGATGGTCGCGTCCGTTCGTCATGACGGTGGCCTTGCAAAGGTGTTTAAAGAAGAGGGGCCAGTGGCGGCCGTGGTTCCTTGCCGTCAGCAGGGTCTGATCGGCGGCGCGCAGGGTGGCGGGTTTGCGGGGTAAAAGCAAAGGGTGGATGTTGCAGGATGTCTCGATTTGAGACGCTTCACACAGCGAGACAGACCCTTCTTGGCTGGCACCGTCGCGATTGCTTCAATCAGGCAAGCCAGTCCTGCGACTCAAGCGCTCTGCGCTTGAAGAAAAATCGAAAACAGCTCGGATTGCGATTTGATGCCAAGTTTGCTGTACATGTGCTTTTTATGGACGCGCACGGTTTCCGCAGAGATGGCGAGCTTGCGGGCGATTTCCTTGCTCGAACAGCCGCTGAGCATCAGTCGTCCGACGTCCAGCTCCCGCGCAGTCAATTGCGCGCCACGGCTGTGCTGAGCCGATGCTTCGAGCTGTTTGCGCCAGTTGCTCATCGGCAACGGCGTATCGAGCAGCTCTTGGTCGGTTGCCGCAGCTTCAATTTCGAAGGGCAGACGCTGGCGTAACAGGGCGATGACCCACGGCTGGATCATCGACAGCAGGGCAATCTGATCGGCGCTGAATCGTTGGGTTGAGCCCAGGGACAGGCACAGGGTGCGGTCCTGGTCGATCTGGCAATTGAATTGAATTTCATCGGCGACGACGTTCAGCCGAAAGTAGCGCTGGTAATACTCTGTGAGTTCGAAATGCTCGGGCGCGACTTCGGCAAGGCGGAACAGGCCGCTTTGCGAGCGCTCGCGGCTGGCGACGTAGAAGGGGTCGAGCAGGTACAGGCCTTTGAGGTAATCCTGAAACAGCTGGTCGGGGCTGCCATCTTCAGCCGGGCTCTCGGCGAACACCTGCGGGCGCTGCCCGGAGCTGAATTGCAGCGCGACCCAACTATCGAAACTGACGTACTGATCAAGCAGCCGCACCAGTTGGGCCCAGAAATTGGGGCGGTCCAGCGCTTCAATCAACTGCCCGACCGAGCGATGCCAGGCCATGTCCTGAAGTGCGATTGTCATCCTCTACCCCTATTGGGTTACTACAGCTGCGTAATTCCCCGTAACACTTACTGATGCGCATACTGCCCGCAGAGCCAATCATCAGGCCAGCATTTTGTGCCCGACCGGCCCGCGACCTTATAAGGAGAACCCATGAAGGTGGAACTCGCCCAATTGACGGGCCAGGACAACGACACCGTCCACAATCTCAAGCGCGCGCTGAATGCCATTGCGGCATGCGCTGACGACACTGCGCTGATCGTTTTCCCGGAAACGCACCTGATGGGCTTCCCCTCCAGCGAGACCGTTGCCCGGGTGTCCGAAGCGCTGGACGGCCCCAGTGTCAGCGCCATTCGTGAAGCGGCGCGGGCGCGCGGTGTCTCCGTCGTGATCGGCATGGCCGAAAATGACAACGGCGCGTTCTTCAATACCACGTTGCTCATTACCCCTGAAGGCATCGCCCTGCGTTACCGCAAAACGCATTTGTGGGCGTCCGATCGCGGCGTGTTCAGCGCGGGCGATCGATACGCCACCTGTGAGTGGAACGGGCTGCGGGTCGGCCTGTTGATCTGCTACGACATCGAGTTCCCGGAGTCGGCCCGCGCGCTGGCGCAACTCGGCGTTGATCTGATCATCGTCACCAACGGCAACATGGACCCCTACGGTCCGACCCACCGCACCGCAATCATGGCCCGTGCTCAGGAAAATCAGGCGTTCGCGCTCATGGTCAATCGCGTCGGCGAAGGCGAGGGCGGGCTGGTATTCGCGGGCGGCAGCGCACTGGTTGACCCATTCGGGGCTTTGTTGCACGAGGCGGGTCGGGAAGACACGCAACTCACCGCCGAACTCGACCTTGGGCAGCTACAGGCTGCGCGTCGCGATTACCGCTACCTGGATGACCAGCGCCTGCGACTGCCGGGCGAAGTCGTCGAACATGCCAACGGCGTGCGCGAGCTGATCATTCCCTGAAGCGTCAGAAGCGACATCCATAACAAGCCTAACAAGAAGAATGAACCCTCACTGCTGCGTCGATCGCGGCAGTGGGTGCACGCCCTCCAACTAAAAAATACGCCTTTGTTCTGCCGCACTTTTCTCTGCCATAAAACCTATAAATTTCGGAGTAGTCGCTCATGGCTCGTTTGCAACGCACCCTTTCATTAGGGTCGGTGGTGCTGTTCGGCATCGCCTACATGACCCCCATCATTGTGCTCGGCACCTTTGGTATCCTCGCGCAAACCACCGGCGGCATGGTCCCCGCGTCTTACCTGGCCGCTCTGGTTGCCATGTTTTTCACGGCCATGAGTTACGGCCGCATGGCGGCTGCGTTTCCGGTGGCCGGCTCTGCCTACAGCTACGTGCGCAAAGCCATCAGCCCCAAGCTGGGGTTTATTGCCGGCTGGGCGGTGCTGCTGGATTACCTGTTCTTGCCCATGGCGATCTGGCTGATCGGTGCCGCGTATCTGGGCTCTGCGTTCCCGTCTGTGCCACAGCCGGTGTGGGTGCTGACGTTCATCGTCGTGACCAGCCTGATCAACATCGTTGGCCTCAAGCTCGCCAATACCATCAACGCCTTGCTGATGATCGTGCAGTTCCTGGTGCTCGCCGCCTTCGTGGCGCTTTGCATCCATTACATCGGCGGCGATGCCAGCAAACCGTTGTGGACGCTGTCGCCCTTCCTGAACGGTGACATGCAGATGCCGTTGATCATGAGCGGAGCGGCGATTGCCTGTTATTCCTTCCTGGGCTTCGACGCCGTCAGCACCCTGACTGAAGAAACCCGCGATCCGCGTCGCACCATTCCCCGGGCGATCATGCTCATCACGCTGATCGGCGGGTTGATCTTTGTCGGCGTGTCGTACTTTGTGCAGCTTGCCCATCCCTCCGCTCAGTTCGAAAATGTCGACTCGGCCGCCTATGAAATCGCGCGCAATATCGGCGGCGACGTGTTCGTGACGATCTTCCTCATTGGCCTTATCGTCGGGCAGTTCGCGTCAGGGCTTTCCGCCCAGGCCAGCGGCTCGCGCCTGCTCTATGCGATGGGTCGCGACGGGGTGTTGCCCAAGTCGTTCTTTGCCAGCCTGAGCGAACGATTCGGCACGCCGGTCAACAGTATTCTGTTGTGCGCGGTGGTGGCCTTGCTGGCGCTGAAACTGGACGTCACCACGTCCACCTCGTTCATCAACTTCGGCGCGTTTCTGGCGTTCAGTCTGGTCAACCTGTCGGTCATTTTTCACTACTGGATTGCGGGCGAGAAACGCGGGCCCCGCGAGCTGCTGCTGTTCCTGATCTGCCCACTGATTGGCCTGATTGCCGATCTGTGGCTGATGATCAGCCTGGACAAACTGGCGATCATGCTCGGTCTGGCCTGGTTGGCCATCGGCTGTGTGTACCTGGCGTGGCTGACCGGCGGATTCCGTCGTCAGCCGCCGGAAATGGATTTTCAAGAAGCGGCCTAGTGACACGGCGGGCGATGCAGCGCGGGCGCCATCCACAGGCGCCCTTTTTGTGCGAGCAGATCCTGAACGCAACCCTGGATTACTGAGGTTCCGGCATCAGCATCGGCTTGCGGTCCAGCGTCTCGCTGACCATTCGATAGATGTCTTCTTTGCCGTCGTCATTGCAGCAGCGGATCTCGTGGAGCACTTCGCGCTCTTTGGGAGACAGCCCGATGTAGTTCCACTCGCACGCCTGGCGCATGAACACGTCGTGGTCATTGACCGGCATGACGTCGTCAGCGGCTTCGTGAAAAGCCTCCACGATCGTGGCGAGCAGGCTGACAAGTTGCTCGGCGTCAGGCTTGCCGTCGGTTGCCTGGACCAGACGCTGCAGATGATTCAACGCGCTGCGGGCGTCAATCAGCTTCATGTGTGCGGGGACGCTCATTTCGTATCGATCAATCAGGTGCATGGCACTACCTCCTGGTGTTGTTCATTCCGTTCCCGTCCGTGACGGGGCTGGGTCGTCAGGGCGCGAACGTTAGCGGCAGGGGAGGCGCCGGAAAAGCCGAAAGTTGTAACGGTTACAAAATCGTTTCCGATTGAACTTTGCTGAATTGATACTGTATAACGTATTACATGATTGCTTACATTCTGGAGAAAGACGATGAAAGCCGACATCCATCCCGACTACCGCCAAGTGCTGTTCCACGACACCGCTGCCGATGTGTTTTTTCTGATCGGCTCCACGGTTGACACCGACCGCACGCACACCCACACCGATGGCAACTCCTACCCTTACGTTGCCCTCGATGTGTCCAGCGCGTCGCATCCCATGTACACCGGCCAACAGCGCAAGACCACCACCGAAGGCCGTATCGCTGGCTTCAACAAGCGCTTCGCCACCTTTGGCTCCGGCGCCAAGAAAGAGGAATGACAGCAGCACCTCCCGCGCTCCGGGCATCGCCAGTCGATCACCCGGGCGCGGGATTTTTTTTGCCGTTTTTCACTGTATTCCGTCTTGCAGGCCACCTTGGCACTGGACTATCGGGCCAAATTGCTTTTAGCTCTGCGGCCTGAAATTCAGGAGCATCCCCCTTTGAAAAAGTCAGTCGCCATCGTTTTCGGTGGGCAATCCTCCGAGCATGAAGTGTCGTTGCAGTCGGCGCGCAACGTGATCAACGCGATTGATCGCAACAACTTCTCCATCATCCTTATCGGCGTCGACAAGCAGGGCCATTGGCTGCGCTTCGACGAGCAGGATTACCTGCAGAACCCCACCGATCCTGCGCACATCAAACTCAGTGAATCCGGCCGCCTTCTTTCGCTGATGCCAGGCGCCAGCGGGCCGCAGTTCGTGGAAGTGCAGACCGGCGCAGAGGTGCCGCGCATCGACGTGGTGTTCCCGTTGATCCACGGCAGTTTCGGGGAAGACGGCTGCCTGCAGGGCATGTTGCGCCTGCTGGACATTCCGTTCGTGGGCCCGGATGTGCTGAGCTCCGCGGCCTGCATGGACAAGGACGTGACCAAACGGCTGCTGCGCGATGCGGGTATTTCGGTTGCGCCGTTTGTGGTCCTTCACCGTGGCGAGACGGTGGATTTTGTCAGCGTCTCGGCACAACTGGGCCTGCCGCTTTTCGTCAAGCCGGCGTGTCAGGGATCGTCGGTCGGCGTGAGCAAAGTCGTCGACGAAGCCGGTTATGCCGCTGCGCTGAAGCTGGCTTTTGACTACGACAACAAGGTGCTGATCGAGCAGGGCATCGTCGGTCGTGAAGTGGAATGCGCCGTGCTGGGTAACCACGAACCGAAGGTCAGCGTGTGCGGTGAAGTCGTCGCCAATGACGAGTTTTATGCCTACGACACCAAGTACCTGAACGACGGTCAGGCGCGCATCGCGATCCCCGCGCAGATGCCCGAAGACATGAGCGAAGCCGTGCGTGAAGTGGCGCTGCAGGCCTATCGCGTGCTGGGCTGCGCCGGTTTGGCACGGGTGGATTTCTTTGTCACCGAGGCACGGGAAATCATCATCAACGAGGTCAACACGCTCCCCGGTTTCACCTCCATCAGCATGTACCCGAAACTCTGGCAGGCCAGCGGATTGAGCTACGCCGAGCTGATCGACCGGTTGATCACGCTGGCGCTGGAACGCGCCGAAGAAACCCGCGCGCTGAAGACCGAGGTGGTGCTGTGACGGTGAAAACCCTCCGTATCGCCGCCGCGCTGCTGACCCGTGCCGATGGCAAAACATTGCTGGTGCGCAAACGCGGGACCGAAGCGTTCATGCAGCCGGGCGGCAAGATCGACGCCGGTGAGTCGGCGCTCGATGCGCTGGCCCGTGAGCTGAACGAGGAATTGGGGCTGGTCATCGCGCCGGAGCAAACGCGATTCCTGGGTGAGTTTTCGGCGGTAGCGGCGAATGAACCGGGCTTCGAAGTGAATTGCCAGCTCTATGGCGTTCAGGTTGAGGACCCGGTCAATCCTGCAGCCGAGATCGAAGAAGCCATCTGGGTCGACGGCAGAGATATTGACCAGCTGCACTTGGCGCCGCTGACCCGGGACTCGATATTGCCGCTGTACCGAAGCCTGCAAAACGCCTGATTTGCAGGGCTGCATTGCATGGGTTAAGCAGCGGGGCGGATTAACGAACCGCGCTCACCCCATCCAGTGTCGAAAACGACGTGTCCTTCGCCGTCAGCAGGAAGTCACGCATGTAGGGCGCGTCCAGCATGTCTGCGCGAATCGCCGCGTACAGCGTGGCGAACAATCCTTTTTCCCCCAGCCGCTTGCCCTTCACGTAGCCGCGTGAGCTGTATTCATGCAGCGCCCAGTGCGGCATCCCACAGACGCCGCGTCCGCTGGCGACCAGTTGCATCATCATCACCGTCAGTTCGGACGTGCGCACCTGCGCCGGTTCGATGTCGGCTGGTTCAAGGAAACGCGTGAAGATGTCCAGGCGGTCGCGCTCGACGGGGTAGGTGATCAGGGTTTCATTGATCAGGTCTTCCGGCACCACATAAGGCCTGGCTGCCAGCGGATGCTGGTTGGCGACTGCGAGCATGGCCTCGTAGGTGAACAGCGGCACGTAGGTAATGCCTGCCAGCTCCAGCGGGTCCGAGGTCACCACCAGATCCAGATCGCCACGGGCCAGGGCGGGCAGGGGTGCGAAAGCGAAACCCGACGCCAGATCAAGCTCCACCTCCGGCCAGGCATCGCGGAACTGATCGATCGTCGGCATCAGCCACTGAAAGCAACTGTGGCATTCGATGGCCATGTGCAGGCGCCCGGCGACACCGCCGGCGAGCCTCGAGATATCGCGCTCGGCATGGCGCAGTTGCGGCAGCACCGAGTCAGCCAGTTGCAGCAGGCGCAAGCCCGCGCTGGTGAACCGCACCGGTTTGGTCTTGCGCACGAACAGCGGCATGCCCATGCGCTCTTCCAGCTCTTTGAACTGGTGAGACAGCGCCGATTGGGTCAGATGCAATCGGTCAGCCGCATCAACAAGGCTGTCTGCTTCGCGTAATGCATGCAGGGTTTTCAGGTGGCGAATTTCCAGCACCGATGGCGCTCCATGAGTAAATTTTGTGATCAACACGAATTTAATGAGTTTGTCTCATGTAAGGGGAAGTGTCGACAATGGCGCCATCTTTTGAAGGAAGCAGTCAGCATGGGCCAGGTCAACAACTCTAATTTTCCTCACATCGGCGTGGCCAGGGGCTTCAAGCACATCCTCGAGACGCTGGGTAACGGCGTTGAGGTGGATTCAGTGCCGACGTTCACTCCGGACCAACGCTTTAACCTGAACTGGGCGCCGCTGTTCGATGAGGTTGATGAAGCCCGCGCGCAGGGCCAAACGATCCGGCCGGAGCTCATCGGCCCGTTGACGTACCTCTGGCTGGGGCAGGCGGAGGGTGAGGGCTTCGACAAGCTTGATCTGCTTGACCGTCTGCTGCCGGTGTATGGCGAGATCCTCGGGCGGCTGGCGGGCAAGGGCGTCGAGTGGGTGCAGATCGACGAGCCGATCCTGACCCTGGACTTGCCACAGGACTGGAAGAACGCCTTCGAGCGCGCCTACCACGCCCTGCAATATTCGCCGCTTAAAAAGCTGCTCGCGGTTTCGTGTGGCGGTCTTGGGCTGGGCAGTAACCTCGGCCTCGCGGTGTGCCTGCCTGTGCAAGGCCTGCATGTCGATGTGCTCAGTGCGCCTGAACAAATGCCCTTGGTGCTGGATCGCCTGCCGACCTACAAAGTGCTGTCATTGGGCGTTGTGGGTGAACTGGACGCGGCCAGCGCCAACGCTGAAGCCGCGCTGGAAGTTGTGAAGGAAGCTCAGTTGCGCTTCGCCGACAACCTCTGGGTCTCGGATTCGATCAGCACTCCGGCAACAGCGGCCGCGTGAATGCAGGGCGAGATGACCGTTTTGCTACCGCTCAGCCCTCTTCATCAAACTGTCACGCAACTGTGGCAGCGCGCTTGAGCAAACTTCATCAGACTCGCGGCCTACTGGGGTTCTGTGTGTCGGTGTTTTTCCATGCGGGTTTTACTTTTTCTGGCTGCGCTCTTGTGCAGCCTGCCGTCTTTTGCGGCCTCTCGATGCGATGTTGACGTTCCCACGCAGGTGGCCGAGCTCGATGACGTGCACCTGGCGTATCAGAGCATCGGGCGTGATTCCGACCCGGCGCTGCTGCTGGTCATGGGGCTTGGCGGGCAGTTGATCCACTGGCCGGATGAGGTGGTCGTTGCCCTGTGTCAGCAGGGTTTTCGCGTGATTCGCTACGACAACCGGGATGTCGGATTGTCGACCTGGGTCCAGGCCCCCTCAAGCGCCAACCTCACCTATGAAGTGCTGCGCTACAAGATCGGCCTGCCGGTGTCGGCGCCGTATTCCCTGACCGACATGGCTCAGGATGCGCTAGGCCTGATGGATGCGCTGCATGTTCAGCAATTCCATGTGCTGGGGGCGAGCATGGGCGGCATGATTGCGCAGCATCTGGCCGACATGGCGCCCAAGCGCTTGGAAAGTCTGACGCTGATCATGACCAGCTCCGGCGCGCCCGGCCTGCCGATGCCCAGCCCGGCGTTGTTGCAACTGCTCGCCCGTCGTGGCGCGCCGGACCGGCAGACCGCACTCGAGCAGCAGGCTGATTTGCTGGCTGCGTTGGGCAGCCCGCAGGTCAAGGATGATCGACAAATGCTGCTGCATCAGGCGGCGGTTTCCTACGACCGGGCGTTCAATCCTGAAGGCGTGAAACGGCAGATTCTGGCGATCCTCGCTGAACCCAGCCGCGTGGAGCTGTTGAATCGTCTGCGGGTGCCGACGCTTGTCGTGCACGGCACGGCGGATCCGCTGTTGCCAGTGATGCATGGCATTCATGTAGCGGCGCACATTCAGGGCAGTCAACTGAAGCTCATTCCCGGCTTGGCCCACCGTTTTCAGGAAGCCTTCAAAGCCCCGTTGCTGGCGGCCGTATTGCCGTATTTACGCGAGCATCGCGAGGACGCTTCCCACGTCGCCCAGCTCTGATGCAGCGGCGGGCTTGATCCGCTGCTTGAGAACAAGCGCGCCGGTGTAGGGTGTGAGCGCCGCCGTGATCGGCGTATCGTGCAGCTTTTCCTCTCTTGCACGAGGCTGCCATGAGCATTCCGCTGAAAATCGACTTCATCTCCGACGTATCCTGCCCTTGGTGCATCGTCGGCCTGCGCGCGCTGGACCAGGCGCTCGAGCATCTGGGCGATGAAGTTCAAGCCGACATTCACTTCCAGCCCTTCGAACTCAACCCGCAGATGCCGCCGGAAGGCCAGGACCTCTTCGAGCACATAGCCGAAAAGTACGGCTCGACCCGCGAGCAATTCCAGGCCAATGCCGAAAACATTCGCGAGCGCGGCGCAGAACTCGGGTTTGTCTTCAAGCAGGGCGAGCGACGCATATTCAACACCTTCGACGCCCATCGACTGCTTCATTGGGCCGAGCTGGAAGGCAAGCAACACGCGCTGAAAGAAGCGCTGTTCACCGCCTATTTCAGCCAGCACGCCAACGTATCCAGCCATCAGGTACTGGCGGATGTCGCGCAGAAAGTGGGCCTGGATCGAGTGCGCGCCGAGGCCTTGCTGGGCAGCGACCAGTACGCCAGCGAAGTTCGCGAACTGGAACAATTGTGGGTATCGCGGGGCGTGAGCTCGGTGCCGACAATCGTCTTCAACGACCAGTACGCCGTTTCCGGTGGGCAGCCTGTCGACGTGTTCGTCAGCGCCATTCGTCAGATCGTGGGCGAAGAATCGAGCGTGGTTAACCCGGTCGACTAAAGCGGGTAGTCGACCATGACCTGCAGCGCGCCTGTGGGTATTCCGGGCTCTCAGGCTTTGGACACTTATCAACACGCGCGCTGCTGACCGTCATCTGCTGTTACTCATCGACCATTGCATTTCAAAAAACACTTGCTCCTCCCAGCCACTTTCGGATATCAATTTGTACATGATTAGACAGGTTCGATTCGACAAGAAAAAACGCGTGGTGGACGAGCTGGCCCGACGCATCGAGAGCGGCCAGATGGGGTCGGGCGAATTGTTGCCCGGTGAGAACCTGCTCGCGCAGGAATTCAACGTCAGCCGTGGCACGCTCCGGGAAGCGCTGTCCGAGCTCAAGCGACGCAACTACATCGCCACGCAAACCGGCGTCGGTTCGATCGTGACCTATGACGGCATCTCGCTGGATCAGCGTGCCGGGTGGGCACAGGCTCTGGCCGACACCGGCGCCAAGGTCAGCACCGAGATTCTGCGTCTGGTGGCGGTGCAGCGGCCTGATCTGGCGGGCCGGTTTGGCACAGCCGAGTTCATCGCGCTGGATCGCCGTCGAACTGCCGGGGATGGCAGCGTGGTTTCCCTGGAGCGTGTGCTGATTCCGGCCTGCGACGGCCTGGAAAATCTGCCCCGCGACGGGCTGATCGAAGATTCGCTGACAGTCACGCTGGCCGCCCACGGCTATGTCGGTGATCGGGGCGATCAGTGGATCGGCGCCGAGCCCCTGAGCAACGACGACGCGGCGCTGATGTTGCGGCAGCCGGGCTCGGTGTTTCTCAAGGCGACGCGCACAACGTTCGATCGCCGCGAACGTTTCATGGAGCACGTGGAAAGTCTTCTGGACCCCGTGCATTTTCGTCTGCATCTGGCTTTTGGATCGTCTACATGACCGCACTGATCGACACCCGCGACCGAGGCCTCGGCGCTTTCTACGGACTGGCTCTGGGCGACGCGCTGGGCATGCCGACGCAGTCCCTCAGTCGCGAGCAGATCAGGCAGCGATTCGACCGCATCACAACCTTGCAGGCCGCCGGTGCCGATCAGCCCATTGCGCCGAACATGCCCGCCGGGTCGATCACCGACGACACCGAGCAGGCGGTCCTGGTCGCCGAATTGCTGGTTGCCGGAGAAGGGCGCATCGAGCCTTCGGACCTGGCGCAACACCTGATTGACTGGGAGGCGGTGATGCAGGCCAAAGGGTCGCAAGACCTGCTGGGCCCTTCGACCAAGCGCGCCATCGAGATGATTCTGGCCGGGCACAGCCCTGAGGAGGCCGGGCGTTTCGGCACCACCAACGGCGCCGCCATGCGCATCACGCCGGTGGGCATTGCCTTTGATGTGCGCGAAGAAGCGCGCTTCATCGAGGCGGTCAAACAGGCCTGCCAGGTCACCCACAACACTACTCTCGGCATCTCCAGCGCAGCGGCGGTGGCCGCGGTGGTCTCGGCGGGCATCAGCGGTGCCAGCCTCGGCGAAGCCCTGGAGGTCGGCGCGCGCATCGCCCGAGAGGCCGAGGGCTTCGGCTACTGGATCGCCGGGGGCCGCATCGCCGCGCGCATCCAGTGGGCCAGAGACCTGTGCGCCGGGTGCAGCAACGAACAACTGCCCGATCTGATTTATGACGTGATCGGCACGTCGGTCGCCTCCCAGGAATCGGTGGTCGCGGCCTTCGCCCTCGCGCATCACGTGGCTCGCGGGCAGGTCTCGGCATTCGATGCGCTGTGCATGGCCGCTAGCCTGGGCGGCGACACCGACACCATCGCCGCCATTCTCGGGGCGATGCTCGGTGCCTGCGCCGGCATGGGCGCCTGGCCTGAGCCGCTGATCAAACAGATCCAGACCGTCAACGGACTCGACCTGTATCCGGTTGTCGAGCAGTTGCTGTCCCTGCGCGGGGTCTGATCCGACCCACGCCAGCCCGTTTAACGAATAAGACCTACCTCGCGGCTCTATGCAGCGGCGAGCCAGGGTTTTTGCAGCCTGCAAAAGCCCACGCTGACACGGATGTCGTTTGCTTTGCGCACTGCCCACAACCAGAACAAATGGCACAGGAGCATTCACATGACGTCATCCAACGCCGCTCAAGGCGCAGGTCAGCTTGAAACACGCGGCATCGAACCGGTTCCGGAAAACGAATGCAACGGCCACCCGTTGCAGCTTTTCTGGGTGTGGTTCGCGGCCAATATCAGCATCCTCGGTCTGCCGCTGGGGGCGACGCTCGTGGCCTTTCGCGGGCTGTCGATCGGGCAGGCGATCATCGTGGCGATCCTCGGCGCGGCCGGCTCGTTTGCGGTGGTCGGGGTCATTTCCATTGCAGGCCGCCGGGGCAGGGCGCCGAGTCTTACGCTCTCGCGGGCCATCTTTGGCGTGCGCGGGAATATCGGTCCGACCATCGTTTCGCTGATGTCGCGTCTGGGCTGGGAAACCGTGAACACCACGACCGCCGCTTTCGTACTGCTGTCGCTGTGTTCGATTCTCTTCGCCACGCCCGTGGAGGCCAAGAGTGCGCCGGGCCTGACCCTGGTGTTCATCGCGATTTTCGTGCTGATGACACTGACCGTTTCCGGCCTCGGCCATGCCACTTTGCTGGTCATCCAGAAATGGGCGACGTACATCTTCGGCGCGTTGAACGTGATCGTCGGCGGCTTCCTGATCGCGCACATCGACTGGGCCGCTGTGTTCAACGCTGCGCCTGCACCGGTGAGCGCGATGATCATCGGGATCGGCACCATGGCGGCAGGCACGGGCATCGGCTGGGCCAACGCAGGCGCTGATATGTCGCGCTACCAGCATCGCAGCGTCAAGGCCACGCGGCTGGTGGCCTCGGCGGCTTTCGGCGCCGGCATCCCGCTGGTGTTGCTGATCACCCTGGGCGGACTGCTGTCGGTGGGCAACGACCACTTGGCGTCGGCCACCGATCCGATCATCGCGATCCGCGAGCTGCTGCCGACCTGGATGGCCGTGCCGTACCTGATCACGGCGTTCGGCGGGCTGCTGCTCTCGAATAACCTGTCGGTGTACTCGGCAGGGCTGACCACGCTGACGCTAGGCCTGAAGATCAAGCGCGTGCATGCGGTGATTGTCGACATCGTGGCAATCTTCGCCGGATCGATTTACTTCATGCTGATCGCCGACAGTTTTTACGGCCCCTTCATCACGTTCATTTCAATGCTCGCCGTGCCGATTACCGCGTGGGTTGGGATCTTCATCGTCGACCTGATGCACCGCCACTACTACTCACCGGCTGACTTGATGGACGTTTCGCCGCGCAGCGCCTATTGGTATCGCGGCGGCATCGAGTGGCGTGCGCTGGGTGCGTGGGCCCTGGCCATCGTGCTCGGTTACAGTTTCACCACCGTCGCCACCACGCCGGAGAACGTGATATTCAAGGGCTTGCTGTCGGACTCATGGTTTGGCCATAACGGGCTGGGCTGGATCGTCACCTTCCTGGTGGCGGGTGGTCTGTATGCCTTGCTCGGCGGTGCCCGTGACCGTCGTGTCGTTGCAAAAGAGGTTGTTCATGCCCGCTAGATTGCTCTACACGGGCCAGGTCGTGGTCGATCTGGTCATGGCCCTTGACGCTTTGCCACGTTCCGGCGGCGATGTGCTCGCCCGTTCGGCGGCTTTCGAAACCGGCGGGGGATTCAACGTGATGGCCGCCGCACGACGCAGTGGCATGGCAACGGTGTATCTCGGTCGCCACGGCGCGGGGCGCTTTGGCGATCTGGCGCGACAGGCCATGGCGGCTGAAGGCATCGACATCGCGGCGGCGGCGTCCACGGCTCAGGACACGGGCCTGTCGGTGGCGCTCATCGAGCCTTCGGCCGAGCGTTCGTTCATTTCCTACGTTGGTGCCGAGGGCGGTTTGTCGGCTGAGGATCTGCGCGGCGTTGATGTGCAGGCTGAGGATTTCGTGTTCGTCAGTGGCTACAGCTTGCTGCACGAATGCAAGGTGTCGACGCTGCTGGATTGGCTCGCGCGGTTGCCGGCGGGGGCGGGCATGGTGTTCGACCCGGGGCCGCTGATCGATTCGCCGGAAGCGTCCGGCATGCCGGCGGTGTTGCCATTGATCACGCTGTGGACGAGCAATGCCGAAGAGGCGCTGCGCTTCACCCGCTGCGAGACGATCGATGGGGCCCTCGACAGGCTGGCGCACTGGCTCCGCACTGACGCGCTGATTGTTGTGCGCGACGGACCGAACGGCTGCTGGATCCGTCAGGGTTCCGAGGCGCGACACGTTCGGGGGTTTCCGGTGACGGCCATCGACACCAACGGCGCCGGCGATGCCCATGCGGGGGTGTTGCTGGCCGGGCTGGCATCAGGGCTTTCAACGTCGCAAGCGGCATTGCGCGCCAATGCGGCTGCGGCCATTGCCGTCACCCGCTGGGGCCCGGCGACTGCGCCGACGGCGGCAGAGGTTGATGCGCTCATTGGCAGCACTGACTTTTAGAAATTCCGGTCGTTCAGACGCCGACCTGTGGGACAGATAACGCGGTCCTTGTGGGAGTGAGCTTGCTCACGAAGACGGTATTTCAGCCGCTGAAGATTAAGCGGATGTACTGTCCCCTTCGCGAGCAAGCTCGCTCCCACAGGTCATGTGTCGGCAGATATCTCGGCGGTGTCGGCATGCTCGATCAGAGCGCCCTCCTAAGGCCAGAATCACCAAGCGGAGATAGTGCTCACCCCAACCCGTATTTCTTCACCTTGTCGAACAACGTGGTCTTGGCCATGCCCAGTTCCTGGCTGGCCTGACTGAGATTCCCGCCGCTGCGCTGCAACGCCTCGCCCAGCAGGTTCTTCTCAAACGCTTCCACCGCTTCGGCGAAATCAAGGCTCTGGGTGGCGACTTCCGCACCGGCGGTCTTGAACGCCGGCAGGCCCAATGCGTAGCGCTCTGCGACGTTGCGCAGCTCGCGCACGTTGCCCGGCCAGTCGTGGGCGAGCAGCGCCGAGCGGGTCTGTGCGTCCAGGTGCGGCGCTTCCCGGTCAAAGCGCAGTGACGACTGCTGCAGAAAATGTTCGAACAACTGCAGGATGTCTTCGCGCCGCTCGCGCAAGGGCGGCAGTTCGAGGGTCACCACGTTCAGCCGGTAATACAGGTCGCTGCGAAACTGGCCCGCTTTGCTCAGCGCATTCAGCTCCGACTTGGTCGCCGCAATCACCCGGCAATCCACCGCTACGCTCTGATTTGAACCCAGTCGCTCCAGCGTGCGCTCCTGCAACACCCGCAGCAGTTTGATCTGCAGGTTGATGGGCATGCTTTCCACTTCGTCGAGAAACAGCGTGCCGTTGTGCGCGTGTTCGATCTTGCCGATGCGGCGTTTGCCGGCGCCGGTGAACGCGTTGGCCTCGTGACCGAAGATCTCGCTTTCGAACAAGCTTTCTGGCAGGCCGCCGCAGTTGAGTGCTACGAACTGATGGTCATGGCGGCGGCTGAAGTCATGCAGGCAGCGAGCGACGAGTTCTTTCCCGGTGCCGGTTTCGCCTTCGATCAGCACATTGGCCGAGGTGTCCGCGACGTTGGCGATCAGCGCGCGCAGGGTCTGCATCGCCTGGGAGCGGCCAATGATCTTGCCTTCCAGGGAGTTGCGCTCGGCCAGTTGGCGGCGCAGCGACCAGACCTCCCGGGCCAGCCCGCGCTGCTCCAGGGCGCGGCGGGCGGCGTCGACCAGGCGCTCGGGGGAGAAGGGCTTTTCCATGAAATCGTAGGCGCCATCGCGCATCGCGCCGACGGCCATCGACACGTCGCCGTGGCCGGTAATCAGCACCACAGGCAGGGTCCGGTCGCGTTCTTTCAGGCGCTTGAGCAGCTCAAGCCCGTCCATGCCCGGCAGGCGAATGTCACTGATGACGATGCCGGCGAAGTTCTCACTGACCAACGCCAGCGCTTCTTCCGCGCTGCCCACGCCCTGGCTGTGAATGTCTTCCAGCGCCAGCGCCTGTTGGCAGCCAAGCAGGACATGCGGGTCGTCTTCGACGATGAGGACCGTCAGATCAGTGTTCATGGTGTATTCCAGTGCGTGCCCGCGAAGCGGTGTGTCAGGTTTTTGGACAGGGTGACTGCCTCACTGCTTTCGCGAGCAAACAGGCTCCGAAAATGTCCGGCAATGCGTTGATCTCTCATACACCCGCCGCCCCGGGATCAACCAGAGGCAACACCAGCACGAACATCGTGCCGCCCTCGGCCGGGTCTTCAGCGTTGAGCGTGCCGCCTGCCGCAGCGGCGAGGCTGGCTGACAGCGTCAGGCCCAACCCCAGTCCCTGTTCGCCGGGCTTGGTGGTAAAGAAGGGTTCGAACAAATGCTTGCGCGCTTCGGCGTCGATGCCGTGGCCGTTGTCCCGCACCCGCAGCCGATAGCGGCCCTCGAACACGTCACCTTCCAGCCACAGAATCGGCAACGGCTGCGCCTGCATGGCGTCCAGTGCGTTGCCGATCAGGTTGACCAGAATCTGCTCAAGCCGGGTCTGGTCGATCGCCAACTCCACGTCGTCGATCTGCTGATGCAACTCCAGCGACGCATTGTCCAGGCGCGCCGCCAGCAACTGCAGTGCAGCCTCGACCGCCTTACTCAGGGACGCCTGGCCCTTGTCTTCTCCGCGCCGGGCGAAGGCACGCAGGCTGGCCGTGATGCGGCCCATGCGATCCACCAGATCGTTAATGGTGCGCAAGTTTGCACTCGCCGTGTCCAGCGCGCCCCGTTCGAGAAACCGAACGGTGTTGCCCGACAACGTGCGCAGCGCGGCCAGTGGCTGATTCAGTTCGTGGGCGATGCTGGTGGACATCTGGCCGATGGCGGCGAGTTTGCCGGCCTGGATCAATTCATCCTGGGCCTGGCGCAGGGTTTCCTCGGCCTGGCGACGTTCACGAATCTGGCCCTTCAGGCGTTCGTTGCTCGCGCGAAGGTCGGCGGTGCGGTCGGTGATGCGCCGTTCCAGCTCGTTGTTCGCCTGTTCCAGCGCTTCACGGGCGGCGAGGCGGGTGGAAATCACCTTGCGGCGCTCGTTCCAGGCAATCAGCAGAAACGCCACCAGCGCGCAGGCGACGGCGACCAGCATTCCCTGATTGGCGGCTTCCCGGCGCAAGTCTTCCAGCGGCGTCAGCAGGGTCAGGTGCCAGGGCGTGTCGGCCAGTTCGCGGGTCTGCGCCAGATAACTCACCACCGTGTGCTCGTGATCGACGCTGGTGTTTGCAGGAAAGGTCAGCTTCTCGACGCCGTCGGCAATCGATTCACGTTCCAGCGGCACCAGCTCGTTGAGCGGCCACCAGTAATACTGCAGGCTGCGCGCCAGCCGCTCCTTGATCTCGGCGGTCAGCGGACGGACTGATTTCAGCCGTCGGGCCGGGTCGCTGGAGAGAATGATGATGCCGTTCTCGTCGCTGACAAACGCTTCCAGGCGCGCGCGCTGCCAGCGTTCTTCCAGCGCTTCGAGCCGGACCTTGATCACCGCGACGCCGATGATCTTGCCTTTCTCCTCCAGCCCGTGGGCCAGGTAGTAACCCGGTTCGCCAGTGGTGCTGCCGATGCCGTAGAAGCGGCCCGGCAGACCGCGAATCGCGTCCTGATAATAGGCGCGGAAAGACAGGTCCTCACCGAGGTAACTGTCGGCATCGCGCCAGTTGCTCGTTGCCAGCACCCGGCCGGTCGTGTCGAGCACATAGATGGCCCGACTGCGGCTGCGCCGGTTCAGGCCTTCGAGGTAATCGTTGACCTTGGCGCGCAACTCCGCAGACGGATTGTTGAGCAGGTCGGAAACGTTGGATTCCAGCTCCAGCACGCTGGGCAGGTAGTTGTACTTGTTGATCTCGCTCTCGACGGTGCGCGCGTGCAGCTCCAGCTGACGCTGACCGTTTTCACCCAGCGCCTTGATGGCGTTCTTCTCGCTGTACAGATACGTGACGTAACCCAGCGCAATCATCAACAGGATGATCAGCGGCGGCACGAACAGATGGCGGATCAGTCGGGGTTTCACGGCGAGTGATGGCGGCGCGGCGCGGTAGAGAGGGGGGTCGCATTTCATCACAGTCGTCCTGGACCGACCAGCCGCTCGTTTCATCCTGGATGAACGAGCGGCCGGTGGTTTTTACGCCCTAGAAGGGCTAATGCTTTTAGTGCTGCAGGATTTTGTTGAGGAACTGCTGAGCCCGCTCGGAACGCGCGTTGACGTCGCCGAAGAACTCTTCCTTCTCGCAGTCTTCGACGATCTGGCCCTTGTCCATGAAGATCACCCGGTCCGCCACTTTGCGGGCGAAGCCCATTTCGTGGGTCACGCACATCATGGTCATGCCTTCGTGGGCCAGTTGCACCATCACGTCGAGCACTTCGTTGACCATTTCCGGGTCGAGCGCGGAGGTCGGTTCGTCGAACAGCATCACCACCGGGTCCATCGCCAGCGCGCGGGCAATCGCCACACGCTGTTGCTGGCCGCCCGACAGTTGCCCCGGATGCTTGTGGGCGTGGGCCGAGAGGCCGACACGTTCGAGCAGTTGCAGGCCTTTTTTCGTGGCTTCTTCCTTGCTGCGGCCCAGGACCTTGATCTGCGCGATGGTCAGGTTTTCGGTGATGGTCAGGTGCGGAAACAGCTCGAAATGCTGGAACACCATGCCGACGCGCGAGCGCAGTTTCGGCAGATTGGTTTTCGGGTCAGCGATCGATGTGCCATCGACCACGATATCGCCTTTCTGAAACGGCTCCAGCGCGTTGACACACTTGATCAGCGTGGACTTGCCCGAGCCCGACGGGCCGCAGACCACAATCACTTCACCTTTTTTGACCTCAGTGCTGCAATCGGTCAGCACCTGGAAGTCCCCATACCACTTGTTGATATTTTTGATGGAAATCATACGGCTAACCTTTTTTGCATGAACTTGACCAGGCGCGACGCGGCGAAGCTGATCGTGAAGTACACCAGACCGGCGACAATCAGGAACTCGTTGGAGCGCCCGATGATGTCGCCGCTGGAGCGTGCCGAGTTGAGGAAGTCGACCAGACCGACCGTGTAGACCAGCGAGGTGTCCTGAAACAGGATGATGCTCTGCTGCAACAGCAGCGGGGTCATCTTGCGGAACGCCTGGGGCAGGATGATCAGGCGCATCATCTGGCCGTAGGTCATGCCCAATGCTTGAGCGGCGCCCATCTGGCCACGGGAAATCGACTGAACGCCGGCCCGCACGATTTCACAGAAGTAGGCCGCCTCGAACATCATGAAGGCCACGACGCAGGAGGTGAACGCGCCGATCGGCGTGTCTTCGCCGGTGATCCAGCGCAGCACGAACGGCACCGCCAGGTAGAACCAGGTGATGACCAGCAGCAGCGGAATCGAACGGAAATAGTTGACGTAGGCGCCGGCAACGCGTGACGCCAGCTTGTTCGACGACAACCGCATCAGCGCCAGAATCGTGCCGATGATGATGCCGCCCACGATGCCCATGGCCATCAATTGCAGCGTCATGAGCATGCCGTTCCACATGCCCGGGATGGCAGGGATCACTCCAGAGAAGTCCATTATTTACCTCCCACGGAGATCAGGCCCGGGACCGCGACTTTCTTCTCGACCAGACGCATGAGCAGCATCAGGCTCATGTTCAGCGTGAAGTAGATTAGCGTCGCCAGGGTGAAGGCTTCGAACAGGTTTGCGGAGAACTCGGCGGTCTGTTTGGTCTGCGCGAGCAATTCCATCAGGCCGATCAGCGACGCCACGGACGAGTTCTTGAACACGTTGAGGAATTCGGAGGTAAGCGGCGGAATGATGATCCGGTACGCCTGGGGCAGCAGCACGTTCCAGTAGATTTGCGGCAGCTTGAAACCCATGGCGCGGGCGGCGGATTCCTGCCCCACCGGCAACGCCTGAATACCGGTGCGCACCTGTTCGCAGACACGTGCGGCGGTGAACAGGCCCAGGCACACGACAACACTCAGGAACGCCGAGGTGGTCGGATTGAGGTCTTGCTTGTACCACTCCTGCAGATTCTCAGGCAGCAGATCCGGCACCAGGAAGTACCAGATGAACAGCTGCACCAGCAGTGGCACGTTACGGAAAATTTCCACGTAAATCGCGGCGATGGAAGAAACGATGCGGTTTGGCACCGTACGCATCACCCCGAGCACCGAGCCCAGGAGTAACGCAATGATCCAGGCAGCAACGGCAATGGCGATGGTCCAGCCCAGCCCGGTGATGTACCAGTCCAGGTAGGTCTCGCTGCCGACGCCCGTGGACTTGAAGAACACGCCCCAGTCCCAGTTGTAATTCATCAGGGTCTCCCCCTTATCGATCGTTATGCACGCACACGCCAGGTAGCGGCTTCCGAAGACGCAGGGCGTCTTCGGAAGTCAGGCTTTTCACGTTGTCAGAATGGCGGAGCGAAGGACTCAGGCCTTCTTGTCCGGCGCCGGCTTGTCGTTCGGGTTGGCGATCAGCGCTTTGAGCTGTTCGCTCATCGGGAACATCAGGTTCAGGCCTTTTGGTGGAATCGGCTGGGTGAACCACTTGTCGTAGATCTTGTTGATCTCGCCCGATTTGTAGGTCGCAACGATGGCGTCGTCGACGGCTTTCTTGAACGCAGGGTCTTCCTTGCGAACCATGCAGCCGTAGATTTCGTAGGACTGAGGGGTGCCGGTGACGGCCCAGTCGGTCGGCTTCTTGGCCTTGGCCATTTCGCCGGCGAGCAGGGCATCGTCCATCATGAAAGCAACGGCGCGGCCCGATTCCAGCATCTGGAACGACTCGCCGTGGTCTTTGGCAGAGATGACATTCATGCCCATCTGCTTGTCGGCGTTCATCGCCTTGAGGATGCGCTCGGACGTGGTGCCGGCCGTGGTCACGACGTTCTTGCCTTTGAGGTCGTCGAAGTCTTTGTAGGACGAGTCAGCCTTGCTCAGCAGACGGGTGCCGATTTCGAAGATGCCGACGGAGAAGTCGACCTGCTGGGCGCGCTCGGCGTTGTTGGTGGTCGAGCCACATTCAACGTCGACGGTACCGTTCTGCACCAGCGGGATACGGGTCTGGGAAGTGACCAGGTTGTACTTGACCTTCAGATCAGGCATGTCCAGGTCTTTCTTGATCGCTTCGACGATCTTCAGCTGGATGTCAGCGGAGTAGCCCACTGGCACGCCGGAAGCGTCAGCGATGTAGGAAAAAGGAATGGAGGAGTCGCGGTGACCGAGGGTGATAGTGCCGGACTCTTTGATTTTCTTCAGAGTACCCGTCAGTTCGGCGGCGAAAACAGGGGTGGTGATCAAAGCGGCAGCAATGGCTGCGCCCAGGATGTGGGGAACGATGCGCATCTGGTTTACCTCGACATTGTTTTTTTTATTGGGCCGGTGTTGGACGGCCCTATCGTTTCAGAGCGCTTCAACGGCGGCCCAGTCAGGCGACACGCTACATCGAAGCAATCGTGCAAGAGTGTAGAGCATGAGTCATGCCAGAGATGTGACTGGGGCTAAGCGCATGAAAGTTAGGGATATTTACGCAGAAGGGATGTGTGCACAGGGACTCGGCCGTCCGGGATTCCGAATCGGGAGGGGGAGGGTGTTCGGGAATCCGAATGGTATCGCAGGGGTTTCAGAGTGGGTAGCCAATGGTTTTGCCGTGTGACTTCTGACGTTTTCCCGGCTGAAGCCGGTCCTACAAAATCGCGTCATTTCAGTAGGACCGGCTTTAGCCGGGAATTTGGTCTGGCAAATTACGCGTGGATCTTTGGTGCCGACACTGACCAGTCAAGCCGGTCAATCGCCCCGGTGCTGCTTGCGACATTGTCCAGGTACCGCTGAACGTTCTCGTGCTCCTGGGCATTGGTGAACAAACCAAGCTTGGTCCGGCGCCACAGGATGTCATCGGCCTTGGTCGCCCATTCCTCGCTGCACAGGTAATCCACTTCGCGGCTGTACAGACCGCCGCCCAAGTGTTCGCCCATATCGCTCAGTGTCTGAACGCCCTCCACGATGCGCCAACTGCGGGAGCCATAAGTAATGGCCCAACGCTTGGCGATCTCTGCCGGCAGCCAGGCGCAACGCTGTTGCAGCTCGGCGGCCAGTGCCTGCGGCGTGGTCATGCTTTCACCGCCCGGCAGACTGGCTTTCGCGGTCCAGCTTGGCTTCATCTGCGGGAAGAACGGCGCGAGTTGCTGCATCGCCGATTCCGCCAGCTTGCGGTAGGTGGTCAGCTTGCCGCCGAACACGGAGAGGATCGGCGCTTCTTGAGCACTGCCAGACAGCGACAAGGTGTAGTCGCGGGTGATCGCCGACGGGTTGTCAGACTCGTCATTGCACAGCGGACGCACACCCGACCACGTGCTCAGAATGTCGGCGCGGCTGAGTTGCTGCTTGAAGTGATCGTTGACGATTTTTAGCAGGTAGTCGGTCTCACCTTCGGTGATCGCTACTTTGCCGGGATCGTCAGAATATTCGCGGTCGGTCGTACCGATGATGGTGAAGCGTTCCAGGTACGGAATGGCGAACACGATTCGCTGATCTTCGTTCTGCAGAATGAACGCGTTTTCGCCTTCATACAGCTTCGGCACGATCAAGTGGCTGCCCTGAATCAGGCGAATGCCGTACTGGGATTCGAGCTTGAGGTCTTCACGGATGAATTTGGCGACCCATGGACCGGCTGCGTTGACCAGGGCTTTGGCGCGAATGGAAAACAGGCTGCCGTCCGCACGTTCCATGTTCATGTGCCACACGCCGCCGCTGCGACGGGCGCCCAGGCAGCGGGTCTGGGTATGAATGTGCGCGCCTTTTTCACGGGCGGCCATGGCGTTGAGGACCACCAGACGAGCATCGTCAACCCAGCAATCTGAGTACTCGAAACCCTTGGTGATCGAGCTGTTCAGCGGGCTGTTGGCGCCAAAGCGAATGGTCTTTGACGCTGCCAGCTTCTCGCGCTTGCCAAGGTGGTCATACAGGAACAGCCCGGCGCGGATCATCCACGCAGGGCGCAGGTGTGGGCGGTGAGGCAATACGAAACGCATCGGCTTGACGATGTGCGGCGCTTTTTCCAGCAGCACTTCGCGTTCGGCCAGCGCTTCGCGAACCAGACGGAATTCGTAGTGTTCCAGGTAACGCAGCCCACCGTGGATCAGCTTGCTGCTGGCTGACGAGGTGTGGCTGGCGAGGTCATCCTTCTCGCAGAGAAAGACCGAGAGGCCCCGGCCCGATGCGTCTGCCGCGATACCGACACCATTGATGCCACCACCGATCACGGCAACGTCGTAGACCTCGGAAAGGGGTGGGGTCGGCAAACTGGACTGGGCCATCGGGGCCTCCTGAGTGTTCGATCGCGTTCGAATGCTGCGCTATGGGGAGGGCGAATTCGAACATTTATGTTCATTTCCGAAAATAGTAGCGCAATAAGGCGAACACAGCCACTCAGTATTTATTGAAAATACTGATGGGAGAGCGAGGAAAGGAACAAAAGTGAACATCGGAAGTGAGGCGAGCGCTGGAATCGCGCTCGCCCATGGATCGAGGGTTAAACCACTTCCAGCCGAATCTTGTTCTGCGTCAGCAGTTGCGCCAGTGCGGGCACAGGCGTCTGGTCAGTCACCAGGCAGTCGATCAGCGTGATCGGCCCCAGGCGAACCATCGCGTTACGGCCGAACTTGCTGGAGTCAGCAGCCAGAATCACCTGACGCGCGTTGGCGATGATCGCCTGGGAAACGCGCACTTCCTGATAATCGAAATCCAGCAGACTGCCGTCCTCGTCGATCCCGCTGATGCCCACAAGGGCGAAATCGACCTTGAACTGCGTGATGAAATCCACGCTCGCCTGACCGACCACGCCGCCATCCCGGCGCACATTGCCGCCTGCCAGCAGCACTTCGAAGTCGTCCTTGCCGCTGAGAATCGACGCCACGTGCAGGTTGTTGGTGATGATCTTCAAGTGGTTGTGGTTGAGCAGCGCCCGGGCGATGGATTCGGTGGTGGTGCCGATGTTGATGAACAGCGACGCATGATCGGGTATCTGCGCAGCAATGGCCTCGGCGATGCGTTGCTTCTCATCACGCATCTGGTCGGCACGCATGGCGTAGGCAGTGTTTTCGATGCTGGAGTCGTAGGCCGCGCCGCCGTGGTAGCGACGCAGGAGGTTCATTTCCGCGAGCTGATTGATGTCGCGGCGAATGGTTTGTGGGGTCACGACGAACAGCTGCGCCATTTCCTCGATGCTGACGTAGCCGCGCTCACGGACCAGCTCGAGGATCTGCTGTTGACGGGGTGGCAGATTCATTTTTTATCCTTCGGGCACGGGCGCCCATGATGCCGCAGGCAGCCATTACCTGTCAGCCGGAAAAAATGCCTCCGCCGCTCCGTTCAGGATCGCGCTTATTCAGCTTCTTCGTGGGGTTCCCAGTCGCGCGTACGGTCCACAGCCTTGCGCCAGCCGGCGTACAGTTTTTCCTTCTCGGCGTCATCGCATTGCGGCTCGAACTTGCGCTCGATGACCGCCTTGCCCTTCAGCTCGTCCAGCCCGCTCCAGAACCCGATCGCGAGACCGGCCAGGTATGCCGCGCCCAGTGCGGTGGTTTCGCGCATTTTCGGGCGCTCCACCGGCGTGCCGAGAATGTCGGCCTGGAACTGCATGAGGAAGTTGTTGGCCACTGCGCCGCCGTCAACGCGAAGAGCCTTGAGCGGCTCGCCAGCGTCCTGTTGCATGGCGTCCAGCACGTCGCGAGTCTGGTAGGCGATGGACTCCAGCGCCGCACGAATGATGTGATCGACCTTGACGCCACGGGTCAGGCCGAACAAGGCGCCCCGTGCATACGGGTCCCAGTAGGGCGCGCCCAGGCCGGTGAACGCAGGCACCAGATAAACGCCATTGCTGTTCTTCACTTTGGTGGCGAAGTATTCGGTGTCCATGGAATCGTTGACGATCTTCAACTCGTCGCGCAGCCACTGCACGGTGGAGCCGCCGTTGAATACAGCACCCTCCAGCGCATACGCCACTTCGCCGCGCGGACCGCAGCCGATGGTGGTCAACAGGCCGTGATTGGATTTCACGGCTTTCTTGCCCGTGTTCATCAGCAGGAAGCAGCCGGTGCCGTAGGTGTTCTTCGCCTGACCCGGCTCGACACACATCTGGCCGAACAACGCCGATTGCTGATCGCCGGCGATTCCGGCGATGGGGATGCCGCTTTTGCTGTGGCCGTAGACTTCGGACGACGACTTGACCTCCGGCAACATCTCCCGGGGCACGTCGAGCACATCGAGCATGCGCTGATCCCACTCCAGCGTATGGATGTTGAACATCATCGTGCGCGAGGCGTTGGTGTAATCGGTGACGTGCACCTTGCCGCCGGTAAATTTCCAGATCAGCCAGCTATCGACAGTGCCGAAGAGCAGCTCGCCACGGCGGGCGCGCTCGCGGCTGCCCTCAACGTGATCAAGAATCCACTTCAGCTTGCTGCCGGAAAAGTACGGGTCGATGACCAGACCGGTGGTGTCGCGGATGTAGTCTTCCAGACCGTCGCGCTTGAGCTGCTGGCAGATCTCGGTGCTGCGGCGGCATTGCCAGACCACGGCGTTGTAAATCGGCCGGCCGGTGTCTTTCTCCCAGACCACCGTGGTTTCACGCTGGTTGGTGATACCGATCGCGGCGATCTGGTTGTGGTGCAGGTTGGCCTGGGCCAGCACCTTGGTCATGCACGCAGTCTGGGTGGCGAAGATTTCCATCGGATCGTGCTCGACCCAACCAGGCTGGGGATAATGCTGAACGAACTCGCTCTGTGCGCTGCTCACCACGTTGGCATCACGGTCAAAAATGATGGCGCGGGAACTGGTGGTGCCTTGATCCAGAGCGATGATGTAATTCTTATTTTCGGTGTCGGTCATGGTGAATGCCTGTGATGAAACGAGATTCCGGAAACTGCCGTCCGTTTTGTTGCCTGTGCCAAGTGCCTTTGCGCACTGAATACCGGGATGGCGTCAAGGAAGCAAGCGGGATATTCGTATTCGAAAAAATATAGACGTAAACGAACCTTGTCAAAGGTCGAAAGCGAACCTTATCGATGAAAGTTTCGAGTCGCCGATATTAGTGGATAAGTCCTGCGCAAACGCAGGCATTTCGATAACCGATGGCCTAAAGTATCGGCAGCAAACAAGAAAGTGTCTGGCTGTCTGGAGCACTGCATGACCCCTGCATTGGATTTACTGAAAAAGGTTCGCGCCGAACATCGCGTGCACAGTTACGAGCACGATCCCAAAGCCGCCTCCTATGGCCTGGAAGCGGCAGAAAAACTGGATCTGGCCCCCGCTCAGGTGTTCAAGACCCTGCTGGCCAGCACCGAAAAAGGCGAGCTGCTGGTCGCGGTGGTCCCCGTCGTGGGCTCGCTGGACCTGAAAGCGCTGGCCCATGCCGCAGGCGCAAAAAAAGCAGAAATGGCTGACCCGGCCGCCGCCCAGCGTGCCACCGGTTATCTCCTGGGCGGGATCAGCCCGCTGGGACAGAAGAAAAGGCTGCGCACCTTCATTGATGAGTCCGCTCAACCCTTCGCGACGATTTTTGTCAGCGCGGGTCGACGCGGGCTTGAAGTCGAGCTGCCCGCCGCCGTACTTGCACAACACACCGGTGCCTCCTTTGCCCGGATTGGCCGGGAATGATTCGCCAGGTTCGTCAGAAATGCCTGACCCTTTCATGCGGTGATGCTGGCCGCAGATCCGCAGCGCCCGAACCGGGTCGCCGCATTTCTTTACACGGGGATGCCTTCCATGCAGCTTGAATTCCATCAGGTCGATGCCTTCACCGACCGCCCGTTCTCAGGCAACCCGGCAATGGTCTACCGCCTTGACGCCTGGCTTTCCGATCAATTGATGCAGCAGATTGCTTCCGAGCACAATTTGTCGGAGACCGCCTTTCTGGTCCGTGAAGCCCCGGCCTGGCACATCCGCTGGTTCACCCCGACCCATGAAGTGCCGCTCTGCGGGCATGCGACCCTCGCCAGCGCCTTCGTGCTGTTCGAGAAGTACGGCGAGAAGGCCGAAGTGATTCACTTCACCGGTAAATCCGGGCCGCTGAGCGTGAGCCGTGAAAGTCATCGGCTGGTCCTGGACTTTCCGTCGATGCCGCCCGCCGAACAGGGGGTGACGTTGGATATCGAGCGGGCTCTCGGCACCGCCGTCGTCGACGTGCTGAGTGCTGCGGAATTGCTCGTGGTGCTGGAATCCGAGCAGGCGGTTCGCGACTGCAAACCCGACTTTGCCGCCCTCGCGCGGTTGCCGTGGCCGGGTGTGATCGTGACCGCCAAGGGTGACGGCGAACGCTACGATTTTGTCTCGCGCTACTTCGCGCCGGGCATCGGCATCAATGAAGACCCGGTCACGGGCTCGACCCACTGCAGCCTGATTCCCTACTGGTCGGCGCGCCTGAACAAGTTCAGCCTGACGGGTTATCAGGCGTCGGCGCGGGGAGGGGAGCTGTTCTGCCGGCTGGAGGGTGACCGAGTGAAGATTGGCGGGCACGCGACGCTGGTGGCCAGCGGCGCGTTGATACTCGGATAGTTGATGCGGGGCTGAAGGTGCCTGATCGAGAATGACAGGCCTTCAGATCGCGACGTCTCGATGCACCGGCACGCTGCCCGAGGTTGGAAACAGCACCAGATGCTCGGCCGAGACTTCGAAGCCGACCTGATCCCCGGCGCGCAGATCCACGTGGCTGGGGAACAACGCCTCCAGCTGCGTGCCGGTCGGCAGTTGCAGGCGATACAAAGTGGCAGCGCCCTGAAACGTCAGGCTCGCAACGCGGGCCTTGATCGGGCTGTCGGGCGCATGAATAAGGTCGTCAGGGCGCAGCAGCACATCCATCGGGGTGCCGCGCGCGCCGGCGTAGGCACGATTGCCCCGCAGCACGCCCAATTCGGTCTGCACCGACTCGGCATCGATCAAGTGCCCGCGAATGAAATAACCCTGTCCGACGAAACTGGCGACATAAGGCGTCGCCGGCTCGTGATAGAGGTTGTAGGGCGTGTCCCACTGTTCCAGCCGACCGTCCTTGAAAACGCCGACATGGTCGCTCACGGCAAAGGCTTCTTCCTGATCGTGGGTCACCAGAATCGCGCTGGTGCCACGGGCCTTGAGAATGTCGCGTACCTCGTGGCTCAGGCGCCGACGCAACTCGCCATCCAGGTTTGAAAACGGCTCATCCAGCAGCAACAACTGCGGCTCCGGCGCGAGTGCGCGGGCCAGCGCCACACGTTGCTGCTGTCCACCGGAAAGTTCGTGAGGGTGACGCGTGCCCAGTGCGCCCAGGTTAACCAGCTCCAGCATCTCCTGAACCACCTGCTTCTGGCGCGGATGGTTGCGGATGCCGAAGGCGATGTTGTCGGCGACCGTGAGGTGCGGAAACAGCGCGTAGTCCTGAAACACCATGCCGATGCGGCGCTTCTCCGGGGCCAGCGTAAACCCGGCCCGCGAAATGACCTCGCCTGCCAGCGTGATCTCGCCTTCGTGTACCGGCTCGAAACCGGCGATGGCGCGCAGGGTGGTGGTCTTGCCGCAGCCCGACGAACCCAGCAGGCACCCGATGTCGCCGGCATTCAGGTGCAGATTGAGGTTCTGCACCACCCGTTGGTCCTGATAACCGCAGGCGAGGTTATGCAGGGTCAGCAGCAGGGGCTGGCTCATGGGGCAGTAAAGGCCGGCGCCACGAGGAATTCAAGCAGGGCTTTCTGCGCATGCAGCCGGTTCTCGGCCTGATCCCACGCCACCGAACGCGGGTCATCCAGCAAGTCTTCGCTGATCTCTTCGCCACGGTGCGCTGGCAGGCAGTGCATGAAAATCACGTCTTCAGCCGCGCGGTCGAGCATTTCGCGGGTGACCTGGAACGGCTTGAACAGGGCCAGACGCTTGGCGGCTTCCTCTTCCTGCCCCATCGACGTCCAGACATCGGTGGAGACCAGATGCGCACCTTTCACCGCTTCGTGGGGGGCACAAGTCAGGGTCACGCGATCACCCGCCAGGGCCAGGAAATGCGCACTGGGTTCGTAGCCTTCCGGACAGGCGACACGCAGCTGAAAGTCGAACTGAATCGCTGCTTCTATATAGCTGTTGCACATGTTGTTGCCATCGCCGATCCACGCGACCGTTTTGCCCTGGATGGAGCCGCGATGCTCGAGGAATGTTTGCATGTCGGCCAGCAACTGGCAGGGATGAAGGTCATCGGACAGGCCGTTGATGACCGGCACGCGGGAATGGGCGGCGAATTCGGTGAGGTTGCTGTGGGCAAAGGTCCGGATCATCACGGCATCGACCATCCGCGACATGACCCGGGCGCCATCGGCAATTGGCTCGCCACGGCCGAGTTGGGTGTCCCGAGGAGAGAGGAAGATGGCCTGGCCGCCCAGCTGGATCATCCCGGCCTCGAACGAGACACGGGTCCGCGTCGAGGATTTCTCGAAGATCATCGCCAGGATGCGGCCCTTCAACGGCTCGAAGAGCACGCCTCGATTTCGCAGGTCCTTCAGCTCAACGCCGCGACGAATCACCCCGACCAGCTCAGCGGGGGTGTAGTCCATCATCGAGAGAAAGTGCCTTGCGCTCATCATTAACTACCTTGTCTGCAACAGACCGCAGATCCTCAAAGCCGGTTTTTTTTCGGAAAAACGGGCGAGACCTGCGGCGAAAGCCGCACGGGGCGACGAATAGGGAAGGCGCGAGGGTATAAGAAAATGTCGCCTGATGCCAAGGCCCGCCGTGACGGAAAATCGTCGTCGGACGTTCGGTAGCCTGAAAGCGGCGTTCGCAGGACGCTTTTCATGTAACGAAGTGCTACAGTCATGTTTCTGCGCAGGCCTTTCGCCATCGCATTAGTCCTGATCAGATCGCTCGCATGTGACACCCTTTGGCGTCACTGCGATTACTGCCTGATCCGTAACAGTCGCAAACCACTTTGCAGCCTTATGCGACATGCTTCACGCCGCGGAAACCCGGACGTTTCCTAAACCATCGGCGTGGGTTATAAAGGCCGCTTATGTCCTCCAAAGAGGTGGGGAATGGATTCAAAAGAGCAACAACTGACGGAACTGCTCGGGCTCACGGCTCGAACCCTTACGCACCTCACGGCGTCCATGACGTCGATGTCGTTCGAACTGATGCGCAGCGAAGACGAGGTCACACGTTCTGCAGGGCGTCGGATGATCGATCGCATGGCAACCATCAGCGCCGGACTCGACGAGCACTGGCGGCTGATCGGCGAACTCACCGGCATCCAGGTGTCTCAGGAGCAGATCGAAACGGTTCATGAGGTGCAGATGCAACGCAAGGTGGTCACGCCCATCGGTGGCGCTGCTTCCTGAGTGACGCTTCCTTCATCGGGTGAGCTATCGGCTCGCCTGATGCAGCCCGATTCACGGCACTGACGTTTCTGGCGCATCGCCCGGACAGGTCCCATAGTTTTGTATCCGCGATCGGCTTGATCGCCCTATAAAAACTCGAGACTGGCGATGACCAAGACTCTCCACCACCGTGCCTGTCACCTGTGCGAGGCGATTTGCGGCCTCACCCTCGAAACCACCCTGCAGGACGACGCCACCACCCTGATCACCTCGATCAAGGGCGATGCGCAGGACACCTTCAGTCGCGGGCACATCTGCCCCAAAGCCGTCGCGCTGCAAGATATCCAGAATGACCCCGATCGCCTCCGGCAGCCCATGCAGCGCATTGGCAACGACTGGCAGCCGATCGAGTGGCAGGTGGCGTTTGATCTGATCGCCGAGCGCCTGGCCGATATTCAGGCGCGCCATGGTCAGAACGCGGTGGCGGTGTATCAGGGCAACCCCAGCGTGCATAACTATGGGCTGATGACCCACAGCAATTATTTTCTAGGGCTGCTGAAAACCCGCAATCGTTACTCCGCAACGTCTGTAGACCAGCTTCCCCATCACCTGACCAGTCACTTGATGTACGGCCACGGTTTGCTGCTGCCCATCGCCGACATTGACCACACCGATTTCATGCTCATCCTCGGCGGCAATCCGCTGGCGTCCAACGGCAGCATCATGACCGTGCCCGACGTCGAGAAGCGCCTCAAGGCGATTCAGGCCCGTGGCGGCAAAGTCGTCGTGGTCGATCCGCGACGCAGTGAAACCGCCGCGATCGCCGATCAGCACCTGTTCATCCGTCCCGGCGGCGACGCGGCGTTTCTGTTCGGCGTGCTGCACACCCTGTTTGCCGAAGGCCTGACCCGTGAAAGCCACCTTGCCGTTGATGGCCTGGAGGAGGTCCGCGCGGCGGTCAGCGAGATGAACGCCGACGCGATGAGCCCTCGATGCGGGGTGCCGGCCGAGCAGATCAGGCAGCTCGCGCGGAACTTCGCCGCCGCCGAAAGTGCGGTGTGTTATGGGCGTATGGGGATTTCCACTCAGGCGTTCGGCACGCTGTGCCACTGGCTCGTGCAACTGATCAATCTGGTCACCGGCAATCTCGACCATGCAGGCGGTGCGTTGTGCACCGAGCCCGCGCTGGATCTGGTGGCGTCGACCTCCGGCGGCAGCTTCAATCGCTGGCAGAGCCGCGTCTCGCAACTGCCCGAGTACGGCGGCGAGCTGCCGGTTTCTGCACTGGCCGAGGAAATGCTGACCCCTGGAGAAGGGCAGATCAAGGCGCTGGTTACGGTCGCGGGCAACCCGGTGTTGTCGACGCCCAACGGCCGTCAGCTTGACACCGCGCTTGAAGGGCTGGAATTCATGGTCAGCGTCGATTTGTACATCAACGAAACCACGCGGCACGCAGACCTCATCCTGCCATCGACGTCCGCGCTGGAAAACGACCACTACGACACCACGTTCAACATGTTCGCCGTGCGCAACGTCACCCGCTTCAACCGCGCGATCCTGGCCAAGCCCGAAGGCGCGCTGCACGACTGGGAAATCTTTGTCGGCCTCGCCCAGGCGTTCGCACTGAAAACCGGTCGCGAGCTGAAACCGACGATGCCGCCGGCGCAGATGGTCGATCGCGGTCTGCGCGCCGGGCTGTATGGTGATGCTTCGCCGTTTAAGTTGTCCCTGGAAACACTGGCGCAGTATCCCCACGGCCTGGACCTTGGCCCGCTCAAGCCCAACCTCGCTGCGCGCCTCAAAACGGTCAATCAGCGCGTGCAGGCCGCGCCGCCGGTGATCCTTGCCGATCTTGCTCGCTTCGCCGCGCAGCCGGCTCCGCACGCCGATGGCCTCATGCTCATCGGTCGGCGCCATGTGCGCAGCAATAATTCATGGATGCACAATTACCATCGTCTGGTGAAAGGCAAGCCGCGGCATCAGTTGCTGATGCACCCCGACGACTTGCTCAGCCGAGGGTTGGTGGACAGACAGCGGGTCAGGGTCAGCTCGCGGGTCGGCGTGATCGAGGTCGAGGTCATGGGCAGCGCCGACATGATGCCCGGGGTCGTCAGCCTGCCCCATGGCTGGGGCCACGGTCGTCCGGGCGTGAAAATGGACATCGCGGCGGCACAGCCAGGTGAAAGCGCGAATGACCTGACTGACGAGCGGGCGCTGGACGGAGTTTCCGGTAACGCCGTGCTGAACGGGGTGCCAGTCACGGTTGCGGCGGCATGACGGTCATCGGGGCGATCAAGGCCAAGACCGAGCGTTATGCTCGGGAATCGTTTAGAATGCGCCACCGTGTCGACACATACAGTCGTAAAGTTTAGCCGAGGTGCTCCATGGATATTATCGAAACGATCAAAGATCAGATTGCCAGCAACACCGTTCTGCTTTACATGAAAGGCGCTCCGAATGCTCCGCAGTGCGGCTTCTCGGCCAAGGCTTCTCAGGCACTGATGGCGTGTGGCGAAAAGTTCGCGTACGTCGATATCCTGCAGAACCCTGAAATCCGCGCCAATCTGCCGAAGTACGCCAACTGGCCAACTTTCCCGCAGCTGTGGGTCGGTGGTGAACTGGTCGGCGGTAGCGACATCATCACTGAAATGCAGGCCGACGGTTCGCTGCAGAAACTGGTGAAAGACGCTGTTGCGAAGAACGCCACTGCCTGATTTCGGCAGTCGCAAAAAAGCCCCGCTCTCTGCCGAGACGCGGGGCTTTTTATTGGGCGATGCTTTAAGACGATGTCCGGGACTGGAATCAGTCCTCTTCGCCCATCTGCGATTGCAGGTAGTTCTCGATGCCGACCTTGTCGATCAGGCCCAGCTGGGTTTCCAGCCAGTCGATGTGCTCTTCTTCCGATTCCAGAATGTCTTCCAGCATCTCGCGGCTGCCAAAGTCGCCAACGGTTTCGCAGTGCGCGATGGCTGCTTTCAAGTCGGCGTGGCCCTTGCGCTCGATGCGCAGGTCACACTCAAGCATTTCCTTGGTGTGCTCGCCGATCAGGATCTTGCCGAGGTCCTGCAGGTTTGGCAGGCCTTCCAGGAACAGGATGCGCTTGATCAGCTTGTCAGCGTGTTTCATCTCGTCGATGGATTCGTGGTACTCGTGTTTGCCCAGCTTGTTCAGGCCCCAGTCTTCGTACATGCGCGCATGCAGGAAGTACTGATTGATCGCGACCAGCTCGTTACCGAGGATCTTGTTGAGATGCTGGATGACTGTGATGTCGCCTTTCATGATCGGGTCCTGTCGAAGGTATAGGTAATACAGGCGGCAAGTCTGAGCCGCCTCTATAACTCTGTCAAACCTAAGTTATTGAATAATAAGTGAAAATAAATAGGAATAAGAATGTTTGTGTTCCGCATCTTGTTGCTAAGCGATTGAATTAAAGGCATAAAAAAACCGGACAGTGTCCGGTTTTGTTTGAAATCGGTAATTCAGGCAGCTGAAAATTCTGCGGGGTAGGCGAGGGCGGCATGACTGGTTTGCAGCTCGGTCAGGGTTTCACGCACCACTTCCTTCGCCAGGCAGGCACATTTGCCGCATTTGCTGGCGACACCCAGGGTCTCGCGGACGTCACGATAACTGCAGCATCCTTCCATGATTGCTTCACGGATTTGTCCGTCGGTAACACCTTGGCAGAGGCAGACATACATATAAGAAACCGTCGCTGAGTGATTGGCTCAATGCGAGGGATACTAATGTTAATGAGAATGCTTGTCAAAACTACTCAGGCTTTCCGTAACTCACCTCCGATGAGTGGTCGGTTCGGTTTGATCGCTTGTGGAGGGGTGTGTGTATATCCATTATCGGCGGTGGTGCTGATTATGGTTCCGCCCTTACGGCGGGTCACTTTTGGCAAAAGCGCTCCAAAAGTAACCAAAAACGCTTTGCTCCCGGTTGGGCCCGACTTCGTCGGGTTCCTTCACTCCGGTCTCGCTCCGTGGGCCCGCGCCGAACGGACATCCATGTCCTGACGGCGCTCTCGCGGCATCCATGCCGCTCGGCCCACTGCGCGAGACCTGCGTTCAGCCTGCACCCAAGTCGCGTTTGGCGGTGACTGGGGTTTTTGCATATGAAGATCGAAGGCGCTTTTAAAGTAGATCAAAAGCTTCCCGGCTGAAGCCGGTCCTACAGGCGCGCGCGGTCTATTAGTGGGACCGGCTTTAGCCGGGAAGGGGGCCGGTCGGCGCGCTGACGGAGTGTGAGCCGATCACTGCCTCTCGATCCCCACCCCATAAAAAACCGGCCACTTGGGCCGGTTCTTCAATCGCGCAGCAGCATCGACTTAGTCGTTGAAGTCGTGCCAGCCGCCCATTTCTTTCCACCGGTTGACGATGCCGCAGAACAGCTCGGCGGTCTTCTCGGTGTCGTAACGGGCCGAATGGGCTTCGCGGCCATCGAAATCGATGTCCGCCGACTGGCAGGCTTTCGCCAGGACAGTCTGACCGTACGCCAGGCCCGCCAGGGTCGCGGTGTCAAAGCTGGAGAACGGGTGGAACGGATTACGCTTCATGTCGAGCCGCGCAACCGCTGCGTTGAGAAAGCCCAGGTCGAAGCTGGCATTGTGGCCCACCAGAATCGCGCGCTTGCAGCCATTGGCCTTTAGCGCTTTGCGGATGCCGCGGAAGATGTCGGTCAGCGCCGTTTCTTCGCTCACGGCCATGCGCAGCGGGTGATCCAGTTTGATGCCGGTGAACTCCAGCGCCGCGGCTTCAACGTTGGCGCCTTCGAAGGGTTCGACGCGGAAGAAATAGGTGTGGTCCGGAAAGACAAAGCCTTTCTCGTCCATGCCAATCGTCGTGGCGGCGATTTCCAGCAATGCATCGGTGGCGCAGTTGAAGCCGCCAGTTTCTACGTCAACGACAACGGGCAGGTAACCGCGAAAACGGGCGGCCATCGGGTGCCGGGACCCTGTACCGCCACCGGAGCCTTCCTGCTCGTCTTCGTAATGTTCTTCACTCACGCGTGTTCCTCCAGCAGGCGCCAGCGCAGTTTTTCACCGGCGCGCAGCGGGATAACAGAAAGCTCGCCAAACGGCAGGCTGGCGGGGGCCGTCCACTCGTCACGAACCAGGGTAATGGTGTCGGTGTTAGCCGGCAGGCCATAAAAGGCCGGGCCGTGCAGACTGGCGAAACCTTCCAGCTTGTCCAGCGCATTGCGTGACTCGAATGCCTCGGCGTACAGCTCGATGGCGGCGAACGCGGTGTAGCAGCCGGCACAACCGCATGCCGCTTCTTTGGCGTGCTGCGCGTGGGGCGCTGAGTCCGTTCCGAGGAAGAACTTGCTGCTGCCGCTGGTGGCGGCATCCAGCAAGGCGACCTGGTGGGTGTTGCGCTTGAGGATCGGCAGGCAATAGAAGTGGGGACGGATGCCGCCCACCAGCATGTGATTGCGGTTGTACAGCAAATGGTGCGCAGTGATGGTCGCGCCGACATGGGCTGACGCTTCATTGACGAACTGCACGGCGTCGGCGGTGGTGATGTGTTCGAACACCACTTTCAACGTCGGAAAACGCTCGACGACACGGCGCATGTGTTCATCGATGAAAATTTTCTCGCGGTCGAACACGTCGATGTCGCCGCGGGTCACCTCGCCGTGGATCAACAGCGGCAGTCCCACTTCGGCCATCGCCTCGAGCACCGGGAAGATCTTGTCGACGCTGGTCACGCCCGAATCGGAATTGGTGGTGGCGCCTGCCGGGTACAACTTGGCGGCGTAGACGAAACCACTGGCCTTCGCGGCGCGAATCTCTTCGGGCTGCGTCAGGTCGGTCAGGTAAAGCACCATCAGCGGCTCGAAGCGACTGCCTTGCGGGCGCGCAGCGAGGATGCGCTGACGATAAGCGTCCGCTTGCTCGGCGTTGCGTACCGGCGGCATGAGGTTCGGCATGATGATCGCGCGGCCAAAAGTGCGCGCTACGTCGGCGACGGTGTGGGGCAAAACAGCGCCATCTCGAAGATGGATGTGCCAGTCGTCGGGGCGCAGGAGGGTCAGGCGTTCGGACATTGGGGATTCCAGGCGGGTCAAACTCGCTGGGAATGCTACCGGAAAAGACTCCTCCAGGCACTCGCTATCAAGTTTTGCGGGAAGTTACCGATAGCCACGTGTAAGTCATAAATCCTGTTACACGTAAATTCAGTGGAGCCTCCCGTGCGCCAGCGATATCTAGCTCTGCTCAGCGCGTTTGCCAGCCTGCCGGCCATGGCGCTCACATTCCAGACCCGTCTGGAGAATATTGAGTGGAAGGTGGAAGGCGACCAGTTCGAGTGCAGGCTGACGCAGCCAATCACCGATTTCGGTGCCGGAGAGTTCGTGCGTCGCGCGGGTGAGCAGCCGACGTTTCGCTTGAAAGCCAATGGCTACAGTCTGGCGTCCGGTTCGGCCATGTTGAGTGCCGCCGCGGCACCGTGGCAGCCGGGTCGCAGTGACCTCAATCTTGGCGCGGTGAGAGTCAGCGGCGGCGAGATTCCTTTCAATACCAATCAGGCCCAGGCCACACGCCTGATCGCGGGCCTGATGGAAGGGCGCAGCCCGGTGTTTCGTCATTCTCTGCGCGATGGCGGCGGCGCGATGGAAGTCCGTCTGTTGCCAGTCAAATTCAGCAAGGCCTACGGCGAGTTTCAAGAGTGTACAGCGAAGCTGTTGCCGATGAATTTCGAGCAAGTGCGTCAGTCCGAGATCGGCTTCCCTGGCGGCGGCATCGAGCTGGACGCCAAGGCCAAACGCCAGCTGGACACCGTGCTGGCTTATATGAAGGCTGATCCGACGGTCAATCACGTCGAACTCGATGGTCACTCCGACAACAGTGGTAACCGATTGACCAACCGCGATCTGTCGCGGCGTCGTGCGCTGTCGGTCATGGACTACCTTAAAGCCCAAGGCATCCCGGAAGAGCAGATAACCCTGCGCTTCCACGGCGAACAGTACCCACTGGCGCCCAACACCAACAACGCCAATCGCGCGCGCAACCGCCGGGTCAACATTCACCTGGAGCGTGTGGCGCAGCAGACTCCGGCCATACCGCCCGCTGCTGCACCCGCTCCGACGCCGGCTCCATTGCCCGGGCCTGCCGCAACGCCAACGCCGGGCGCCGCGCCTGTTACAGCAGCCGGTGCGACCCCCGCCAAGGCGTCTTGATGATGCGCGCCCAGGTCGTCTGACTGACAGAATCTGTCGCTTTGTCGTCAGAAGCTGTCGCGACACTGTAAATTCCTGCGCGTGATCGGTAAACTCGTCGGTTTTCCGTACAACGCGTTGGAGTGATGGCATGGCGGACGTAAACAAGGTAGTTCTCGCGTATTCCGGTGGCCTGGATACTTCGGTAATCCTCAAGTGGCTGCAAGATACGTACAACTGCGAAGTGGTGACCTTTACCGCTGACCTGGGTCAGGGCGAAGAAGTCGAGCCGGCACGCGCCAAGGCACAAGCCATGGGCGTCAAAGAAATCTACATCGACGATCTGCGCGAAGAATTCGTGCGTGATTTTGTGTTCCCGATGTTCCGCGCCAACACCGTCTATGAAGGCGAGTACCTGCTGGGTACTTCCATCGCGCGCCCCCTGATCGCCAAGCGCCTCATCGAAATCGCCAACGAAACCGGCGCCGACGCCATTTCCCATGGCGCTACCGGTAAAGGCAACGACCAGGTCCGCTTTGAACTGGGCGCCTATGCGCTCAAGCCTGGTGTAAAAGTCATTGCGCCATGGCGCGAGTGGGACCTGCTGTCCCGCGAGAAGCTCATGGACTATGCCGAGAAGCACGCGATCCCGATCGAGCGCCACGGCAAGAAAAAATCCCCGTACTCGATGGACGCCAACCTGCTGCACATCTCCTATGAAGGCGGCGTGCTGGAAGACACCTGGACCGAGCACGAAGAAGACATGTGGCGGTGGACAGTTTCCCCGGAAAACGCGCCGGACAAGCCGCAGTACCTGGAGCTGACCTACCGCAATGGCGACATCGTGGCATTGGACGGCGTTGAAATGACTCCGGCCACCGTCCTTGCCACCTTGAACCGCATTGGCGGCGAGCACGGCATCGGTCGTCTGGACATCGTCGAAAACCGCTATGTCGGCATGAAGTCCCGCGGCTGCTACGAGACCCCGGGCGGCACCATCATGCTGCGCGCTCACCGTGCGATCGAGTCGATCACCCTGGACCGCGAAGTCGCTCACCTTAAAGACGAGCTGATGCCGAAGTACGCCAGCCTGATCTACACCGGCTACTGGTGGAGCCCTGAGCGTCTTATGCTGCAGCAGATGATCGATGCGTCGCAGGCCCACGTGAATGGTGTCGTGCGCCTGAAGCTGTATAAAGGCAACGTCATCGTGACCGGTCGCAAGTCCGACGAGTCGCTGTTCGATGCCAACATCGCGACGTTTGAAGAAGACGGCGGCGCCTACAACCAGGCAGACGCTGCGGGCTTTATCAAGCTCAATGCATTGCGCATGCGGATTGCAGCGAACAAAGGCCGCAAGTTGTTCTGATCGTTGTCGTGATTGATGTGCAGCCCTTGTTCAGGGCTGCACTCATTACACCTGTCCTCCGTATGCCGCTGCCGCTTCACCTGCAACCTTTACTGATCCGACACCGGCCGGTTGTTGCCGTCGTTCAAGAGCAGTAATAGACGCTCTTGCGCTGTGCGTTATCTCCTGCCTCAATCTGGCAAATCTGTCTCTCCGCCAGCGGCTTTCTCAGCCGTACCCCCCTGCGAAGTTGTACGAAACTCAAAACGATAGGCTTTGCCGATGTCCCAGATATCGCGTACGCCGACACCCAGTAGTTGAGCGATCTCCGGAACGGTGTAACCCAGCGCCGAGTAATGCATGGCATGCCCGGCAATGGCGTCGTCCAGGGTAACCGGCTCTCGTTGCCGGGATGCGCGTGACCGGCGAACAGGCTGGCAGTAGCGGATTTTCAGGCCGTTCTCGCTGGCCAAACGCTTGATGTCCTTTTGGTTCATGCGCAGCGAGTATTGCAGCGCGGCGACACCAGCTCCCTTGGCCACAAGGCCCTTAAGCAGGTCGACCTTGGTGCACAGCTCGGCTTTCGGATCGGCCTCTCGGGTTTGCCTCGACGCTTCCGTCTCCCGCGACTCTCCTTCTGCAATGACGTTAATGACGCCGCCCTGGGAAACATAGCGCTCTACCGCCTCCGCCAGTTTGATAGGGTCACTGCTTGCGCCAATGGAGTATTTTATTTTCTTGGTCATGGTAGGTTCCTTTGAACATATCAACTAAACAGCCTTCACCGCCGGGACGTTCACGCTTAAGAGCGTTTAAAAACTGAATGGCTTACTCAAGCCGAAGAGCGGCCTGCGCACGGATTACTGTCATATAGAAGCGCCAGTATTTATGTGTGCAATAATCTTATATTGTGATAAGAGCCACTAACTATTAGTGGGCTGAACCATTCGCTCATCAAAAAGTAACGACTGGTAATAGGTTTGGCAAGTAAAAAGCCAAAAAATAGGGGGTTTGTTTTTTAATCCCTTTCGGTGAAGTTCTTTGCGGTAATAATAATCCGTTAGTTATGTAGTATTTTTCTGGAATGGCCTGAGGGTGCTGGATGTTATCGTCTGAATGGTATTACGTGAGAGGCGGGCCAGCCCCTCGTTTTAATAGGGGGTGATGTGAGGCGGTCGTTATAAGTTGAGTAACCCGGTTCGAGGGAGGGGAAGTGAGGTAACTATCTGGTCTCCTCCCGGTACCCCGTATCAAGACGCGACCAGTTGAAAGTTAATCCGGACTGTTCAGAAATTTCTGAACACGCTGTAGGTCCTTTCGAGTATTTAAGATGTAATCAAACTCTTCGAGTTTGCCTGTGTCATTTAACCAAGTGTGTGCGGTCGCATTCGGTTCCCATGGCCTGCAATATTTTATGATTTTTGTTTGCTGGCGGCCCGGCAATATGGGCATATGCTGAAGCCATACGCCCAAGGTGAATGGGCTTAAACCCATTGGCCTGAGCCAGTCCTCACAGAGATAACCATTTTTCCCGAGCGTCCAGGAAAGCCCTGGATTTCCGCGTATTCAAACCCGTCGGCGGAGCAGGCGGTTCGCCGACCTGCCTTAGGACAAATCGCGCTATCAACCCGGATTCATATAGTGAGAACTGCTCAGCGTATTCAGGATTCAAAAATTACCACTTGCGGTCTCGGACATTATGCGGTCACGTACTGAGACGGGATTGAACATCGTAAAAATAGAGCGGATAGGGCAGGTTTTGTAGGATTTTTCTGTTGGTTGAGTGAGAAAGGTCTTTGCCTGCTGATCTGCAGGGAGGAGCGCCATGCAAAGCACTAAACGACTAAGCTATTGTGCGGGCTCTGAAAATTCGAACAGCGAAGAATGGACTGCTCATGAATAAAGTGTTGATCGTGGATGATCACCCTGTCATCAGGCTCGCCGTACGCATGTTGATGGAACGCCATGGCTACGAAGTCATTGCCGAGACGGATAACGGCGTGGATGCGTTACAACTGGCGCGCGAGCACTTGCCGGACATTGTCATTCTGGACATCGGTATCCCCAAGCTCGATGGCCTTGAGGTTATCGCCCGATTGTCGGCGATGACGCTGGCCTTCAAGGTGCTGATCCTGACTTCCCAGGCACCGGGGCATTTTTCAATGCGCTGCATGCAGGCGGGTGCTGCAGGTTATGTCTGCAAGCAGCAGGATCTGACCGAGTTGCTCAGCGCCATCAAGGCGGTGTTGTCCGGCTACAGTTATTTCCCCAACCAGGCGTTGCACACAGTGCGCTCCAGTCTCGGCAATGCCAGTGAGGCGGAGATGGTGGATCGTCTGTCGGGAAGGGAAATGATGGTGTTGCAGCAGTTGGCCCGTGGCAAGACCAACAAGGAAATCGCCGACGGCATGTTCCTGAGCAACAAAACCGTCAGCACGTACAAGACGCGCCTGCTGCTCAAGCTCAATGCGCATTCGCTGGTCGACTTGATCGAGCTCGCGCAACGAAACGGGTTGGTCTGATGGCCGTGAGAGGACGGTGTCTGAGGGCGGCGTCATCAGCTGATGCCGCCAAGCCTCTCTGTCGGGAGAGGCCTGCTGCTCGAGTGCCGTCCAGGCCGGCTCAGAAATCGAAGTCGTAATCCGCAAGCTGACGTTGCAGGCGACGCTCTTCCAGAAGGTTGTCGATCGTGCGGCGCTTGCTGAGGTTGGTCTTGGCGGTTTCTACCGGCGCGGGCGGGACTTCGTCCGGGTCCTCGATCACGAAGTCGTCGTCAACTTCGACTTCGATGGTGTCTTTTTCATCGCTCATGATTCAGCCTCAGGCGTGAACGGTCGTTGGCGCTCCTTATAACGACAAACCCTGCGCGGGTAAAAAAGATTTTTTTAATCGATCAAAGCCTTGAGACGCTATTGTTCAATCGTCAGAGGTCTTGGCCTTGTACTCGCACAGGTCTTCGATCCGACAACTGCCACACCGGGGCTTGCGCGCAATACACACGTAACGCCCGTGAAGGATCAGCCAATGGTGCGCATCCATGAGGTAATCCCTTGGCACGAATTTCATCAGCTTGTTTTCAACTTCCACCACGTTCTTCCCTGGCGCGATGCCGGTACGGTTGCTGACGCGGAAGATGTGCGTGTCGACTGCCATCGCCAACTGGCGGAACGCGGTGTTCAGGACCACATTCGCGGTCTTGCGGCCCACGCCGGGAAGGGCTTCGAGTGCCTCTCGGGTCTGCGGCACCTCGCCGCCGTGCAATTCAATCAGCAAACGGCACGTTTCGATCACGTTTCGGGCCTTGCTGTTGTACAGGCCAATGGTCCTGATATAGGCAGACAAACCCTCGACACCCAGCGCGTAAATCGCCTCAGGCGTATTGGCGACCGGGTAGAGACGCGCCGTGGCCTTGTTGACGCTGACATCGGTGGCCTGTGCCGAGAGAATCACGGCGATCAGCAGCTCGAACGGCGTGGTGTAGGCCAGTTCGGTTTTGGGATCGGGATTGTCTTCGTGCAAGCGACGAAAGATCTCAAGGCGTTTGGCGGCGTTCATGGGGTGGGCTTTTCCTGAAAAGACGGTGCTGCGGGCGCCGGGTTCTGCAATTGGGCCAGCGCATGCTCTGCCTCGTCGAGGCCACGCTGCAGTTGCACGAGTTGCGCAGCTTGTTCGGCAATCGGCGGGTGGCCAAAGGCTTTCAACGACTTCAGCAGTTGAGCTCTGCTCATGGCGACCTGGGCGCGTGCCTGTTTCAACGCCGCGTCACTGCCTGTCGACGGTTTTGAGCGAATCCGCGCCAGGGCGGCTTGCGCCGGATCTGGCTGGAGAACGGCCGGCGTGACGGTCCGTAACGGGCGAGCCTGGCGTTCGGCCTGGCGTCGCTGCTCATCGCGCTGCAGGCGGGCCGAGCGCGCATCAAAGCGTTGCCGCGCACGACTGCGTTTGACGGCCCTGACGGATCGCTGCTCTTCATCCATCGGGCAATCACCAATGAACGGCACGGAGGTCACTGGCAACGGCAGCATGTCGATGCAGTCGACCGGGCAGGGCGCAACGCACAGATCACAGCCGGTGCATTCCTCAACGATGACGGTGTGCATCAGCTTGGCGGCGCCAACGATGGCGTCCACGGGGCAGGCTTGAATGCATTTGGTGCAACCGATGCATTCGGCCTCGCGAATGAACGCGACTTGCGCCGGCGCGCGGCCTCGTTCGATGTCCAGTTGCAGCACCGGCACTTTCAGCAGTCGAGCCAGTGCTGCGATGGTCTCGTCGCCGCCGGGTGGACATTTGTTGATGGCTTCGCCGCTCGCAATGCCTTCGGCGTAGGGCTGGCAGCCTGGATGGCCGCACTTCCCACACTGGGTTTGCGGCAGCAAGGCGTCGATGCGCTGAATCAGGCTCATGCTTGGACCAGATCGACGACCCGAGCGGGCCGTCGATAACGTGCAGAATGTTACGGTTCGGGTCGGGTTACTTGATGCGCTGACCGGGCTTGGCGCCGCTGTCAGGGCTCAGCAGGTAAATCTCTTCACCGCCAGGACCCGCTGCCATCACCATTCCTTCCGAGATACCAAAGCGCATTTTTCGCGGCTTCAGGTTGGCGATCATCATGGTCAACCGACCCTCCAGCTCCGCCGGGTTCGGGTAGGCACTCTTGATGCCGGAGAAGACGTTGCGCTTCTCGTCGCCTATATCCAGCGTCAGGCGCAGCAGCTTGTCGGCGCCTTCGACGTGCTCGGCTTTCTCGATGAGCGCGACGCGAAGGTCAATCGCCGCAAAGGCGTCGAAGTCGATCTCCGGAGAGAGCGGGTCTTTCGTCAGCTCGCCATTGCCCTGCGGTGCCGCACCTGTGTCGGTGGCGCTGGCGGCCAGGTCTTCTTTCGATGCGTCGGTCATGGCTTCCACTTTTACGGGGTCGATGCGGGTCATCAGCGGCTGGAACGGGTTGAGCTGATGATTGCTCAGCAGCGTCTGGTGGTCGTTCCAGGTCAGTGGCGCGACGTTGAGGAACTGCTCGGCGTCTGCGGCCAGATTCGGCAGCACAGGCTTGAGGAAGATCACCAACTGACGGAACAGATTGATGCCCAGGGCGCAGATCGCCTGAACCTCGTCCTGTTTGCCTTCCTGCTTGGCCAGCGACCACGGCGCCTTTTCGGCAATCCAGGCGTTGGCGCGGTCGGCCAGCGCCATGATTTCGCGCATCGCGCGGGCAAAGTCACGCGCCTCGTAGGCGTCGGCAATGCTCGGCGCTGCGGTGCGGAAAGCGTCCGTCAACTCGGGCTCGGCATTGCCGGCCACCAGCAGACCTGCGTTGCCTTTCTGAATGAATCCCGCGCAACGGCTGGCAATGTTCACCACCTTGCCGATCAGGTCAGAGTTGACCTTCTGCACGAAGTCTTCAAGGTTCAGGTCGAGATCATCGACGCCACGGCCCAGCTTGGCCGCGTAGTAGTAACGCAGGTATTCCGGCGACAGGTGCTCAAGGTAGGTGCGTGCCTTGATGAAGGTACCGCGGGATTTCGACATCTTCTGGCCATTGACGGTCAGGTAGCCGTGGACGTTGATGCCGGTAGGCTTGCGGAATCCCGAACCCTCGAGCATTGCTGGCCAGAACAGTGCGTGGAAGTTGACGATGTCTTTGCCGATGAAGTGGTAAAGCTCGGTGGTCGAATCCTTGCGCCAGAACGCGTCGAAGTCCAGCTCCGGACGGCGCGCGCACAGATTCTTGAAGCTCGCCATGTAGCCGATCGGCGCATCCAGCCATACGTAGAAATATTTGCCCGGCTCGTCGGGGATCTCGAAACCGAAATACGGCGCATCGCGGGAGATGTCCCACTGCTGCAGGCCGGAATCCAGCCACTCGGCGATCTTGTTCGCCACGGCGTCCTGCAACGTGCCGCTTCGCGTCCAGCTCTTGAGCATGGCATCGAACGCAGGCAGGTCGAAGAAGAAATGCTTGGAGTCTCGGAGCACCGGGGTTGCACCGGAAATCGCGGACTTGGGGTCTTTCAGGTCAGTCGGGGCGTAGGTGGCACCGCACTTCTCGCAGTTGTCACCGTACTGGTCTTCAGTGCCGCATTTCGGGCAGGTGCCTTTGATGAAGCGGTCGGCCAGGAACATTTTCTTTTCCGGGTCGAAATACTGCGTCACGGAGCGCGTGGCAATGTGGCCGGCGTCGCGAAGACGTTTGTAGATCTCGCTCGACAGCTCGCGGTTTTCTTCGGCGTGGGTCGAGTGGAAGTTGTCGAAATCCACCAGGAAGTCAGCGAAGTCGGCGCTGTGCTCGGCCTGCACGTTGGCGATCAGTTGCTCGGGCGTGATGCCTTCTTTTTCGGCGCGCAGCATGATGGCCGAACCATGGGCGTCGTCCGCGCACACATAAATGCACTGGTTGCCGCGGTGCTTTTGAAAGCGCACCCACATGTCGGTCTGGATGTACTCGAGCATGTGGCCAAGGTGAATGGAACCATTGGCATAGGGCAGGGCGCTGGTGACGAGAATCTTGCGTGGCTCGGACATTGGGCTCGGCTACTTGAAGTGAAACGGAGGTCGGCCACTATAAAGGCCTGAGCGTTTTTTTTCATCCCGCGCTGCATGTGGGAATCTGCCGATGTGCTTGAAAGAAAAACGTCGCTGCGCTCTTTATCGGGCATACAAGGTAGGATGGCCGCCTGTTTTACTCAGTCTTTAAGGAGTCACCCATGAGCGCTGTCAATCGCGCAACGGTGGAAGCCGTCCTTCGCCAGTACATCGATCCGTACTTGAATCAGGACCCGGTCAGTGCCGGGTGTGTCCGCGCCATCGAGATCGACGGGAGTCGCGTGAGCGTCCAGCTGGAGTTGGGGTACGCGGCCGCGCTGTTCAAGAACGGCTGGGCGCAGATGCTGCAGATGGCGATTGAAGGGCTGGATGGCGTCGCCTCGGCGAGCGTCCAGATCACGTCGGTGATTCACCCTCACAAAGCCCTCGGCCAGATCCCCGGCCTGGCCAACGTAAAAAACATCGTGGCGGTTGCGTCGGGCAAAGGCGGCGTCGGTAAATCCACCACCGCGGCCAACCTGGCGTTGGCGCTTTCCCGGGAAGGTGCGCGTGTGGGCATTCTTGATGCCGATATCTACGGGCCGAGCCAGGGCGTGATGTTTGGCATTGCCGAAGGCACCCGTCCGAAGATCAAGGATCAGAAGTGGTTCGTGCCCATTGAGGCCCACGGCATTGAAGTGATGTCCATGGCGTTTCTGACCGATGACAACACACCGATGGTCTGGAGAGGGCCGATGGTTTCGGGAGCGCTGCTGCAGCTGGTGACCCAGACCGCCTGGAATGACCTGGATTATCTGGTCATCGACATGCCGCCTGGCACCGGCGATATCCAGCTGACCCTCGCGCAGAAGGTGCCGGTCGCTGGCGCCGTCATCGTCACGACCCCGCAGGACCTTGCATTGCTGGACGCGAAGAAAGGCGTGGAGATGTTCCGCAAGGTCAACATTCCGGTGCTGGGTGTCGTTGAAAACATGGCCGTTCACATCTGTTCGAACTGCGGCCATGCCGAGCATCTGTTCGGCGAAGGCGGAGGGGAGAAGCTGGCGACCCAGTATGGCGTCGAGCTGCTGGCCTCGCTGCCACTGTCCATGTTGATTCGAGAACAGGCCGATGGCGGCAAGCCCACGGCGATTGCCGAGCCTGAGAGTCAGATCGCAATGGTGTATCAGGAGCTGGCGCGTCATGTGGGTGCGCGGATCGTGCTGCAGGAAGCTACCATGGCGGAGATGCCGAGCATTTCTGTCAGCGACGATTGAGGCCTAAGCCAGAAGGCGAGATACGCGATGTGCCGGATGCTCGGCATGTCGCGGTGAGGGGGTTTCAGGTGAAGGTTGCAGGCGGGATGTGCAGAAGTGCTTTTTCGACAGGCATAAAAAAACCCCGCTTTTAAGGGCGGGGTTTTTTAAGCGAATCAGTACAAGTTAGATAACTTGAACTTCTTCAGCTTGCATGCCTTTCTGACCGCGGGTAGCGATGAAAGAGACCTGTTGGCCTTCTTTCAGGCTTTTGAAGCCGTCGGATTGGATAGCTTTGAAGTGAACGAACAGGTCGTCACCGGATTGTGGAGTGATGAAGCCGAAGCCTTTTTCATCGTTGAACCACTTAACGGTACCAGTTTGGCGATTAGACATGGTGTATCTCCTTGGACAAAGTTAACTGCGACTCAGGAAATGCCCTGGCCGAGACTGAGTGCAAAGAGCAGGAAAAATTCTTGGAGATGGTTGGATCGAAATTCAACATCGTGTAGATATTCTCAGTGACACAAGCAACACAGTGGAGCCACCTTACCCCACTTTTTCAGATGTGCAAAGGGGCTGTCTGCGATTTTTTCTTGAGGTGGCTCAACGCCCTTAATGCACACGGCGCGCAATCTTTGAACCCGGAGCGTTCGACCGGTAAGATGCCGGACATCTTTTTCACCTCGCTATTCAGGACACCGCCATGAGCATCAAATCGGACAAGTGGATTCGCCGCATGGCGCAGGAACACGGCATGATCGAGCCGTTTGTGGAGCGTCAGGTGCGCGGCGAAGGCGCTGATCGAGTGATCTCTTTCGGTGTTTCCAGCTACGGCTACGACGTGCGTTGCGCCGACGAATTCAAGGTGTTCACCAACATCAATTCGGCGACGGTGGACCCGAAAAATTTCGATGAAAAAAGTTTTGTCGATATTAAAAGCGATGTCTGCATCATCCCGCCGAACTCGTTTGCACTGGCGCGCACCGTCGAATATTTCCGCATTCCGCGTAACGTGCTGACCATCTGTCTGGGCAAAAGCACTTACGCGCGCTGCGGCATCATCGTCAACGTGACCCCCCTTGAGCCTGAATGGGAAGGCCACGTGACGCTGGAGTTCTCCAACACCACCACGCTGCCGGCGAAGATTTACGCCAATGAAGGCGTCGCACAGATGCTTTTCCTGGAATCCGACGAAGAGTGTGAAGTCTCCTACAAAGACCGTGGCGGCAAGTACCAGGGCCAGCGCGGTGTGACGCTGCCGCGTACCTGATAGCGCCATTTGTCAGCCAGTCACTGAATTTGTCTCGGAATTCGCACTCTATTGACTGAACTGTTCCCATCTGCACCATGCGAATGGGGCCAACGCTCAGGAGTGCCCTATGAAGAGACACATCAACACCAGCAGCAAGGAACCCGACCCGAGTGCCAATCAGGTCGGTTTGCTGGCTTGGTCGCTGTTAGCGCATCCACACCTCAATAATATGGTCGCCGGGGGCATTCCCGGGCAGCCAGACCCGGACAGCCCAAACGAGTACCCCCAGCCTGACGAAGGCGGCGTGCCGACAATCCCGGACGAGCCGCCACCCGCGCCGGTTGCCTGATTCATGTCCCGTCGGTGCCGCGGCATCGGCGGGCACAATCTGTCCCCGGGTTGGTCGTCAGCTAATGACCAGCGGTGCCTCGGCGCACGTCGACCCGCGATCTCGAACTCCCCGCTTTTCTCAAACCGCCTCCCACACCGCGCCATCCCCTACCACATAGATTTTGCTGTTCTCAGCCCTATCAATATTCATTCCCCCTGTGAACGCGCCGAATGCTGGCAGCAGGCTCACCCGTGGCAGCACGTAGAAGCACGGCAGCCGCAATCGCTGGCGTCCCCGTCCATATAGCCGGTACGCCGGGTGAACATGGCCCGCCAGTACGTGAAAGTCAGGGTGTGGGTCAGGTTCATGCTGTAACGCGTATGGTCCCAGAAACATCGGCTCCTCGACGACGTCCATGCGCAACGCCGGTGGCGGGTCCCCTGCACGCTTGTCATGGTTCCCCCGAATCAGGGTGATTGCCAGATCGTGGTGTTTGTCACGCCAAGCCTGAATGGCCGACAGTGTGCGCGCCGCATGGGATTCCGGAGCATGAAGAAAATCCCCCAGAAAGATCAACCGATCGCAGTCGTAGCTCGCCAGCAGTGCATCCAGGCGCTGAAGGTTATCGTCGGTGGTGCCATGGGGCACTGGCTGGCCCAGTCGTCGGTAGGCAGCGGCCTTGCCAAAGTGGGCGTCGGCGATCAACAGCGCGCGCTCCGCCGGGTAATAAATGGCTTTGTCCGCCAGTAACCACAACTCCGCACCTGCCAGCTGAATCGAAAGATACGGCCTCACGTCATGACCTCAGGTCCGGCGGCTTTTTCCAGATCGCTGACCATGCGTGCGATGCGGTCGGAGAGTTTTTCGGTACTGAGGCTTTCGCGCATGCGTTCGACCAGCAGCGGAAAGGCCATCGGGGTGGGGCGTTTGATCACGTGCAAATCCAAGGTCCGGTTGTTGATGCGGCTGAGGGTTTGTTCGAGACGGGCCACGTCCAGTTCCTGTCGCAGTACTTCCTCCTGCGCTTGGGTCAGCAGCAGGTTGCTGGCGTCGTACTGTTTGAACACTTCGAAAAACAAGCCGCTGGAGGCCTGCAGTTGTCGATTGCTCTTCGGGGCGCCGGGGTAGCCGGAGAACACCAGCCCGGCGATGCGGGCGATCTCGCGAAAGCGGCGCAAGGCCAGTTCGCCGGCGTTCAGGCTGGCAATGATATCGGCGAGCAGCTCGTCTTCGGAAAACAGCTGAGTCGTCAGACGTTCATTCCAGTCGATCGGGGTGGCGCTGAGCAGTTCGAAGCCATAGTCATTCACGGCGATCGAGAAGGTCAGTGGCGTGTCCCGGCTCAGCCGCCACGCCAGCAAGCTTGCCAGTCCCAAGTGAACATGCCGTCCGGCGAAGGGATAGAGAAACAAATGCCAGCCTTCCCGGGACTTCAGGACTTCCGCGAGCAGCGTGTCCTTGCGCGGCAACGCTGACCATTGCCGTTGCACTTCGAGCAACGGGCTGACAATGTGCATCTCGGGACTGCTGAAATCGCCCCGGGCAGCCGCATCGAATTTCTCGACAACGGCATCGGCTAATTCGTTTGAGAGCGGCATCCGTCCGCCATTCCAGCGTGGGACGGCGGCTTTTTTGCTCGTCGCCTTTTTCACGTACGCGGTCATATTCTCAACGCGCACCAGTTCCAGCAGACGACCGCTGAACAAAAAGCCGTCTCCGGGTTTCAATCGGGCGATGAAACCTTCTTCAACGCTGCCGAGGGATCCGCCCCCGCCGCCCTTGCTCCAATACTTCACGTTGATGCTGGCGTCGCTGACGATGGTGCCCACGCTCATGCGGTGGCGGCGGGCAAGGCGCGCATCGGGGACGCGCCAGATTCCGTCTTCGTCCGGATCGACGCGTCGATAATCAGGGTAGGCCGTCAGCGACAAGCCGCCGTAGCGCACGAACGCCAGCGCCCATTCCCATTCTTCGTCGGTCAGGTCCCGGTAGGCCCATGCGGTGCGAACTTCGGCGAGTAACGCGTCGGGGGTAAAGCCGCCACCCAGGGCCATGCTCACCAGATGTTGTACAAGGACATCCAGCGGTTTGTGGGGTGATTCGCGGGGTTCGATCAGGCGGGCGTCGACGGCGGCGCGGGCAGCGGCGGCCTCCACCAGTTCCAGGCTGTGGGTCGGCACCAGCGTGACCCGTGACGGGCGGCCTGGCGCGTGGCCCGAGCGTCCTGCACGCTGCATCAGCCGCGCGACACCCTTGGCCGAGCCGATCTGCAGCACTCGCTCGACTGGCAGAAAGTCCACGCCCAAATCGAGGCTGGAGGTGCAGACCACGGCTTTCAGGTGGCCTTCTTTAAGGGCGCGTTCAACCCAGTCACGGACCTCGCGGGACAGCGAGCCGTGGTGCAGCGCGATCAGCCCGGCCCAGTCAGGACGGGCTTCCAGCAGCGCCTGATACCAGACTTCCGACTGCGCCCGGGTATTGGTGAACAGCAGGCAACTGGAACTGCTGTCCACTTCGGCCAGCACCTGCGGGAGCATGCGCAAGCCCATGTGCCCGGCCCAAGGGAAGCGCTCGATGGAGGGCGGCAAGAGCGTGTCGACGATCAGTTCCTTGATCACTTTGCCGTGAACGGTGGTGCCGTGGTCGCCCACCAGCACCTGTTGCGCGTGATCTTGATTGCCGAGGGTCGCGGAAAGGCCCCAGATGACCAATTCGGGATTCCATTGGCGCAGCCTGGCCAGCGCCAGTTGCAGCTGAATGCCGCGCTTGTTGCCAATCAGCTCGTGCCATTCATCGACGACGACCATCTTCAGCGTCGACATCGTCGCTTGGGCATCAGCGCGGGTCAGCAACAGCGTCAGGCTCTCTGGCGTGGTGATCAGCGCGGAGGGCAGGCGTCGGCCCTGTTTGGCGCGTTCGCTGCTGCTGGTGTCGCCGGTGCGCAGGCCGACGCTCCACGGGATCTGCAAATCCTGCAACGGACCTTCCAGCGCGCGCGCGGTGTCGGCGGCGAGGGCACGCATGGGCGTGATCCACAGCACGCTGAGGGGCGCGGCGACCGGCTTGCGTTTGCGCGGCTTCTGCTCCGTGGGCTCGGGCGCAGGTCTGGCGAACTGGTTGAGTGCGGCAAACCACACAGAGTAGGTTTTGCCCGCGCCGGTGCTGGCGTGCAGCAGCCCCGACTCGCCGCGAGCAACGGCGGCCCAGACTTCCTTCTGGAAGGGGAAGGGTTTCCAGCCACGCTCGGCAAACCAGCGCTTGGCGAAATTGACGGCTTTTGGCATGCGCAGGCTCTGGGAGGGGTTAAGTCAGAGACCGCTGGGAGGGTGCAATAGTTTGATGGAATATCCGTTTGGATCCGCTTGGGAGCGGGCTACGCGTTGGCAAGGCTTGACTGCATACTTGTGGGAGCGAGCTTGCTCGCGAAGAGGCCAGTACAGCCAAAGAATCTCTGGTGGCTGAACCATAGCCTTCGCGAGCAAGGTGGAACGCCACCCCGGTCGCTCCCACAAGTGATGCGTATCCCGCACTGAGGCGGGGTGTCAGGCCGGCAGCAGGCGGCTACTTAAGATTCCCACTCAAAAACTGCTGCAAGCGCTCGCTCTTCGGGCTGCCCAGCACATCGTCCGGGTGGCCCATTTCTTCGATCTGGCCCTGGTGCAGGAACACCACCTGATTGGCAACCTTGCGGGCGAAACCCATTTCGTGGGTCACCAGAATCATGGTCCGGCCTTCTTCTGCGAGGCCTTGAATCACCTTCAACACTTCGCCGACCAATTCAGGGTCGAGGGCTGAAGTCGGCTCGTCGAACAGCATGATTTCCGGTTCCATCGCCAGGGCGCGGGCGATGGCCACGCGCTGCTGCTGGCCGCCGGACAGAAACGCCGGGTATTGATCGGCGACGCGCGCGGGCAGCCCGACCTTGTCCAGGTATTTATGCGCGCGGGCCTCGGCCTCGGCTTTTGACACCCCCAGCACCCGGCGCGGGGCCATGGTGATGTTTTCCAGCACCGTCATGTGGCTCCACAGGTTGAAATGCTGGAACACCATCGCCAGCCGCGTGCGAATTCGCTGCAGCTCGGCCGGATCGGCAACGCGCATACCTCCGGCGTCGCTGACCATGCGCACGGGCTGGCCGTCCAGGCTCATGGCGCCGTCATTGGGTTGTTCGAGAAAATTGATGCAGCGCAGGAAGGTGCTCTTGCCCGAGCCGCTGGCGCCGATCAGGCAAATCACGTCGCCAACGCTGGCCTTGAGCGACACCCCTTTGAGCACCTCGTGGTCACCGTAGCTTTTGTGCAGGCCATCGATGGTCAGTTTGTACATGAAGGGCAGTCCTCAAGGAGAAAGTAAGTAGCCGCTGCGGTAGGCTTCGGTGCCGGCGACATGGGCGATGACCATGCCGGCGGTCGCCATGCGTCGCAATGAGCGGGCGTACATAAGGCCAGCGTTGGCCGTGTGGATCGGGGTCACCGTGTCGCTGATCGGGTCGATGACCTCAGCGATCAGTTGCCCCGCCTCGACGTATTCGCCGGGCAGTGTGCAGAACACCAGCAGACCGCCGACCGGCGTGGCAACAGGTTCGACGCCCGCCAGCGGAGTCGCCGGGTAAATCAGTTCAGGGGGCGCAACCGGCTCGCCGGCAATGGCGCCATGGTGCATCAGGTAGCTGATGATCGCCTGACAGTCGCGGCTGGCGAGAGCGTGATTGACATCCCCCTGGCCGCGCAACTCCAGGGTCACGGAAAAACTGCCCAGCGGGATCGGGAAGCGCTTGGCAAACCGCTGCTGCAGTTGCCACCAGACCAGCGTGAAACATTCGTCGAATGACTGCCCGCCAGAGTCGGTCGCCAGCAGGCTCGCCTGGGCGCCGAGATAACGCGACAGCGCTTCGACCTGCGGCCAGGCCTCGGGCGTGGTGTACAGGTGCTCGACGGATTCGAAATCACAATGCAGGTCCAGCACCACATCAGCGTCACAGGCCAGCCGTTGCAACGTCAGGCGCTGGGACTCCAGTTGGGTGCTGCCGACGCAGTTATTCAGTACGGCCAGCAGGGTTTTGCGAATCAGCGTGACGTTGCCCTTGGGGTCATCGGTCAGCAGCGCTTCGACTTCATCCCCCACTTGCTGGCCGAGGTCGACGAAGCGGCGATTGAAATTCTGCCCGCTCTCAAGCTCGTAACGGCCCAGCGGCATGTCCATCAGGACCTGTTCCAGGCCGACCGGGTTGGCCACCGGAACGACCACCACTTCGCCGAGCAACTGGCCCGCGTTTTCAAGCTCGGCCAGTCGCTGCTTCAAGTACCAGGACACCAGCATGCCCGGGAGTTCGTCGGCGTGCAGGGACGACTGGATATAAACCTTGCAGGCGCCGTTTTCCGGGCCGTAGTGAAAGCTGTGGATCTGCCGCGCGGTGCCGGGCACCGGGGCCAGCAGATCATGGGTCTGGTGTCGCATGCAGGGTTCCTAGTGAGTCGGGCCGAGGAAGGCCAGCCAGCGGCGTTCAGCCAGTCGGAACAGGCCCACCAGAATGAACGTGACCGTGAGGTAGATCAGCGCCGCGATGCCAAACGACTGGAACGTCAGGAAGGTGGCCGAGTTGGCGTCGCGCGCGACCTTGAGGATGTCCGGCACGGTGGCGGTGAAGGCCACGGTGGTCGAGTGCAGCATCAGGATCACTTCGTTGCTGTAATAAGGCAGCGAACGGCGCAGCGCCGACGGCATGATCACATAGGCGTACAAGCGCCAGCCGGTCAGGCCGTAAGCCTTGGCCGCCTCGACTTCACCGTGGTTCATGCTGCGAATGGCACCAGCGAAGATTTCGGTGGTGTAGGCGCAGGTGTTCAGCGCGAAGGCGAGGATGGTGCAGTTCATGGCGTCGCGGAAGAACGCGCCGAGCATTGGCTGCTCACGTACGGCGGCGATGCTGTAGATGCCGGTGTAGCAAATCAGCAACTGGATATACAGCGGCGTTCCGCGGAACAGGTAGGTGTAGAACTGCACCGGCCAGCGCACCAGCGGATTGCGCGATACGCGGGCGATGGACAGCGGAATCGAAACGATAAAGCCAATGGCGATGGAGGCACTGAGCAGCCACATCGTCATGGCCAGGCCGGTGATGTTCTGACCGTCCGTATAAAGGAAGGCGCGCCAGTATTCTTGCAGCAACTCGATCATCGTTGAGCCTCCCGGCTGCCAGCGGCATAACGCCGTTCGGCCCAGCGCAGGGCGAAGTTGGACACGCTGGTGATGACCAGATAGATCAGTGCGGCGAGTACCAGGAAGTAAAACAGCTGATACGTGCTTTTACCCGCGTCCTGCGCGGCCTTGACCAGATCGGCCAGACCGATGATCGACACCAGCGCCGTGGCCTTGAGCACCACTTGCCAGTTGTTGCCGATGCCGGGCAGGGCGAAGCGCATCATCTGCGGGAACACCACCATGCGAAACCGTTGCGAACGGCTGAGCCCGTAGGCCGTGGCGGCTTCGACCTGACCGCGCGGTACGGCAAGGATCGCGCCGCGGAAGGTCTCGGTGAAATACGCGCCATAGATGAAGCCCAACGTAATGACGCCGGCAGAGAAAGGGTCGATCTCGATGTAATCCCATTCCATCGCTTCGGTAAGCGTGGTCAGCCAGGTTTGCAGGCTGTAGAAAATCAACAGCATCAGCACCAGGTCCGGTATACCCCGGATCAGCGTGGTGTAGATCTGGGCCGGAACGCGCAGCACGGCGGCTTTTGACAGTTTGGCACTGGCGCCCAGCAGGCCGAGCACAATGGCCAGCAGCAGCGACATTACCGATAATTTGACGGTCATCCAGGTACCTTGCAGCAACAGCGGGCCGAAGCCTTTCAGGCTGAATGCTGACAGTCCCAGGTTTTGCAGGAGAGTTTCGAACATGTGCAACCTATACAGTCAATAAAAACGCCCGTTAACTTCAGCAGCGGATTCTGGCTGAAATCAACGGGCGTCTGTTTGCTTATTTACCGCTGTACAGATTCAGATCGCCGAAGTGCTTCTTCTGGATCTCGGCGTACTTGCCGTCATCGTGTAACGCTTTGATACCTTTGTCCAAAAGCGCTTTCAGGTCCTTGTTACCTTTCGAGATGCCGACGGCCGTTTTGGCTGGCAGCAGGGGATCGTCGATTGGCTTGCTGACTTCGTAGTCAGCGCCTTGTGGCGACTTCAGGAAGCCCAGCTCGGCTTGCAGCATGTCTTGAACCGAGGCGTCCAGACGACCCGAAACGAGGTCGGCATACACCTGATCCTGGTTTTGATAGGCCTGGGTTTTCACGCCCGCCTTGTCCAGAACGGCCTTGGCGTAGGCTTCCTGGATGGTGCCTTGCTCGTAACCAACGGTTTTACCTTTCAGCGAAGCAAGGTCAGTGCTCAAACCGGAGCCTTTTTTGTAGACCAGCGAGGTAGGGCCGGAGAACAGTTCGCTGGAGAAGTCGATGACTTTCTCGCGGGCCGGGGTCACGGTCATGGAGGAGATCACGCCGTCGAACTTGTTGGCTTTCAGGCCCGGAATCATGCCGTCGAAATCGCTTTCGACCCACTTGCACTTGACCTTCAGTTCTGCACAGATCGCGTTGCCCAGATCGATATCGAAGCCCACCAGGCTGCCATCGGCGGCTTTGGATTCGAATGGCGCATAGGAAGGATCGACGCCGAAACGCAGCTCCTTGTATTCCTTGGCCATTGCGTTACCGGCGGCCAGACAGATGGCGAGTGCGGAAAGGGTCAGCCATGCTTTTTTCATCGTTCAGTCCTTAAAACCAAATTGAGCGTTGGGAACACGCGAAGGCTTGCTACCGGCAAAAGCCAGACCGCAAATAGACAGCAATTTCCGAACCAAACAAACGAACGCGCGTTTTAAATGTACGGAGTTGTCGCAATGATGACTTAGAGCCATCTTTTGTCTTTTTTTGAGGCCCCGCAGGCACCGGCAGAGTAGCCGCATCCCGTTGAGAGTGGGCGAAAAAGTTGCAGCCTCAAAGGTCTGCAGCGGTGCTTTTAACAGCTGAGGGGAGATTCGAAACGCCTTGTGGGGCGTGCCGTTGAAAGACTGGGCTTGTGGTGCGCTCCATTTCAGCGCATTCGACACGGGCGCGAGCCAGCCTCGCGCACCGCGACGGTGCTCAGGCCAGCAGGTCCTGAAGCGTCGCCAGGCTGTCGGCTTCGGCAACGGGTTTGTCGAGGCGCCATCGCAGCATCCTCGGGAACCTGACGGCGATGCCGCTCTTGTGCCGTTTCGACAGGGCAATGCCTTCGAATCCCAACTCGAATACCAGGGTCGGGGTAACACTTCGGACCGGGCCGAACTTGTCGACGGTGGTCTTGCGGATGATCGCATCGACTTTGCGCATCTCCTCGTCGGTCAAGCCTGAATACGCTTTGGCGAAGGGCACCAATGTCCGTTCGCTGGATTCCGGCGGGCCGTCCCAGACCGCGAACGTGTAGTCGCTATACAGACTGGCGCGGCGGCCGTGACCGCGCTGGGCGTAGATCAACACCGCATCGACGCTGAACGGGTCCATTTTCCACTTCCACCACACGCCCATGTCCTTGGTGCGCCCGACGCCGTACAGCGAGTCCCGCGCCTTGAGCATCATGCCTTCCACGCCGAGACTGCGTGACGCCTCGCGCTGCCGACCGAGGTCGAGCCAGTCAGTGCCGGTCAGCACCGGAGAGGGCATCAGCACCGGGCTCTGGGCGTTGGCGATGACCGTTTCCAGCTGCGTGCGCCGCTCATGTTGCGGGCGACTGCGCCAGTCATGGCCTTCCCATTCCAGCAGGTCGTAAGCCAGCACGACGACCGGCACGTCTTCCAGAATCTTCTTGCCGAGGGTTTTGCGGCCGATCCGCTGTTGCAGCAGGGCGAAGGGCTGCACCGACGGCGTCGCTTCGCCGGGCGTGCCTGGGGCAGGGGTGTCCAGAGCGAATTCGCCTTCCTCGGCCTTCTCCGGAGCCGCGGCTTTCCAGACCACGATCTCGCCGTCGATCACCGTGCCGTCGGGCAGGCATTGGGTCAGACTATGCAGTTCGGGGAAGCGATCCGTGACCAGTTCTTCGCCCCGCGACCAGATCCACAGGCGACCTTCGCGCTTGACCACCTGGGCGCGGATGCCGTCCCACTTCCATTCCACCTGCCAGTTTTCGGCGGCGCCCAGCAGGTTCTCGAACTGGTCGACCGGCTGCTGCAGCGCATGGGCGAGGAAGAATGGGTAGGGCTGGCCACCCCGCTGCGCGTGTTCGTCGGCCGACTCTTCGGCGATAAGCTTCAAATAGCCTTCGGCGCTGGGGCGGTGGGAAAGATCGGTGTACCCCACCAGCCGCTGGGCCACGCGCTTGCTGTCGATATCGGCCAGCGCGGCGAGGGCGCGGGTCACCAGCAGCTTCGAAACACCGACGCGGAAACTGCCGGTGATCAGCTTCAGGCAGACCATCAGGCTTTGCGGGTCCAGTTGCGACCAGAACGTCGGCAGGCGCTCGAGCAATTCTTCCGGGGGCAGGCCACGCAGGGGCAGCAGATGGTTTTCCATCCAGCTGGCCAGGCCTTCCTCTGAGCTGTGCTCGGCTTTAGGGAGCAACAGCGACAGGGTTTCCGCCAGATCGCCTACCGCCTGGTAACTCTCCTCGAACAGCCATTCCGGCAGTCCGGACAGCAACAGCGCCTGCTCACGCAACATGCGCGTCGGCACCAGTTGCCGTGGGCGTCCGCCGGACAGGAAGTACACCGCCCACGCGGCGTCTTCGGGGGCGGCCTTGCTGAAATAGGCTTTCATGGCCGCCAGTTTGGCGTTGCTGGAGGTGGTGGCGTCCAGGTCGGAATACAGCTCGGCGAAGGCCTTCATGACGAGGCCTCGCCTGTCGATGCAGGTTCGGGTGCGGGTTCGGTCTTGGCCGCTGCGTCGTCCTCTTCGTCGCCGTATTCGGTGGAAAAGCCTTGGGCGTCGAGGCCCAGTTCCCGCAGGTAGCGCACCAGCACGGCCACCGAGCCGTGGGTGACCATCACTCGCTCAGCGCCGGTGTTTTCGATGGCCCAGAGCAAGCCGGGCCAGTCGGCATGGTCCGAGAGGGCGAAGCCGCGGTCGACACCACGCCGACGTCGGGTGCCGCGCAGCATCATCCAGCCGCTGGCGAAGGCGTCGCTGAATTCGCCGAATCGGCGCATCCAGGTGCTGCCGCCGGCGGATGGCGGTGCGACGATCAGGGCGCTGCGCAAGGCGGGATCGGTTTTTTTGAAGTCACCGGCGTAGTGGGTTTCCGGGATGCGCACGCCGGCCTCGCGGTAGACGCGGTTCAACGGTTCGACGGCGCCGTGGACGAGGATCGGGCCGATGCTGGGGTCGATGCCGTGGAGGATGCGTTGGGCTTTGCCGAATGAATAGGCGAAGAGGACGCTGGCTTTGCCGGCGGCGGCATTGGCGCGCCACCATTCGTTCATGCCGGCGAAGATTTCCGATTGGGGCTGCCAACGGTAGATCGGCAGGCCGAAGGTGGATTCGGTGATGAAGGTGTGGCAGCGCACGGGTTCGAAGGGTTCGCAGGTGCCGTCGGGTTCGACTTTGTAGTCGCCTGAGGCGACCCAGATTTCGCCCTGGTATTCGAGGCGGACCTGGGCGGAACCGAGGACGTGGCCGGCCGGGTGAAAGCTGAGTTTGACGCCGTGGTGGGTGATGCTTTCGCCGTAGGCAAGGGTCTGGAGGTTGATGTCCTGGCCCAGTCGGGAGCGCAGTATGCCTTCGCCGGGTGCGGCGGCGAGGTAGTGTTCATTGCCGGTGCGGGCGTGGTCGCCGTGGGCGTGGGTGATGACGGAGCGTTCGACCGGGCGCCACGGATCGATGTAGAAATCACCGGGCGGGCAGTAGAGGCCTTCGGGGCGGGCAATGACGAGATCCATGGTTTGACCGGGTTTGGGGACTTGTCAGGTAGAGCGGTGGCGGGGCGCAGAAGTTCGGGGTTTTGAAGCAAGATCAAGATCAAGATCAGGATCAAGATCAAGAGCGTCGGCCTAACGGCTCGACTGTTTCGCCTTCGGCGAGTTACTTGGAAAAGCACCCCAAGTAACCAAGGGTGCTTGCTCTCGGTTGGGCCCTTCGTTCCTCAGGGTTCCTTCACTCCGGTCTTGCTCCGTGGGCCCGCGCCGAACGGACATCCATGTCCTGACGGCGCTCTCGCCGCATCCATGCGGCTCGGCCCACTGCGCAAGACCTGCGTTCAGCCTGCACCAAAGTCGCGATTGGTGTCGTCTGGGCTATTTGTGTTTGGAGATCAAAAGCAGATCAAAAGCAGATCGAAAGCTTCCCGGCTGAAGCCGGTCCTACGGCGCCGCAGGTCCTGCTGACCACACGCGCTGCTTTTCGTAGGACCGGCTTTAGCCGGGAAGAGGCCATTTCAGGCACCATCAATCTTGGATGCACGCATCGCTTTTAGTGGGACCGGCTTTAGCCGGGAAGGGGTCAATTCAGGCGCCACTTCTTCCCAGGCATCAGCGCTTGATCGTTCCCACGCTCTGCGTGGGAATGCATCCCGAGACGCTCCGCGTCGTCCCGGATGGCTCGGCCATTTACTTTCCGGGCGTCAGCGTCAGGCGTTGTTTGCCGTAGGCTTTTTCGAAGTTTTCCGGTTGCATCGGCACGGACATGTACAGGCCTTTCATCCAGGGGTCGATGCCGTTGGCGTTGTATGGGCTCGCGGGGTTGCCGGATTGGCCCGCGGCGTTTTGCGCCATCATCGGTTCTTGTTGGGCGAAGTCGACGATGATGCGCATGGCCGGGACAACAACGGCGTTGAAGTCCTGGCCCCAGTGGAAGCCCGAGGCGTTGAGCGTGGTGTGGTCGCCGCCGGTGGCGATCGGGCCTTTGGTCACGCTTGCCTTGCTGCCGCCCAGCGCAGCGCTGAGTTGGGCGCTTTGGGCGGTCCAGGTGGTCTGGTGCAACTTGCCCCACTGCCAAGCCTTGTGATCGGCGCCCAGCTGGCTTTCGCCAACGGTGATGGCGGCGGCCAGGCTGCGGGCGAGGATCGCCGGTTTGTCTTCTTTTTGCGGCGTTTTGACGTCGTCCCAATACGGACTGTCTTCGCGGCCCAGCAGGTGATCGGCCTGGGGCGAGTAGGACAGGTCCGCGCTTTGCACCAGCGCTTTCCAGGCAGGGCTGGTTTCCGGGCCGAGTTCATCGAGGAAGGTCTGGCGTGCGCTTTCTTGCAGGAACAGTTCGTAAATCGCCGCATCTGCCGAACCGGGCGACAGTCTGCCGTCGAACGCCATCAGGCGGTTCAACGCTTCGCGGGCTTTGTCGCGCTCTGGCGCGGGCAGGGCGTCGATGGCCTGTTTCAGCGGCGCTGACATGCCGGGCTCGGAGAACATTCTCTTCAGTTTGGCGGCGAAGGTCGTGGTCTGGTCGTATTGCATAGCGACGGTGCTGCGGGTGTCCTGCTTGCCGGCATTGGCCAGTTCGGCGATGCGTTCGGCGCGCTCCGGGTAGTCCCAGGAATTGGACAGCTGCATGCCATAGCCTTTTGGCACGGTGCGCTGGTTGGCAGTGGCGATCCAGCCTTGCTGCGAATCCTGATCGTACGGGTGCAGCATCGCGTCGGCGTAGCCGTCCCAGTCGAACCGGCCATCCCAGCCCGGCGAAGGAATCAGGCCGAGTCCGTCGCGGCGGTTCGGGTATTTGCCGGTCACTTGCCAGCCGGTGTTCGAGGCATCGGCGAACACCATGTTCAGGGTGATGGCACGAATTTCCCGAGTGGTGTCGAAGGCTCGCTGCACGTTTTGCGCGCGGGTCAGATCGAAGAGGGCGTCGAGGGTTTTGTCGTCCTTGGCGTCGGGCATCTGCAGGGCAACGCCCAGGCCGCTGGCCAGTTGCGCAGAACTCGCGTTGAGCAGCGGGCCATGACGGGTTTCGTAGGCAGGCTCGCGCACCGGGCTCTGGCCTTTGACGAAGTAGGTTTCCTCATGGGCGCCCGCCGCGACCCATTTGCCGTCGGCCATGACCATCAGGCGGTTGTTCTCGCGCTTGAGCTTTTCCAGGAACAGGTCCTGATTGTCGCCCATCGCCGGGCCCATGCCCCAGGCCAGTTTGCCGTTGAAGCCGGACAAGACCAGCGGCAAGCCCGCAACGGTCGCGCCTGCAGCCTGGTATTTCGGCGAGCGGATCTGCACGAAATTCCACATCGACGGCAGGGTCGGCGCCAACTGGCTGTCGGTGGCCAGCAGGCTCTTGCCGGCGCGGGCGCGCTGGGGCGAGATCACCCAGTTGTTCGACGCCGAAACGCCCAGCAGGTTGAGGTCCGAAAGCTGCAGCGCCGCTTTGTCCAGATCGCTCAGGCCCGGCAGTTGGCTGCCCAGGTTCAGGCCTTTGAGCTTGTCGGCTTCAGCGAAGGGCAACGCTTCGTCGGGGTAGGTCGGCAGCAGCCAGGCCAGCTTGTCCGCGCCGACTTTCTGCGCCAGCACCAGCGAGGAAATCTCCTCCTGCAGGTTTACCGACAGGCTGAAGTTAAGCAGGCTGAAGATCAGCGCCGAGTCTTCGGGCTTCCAGTATTCAGGCTTGTAACCCGAATCAGCGAGGTCAGTCGGCAGTTTGTCGCGGTAGCGGAACAGGTAAGCGTTGACGCCGCGCGCGTACACCTCGAAGAAGCGTTTCAGGCGCGGCGACGAAGCGGCATACAACTGGCCGGCGGTCTGCTTGAGGTTGGCGGCGCGCATCATGCGGTCGAGATCGAGGGCGCCCGGTCCTGCGATTTCCGACAGTCGGCCCTGAGCGAGCAGGCGCATTTGCATCATTTGCGTAATGCGATCGCTGGCGTGGACATATCCGAGGGTAAACAGCGCGTCATGGAACGTACTGCTTTCTATCAGCGGCATGCCCAGATTGTTGCGGCGAATGGAAACGTTCTGCGCAAGCCCTTTAATGGCAAACACCCCGCTGGCAGGCGGCAGGCTGTCGCGGTCTTCACCGCCCAGCTGGCAACCGGCCAGGCTCAAAAGTCCAATCATGGCAGCGGCCGCGCTCATGCGCGTCTTCAAAGTTGAAAGGGCTGGCGAGGCCATGATGGAGCTCCTGCGGGGGTGGACGTAGAAAAGGCGCTACGTTAGAGAGCAGGCGGGCGTCACGCAAGCCGGGGGAGGGAGTTTATTTTCGGGTTTCAGAGGGGATATCAGCGCGTCCCCTTGAACCCTTTCGACCCTGGGATTACGGCTTCGGGGGATTGATCTTGTCCACCAGTGCGTAGGCCCGCTTCACCGCATCGCGATTGGCCACTGCGTCAAACCAGCGCTTGAGGTGCGGGAAGTCATCCAGGTTCTGCTCCTGAAACGTGTGCGGCACGATCCACGGGTAGATCGCCATGTCTGCGATGCCGTAGTCCTCGCCCGCAACGAAGGTGCGATCGGACAGACGCTCGTTCAACACGCCATACAAGCGCGTGGTTTCGTCGACGTAGCGCTTGATCGCGTAGGGAATCTTCTCTTTGGCGAACCGGTTGAAATGGTGATTCTGGCCGGCCATCGGGCCCAGGCCACCCATCTGCCAGAACAGCCATTGCAGGGTTTCCTGCCGGCCGCGCAGGTCTGTTGCAATGAACCGGCCGGTCTTCTCGGCCAGGTACAGCAGGATCGCGCCGGACTCGAACAGGCTCAGTGGTTCGCCGCCGTCAGCAGGCTGGTGGTCGACGATGGCTGGAATTTTGTTGTTGGGGGATATCTTCAGAAAATCGGATTCGAACTGCTCGTTCGCGCCGATGTTGACCGGGAAAATGGTGTACGGCAGGCCCGCTTCTTCAAGGAAAATCGAAACTTTGTGGCCGTTGGGGGTGGTCCAGTAGTGCAGATCGATCATTGCGCGCTCCAGGTGAAGTCATCACGACTGCCATTAAGGCTGCACCTGTTTTACGCCTTCAAACGTCCACCGCACAAATGAAAACGGCCTGAAGATCAGGCCGTGGAAGGAGCCGGGTGCGTTACGCGCCGTGGCACTTCTTGAATTTTTTCTCGCTGCCGCACGGGCAAGGGTCGTTGCGGCCGACATCCTTGAGCGTGTTGCGTACCGGCTCTTGAGGGGCGTGGCCGCAATGCGGGCCGTGCACGTGGCCGTGGTCATGATGGTGATCGTGATGGTCGTGATCGTGGTCACAATCGGGACCGTGCACGTGGGCTTGCTGGTTCATGGGGTTACTCCGGAATCAAATCGCCGGGGATTATGTCGCCATTGCGCCCGATGCGCACGCTGTGTCCGAATAAAAATCCGGTCTTGAGCTTGCCTTCCAACCGGTAATGCACTGGCTGATTGGCTTTGCCGAGCACCTTGGAGATGTCCTTGAGGTGCTCCCACAGATTGGTGCGGATCGGCACGGAGAAGTTTTTGTGGCTGTTGGCTTTGACGATGAACCAGTCGCTGTAGACGCCTTCGCTGAGCAACATGTCGTTGAGCAGGATCTTGTAGCGCAGGCCGCGGACCAACAGGCTGGAGTCGTTGGGGTTGTCGACCCGAAAGCGCAGCTTGAAGTCCTGACGCAGCAACTTGGCCTTGACCACCTCAACCTTGAGCAGCTTGACGTCGGGGTCTTCGAAGCCGCCGGTTATCCAGGTCGAGCAGCCTGACAGCGCCAGGAGCGCGAAGAGGCCTGCGATTCTGAGGACGTGTGCTGCAAACATCATGGGTCGCTCCCTTTGTGTCCGGTCTGATAGGCCCGGTCTGACCGCCACTGCACGTGACTCGCCGTTCTCCACAGCCTGCGCCATACTCGCGCCATGTGTCGAAGGAGTATTGACCATGAAGCTCTACGAAATCGTATTTTCCGGCCAACTGGTGCCCGGCGCGCAGCCGGATCTGGTCAAGGCCAACCTGGCGAAGCTGTTTCAGGCGGACGCTCAGCGCATCGCGTTATTGTTCTCCGGCCGTCGGCTGGTCCTGAAAAACAACCTCGATGAGACGGCCGCCGAAAAGTACCGCTCGACCCTCGAACGTGCCGGAGCCATGGCCCAGGTCGTGCCCATGGCGCATGTCGTGGAGGCCCCTGTTGCAGAAGCGCCGGCCCAGGTTGAAGTAGAAGAGGTCGAACTGGCTCCGCCGCCCGACGAGCCGAGCTGGACGCGCAAACCCTCAAGCCTGACGGCGCCGCGCAACGACGCCACGCCGACGCGCAAAGCCAGTGTCAAGCCGCGTGATGTTTACATGGCTGCGTTTGTGGACGTCGAGGCGCCTGACTACACGCTCTCCGAGCCGGGCGAGGACGTGCAGGATCCGGGAATGCCGACGCGTGCGCCGCAGTTGGACCTGTCCGGCTTGAGCCTGGCCCCGGCGGGCGCTGATCTGGGTCAGGACAAGCCGGTTGAGCACGTGCTGGTGCCGGACGTTTCCCACATCCGCCTGGCCTGAGGACTGCCTGTCATAGAGGTTACTGCGTTGCCGCTGACAGGTCAGGCGAGATAAGCCGAACAGCACTTCTTGAACTTTTGCCGGCTGCCGCAGGGGCAGGCGTCGTTACGACCGGCTTTGAGCGAGACCGTCGGGTCGATGAAATACCAGCGTCCCTCATGCTGCACGAACGCCGAGCGCTCGCGATGACAATGCTCGCCGTCGGCATCGTGCCAGCGGGCGCTAAAGGTCACGAACGCGTGCTCAGGTTGGCCGCCGATCAACTCGGCGCCTTCCACTTCCAGGCCCAGCCAGGTGCTCTGGGCGCTCCACTGGCTGATGGCATCTCGGTTCAGCCCGGGCTGCTGCGCCGGCATTGTGGTGTCCAGCAGATAGTCCACCAATCCCAGCACATAAGCGCTGTAGCGCGAACGCATCAGCGCTTCGGCGCAAGGGGCAGGCTGACCGGCGTGATAGCGGCCGCAGCAACCGTCGAGAAGATTGCCGCTGCCGCAGGGGCAAATTGCGCTGCTCATGATGCGTCTCTCACCACCAGTACTTGCCGTAATTCTCCGGATTGGCCCAGAACTTCGCGTTCAGCCAGTCCGGCACCTGTTTGTATTCCCGCAGATCGTAGGTGAACAGCGTGAGCACTTGCTCATCCCGGGAAAACCGTTCACTGGCCTGGAGTGCCAGCGAGTAGAAATCAGTGGATTGCCAGCCGCAGGCATCAAGGTCCGCCAGCACGGCGATCCGGCTGGCATTGAGGTTGCGGATTCCGCCCAGCAACTCAAGCCCCGCACGCTTGGGCATGTGCTCCAGACAGTCCACCACCAGTGCCAGATCAAAACGCTGCCCGGCCAGATCGGCGGGCAAAAGGCCCGGTGCCGCCTGGGCCAGTTCGGTTTGCGGATGCGCTTCGCGAAAAGCCTGCAACGCCGGAAATTCCTCGGCGCCCACCAGCAGCAAACGCTTCGGCGCATAGAGGTCGAGCAGGGCGGCGAGGGCCTGTTGCGGCGTGCGGCTGGAGAAGCGATCAGTCATTGGAGTTCCTCGGTCAGGCGGGCAAGGGTAGCGCGCTGAACTTCGATGGCCTAGTGCTTGAACTTTTTCATTTCGCGATATGACAAAGCGTACGGAGTGAAGGCAAAAGGCTATTCCCCAAAGAAGAGTCCGAATTGTGCGGTGAAATCCCGTAAACCCCTGAAATCGGGGTGGCGAACGGCCCCACACGCGTCTTTACTGCATTTCAGTCGGTTTTAGCCGATACCAAAGGAGAAGAACTGTATGAGCATGATTCGGACAGCGTTACCTCTGATTTTGGTTACCAGTGTATTGACGGGCTGTGCGGGCTTGCAAAAGACCGACTGGCCACTGTGTGCGGCCGGTGGCGCGCTGACTGGCGCCGCGATCGGCGCCTTCCAGACCGCCTCGGTGGCGGCAGGCTTCGGTGGTGCGGTGGGCGTGATGGCCGGCGCGTATTGCTGGGCCCACGGGGACGGTGATGATGACGGCGACGGCGTCCTCAACAGCAAGGACAAATGCCCGAACACGCCGAAAGGCACCCCGGTCGATGCGACCGGTTGCCCGATCGTGACACCTGCGCCTGAGCCAGTTGCTGCTCCGGTGGTGCTGCCTAAAGAAGAAATCATCACCATTCGTGACGTGCACTTCGAGTTCAACAAAGCCACGCTGACGCCGGGCGACAAACAGCAGCTGGACATGGTCGCAACCAAACTCAAAACCGAAGCCCCGAACGTGCAACTCCATGTCAGCGGCCACACCGACAGCGTAGGCAGCGATGCGTACAACCAGAAACTGTCGCAAAAACGTGCGCAATCGGTGACCGACTACCTCGTCAGCGCCGGCATCCCGCGTGCCTCGTTCGTGTCCGTTGAAGGTGATGGCGAAGCGCGCCCTGTGGCCGACAACAAAACCGCCGACGGCCGAGCGCTGAACCGCCGCGTCGAGATCAAAATCAACCGTTGAGACCAGGTTGATGCTTCAAAGGAAGCCCCGGTGTGAAAGCCGGGGCTTTTCTATTTCTTGAATTCGGTTTCATGTTCAAAAAACATTGCCCAGACCGGCCCCTTCCCGGCTAAAGCCGGTCCCACTAACAGCCGCGCGTGCATTCAGTGGGACCGGCTTCAGCCGGGAAGCCCTTGATCTGCTTTTTCTTGGCCGCGGCCAACTTTTGAAGCCTGCCTCTGGCATAGTCCTCCGCCTCACCGTACTGTGCGCAAACCGTTTTCACCGCACAAAACCAAAAACAGCAGAGGCAACACATGAGTGTGATTTGGGGAACAGGGAAAGTACTGACAACAGCATTCTGGCTACTGATAATCACCAGCCTCACCATCGCCATGCCACACCCCTTCGACCTGCTGTTCAAACTGGCTGGCGGCCTGTTGCTGCTCACCCACATCATCGAACTGATCAGCTACAACGCCAGCCTGCGCGACCGCCCCCATCCCTGGCCTGATCGCCTCCAGATTCTGCTCTTCGGCCTATTTCACCTGAACACATTCAAACGCCCACAGGCGGAGGTACACCATGCGTAACGCGATGCTGATGACGGCAGGCCTGCTGTCCGCCCTGACCAGCCCCTGGATCATGGCCCAGACCATCTCCGTCGAAACCCACTCGCTTATGCGCCTGCCCTCCAAAACCAGCGTATTGCAACTGGACCGACTCGAAGTCGCCGACTACGGCACCCTGCTGATCCCGGCCGGCCTCACCGAAGTCAAAGTCGGCCAACTCATCATGGGCCATGAGTCACGCATCGCCATCGTCCCGAGTGGCGAGGCGTTCAGCCTGCAGGTCAAACAGGCCGACCTGGGCAGCGGCGCCGAAATCACCGCGCGGGGCGCCCCGGGCACCTTCGAAAAACCACCGACCCCAGGCCGCAACCTCAACCTGCGGATCGAACAACTCAACGCTGACCAGCTCTTTGTCGACGCACGCGGTGGTGCGGGCTCGCCCGGTTACGTCGGCCTTGACGGCGGCAACGGCATCGATCCGGGCTGCACATGGGGTTCTGCCAGTCGCGGGATCGACGGCGACAATGGCGGCAACGGCCGTGACGGCGCGCCGGGTGCGCTCGTTCGTCTAGAACTGCCAGCGACCTTCGGCAATGACCGCATCAAAGTCAATGTCCAGGGCGGTGCGGGTGGTATCGGCGGAGACGGCGGTCGCGGCGGCAAAGGCGGCGCGTCCAAAGGCTGCGTGGTCTATCGCGCTGACGGCGCCAAGTCCGGCAAGAACGGCGACAAGGGCCAGTCCGGCGCAGCAGGGCCAACGGGCGCTATCGTGGTTCGTAACTTATAAGCCCGATAGCCCACATGCGTTATATACCGTCCAGACGGCTCTCTTTCGTGGAGCCGACACGGTTCATGTGGGAGTGAGCTTGCTCACGAAGACGGCCTTTCAGCCGCCGGATATCCAGCGGGTGGACCGCCTTTTCGCGAGCAGCTCTTCCCCAACTCTCAAAGCATTGGCCTGATGGCAGCGATCGCCACAACGGCCACCCCCACCATCAGATTGATCCCCATCAGACGCCGCATCCCGCCCAGCGCAGCGGCACCCTCAGCCCATTGCTCGGCGAGCACAGCCTTGCGCAACTGCGGCAGGTTCAGCGTCGAAACCCGCAGAAACAACGCCACCATCACCACATACAGACCCATCATCACCTGCACATAGCGTGGCGCGGTCTGAAAGCCGCTGAAGTTGACGTTGATCATGCCAATGCCGGTCACCGCAAGCATGATCACCGCGCACCAGACCCATACGAAGAATCGCGGCAGCACCTGCAGCCACAGCTTCAACCGGGCCGGGCCTTCAAGGGCCGCGATGACCGCCGGTCGAAGAATCATCCAGGCGAAAAACATGCCTCCTACCCACACAATCGCTGCCAGCACATGCAAGGCGTAGACAAAGGCTACAGGTGACATCGAGAACTCCGATCTGCGCAGAAAGAATTAGCGCGGTATGATAGCCGCCCGCTGCGACTACTGAAGATATATCCAGCGGTTTTCGTGTTTTCATTCAGCACCCGTGACGCCGAGCCAACGACCCAGCCCATGATCAGCACCGAACTCAAATCCCAGATTCAGGGCGCCTACTCGCGTTTCCTCGAAGCCAAGAGCCTCAAGCCTCGGTACGGCCAGCGCCTGATGATCGCTGAAGTGGCGAAGGTGCTGGGCGATGTCGATACCGACGAAGAAGGCCGCCGTTCGGGTGATCCCGCCGTCGTGGCGGTCGAGGCAGGGACAGGCACCGGCAAAACCGTTGCCTACGCCATCGCGGCCATTCCGACCGCCAAGGCCGCTGGCAAGCGCCTGGTCATCGCCACCGCGACCGTCGCGCTGCAAGAACAGATTGTCTACAAAGACCTGCCCGACCTGATGCGCAACAGCGGCTTGAACTTCACGTTCGCGCTGGCCAAGGGCCGTGGCCGCTACATGTGCCTGTCCAAGCTCGACATGCTGCTGCAGGAAGGCGACGCCCAGAGCGCGACCGCGCAGCTGTTCGAAGAAGAAGGCTTCAAGATCGAAGTGGATGAGGCCAGCCAGAAGCTCTTCACCACCATGATCGAAAAGCTCGCCGGCAACAAATGGGACGGCGACCGCGACAGCTGGCCTCAGGAACTGGCGGACCAGGACTGGGCGCGCCTGACCACCGATCACAGCCAGTGCACCAACCGCCACTGCCCGAACTTCCAGCAGTGCGCCTTTTACAAAGCCCGCGAGGGCATGGGCAAAGTCGACGTCATCGTCACCAACCACGACATGGTCCTGGCCGACCTGGCGCTGGGCGGCGGTGCGGTCCTGCCCGATCCTCGCGACACTCTGTATGTCTTCGACGAAGGCCATCACCTGCCAGACAAGGCGATCGGCCACTTCGCCCATTTCAGTCGCCTGCGCTCCACCGCTGACTGGCTGGAGCAAACCGCCAAGAACCTCACCAAATTGCTCGCCCAGCACCCGCTGCCGGGCGACCTGGGCAAACTGATCGAACAGGTCCCCGAGCTGGCCCGGGAGATCAAGACCCAGCAGCAATTCATGTTCACCGCCTGCGAGCAACTGGCCGACTTCAAGCAAGGCGAAGACATGGAAGGCCGCGAGCGTCCGCGCCATCGCTTCGTCGGCGGCGTGGTCCCCGAACACATGCGCGAGATGGGCATCGAGCTGAAAAAAGGCTTTGCCCGACTCGACGACCTGTTCACGCGCCTGACCGAGCTGCTGAAAGAAGGCATGGACGGCGAGGTCAACATCGGCATCGCCAGCCATCAGGCGGAAGAGTGGTACCCGCTGTTCGGCAGCTTGCTGGCCCGCGCCCATGGCAACTGGGAATTGTGGACGGCTTTCACCGCTGAAGACCCGGAAAACAGCCCGCCCATGGCGCGCTGGCTGACCCTGGCCGACAGCGGCTCGCTGTTCGACATCGAGGTCAACGCCAGCCCGATCCTTGCCGCCGAAATGCTGCGCCGCAACCTGTGGAATGTGGCCTACGGCGCGCTGGTGACCTCGGCCACCCTGACCGCGCTGGGCAAGTTCGACCGTTTCCGCATGCGCGCCGGCCTGCCGAAAGACGCGGTCACCGCCGTGGTGCCGAGTCCGTTTCACCATGCCGACGCCGGCGTGTTGCGCGTGCCGGACCTCAAGGCCGACCCTCGCAACGCGGCCGAACACACGGCGGCCATCATCCGTGAACTGCCGAATCTGGTCGAAGGCTCCAAAGGCACGCTGGTGCTGTTCTCCTCGCGCAAACAGATGCAGGAAGTGTTCGACGGGCTGGAGCGGGACTGGCGCAAGCGGGTGTTCATCCAGGGCAACCTGTCCAAGCAGGAAACCCTGAACAAGCACAAGGCGCGGGTCGACGGTGGCGATGAAAGCGTCCTGTTCGGGCTGGCCAGCTTCGCTGAGGGGGTCGACCTTCCCGGCGCTTACTGCGAGCACGTGGTGATCGCCAAGATTCCTTTCGCCGTGCCGGATGATCCGGTCGAAGCCGCACTGGCGGAGTGGATCGAAGCGCGAGGCGGAAATCCGTTCATGGAAATCGCCGTTCCCGATGCTTCGCTGCGGCTGATCCAGGCCTGCGGTCGTCTGCTGCGCACCGAACAGGACCGCGGCATCATCACGCTGCTGGATCGCCGGGTCGTAACCCAGCGCTATGGCAAAGCCATCCTCAATGCACTGCCGCCATTCCGGCGCGAAATTTCCTGAACCCGTGTTGCAAATGAAACACGGTTGACCGGGTCTTATTCCTGGTCCTTCCGGATGCGCGCGACCTCTGTCGTGCTCCGGGCCTCAGATGATCAAGGAGCTTCCGATCACATGATTCGCCGTTCACTGTCCGCCATCATTGCCACGCTGTGCGCCGGCATGGCCCACGCCGCGCCTGACGTGCAGCAGACGCTGTTCAATTTCGTGCGGCCCGCCGACGTGGTGAAGGTCACGACCCAGGATGCCGGGTTTCCCCAGGCGAACGCCGAACAGACCGCCGAAGGCGAAGTGCTGCGCCGGGTGGTCTTCAATCCGGTCGCAAAACCCAGCCTGCAACTGACCCCGCAGACCGGCGTCTGGGACTGGAGCCACGACAGCGCCATGACCTTGCGCCTGCAAAGCGCGATGGATTGGGCGTTGACGGTGTACGTGCAGATCGAAAGCCGCGACGGCAAAATCCTCACCAGCCGCATCGACCTGCCGGCCGGCCCGGCGCAAACCCTGGTGCTGCCACTCAAGGCCAGTTCGCCGATGACCCAGGGCATGCGCGCCGGCCCACCGATGCCATGGATGTACGAAGGGCAGCGCGTGTTGCTGGCCAACACCGAAGGTGAGCTGAACAGCGCTGAAGTTTCGTCGGTCACCGTGTCGATGTCTCAACCCAACGTTGCGCAGTCAGTCTTGATCGAGAAGTTCGGCGTGCAAGAGGGCGACGCGCTGCAAACCGCGGCCTACGGCAACCTGGTCGACGGCTACGGTCAGTTCACCCGGGGCAAGTGGCCGGAGAAGGTCACCAGCGACGATCAGCTCAAGGCGCTGGCGGCCAAGGAGCAGCAACAGCTGCAAACCTGGCTGAAAGACCGCCCGGCCCACGACAAATACGGTGGTTTGCTCAGCGGCCCGTCCTTCGAAGCGAAGGGCTTTTTCCGCACCGAGAAGCGCGACGATCGCTGGTATCTGGTGACGCCGGAAGGCCATCCGTTCTACTCGCTGGGGGTAAACGCAGTCTCCGCTGACGACAGCCAGACCTACGTCGAAGGCCGCGAAGCCATGTTCACCGGCCTGCCCGGCAGTGACGATCCGCTCGCCGTGTTCTACGGCAAGGGCGATGACAACCGCGAGACGGGGGCCAACCGCAACCGCCAGTTCGATCAGGGCCGCTGGTTCGATTTCTATGGCGCCAACCTGCAACGCACGTACGGCGTGCCGAAGTGCGTGGAAGTCTCAAAGCCGGTCGAGCCGGCTGACGATGAAGACGAAAGCCCGGCTGCCACTCCTGCAACGACCGTATCCACTGGCGACAGCTCTGCCGAGCAGAGCGCGCCGGCGCCTCAGCCGGAGAAGCCCGCCACGCCTGCGCCTGCCATCGAATGCAAGCCGGTGATCGTGGACAGCAAACGCTGGGTTGATCACACCCTGCAACGCTTGCAGGCCTGGGGCTTCAACACCATCGGCAACTGGAGCGATTCGTCGCTGCAGAACCTGGAAAGCAGTAAAAAAGACCGCGTGCCCTACACGCTGCCGCTGTCCATCGTGGGCGACTACGTGAGCATCAGCACCGGTCTGGATTGGTGGGGCGGCATGCCTGACCCGTTCGATCCGCGCTTCGCCATGGCCACCGAGCGGGCCGTTGCCATCGCTGCACGCGACCATCGCGATGATCCGTACCTGATCGGTTACTTCGCGGATAACGAATTGGCCTGGGCGGCGCCAGGCAACGATCCGAAGGATCGCTACGCATTGGCCTACGGCACGCTGAAGTTGACCACCGATGTGCCGGCCAAGCGCGCGTTTCTCAAGCAGTTGCGCGACAAGTACCGCAACGAAGAAGGGCTGTCCAAGGCGTGGGGCATCCATCTCGCCGCGTGGGAGTTGATGGAAGACCCGGGTTTCGAGCCGCCGCTGCCCAGCGCAGAGCACCCGGAGATCGAAAACGACTTCCGGTATTTCCAGCGCGTGTTCGCCGAGACCTATTTCAAAACCATTTCCGACGCGCTCAAGTGGCATGCGCCGAACCATCTGCTGCTCGGTGGCCGCTTTGGCGTCACCAGTCCCGAGGCGGTTGAAGCCTGCGCCAAGTTCTGCGACGTGCTGAGCTTCAACGTCTACACCCTCAAACCCCAGGACGGCGTGGACTTCGCGAAACTGCGCGTGCTCGACAAGCCTGTGATGGTCACCGAGTTTCATTTCGGCTCCCGTGATCGCGGGCCATTCTGGGGCGGAGTGCTCGAAGTGCCCCGTGAGGAAGATCGCGGCCCGGCGTACGCCAATTTCCTGAAAAGCGCGCTGGCCGAGCCCTCCATCGTCGGCGTGCACTGGTTCCAGTATCTGGATCAGCCTGTCACCGGCCGCTTGCTCGACGGCGAAAACGGCCATCTCGGGCTGGTGGGCATCACCGACGTGCCGTACCAGGGCTTCGTTGAGGCAGTGCGCAAGGCCAATGGACAGGTCGTGGATGTGATCGGCAAACGCCCTTAACCGGGCGGTTCCCAAAGCATTCAATCGCTGGAACAATGTTCGCCATTTTTGCAGCCCGACCGGAGAGCCAGACCGTGCAGATTCAAGGCCATTTCGAGCTTCAGTTTGAGGCCGTACGCGAAGCGTTCGCCGCGCTGTTCGACGACCCGCAGGAGCGTGGCGCTGCGCTGTGCGTGCAGATTGGCGGCGAGACGGTGCTGGATCTGTGGGCGGGCACGGCAGACAAGGACGGCGGCGAGATCTGGCACAGCGACACCATTGCCAATCTCTTCTCCTGCACCAAGACCTTTACGGCGGTCACGGCCTTGCAGTTGGTGGGCGAGGGCAAGCTGAATCTGGATGAGCCTGTCGCCCGTCTCTGGCCCGAGTTTGCGGCCAACGGCAAACAGTCCGTCACGCTGCGCCAGTTGCTGTGTCATCAGGCCGGGCTCCCGGCGATCCGTGAAATATTGCCGGCCGAAGCGCTTTACGACTGGCAGGCCATGACCCGCGTATTGGCTGCCGAGGAACCCTGGTGGACACCGGGTCAGGGCCATGGGTATGCCGCGATCACTTACGGCTGGCTGGTGGGCGAGATGATTCGTCGCGCCGACGGCCGCGGGCCGGGTGAGTCCATCGCTGCGCGTATTTCACGTCCGCTGGGCCTGGACTTTCATGTCGGTCTTGCCGACGAGGAGTTTCACCGCGTCGCCCACATTGCCAGAGGCAAGGGCAATGCCGGTGATGAGGCCGCGCAGCGACTGCTGCAGACCACGATGCGCGAACCTGCGTCCATGACGGCGAGGGCGTTCACCAACCCGCCGTCGATCATGACCAGCACCAACAAGCCGGAATGGCGGCGCATGCAGCAACCTGCCGCCAATGGCCATGGCAACGCGCGCAGTCTGGCCGGCTTCTATAGCGGCTTGCTCGACGGCAGCCTGCTCGACGGCGACTTGCTCAACGAGCTCACGCGCGAGCACAGCATCGGCCAGGACAAGACACTGCTGACCCAGACCCGCTTCGGGCTGGGTTGCATGCTCGATCAACCCGCGGTGCCTAACGCGACGTTCGGGCTGGGTGCCAAGTCATTTGGCCATCCCGGCGCAGGTGGCTCGGTTGGCTTCGCCGATCCCGAGCGCGATGTGGCGTTTGGGTTCGTGACGAACACCCTTGGTCCTTACGTGCTGATGGATCCGCGCGCTCAGGGTCTGGTGCGCGTGCTTGGTGAGTGTTTGCAATAACTATCGCCGTTAAGTGCTTGTTCTACCGACTGTCAGTTAAATCTGGATAACCGAGCCGTAGGGCGGTTTCTTTTTCCAAAACGGTCTTTATGCGTGTTATATGAGCGCTGCTTCGTTCATTTTCTGATCAATTATTCATGTGGGTCACCCATGTCAGCTAACAAAAGCCTCGCATTCGCCATCTGCATCGCCGTCACCGGCTGTGCGCAAACCCCTCAGGATCAGTCGGCCAGCAATGACCACTGGTGGTCGTTCGGTTCGAGCAAGGGCGCCGATGCAGCGCCTGCAGCCCCAGCGCCAAACCCGGCGGCTGCCCAAGTGGCAAAGGCCCAGGCCGAGACCGGTACACGTTGGTACTGGCCGTTTGGTTCTGACCACGGCGAAACCGAGAAGAAGCCAGAAGTAGCCGCCACTCAACCGGCGGCTGCGCCTGCGGTTGCCCAGGCCGGCGACGCCAACAAGTGGTGGTGGCCGTTCGGCGCAACCGAAGCAAAAAAAGACGCCGCGCCGGCTGTTCCCAAAGTCGACCCGAAGGTGACCCAGGCCTGGCTGGATCTGAACGAGCCAAAAATTCGTGAAGCGATCAAGGACAGCCAGTTCCAGCTTGAGCGCCGTGACGACATCCTCGTGGTCACTGCGCCGGTCGACAGCACCTTCAACCCGAAGCGTCCGGAAATGCTCCTGCCGACCAACCTCGGTCCGATCAGCCGCATGGCCAAGATCGTTGAAGTCGACCAGCGCGCCGCCGTTCTGGTGTTGGGCCACAGCGACGTCTCCAGTGATGCCGATCTCAAGATCAGTCAGCAGCGCGCCCAATCGGTTGCGGCGATCTTCCGCCTCAGCGGCCTGCAGCGTAATCGTCTGAACCTGCGTGGCATGGGCGCCGACATGCCCCGTGCGGCCGGTGACAGCGCGCCGGGTCGCGCACTCAACCGTCGCGTGGAAATCATCCTGACGCCGCAGGACACCATGGTTGCCGAAATGGCCAAGTACAACCTGCCGCCAGCGCCGACCCTGCTGGCCGTGCAGACCGCCAACGCGCCGGCGCCGGCACCGGTTGCTGCGCCGACCAAGGCTGCTACGCCTGCCAAATCCGCTGCACCGGCCAAGAAGGCCGTTGCTACCAAGGCTTCCGCAGCCAAGGCGCCTGCGGCCAAGAAAGCACCTGTGAAGAAAGCAGCGCCGGTGAAAGCCAAGGCAGCGCCTGCGAAAGCAGCGGCCAAAAAACCTGCCCCGGATGCTCAAGCCAGCAACTGAGGTTAAGATCGGGGTTCTGTTCACGAATCTCGATTAAGGAAGGCAGTGATGAGCCAGCGTCTGGCCGATATGCGTCGCAACTATGCCCGCGAAGGGTTGACCGAAGCCCAGGCTCCGGAAGAGCCCTTCGCACTGTTCCATCGCTGGTTCAACGAAGCGGTCGAAACCGAGCAAGCGCCGGTCGAGGCCAACGCCATGACGCTGGCGACCGTCGACGCCGACGGTCGCCCCCACTGCCGCGTCCTGCTGCTCAAAGGCCTGGACGCTCAGGGCTTCACGTTTTTTTCCAACTACGAGAGCGCCAAAGGCCAGCAGTTGAGCGCCCGTCCTTTTGCCGCCATGACGTTTTTCTGGCCCTCGCTGGAACGTCAGGTGCGCATCGAAGGCCGCGTGTCCAGGGTCAGCCACGAAGAATCCGACGCCTATTTTCAGGTACGCCCCCTCGGCAGCCGCCTGGGTGCCTGGGCATCCCCGCAAAGTCGGGTGATCGCCGACCGTGAAGAGCTCGAAGGTTTGCTCAAAGCCACCGAGGCGCGTTTCATGGACGCCCAGCCTGACTGTCCCGATCACTGGGGCGGCTATCGTCTGGTGCCGGATCGCATCGAATTCTGGCAGGGACGTCCAAGCCGTCTGCATGACCGCCTGAACTATCGTCTGCTGGAAGATGAGTGGCAGCGCGAGCGCCTCGCGCCCTGAGTGCGGGTCTTTCGGACTACCGTGCTGTCAGTTCCAGGGTCTCTGTCACACTTTTCTTTGAATCAATTTCCGGCGCCGTCGTCCACTGAAGTAGACGTCGGCGGGTTGCTGTATCACGCCTGAATAAACGTAAATTATCGGTACAGGACCGTGACATCGATTGGCGTCGCAGAGTCTAATGGCTACCTGTACCTCTGGAGATAACTGTTATGCGTAAGTCTGTTCTGTTGGTTGCTTCGTTCACCGCCATGGCGCTGACGCTGGGCGGCTGTACTTCAAGCCTCACCGGCGACTCGTACTCGCGCGACGAAGCTCGTCAGGTGCAGACCGTACGGCTGGGCACGATCGAATCGTTGCGTCCGGTGAAGATTGAAGGCACCAAAACCCCGATCGGCGCAGGCGCCGGTGCCATCGTCGGTGGTGTGGGTGGCAGCGCCATCGGTGGCGGTCGCGGCAGCATCGTGACGGCCGTGATCGGTGCTGTCGCTGGTGGTCTGCTGGGTTCGGCAGCGGAAGGCGGCCTGACCCGTGCTCAAGGCGTCGAGATCACCGTGCGTGAAGACGATGGCACCATGCGTGCTTATGTGCAGGAAGTTCAGGAAAACGAGATCTTCCGCGTGGGTGAGCGCGTGCGCATCATGACCGTCAACGGCACCAGCCGCGTCAGCCACTAAACCACGCTGCATGTCCTGAAGCGGAATCTACAAATGTCCGCTTGCGAAAACGCCCCGATCATTCGGGGCGTTTTGCATTTCAGCGTTTCATTTCAACGCTGCTGAGCGCGTGCTGCGACTGGCCATTGCGGTGATGCCGTAGCCGATCAGCGCGGCAAGAACAGACCCCGTCAAAATCCCCATTCGATCCATCCCGGCAAACTCGCTTTGTCCCGGCACGAACGCCAGTGAGCCGACAAACAGGCTCATGGTGAAGCCGATCCCGCACAGCATCGAAACCCCCAGCACCTGCCCCCAGTTTGCGCCGGTCGGCAGTGATGCGAGCCCCGTCTTGATTGCCAGCCACGTCAGGCCAAACACACCGATGACTTTGCCCAGCAGCAGACCCAGTGCGATGCCGAGTGGTACGGGATGGGTGGAGCTCTCCAGCGTAACGCCGGCCAAAGGGACGCCGGCGTTGGCGAACGCGAACAGCGGCAGAATGAAATACGCCACCCAGGGATGCAGGGCGTGTTCGAGTTGCTGCAGGGGGGAGGCGACGGCTTTGGGCGTCCGCAGCGGAATGCAGAACGCCAGCAGAACGCCGGCCAGCGTGGCGTGGACGCCGCTCTTCAGCACGCAGACCCACAAGACGGTGCCGATCAGCAAGTAGGGCGCGAGTCTGGTCACGCCCAGGCGGTTCATGGTGATCAGCCCGGCAATCGACGCGGCTGCCAGCGCCAATGCCAGGCTGGACAGTTCGCCGGAGTAGAACAGCGCGATGACAATGATCGCGCCCAGATCATCGATGATCGCCAGGGTCATGAGAAACAGCTTGAGCGACACCGGCACCCGTTTGCCCAGCAACGCCAGCACGCCTAGGGCGAAGGCGATGTCGGTGGCCATGGGAATCGCCCAGCCACTCAGGGCGGCGGGATTGTCTGAGTTAAGCGCCCGGAAGAGCAGGGCAGGGATGAGCATGCCGCCGATGGCCGCCGCGCCCGGCAGGACAATTTGGGAGGGCCGCGAGAGGTGTCCTTGCAGGACCTCGCGCTTGACCTCCAGCCCGATCAGCAGGAAGAACAACGCCATCAGGCCGTCGTTGATCCACAGCAGCAACGGTTTGGCGATGTGCAACGCGCCGATCTGGGCAACGACCGGCGTTTCCAGCCAGCCGTTATACAGCCAGGACAGGGGAGAATTGTTGATGATCAGGGCGAGGGCCGCGGCGGCGATCAGCAGCAAGCCACCGGCGGCTTCCAGCTGGAAGAAACGTCTGAATGTATTGCGTACGGGCAAGGTGACGCTCCAAGGGCAGCCTGAAAAGGAGCGCCACCCTAACGCGCGTTCTGGTGTCTGAAAACAGGATCTGAAGCCGAATTTGTAATCAAAAATAACGCCCTACAGACACCGCTTACGAATCGTATGGATTCGTTTCCGAGTGCTGTAGGGCGATGCCTTTAAGTGGCTTATTCAGTGATGCCCAGGATATTTCGGGCCAACGCTTCGGCGATGCGGATCCCGTCAACGCCGGCCGACAGGATGCCGCCGGCATAGCCTGCGCCTTCGCCTGCCGGGAACAGGCCTTTGACGTTGAGGCTCTGCAGGTCCTCGCCACGGGTGATGCGCAGGGGCGAGGAGGTGCGCGTTTCAATGCCGGTGAGGATCGCGTCGTGCTGCGAAAATCCTCTGATCTGCTTCTCGAACGCCGGCAGCGCCTCACGAATGGCTTCGATGGCGAAGGCGGGCAACGCGTCGGCAAGGTCGGTCAGCTTGACGCCCGGCTTGTAGGAAGGTTCTACGCCGCCCAACGCCGTTGACGCTTTGCCCGCGATGAAATCACCCACCAGTTGCGCCGGTGCTTCGTAGGTTTCGCCGCCCATGATGTAGGCGTGGGACTCCAGTCGCTCCTGCAGTTCGATGCCGGCCAGCGGGCTGCCCGGATAATCCTGCTCGGGGGTGATGCCGACGACGATGCCGGAGTTGGCGTTGCGCTCGTTGCGCGAGTACTGGCTCATGCCGTTGGTGACCACGCGGTTGGGCTCAGAAGTCGCCGCCACCACGGTGCCGCCGGGGCACATGCAGAAGCTGTACACCGAACGGCCGTTCTTGGCGTGGTGCACCAGCTTGTAATCCGCAGCACCCAGCTTCGGGTGACCGGCGTACTTGCCCAGGCGCGCGCGGTCGATCAAGCCCTGTGGGTGCTCGATGCGGAAGCCGACCGAAAACGGCTTGGCCTCCATGAACACGCCGCGCCCGTGGAGCATGCGGAAGGTGTCCCGGGCGCTGTGGCCCAGCGCCAGAATGACGTGCCGCGAGTCGATGCGCTCGCCGCTATCGAGCACGACGCCCTGCATCTGGCCGTCTTCGATCAGTACATCGGTGACCCGCTGCTGGAAACGCACTTCGCCGCCCAGCGCTTCGATCTGATGACGCATGTTCTCGACCACGCCGGTCAACCGGAAGGTGCCGATGTGTGGCTTGCTGACGTAGAGAATCTCTTCCGGCGCACCGGCTTTGACGAACTCGTGCAAGACCTTGCGACCGATGAATTTCGGGTCTTTGATCTGACTGTAGAGCTTGCCGTCGGAGAACGTCCCCGCGCCGCCCTCACCGAACTGCACGTTGGACTCCGGGTTGAGCACGTTCTTGCGCCACAGCCCCCAGGTGTCCTTGGTGCGCTGACGGACTTCAGTGCCGCGTTCGAGGATGATTGGCTTGAAGCCCATCTGCGCCAGCAACAGGCCGGCGAAAATACCGCACGGGCCGAAGCCGACCACCAGCGGACGCTGGCTAAGAACAGCAGGGGCGTGGCCGACCACTTTGTAACTGACGTCTGGCGCCGGGCCGATGTGTTTGTCGTGGCTCAGGCGCTGGAGCAGGGCGGCTTCGTCGCGCACCTGGAAGTCGACGGTGTAAATGAACTGCAGCTCGGTGGATTTCTTGCGCGCATCATAGCTGCGCTTGAACAGGGTGAAATCCAGAAGCTCGTCGCTGCCGATGGCCAGGCGTTGCAGAAGTGCAGGGCGCAGTTCGTCGTCCGCGTGGTCCAGCGGCAGTTTGAATTCGGTGATTCGTAACATTGAAAGATCCGGTTTCGGGCCGCAGGATCGGCCCGGCAGCACTACAAGAGCGCGCGATTATAAGCCACATTGAGCAGGGAGCGGTGGCCCGAGCGACGACATCCGCCGCGCAGCCGCCGTTTAGGTTTGCACCGAGTCAGCTGGGAAAACTTGATCTCAAGGCTAATGGGGAATATGTGGGAGCGAGCTTGCTCGCGAAAGCGTCTTGTCAGTCAGCGCTGTGAGCGCCTGACCTACGGCATTCGCGAGCAAGCTCACTCCCACCAGTGTTGCGCCTGTACAGATTCAGGTTTGAGGTTTCAGGTTCAGCGTAAGGCTATCAATCGTTACGCATCGCCCCGAAGTACGCGCAGCCGCGCTGAACCTGGCCATTGACCCGCAGTTCCGCGGTCAGGTGCTGCACAGAGCCGTTCGACGGGTCCACACAGCGCAACGGCGCGACGTAGAGCTCGACGTGTTGATTGTTGGCGTCGGTGATCAGATTGAAGCGGCCCTCGGGCATCTGCTCTTCCATGTACGGCACGGCGAACGGCTCCTGGCCTGCGCGCTCAAGCACCAGACCCTTGCCGCTGGCGTTGAGGTTCCATTTCGGGCCGTTGCCGCTGGCATGAATCGTCAGGCGCTTGAAATTGGGGTCCTCGCAGCCACCGCTCGGGCGCTCGACGCGGTAGAGCTGGTAGATGTCGGCCTGACCGTCACTGCCCTGGGCCTTGCTCGCGACGAAGTTGCCGCGTACATCGGCGAACGCCTTGCCGTTCTTGTCCACCACCGAAGCGGCTTCCTGCAGGACGCCGGTGTTGCCCTTGTCGGTGACTGCATAGCGGCGCTGTTCGTTGCATGGGGCGAAGAACAGCTTGCCGCCGTCACCGCTGAGGGTGCCCTGCATGCGGATCATGCCAGCGGTCGACACCTTGCTGTCACTGGACGACATGGGCATCAACTGGCAGCCGGCAAACAAAGGCAACAGGGCGAACATCAGGGCGGAACGAGCAGCGGACATGGGGCGGTCTCCAGACAAGTGCCGCCACGTTACTCAGCCTGCTCGCTCATCACAAGGGGCGATTAGCCAACGCGATACGTCTGTCCGGTTTGTAGCCCTTCGACACTTTTTGCGTACGCCAAGGCTACATCCGCTGCGGGGACCGGCTTGAAGCCGCGAAAGTACGGCGCGTAGGTGCCCATGGCTTCGACCAGCACGTTGGGGCTGACCGAATTGACCCGCATGCCCCGCGGCATCTCGATGGCGGCGGCGCGCACGAAGGCGTCGATGGCGCCGTTGACCAGGCTGGCTGACGCCCCGGTGCGAATCGGATCGACGCTGGTGATGCCAGTGGTGAAGGTGAAGGACGCGCCGTCGTTGGCGAATTCCCGGCCGATCAGCAGCAGATTGACCTGACCCATCAGCTTGTCGCGCAGGCCCAGGGCGAATGAATCGGCGGTCATCTCGCCGAGCGGCGCGAAGGTGACATTGCCGGCCGCGCAAATCAATGCGTCGAAAGGGCCTGTCCGTTCGAATAGTTTGCGGATCGAGTCGCTGTCACTAATATCGACGTGCTCGTCTGCGCCGGTTCTGCCGATGCGAACGATCTCGTGGCGTGGCGCCAACTCTTTCTCGATCGCCGAGCCAATGGTGCCACTGGCGCCAATCAATAGAATTTTCATGATGCGATTTTCCCCTGGTATGGATCAGGCGCTCAGTGTGAGTCGCCTTTTCCCACCGAAACAGGGGCTAAACGGCAATCCCGGTTTGTCAGAAAGGAAACAATCATGAGCGAAATGGACGACCTGGCCGCGTTCGCGATGCTGGTGGAGGCCAACAGCTTCACCCTGGCCGCGCAATGGCTGGACACCAGTACCAGCCAACTGTCCAAGCGCATCAGCAAACTGGAAAAGAACTTCGGCGTGACGCTGCTCCATCGCACTACCCGCAGCCTGACGCTGACCTCGGCGGGCGCCATTCTCCTGCCCGAAGCCCGCGCGCTACTGGCCCAACGCGACCGCGTCCGCGACGCCATGGCCTACCTGAGCGAAAGCCTGATTGGCACCGTTCGCCTGACCGTGCCGGTGTCGTTGGGCGAAACCTTCTTCGAAGGCCTGCTCACCGAATTCGCCCATACCTACCCCGACGTGCAGGTGGAACTGGACCTCAACAACCACTTCCGCGACATGCGCCGTGATGGCTTCGACCTGGGCATACGTTCCAGCGTGGGGATCGACGAACGCCTGGTGGCCAAGCCCTTGCTGTCGCTACAGGAGCTGACCTGCGCCAGCCCGGATTACCTCGCCAGACACGGCACCCCGCAAACCCCGGAAGAACTGCGCGTCCACCGATGCCTGCTCAACAGCCATCACGCCGGCCGCGAATCCTGGGGCTACCACCAGAAACACGAACTGACCCGCGTCAACGTCCGCGGTACCTTCGCCAGCAACCACTACGGCCTCCTGAAAAAAGCCGCCCTCGTCGGCGCCGGCATCGCCCGCCTGCCGTCGTACATGGTTCATGAGGAACTGAAAGAAGGACGATTGCACTGGTTGCTGCGTGATTACCAGACGCCGGTTTCGTCCCTTTACCTGGTCCACCCCTTTGAAGGACGGCTGCCGAGGCGGGTGCAAGTCATGGCGGATTATTTAGGCGAATGGTTCGAGCGCAGCACTGCGGCGCTGGAAAAGCTCTGACTTCTGGGGTTATCAAATCGAGCGGGGACAGATTAATTTACGGTGAAGCGCTGTAAATAAATCAGTCCCCTGTAAACAGAAATCAAAATTGATGTCGCAGCCACTGGCCTATTCCCGGCTAAAGCCGGTCCTACAAAAAGCAACGCGTGCAGCCAGTGGCACCGACGGCGACTCCTGTAGGACCGGCTTCAGCCGGGAAGCCTTTGACCTGCTTTTGATCTTCAAACGCAAAAAGCCCAGACACCGCAAATCGCGACTTGGGTGCAGGCTGAACGCAGGTCTCGTGGAGTGGGCCGAGCCGCAGGGATGCGGCGAGAGCGCCGTCAGGACATGGATGTCCGTTCGGCGCGGGCCCACGGAGCGAGACCGGAGTGAAGGAAGCCTGACGAAAGAAGGGCCCAACCAGGAGCACTAAGCCCTTGGTTACTTGGGGCTTTATCAAGTAACTCGCCGAAGGCGAAACGTCTGCCCCCAGGCAGACGCCCTTGATCCTCCTTTAGCCGCCTAAATAAGCATCCCGCACTTTCGGATCAACCAGCAACTCCGCCCCCGACCCCTGCATCACCACCCGGCCATTCTCCAGAACATACGCACGATCAGCGATCTTCAACGCCTGATTCGCATTCTGCTCCACCAGAAACACCGTCACCCCATCCCGCCGCAACTGCTCAACAATCTCGAAAATCTGCTGAATAATAATCGGCGCCAGACCCAGCGAAGGCTCATCCAGCAACAACAGCTTCGGCTTGCTCATCAACGCACGCCCGATCGCCAGCATCTGCTGCTCACCGCCGGACATCGTGCCGCCGCGCTGATTGAAGCGCTCCTTCAGACGCGGAAACAACTCAAGCACCTTATCCATCTGCACCTGATAATCGGCCTTGTCCGTGAAGAACCCGCCCATCGCCAGATTCTCCTCCACCGTCAGACGCGCGAACACACGACGGCCCTCCGGCACCACCGCAATACTCTTGCGCATTATCACCGACGACTCCAGACCGACCAGTTCCTCACCCATATAGCGGATGCTGCCACTGTGCGCGCGCGGCGAACCGCACAGCGTCATCAACAGCGTCGACTTGCCCGCGCCATTGGCGCCGATCAACGTGACAATCTCACCCTGTTGCACATCGATGCTGACACCGTGCAATGCCTGGATCTTGCCGTAGAACGTGGAAACGTTATCGAACTGCAGCATTTACGCTTCCCCCAGATAGGCTTTGATCACTTCAGGATTGTCACGGATCTGCTCGGGCGTGCCATCGGCCAGCGGCGTGCCCTGATTGATCACCACGATATGGTCGGAAATGCTCATGACCAGCTTCATGTCGTGCTCGATCAGCAACACCGTCGCGTTGTGCTCGTTACGCAGCACGCCGATCAGCGCTTTCAAGTCTTCGGTTTCTTTCGGGTTCAGACCGGCCGCCGGCTCATCGAGCATCAGGATGCGCGGGCGCGTCATCATGCAGCGGGCGATTTCCAGACGTCGTTGCTGACCGTAGGCCAGGGTGCCGGCTGGACGGTTGGCGAACTCCTTCAGATCAACCGCTTCCAGCCAATGCTCGGCGTACTCCATCGCCTCGCGCTCGCTTTTGCGATACGCCGGGGTCTTGAACAGGCCGGACAGGAAATTCGTGTTGAGGTGACGATGCTGGGCCACCAGCAGGTTTTCCACCGCGGTCATTTCCTTGAACAGGCGCACGTTCTGGAACGTTCGCACCACGCCTTTACGGGCGATCTCATGGCCGGCCAGGCCCTGAATCGGCTCGCCGTCCAGCAGGATCGTGCCGGAGGTGGGTTTGTAGAAACCGGTCAGGCAGTTGAAAACGGTGGTCTTGCCGGCGCCGTTCGGGCCGATCATCGACACGACCTGCTTCTCGTTGACGGTCAGACCGACGCCGTTGACGGCCAGCAGACCGCCAAAGCGCATGCACAAGCCGGACGCTTGCAGAAGTGGACGGCTCATCAGCGCTCCCCCTTGAGTTTCATGACGGGACGCTGCATCGGCAGGAAGCCCTGAGGGCGCCAGATCATCATCAGCACCATCAAGGCGCCGAAGCCGAGCATCCGGTATTCGCTGAATTCGCGAAGCAGTTCAGGCAACAGGATCATCACGACTGCGGCGAGGATCACGCCCAGCTGCGAGCCCATGCCGCCCAGGACCACGATGGCGAGGATGATCGCCGACTCCAGAAAGGTGAACGACTCCGGGGTGATCAACCCCTGACGCGCGGCGAAGAAACTGCCGGCGAAACCGGCGAATGCAGCGCCGAGGGTAAAGGCCGACAGCTTGATGATGGTCGGATTCAGGCCCAGCGCGCGGCAGGCGATTTCGTCTTCACGCAGGGCTTCCCAGGCGCGGCCGATGGGCATGCGCAACAGCCGGTTGATCACGAACAGCGCCAACAGCGCCAGCAGCAGGGCGATCAGGTAGAGAAAGATCACCTTGTTGATGGAGTTGTATTCCAGACCGAAGTATTCGTGGAACGTCTGCATGCCTTCTGCAGCCTTGCGCTCGAACGTCAGGCCGAACAGCGTCGGTTTTTCGATGTTGCTGATGCCGTTCGGGCCGCCGGTGATGTCGGTCAGGTTACGCAGGAACAGGCGAATGATTTCACCGAAACCCAGGGTCACGATCGCCAGATAGTCACCACGCAGTCGCAGGACCGGGAAGCCCAGCAGGAAGCCGAACGTCGCCGACGCCAGGCCGGCCAGCGGCAGGCAGATCCAGAAACCGAAGCCGAAGTAGTGCTGCAGCAGGGCGTAGGTGTACGCGCCCACGGCGTAAAAGCCGACGTAACCGAGGTCAAGCAGACCCGCCAGACCGACGACGATGTTCAGGCCCAGGCCGAGCATCACGTAGATCAGGATCAGGGTCGCGATGTCCACCGCGCCGCGCGAACCGAAGAACGGCCACACCAGCGCAGCAATCACCAGCGCGCCGAGGAACCAGCGTTGGGTCGACGGCAGGGTCAGAAAGTTGCTGGTCTTGTCCGACATCAGCTGTTTCTGCGGACGCGAGCGCCACATGGCGCTGATCTGTTCGTTGAACAGCACGCGCAGGAACATCAGCAACGCCGCGGCAAAAATCAGCAGCACGGTGGTGGTGCTGGCGCCGACCACCGCGAGATTGATCCCGACGATGTCCAGTTTGAGCCCGAGGATCGGGTAAGCGACGGCCAGCACCAGCACTGCGCTGAAGAGGGCCGATTTGAGATTCCTGGTCATACTTTTTCAACCTCCGGACGGCCGAGCAGGCCGGTTGGCCGGAACAACAACACCAATACGAGAAGACCGAACGCCACCACATCCTTGTACTGGTCGCCAAAGATGTCGGCGCCAAAGGCTTCGGCGATGCCCAGCACCAGACCGCCGAGCATCGCGCCCGGGATACTGCCGATACCGCCCAGTACTGCGGCGGTAAAGGCTTTGATGCCGACGAGGAAACCGGCGTTGGGGTTGATCACGCCGTACTGCATGCTCAGCAGCACCGCAGCGACCGCCGCCAGGGCGGCACCGATGACGAAGGTCAGGGCGATGATGTTGTTGGTGTTGATCCCCAGCAGGTTGGCCATCTTGATGTCTTCGGCGCAGGCACGGCAGGCGCGACCCAGGCGAGAGCGGGAGATGAACCATGTCAGACCGAGCATGGCCACCAGCGTGACGATGAAGATGAGGATCTGCATGTAGGAGATCACCACTTCATGGGTGCTGCCGGGGCCGAACACGAAGTTGCCGGGAATGAGGTTGGGGATCGATTTGTCTTTCGAGTCCTGCGACAACAACACGGTGTTCTGCAGGAAAATCGACATGCCGATGGCGGAAATCAGAGGGATCAAACGGTTGCTGCCGCGCAACGGGCGATAGGCAACTCGCTCGATGGCGTAACCGTAGGCGCTGGTCACCACAATACTGGCGACGAAAGCTGCGGTAATCAGCAGGGGCAGGCTGTCCAGGCCAAGCATGGTCAGACCGGCCAGGGCGATAAACGCCACATACGAGCCGATCATGTACACCTCGCCGTGGGCGAAGTTGATCATGCCGATGATGCCGTAAACCATGGTGTAGCCAATGGCAATCAAGGCGTAAGTGCTGCCAATGGTCATCCCATTAACCAGCTGTTGAAGAAAGTGATAGAGATCTATCGGCATTGCTGAGTGCTCCTAAAAACCTGCCTGGTGTTTCACTGGTGGTGTCTTTTTCCCGCTCGCGCGTCGTGATCTACGTCCGCGTCCGGCACGAGCCCAGTGGTTCACTGGTGCGGTTTCAAGATGTTCAGGGGTCGGAATTCTTGTGAAATTCGCTGCCCAGCTAAAACAAAGCCCACTGCGGTTGCAGTGGGCTTCGGGTAAGCATGAAGGCCGCGTTATTTCACAGGGGCTTCAGTCTTGGTGCCATCTTTGTGCCAGGTGTAAACGACGAATTTGAAGTTTTTCAAGTCACCCTTGGCGTCGAAGCTCAGATCGCCGGTAGGGGTTTTGAACGTACCGGCGTGAATGGCGGCTGCCACTTTCGCGGTGTCTTCGGACTTGGCGGTCTTGATCGCTTCAGCAATCACTTCCACGGCAGCGTAGGCCGGGAACACGAACGGACCGCTCGGGTCTTCTTTCTTCGCCTTGAACGCAGCAACCAGCTCATTGTTGGCCGGGTCCTGATCGAAGGATTTCGGCAGGGTCACCAGCAGACCTTCGGACGCGTCCTGAGCGATCTGCGAGATGGAGGCGTTGCCCACGCCTTCCGGACCCATGAAGCCGGCTTTCAGGCCTTTTTCCTGTGCCTGACGCAGAATCAGACCCAGCTCAGGGTGGTAGCCGCCGTAGTAGACGAAGTCGACATTGTTTTGCTTCATCTTGGCGATCAGCGAGGAAAAGTCCTTGTCGCCGGCATTGATGCCTTCGAACAGGGCGACTTTCACGCCGTCTTTTTCCAAGGTCTGCTTGACGGCAGTGGCGATGCCTTCACCGTATTGCTGTTTGTCGTGGATGACCGCAACGATCTTCGGCTTGACCTGCTTGGCGATGTAGTCGCCGGCAGCCGGGCCCTGTGCACTGTCCAGGCCGATGGTACGGAAGATCATTTTGTAGCCACGGGCAGTGATTTCCGGGCTGGTGGCCGCCGGGGTCACCATGATGATGCCTTCGTCTTCGTAGATGTCCGAAGCAGGCTGAGTGGAGCTGGAGCAGAGGTGACCGACCACGAACTTGACGCCGTCGTTGACCACTTTGTTGGCGATGGCGACCGCTTGTTTCGGGTCACAGGCATCATCGTAATCAACCGCTTCAAGCTTCTTGCCGTCGATGCCGCCTTTGGCGTTGATCTGGTCGATGGCCATCTTGGCGCCGCTGAACTGCATGTCGCCGTACTGGGCCACAGCACCGGTTTTAGGGCCGGCAATGCCGATCTTGATTGTGTCAGCTGCGAACGAGTGACTGGCAACCCCCGCCAGAACCAGTGCGGCAAACAGCTTGGAAATCTGATTAATACCCTTAGTCATGATGCTCCACTCTTGCGTTGTCGTTTTTATAATCCTGATGGCCAAAGCTGCAGGACCGGATTGAATTTCCAGGCCGCACCCCCAGCAACTGTACCGGAACAGTTTAGAGCGCCGGTCGATCGCTTGAATAGCTGGCTGCGGGGGGCAAAACCTGTGGATGTCGCTTAATCGACAGAAAGATACACAATCACGCCGGCTCTATAACCCTGTCGGGCAACGAACCGGTCGGCTTGGGCGAACTTCCCTGCAATCAATCACTTGAATCCGGGTTTGTCGGTACGGAGGGCGGCGCTATCATTGCGCCGATTTTCCAATACGGTGAAAACCCATGACGCAAGAACCTAGCACCCTCTATGCCAAACTGCTTGGCGAAACGGCTTCGATTACGTGGAATGAATTGCAACCATTTTTTGCGAAGGGTGCCCTGTTGTGGGTCGAGCCCAGCCTGGATTTGATCGCCGTGGCCCAGGCATTTGCCGAGAACAGTGAGGCGCAAGTGGCTGCATGGCTCAAGAGTGGGGACGTCGGCAAGGTCTCTGAATCAAAGGCTCTGGATCTTTTCGAGCGCAATCCGCCTCTCTGGGCAGTGGTTGTCGCGCCGTGGGTGTTGATCCACGAGAGGGCGTGACGCTGGTCACTGCTCAAAAATGGTGCGTCGGATGATGGCAAAGTGGGTAATGCGGTAACTGCCGGTGTGTCGTCGGTAGCGGAATGTCTCACCGAATCCATGCTTCATTTTGGGAAAACCGTCAGGGTGGCTCCGGGATTCCTGGCGGACGTTCAATGGATGGGTATCAGCGGGGCGAATGTTCACAGACAGAGTGCCAAGGCGTGACTAGATTTCAGGCAAACCGGAGGCGTCAGCTGGAATAGCCTCCTATAACAAGAAAGAGAGCGCCCCATGGATCGATCGACTCAGGCAAGGAACGCTTGGCGCGTTCTGTTTCTGCTGTTTCTGGCCAACCTGTTCAATTTCTTCGACCGCACGATTCCCGCGATCATCATCGAGCCCATCCGCAAGGAATGGTCGCTGAGCGACTTTCAGCTCGGCATCATCGGCACCGCCTTCACCCTGGTGTACGCAGTGGCCGGGCTGCCGTTGGGGCGCATGGCCGACAACGGCTCACGGCGCAAGTTGATGGGCTGGGGGCTGGCGGTGTGGAGCGGCCTGACGGCGGTAAACGGTCTGGTCGGCAACTTCTGGGCGTTTCTGCTGGTGCGCATGGGCGTCGGGATCGGAGAGGCGAGCTATGCGCCAGCGGCCAATTCGTTGATCGGCGACCTGTTCCCCGCCCACCGCCGCGCCCGGGCCATGGGCATCTTTATGCTGGGATTGCCCTTGGGGCTGTTGCTGGCGTTCTTTACCATCGGCGCGATGGTGCAGGCGTTCGGCAGCTGGCGCGCGCCGTTCTTCATCGCCGCGGTGCCGGGGCTGGTGCTGGCGGTGTTCATGTTCTTCATTCGCGAGCCGGCCCGGGGCGCCGCTGAAAGCGTGGCCATTTCCCAGGAGAAAATCGACCGGCCGATCCGTCGCGTGCTGTCGATTCCTACGTTCCGCTGGCTGGTGCTCGCCGGTCTGGCGTTCAACTTCGCCACCTACGCGTGCAACTCGTTCATGGTGCCGATGCTGCAGCGCTACTTCTTACTGCCCTTGCAGGAAGCCGCGATGGCCACCGGCATGATCGTCGGCGTGACCGGTCTCGTTGGCCTGACCGTCGGCGGCTGGGTGGCGGACAAGCTGCATCAACGCTGGAGCAACGGCCGCCTGATGTTTGCTGCCATGAGCATGGTGGTTGCGACGCTGTGCACCGGTTATGCGCTGCATGCCGGGCGCATCGAGATCGGCGTGTTCGTCGGGGTGTTCAGTCTTGGCTGGCTGTTTTCCTACAATTTCTACACCTGCGTTTACACCGCGATTCAGGACGTGGTGCAGCCCCGACTGCGCGCCACGGCCATGGCGCTGTTCTTTGCTGGTCTGTATCTGCTGGGCGGCGGGCTGGGACCGGTGGTGGTAGGTCTGTTGTCGGACCATTTCGCTCACTCGGCCATGTACGCCGCACAGGTCGAGCAGATGACCGAACCGTTCAAGGCGGTGGGGCTGCACGATGCGATGTATTTGATACCGGTGGCGTTGTTTTTCGTCCTGGTGTTTCTGGTGCGCGCGTCGAAGTGCTTCAGCGCTGATGCGCAGCGGATGCGCGAGGGGATGGTGGCGGATGAGCCGGTGGGGCAGGGGGTGAAGCCGTCGGTGGCGTGATCCCCCGATCACTCCCACACCACAGCGGCCTACTTTAAAGTAAGTGCACATGCGCTTTGTGGGGTCTAGAAGATCCCGAGCCGAGCGCTATCCCGTGGGAGCTAGCTTGCTCGCGAAGGCTTAAGTTCAGTCAGTAGAGAAAATGGCTGAACGTCCCGGCCCCTTCGTGAGCAAGCTCACTCCCACATTTCCTGCGGCGAACCTGATTAGCCGGCGACCAGCACCCGAATCGCTTCCAGGCGCAGCGCGGCTTTTTCCAGCATGGCCAGGCCTTGCTCACGTTGCTCACGCAATGCCGCCAGTTCGCTGTCGCGCACGGTCGGGTTGACCGCTTGCAATGCGGTCAAACGCGCCAGCTCTTCTTCGGTGTCTGCCGCCAGACGTCGCTGCGCTTCCGCCACACGTTCAGCGTGCTTCGGCGCGATCTTGCTTTCGGCGGCGTTGATCTGCGGGTTGAGCACGTCGCGCTGTGCCTGAATGAACTTGTTGGCGCTGGCCCGGGGCACGCTCTCCAGCTGATCGTTCAGGGTGGTGAAGGACACGCGGCCCGACAGGTCGTTGCCGTTGCCATCCAGCAGACAACGCAGCGCGGCCGGCGGCAGGTAGCGGCCCAGTTGCAGCGAGCGCGGCGCGACCACTTCACTGACGTAGAGCAATTCCAGCAACACGGTGCCGGGCTTCAGCGCCTTGTTCTTGATGAGTGCCACGGCGGTGTTGCCCATCGAGCCGGACAGCACCAGATCCATGCCGCCCTGCACCATCGGGTGTTCCCAGGTAATGAACTGCATGTCCTCGCGGGCCAGCGCCTGATTACGGTCGTAGGTGATGGTCACGCCTTCGTCGTCGCCCAGCGGGAAGCTGGCGTCGAGCATCTTCTCGCTCGGCCGCAGGATCAGCGCGTTCTCCGAGTGGTCCTCGCTGTCGATGCCGAACGCGTCGAACAGGGTTTCCATGTAGATCGGCAGGGTGAACTGATCGTCCTGCTCAAGGATGGCCTCCACCAGCGCTTCGCCTTCGCCGGCGCCGCCGGAATTAAGCTCCAGCAGACGGTCGCGGCCGGTGTGCAGTTCGCTTTCCAGACGCACGCGCTCGTTGCGCGCCTCGGTCACCAGCGCCTGCCAGTCGTCCTCGTCGCCGCCTTCCAGCTGCGGCAACAGGCGCGGGCCGAACGTATGTTGCAGCGCGTTGCCGGTCGGGCAAGTGTTGAGGAATGCGTTGAGCGCCTCGTGATACCACTGGAACAGCCGCTCTTGCGGGCTGGTTTCCAGATACGGCACGTGCAGCTCGATGATGTGCTTCTGGCCGATCCGGTCCAGACGACCGATCCGCTGCTCCAGCAGGTCCGGGTGCGCAGGCAGGTCGAACAGCACTAGGTGATGGGAGAACTGGAAGTTGCGGCCTTCACTGCCGATTTCGGAGCAGATCAGCACCTGGGCGCCGAACTCTTCGTCGGCGAAATACGCCGCCGCGCGGTCACGTTCGAGGATGTTCATGCCTTCGTGGAAGACCGTCGCCGGGATGCCGGAACGCACGCGCAGGGCGTCTTCCAGGTCCATCGCGGTTTCGGCGTGGGCGCAGATGACCAGCACCTTCACGCGCTTGAGCATTTTCAGGGTGTCGATCAGCCAGTCAACGCGCGGATCGAAACGCCACCAGCGCTCTTCTTCGCTGAGCTCGCTTTGGGCCTGGAAGCTGACTTCCGGGTACAGGTCGGCGTGTTCGCCAATCGGCAGCTCCAGGTATTCAGCCGGGCAGGGCAGGGGATACGGGTGCAGTTTGCGCTCCGGGAACCCTTGCACGGCGGCGCGGGTGTTGCGGAACAGCACGCGGCCGGTGCCGTGACGGTCAAGCAGTTCGCGGATCAGGCGGGCACTGGCTTCGGCGTCGCCGGCGGCAACAGCGGTTAGCAGCGCTTCGGCTTCGGCGCCGAGGAAACCACGGATGGTCTCGTTGGCTTTTGGCGACAGCGTGCCTTTGTCCAGCAGCTCCTGAACGGCTTCGGCGACCGGGCGATAGTTTTCGCTCTCGGCGCGGAACGCGTGCAGGTCATGGAAACGATTCGGGTCCAGCAGGCGCAGACGGGCAAAGTGGCTGTCCTGACCGAGCTGCTCGGGGGTTGCGGTCAGCAGCAGCACGCCGGGAATGACTTCGGCCAGTTGCTCGACCAACGAGTACTCGCGGCTGGCCTTTTCTTCGTGCCAGACCAGGTGGTGGGCCTCGTCGACGACCAGCAGGTCCCAGCCCGCCGCGAACAGCGCGTCCTGGGCCTTCTCGTCTTCAACCAGCCATTCCAGCGACACCAGCGCCAGTTGCGTGTCTTCGAACGGGTTGCTGGCATCGCTTTCGATGAAGCGTTCGGCATCGAACAGCGCGACCTGCAGGTTGAAGCGGCGGCGCATTTCCACCAGCCACTGGTGCTGCAGGTTTTCCGGTACCAGGATCAGCACCCGGTTGGCGCGGCCCGACAGCAACTGGCGGTGGATGACCAGACCGGCTTCGATGGTTTTACCCAGCCCTACTTCGTCCGCCAGCAAGACCCGCGGCGCGATACGGTCGGCGACTTCACGGGCGATGTGCAACTGGTGAGCGATCGGTTGTGCGCGCACGCCGCCCAGGCCCCACAGCGAGGATTGCAGCTGGCGGCTGGTGTGTTCGAGGGTGTGATAACGCAGGGAGAACCACGGGAGTGGGTCGATCTGCCCGGCAAACAGGCGGTCGGTGGCCAGACGGAACTGGATGAAGTTCGACAGCTGGGTTTCCGGCAGGGTCACGGGCTGGTTCTGCGCGTTGAGGCCGTGGTAGACCAGCAGGCCGTCGACGTCGTCGACTTCGCGGACGGTCATCTTCCAGTTTTCGAAGTGGGTGATGGTGTCACCCGGCGAGAAGCGCACCCGCGTCAGCGGCGCATTGCGCAAAGCATACTGGCGCGTGTCGCCAGTGGCCGGATAGAGCACGGTCAGCAAGCGGCCGTCCTGAGCCAGAACGGTGCCCAAACCCAGCTCGGCTTCGCTGTCGCTAATCCAGCGTTGCCCCGGTTGATACTGCTGCGACATGCTGCCTGACTCCCGCCTTGAAAAAGCCGACTATGTTAACGGAACAAGGCGCCCAGGCCAAAGCCACATTGTAAAAACGCCCGGATATATTGGGTGGCGCGCCTGAGGCGGGCACTTGCTGCGAAAAACATAGTCGAAAATCGCGCTTGAATCGGCTCAAGTCGACGAAACGGCAGCCGACAGCTTGATAACAGGAGACCATTACCATGCTGCCACCGCTGATCCCACTGAGCGCGGCCCCCGTGACTTCGCAGCTGGACCCGGTCAAACCCACCCCGGACATCCCGCCGGTAACGCCGATTCAAAAGAGTTCGAGCGAAACCAACATCGACCTGGGCGAACGTGACCGCGAGCAGGCCGAATTGCTGCTGCGCGAGGAACAACGTCGCCACCAACGCCGCCGCAGCGACCGGCGCGTGGCCGACCGTCACCCTGATCTTCAAGAAGGCCCGGCCATTCCCGGGGATTTCCTCAATGCCGACGACACCGTGCCGGTGGTGCCGATCATCGACGACGAGCCGCGCCAGGGCCTGTGGGTCGACCTGAAAGTCTGAGGCGCTGGTCAGCGCCGCCTTGATTGCGCATTATTGGCGGCAACAGCTATTCACGAGCGATACGCCATGAGCGATGACGGAAAACTGGTAGACCTGAGCGCCGAGCGCGCCAAGCGTGTTCACGACCTCAATGACAAACGCCTGAACGAAGTCCGCAGCGCTTTCGAGCAGGCCATGCCGCTGGGCAAGGGCAAGAAGAAAGCCAAGAGCAAACCGAAAAAACGCTGACCCGCCTTCCGTTCGTCCCCCGTCTGCCGGCTGCTCTTTGTGATTCACGCCGGCATTGACCTGAGTCAATTCCTCTCGTCACCCCACTGATTACTCTGCGCCCATTAAACAGACTCGGGCAGAAGGAGTGCGCATGTTTCTCGACCACGCAGTGATAGCCGGCGTCATGACGGTGGGGCTGGCGATGGTGATTTATTCAAGCGTCGGACTGTTCATCTGGAGAGACTCACCCCGGCGCGGAAGACGCTGAGTCTTCTACACAAAGAGCACGCAAGGCATTTTGGGCAACTTCGGTTGCCCATTTTTTTGCGTGGTGGCCGTGCGTGCTGACTGCTGCGCCGGAAGGAGGCTGGCGCCGGCTCAACCCACGGTGATGGGTGGCAGGTCGGCCAGGGTCACGGTCTGCAGCTTGCGTGGCGCGAGGATTTCGGCCTCGCCATCCACCACCAGCTCATCGTTCTGATTGAACACGCGAGTGGCGATGCGCACGCGGAATTTCGGCAGTTTCTCGAGGATTTCCAGGCGTACGGTCAGGGTGTCGCCGATCTTCACCGGCTTCTGGAAGGTCATCTGCTGACCCAGGTAAATCGTGCCCGGGCCAGGCAGTTCACAGGCCACCGCCGCGCTGATCAATGCGCCGCTGAACATGCCGTGGGCGATGCGATCCTTGAACATGCTTTTGGCCGCGAATTCGGCGTCCAGGTGCACCGGGTTGCGGTCGCCGGACATTTCGGCAAACAGCTGGATATGACGCTCTTCAACGGTTTTGCTGTAGCTGGCAGTCTGACCGACTTCAAGGGCTTCGTACGGCGTGTTGGTGACTTGGGTCATGGGGTGTCCTGTGACAATTAAGAAAGATGAACCACTGACGTCATTCGCTGCGGCGCGGCCTTGGCTGCTGCAGCGCCTGTTCAAGCCAGGCGAGCAGATCCCGGGTGACTTCTTCACGGTTGGTCTCGATGAGGATCTCGTGACGCGCCTGCGGATAGACCTTCAGCGTAACAAACGGGTGGTCGGTGCCGCTCAGAGCGTCGGCCAGATGCGTGAGACGCTTGCCATCGCTCACCGGATCACATTCGCCACCGATAATCAGGATCGGCAGTCCGGGATCGATCTGCGCCAGGTTCGAACGCTTGCTGATCTGCTGCAGGCCCCCGAGAAGGTCCATCCACAGTTGATTGGTGCAGCGGAAGCCGCACAGCGGGTCGTTGCTGTAGGCGTCAACCTCGGCCGGGTCGCGATTGAGCCAGTCATAGCAGGTGCGTGCGGGCTTGAAGCGTTTGTTGAAGGAGCCGAACGACAAGTGTTCGATCAGCGCACTGCGCCCGGTCGGGCCTTTCCGCCAGCGTTCAATACGAGCGACCAGCGCCGCCGAGCGATAGAAGGTGACGGGGTGGTAATTCGAACCGCTGAGAATCACGCCCTGCAAACTGGCGCTGTGGTGCAGCAAATAACCCTGGGCGATGTAACTGCCCATGCTGTGACCCAGCAAGAACACCGGCACCCCCGGATGACGCACCGCAATCGACGCTTTCAGCGTGGCGAGGTCGCCAACCACTTTGTTCCAGCCGTCCTGATCGGCGTAATGGCCCAGGGTGCCATAGGTGGCCGAATGGCCGTGGCCACGCTGATCGGCGCCATACAGGGCGAAACCTGCCCGCATCAATGCCTTGCCCAATCTGTCATAGCGCCCGGCGTGCTCAGCCATGCCGTGGGAAAAAAGGACCACCGCCCGGGCATTGCCCATCGGTCTCCAGGCATGCACATAGAGGCGACTGTGATCTTGAGCGTCCAGCCAAAAAGCTTCGTGTTCCATCGCGGTTCCCTGGCCCCTGTAAAAAGTTGTCTCAAAAAACGCAGTGGCGAGCGCTTCGCTTGAGTGTATAGCGGTAGCCGGATGGCAGGCTGGTTACCCGCAAGATTCACACCGGTGATGACGCGGCGACGACTATTTGCCTTCTATGCCATAGCTGCTAACGTCCGGCAAACGCCCGTTTAAATTCCACGGGGCCAGCACACTCAGGTAAGAGGATAAAAACAACATGCAACCTGACTTCTGGAACGACAAGCGTCCCGCTGGCGTTCTTTCTGAGGTGGACCTTCAGGCGTATAGCTCGGTGGTCGAGGTCTTCGAGCGCAGTTGCCGCAAATACGCCGATCGCCCAGCCTACAGCAACATGGGTGTCACCCTGAGCTACGCAGAGCTTGAACGCCAATCGGCGGCGTTCGCCGGTTACCTGCAACAGCAGACCGACCTCAAACCCGGCGACCGCATCGCCGTGCAGATGCCCAACCTGATCCAGTACCCCATCGCCGTGTTCGGTGCCATGCGCGCCGGCCTGATCGTCGTCAACACCAACCCGCTGTACACCGCCCGGGAGATGCGCCACCAGTTCAAGGATTCCGGCGCGCGCGCACTGGTCTACCTCAACGTCTTCGGCAAGAACGTGCAGGAAGTGCTGCCGGACACCGATATTCAGTACCTCATCGAAGTGAAAATGGGCGACATGCAGTCGGCGGCCAAAGGCTGGCTGATCAACACGGTGGTCGAGAAGGTCAAGAAGCTGGTGCCGGCGTATCATTTGCCCCAGGCGATCCCGTTCAAACGTGTGCTCAAGCTCGGCAAGGGCGATCGTCTGCAGCAAGTGCCGCTGGCGCTGAAAGACGTTGCTGTATTGCAGTACACCGGCGGCACCACCGGTTCGCCGAAAGGCGCGATGCTGACCCACGGCAATCTGGTCGCCAACATGCAGCAGGTCTATGCCTGCATGCAGCAGCATGGGCCGGACGGGCAGCCGATCTTCAAGCAGGGCAGCGAGATCATGGTGGCGCCGCTGCCGCTTTATCACATCTATGCATTCACCTGTAATTGCATGTGCATGATGGTCAGCGGCAATCAAAACCTGCTGATCACCAACCCGCGGGACATCGGCGGCTTCATCAAGGAACTGAAGAAGTGGAAGTTCTCGGCGATGCTCGGCCTGAACACGCTGTTCGTGGCGCTGATGGACCATCCCGAATTCAAGAACCTCGATTTTTCCACCCTGCGCCTGACCAACTCCGGTGGCACCGCGTTGGTTAAAGCCACCGCCGAGCGCTGGCTGCAGCTGACCGGCTGCCCGATCGTCGAAGGCTACGGCCTGACTGAAACCTCTCCCGTCGCCACCGCCAATCCTTATGGCAATCAGTCCAGGCTAGGGACGGTAGGCATGCCGGTGCCGGGCACCACGGCGAAGGTCATCAGCGACGACGGGATCGAAATGCCCGTCGGTGAGCGCGGCGAGCTTTGCCTCAAGGGGCCGCAGATCATGCGCGGTTACTGGAACAAACCGGAGGCCACCGCCGAGGTGCTGGACAGCGAAGGCTGGCTGAAAACCGGCGATGTCGCGGTGATCGACCCGGACGGGTTCATCCGCATCGTCGATCGCAAGAAAGACCTGATCATCGTTTCGGGCTTCAATGTCTACCCGAACGAGATCGAGGACGTGGTTTCGCGGCACCCGAAAGTGGCGAACTGTGCGGTGATCGGCGTTCCCGACGACCGTTCGGGCGAAGCTGTGAAGCTGTTCGTGGTGCCGAGGGATGCAACGCTGACCAGCGAGGAGTTGAAGGCATACTGCAAGGAGAACTTCACCGGCTACAAGATCCCCAAGCAGATCGTGCTGCGTGAGTCGTTGCCGATGACGCCGGTGGGGAAAATTCTGCGGCGGGAGTTGCGGGATATCGCCTGAGGCTGCGGCGATTGCTCATCAGCTTCTGACCCAGGAAAAACGGCGTGTTGATCACGCCGTTTTTTTTTGCCTGTTATCTTGCTGCTGAGTTTAATCGGAGTGCGTAAATGAACGTCGACGTAGGACATTTCCGACATTTAGGTTCATTGCTCTAAACGTGACCGTCGCATATTCAAGAGTCAGATATGTGACTGGAGAGCCCGCTTTTGGCTCTAGGCGGCCTCTGGCAAAGCTGATACGCTCGCCCCGCTTTTTGTGCCATCGGTCAACAAAAAGCGGTGACTACAAAATTCCAAACACAAGAAATCATCGCATTAAGTGATGTGTAGAAACGCTGTCGCTGAGGAGTCGGCTTTTATGCTCGAAAACTTCTGGAAGGATAAATATCCGACAGGTATCGCCGCCGATATCGATCCGGATCAGTATCCGAACGTACAGGCCGTATTGAAACAGTCCTGCGAGCGTTTCGCCAACAAACCTGCGTTCAGCAACCTGGGCAAGACCCTCACCTACGGCGAAATGTACACGCTGTCCGGTGCCTTCGCTGCGTATCTGCAACAGCACACCGACCTGCAACCCGGCGACCGCATCGCCGTGCAGTTGCCCAATGTGCTGCAGTACCCGGTAGCGGTGTTCGGCGCCATTCGTGCCGGGCTCATCGTGGTCAACACCAACCCGCTGTACACCGCGCGGGAAATGGAACACCAATTCAATGACTCCGGTGCCAAGGCGCTGATCTGCCTGGCGAACATGGCGCATCTGGCCGAGAAGGTCGTGCCCAAGACCGGCGTCAAGCACATCATCGTCACCGAAGTTGCCGACCTGCTGCCGCCGCTCAAGCGCCTGCTGGTCAACAGCGTCATCAAGTACGTGAAGAAGATGGTCCCGCCGTTCCACTTGCCCAAGGCGGTCAAGTTCAACGACGTGCTGGCCAAGGGTCACGGCCAGCCGGTGCAGGATGTTTCGCCGAACGGCAACGACGTCGCGGTGCTGCAATACACAGGCGGCACCACCGGCGTGGCCAAGGGCGCGATGCTCACCCACCGCAACCTGATCGCCAACATGCTGCAATGCCGCGCGCTGATGGCGGCCAACCTCAACGAAGGCACGGAGATTCTGATCACGCCGTTGCCGCTGTACCACATCTATGCGTTCACCTTTCACTGCATGGCCATGATGCTGAGCGGCAACCACAACGTGCTGATCAGCAATCCGCGTGATCTGTCGGCGATGGTGAAAGAGCTGTCGAAGTGGAAGTTTTCCGGCTTCGTCGGCCTCAACACGCTGTTCGTTGCGCTGTGCAACAACGCCGACTTCCGCCACCTGGATTTCTCCTCGCTGAAGCTCACCCTCTCGGGCGGCATGGCCCTGCAAACTGCCGCGGCCGAGCGCTGGAAAGAAGTGACCGGCTGCTCGATCTGCGAAGGTTACGGCATGACCGAAACCAGCCCGGTGGCGTCGGTCAACCCGTTCCAGAAAATCCAGATGGGCACCATCGGCATCCCCGTGCCCTCGACCCTGTGCAAGACCATCAATGACGCTGGCGAAGAGCTGCCGTTGGGTGAAGTGGGCGAGCTGTGCATCAAGGGCCCGCAGGTGATGAAGGGTTACTGGCAGCGTCAGGACGCCACCGACGAGATGCTCGATGCCGACGGTTGGTTGAAAACCGGCGACATCGCGATCATCCAGCCGGATGGCTACATGCGCATCGTTGATCGCAAGAAAGACATGATTCTGGTCTCCGGCTTCAACGTGTACCCGAATGAACTGGAAGACGTACTGGCGACCCTGCCGGGTGTTCTGCAGTGCGCGGCCATCGGTATTCCGGACGAGAAATCCGGCGAGGCGATTAAGCTGTTCGTGGTGTGCAAACCGGGCACGACCCTGAGCAAGGAGCAGGTCATGGAGCACATGCGCGCCAACGTCACCGCTTATAAAGTGCCGCGCAGCGTGGAATTCCGCGACGCCCTGCCGACCACCAACGTCGGCAAGATCCTGCGCCGCGAACTGCGTGACGAAGAGCTGAAAAAACTGGCGCTGAAGAAGCCGGCGTAAGTCAGCCGTTACACCCACAGACCCCGCCAGCGTGCGGGGTTTGTTGTTTAAGGCGGGCATGGATTGTCACGGCGGTATCGCTGAATGCCCTGGCCCCTTCGTGAGCAAGCTCACTCCCACAGGTCCAGCGGCCTTCCCGAGACTGAGTCCATCCCCATCCTGTGGGTTGGTAAAAGACCTCGAATTGGATGCGATCCTGTGGGAGCGAGCTTGCTCGCGAAGGCTTAGTTTCATTCACTGGAGAAAGTGCCTGAACGCCCCCGGCCCCTTCGTGAGCTCACTCCCACAGGGTTCGCGTTGTGCCACATTGGGTGGCCTGACACATGACCTATGAGGGCGTAGATATGCAGACCTGCCTCCACCCCACCAAATCTGCGACAATCCGCGCCCTGCATTCAGATAGAAAGATTCCGCGCCCTGATGACCGACGATTCGACTTCCATCGACCAACTCTTCAAAAACCTCGACCACGCGATGATCAGCGATCGTCATCGCTTGCGCCGGCAATTGCATGAGCTGCGCAAGAAACCGGACGAGACGAAGCTGGCGCAGTGGGTCGAGCGCGTGCAGGCATCGTGCGCCCGTGTGCTGGGTCGCGCCCAAAGCGTGCCGACGATGCGCTACGACGAAAACCTGCCCATCGCCGCCAAGCGCGACGAGATCAAGAAAGCGATTCTTGAACATCAGGTGTTGATCATTGCCGGCGAAACCGGCTCGGGCAAAACCACGCAGCTGCCGAAAATCTGTCTGGAAATCGGGCGCGGTCAGCACGGGCTGATCGGCCACACCCAGCCGCGTCGAATCGCAGCGCGCAGCGTTGGCAGCCGGGTCGCCGAAGAAATCGGCACGCCACTGGGCGGGCTGGTGGGTTATCAGGTGCGCTTCGAAGACCAGAGCGACGAAAACACCCTGATCAAACTGATGACCGACGGCATCCTGCTCGCCGAAACCCAGCACGACCGCTATCTTGAGCGCTACGACACGATCATCGTCGACGAAGCCCACGAACGCAGTCTGAACATCGACTTCCTCCTCGGTTATCTGAAAACCCTGCTGCCCCGTCGCCCGGACCTGAAAGTCATCATCACCTCGGCGACCATCGACCTCGAACGCTTCTCCGAGCATTTCGACAAGGCGCCGGTCATTGAAGTCTCGGGCCGGACCTTCCCGGTGGAGACCTGGTACCGGCCGATGACCGCCCAGCAAGACGAAGAGGGCAACAGCATTGAGGAAGACCTGACCGTCGATCAGGCGATTCTCGCCGCGCTGGACGAGCTGGCCGCCTTCGAACGCAGCGAGCGCAAGTCCCCCGGCGATGTGCTGGTGTTTCTGCCCGGCGAGCGGGAAATCCGTGACGCCGCCGAGATGCTGCGCAAGGCGCAACTCAAGCACACCGAAATCCTGCCGCTGTACGCGCGCCTGTCGCCGGCCGAACAGCAGCGTATTTTCCAGTCTCACCCGGGCCGTCGCGTGGTGCTGGCGACCAACGTTGCCGAAACCTCGCTGACCGTGCCGGGCATTCGCTACGTCATCGACACCGGCACCGCGCGCATCAGCCGCTACAGCTACCGCGCCAAAGTGCAGCGCCTGCCCATCGAAGCGATTTCCCAGGCCAGCGCCAACCAGCGCAAGGGCCGTTGCGGTCGGGTCGAGCCGGGCCTGTGCGTGCGCCTGTACAGCGAAGAAGATTTCCTCTCGCGGCCTGAATTCACCGATCCGGAAATCCTGCGTACCAACCTCGCGGCGGTCATCCTGCAGATGCTGCATCTGCGACTGGGCCAGATCACCGATTTCCCCTTCATCGAGCCACCGGACGGCAAGGCAATCAGCGACGGTTTCAACCTGTTGCAGGAGCTGTCGGCGGTCGACCGCGAGAACAACCTGACGCCGATGGGTCGTCAACTGGCGCGCCTGCCGGTAGACCCGCGTATGGGGCGCATGTTGCTGGAAGCGGCGAAGCAAGGCAGTTTGCAGGAAGTGCTGATCGTCGCCAGCGCCATGTCGATTCAGGACCCGCGCGAGCGTCCGCCGGAGCGTCAGCAGGCCGCCGATCAAGCCCACGCGCAATGGAAAGATCAAGACTCCGACTTTGCCGGACTGGTCAATCTGTGGCGTGGCTTCGAAGAACAGCGCCAGGCCCTGACCGCCAGCCCGCTGCGCAACTGGTGCCGCCGCAACTTCCTCAATTACCTGCGCCTGCGGGAATGGCGTGACTCCCATCGTCAATTGAGCCTGATCTGCCGCGACCTGCAATTAACGGTCAACAAAGAGCCAGCCGATTTTCCGAAATTCCACAAGGCGGTGCTCTCGGGCCTGCTCAGCCAGATCGGTCAGAAGACCGAAGACGGCGATTACATGGGCGCCCGTCAGCGGCGGTTCTGGGTGCATCCGTCATCGGGGCTGGGCCGCAAGCGCCCGCAATGGATCATGGCTGCCGAGCTGGTGGAAACCACCAAGCTGTATGCGCGCATGGTGGCGAAGATCGAGCCTGACTGGATCGAACCCCTCGCCGGGCACCTGATCAAGAAGAACCACTTCGAACCCCATTGGGAGAAGAAGCGCGGCCAGGTCGTCGCCTTCGAGCAGATCACGCTGTTCGGCCTCATCGTCGTGGGGCGTCGGCCGGTGCATTTCGGGCCGATCGACCCGGTGGTGTCCCGCGAGTTCTTCATTCGCGAAGGGCTGGTGCGCGGCGAGATCCAGTCCCGGGCCAAATGCCTCACGGCCAACACCAAGCTGCTGGAACAGCTCGACGAACTGGAAGCCAAGGCGCGGCGCCGCGACATCCTGGCTGACGAAGAAACCCTGTATCGCTATTACGACGAACGCTTGCCAGCGGAGATTCACCAGACCGCGACGTTCGACGCCTGGTACCGGATGGAAAGCCAGAAGAACCCGCAGCTGCTGATCATGCGCGAGGAAGATGTGCTCGCCCGTGAAGCCAGCGAGGTCACGGCCAATCAGTACCCGGACACCTTGCGTCTCGGCGAACTGACCCTGCCGCTGACTTACCACTTCGAGCCCAACCATCCGCGCGACGGCGTGACCCTGCGCGTGCCGGCGCCGCTGTTGCTGTCGTTGCCGGCCGAGCGCCTGGAATGGCTGGTGCCGGGGCTGCTGGAAACCAAATGCGTGGCGCTGGTGCGCAATCTGCCCAAGGCGCTGCGCAAGAATTTCGTGCCGGTGCCTGACTTCGTCAAAGCCGCGTTGCAACGGATGGTCTTCGCCGAAGGCTCGTTGCCCCAGGCGTTGGGCCGTGAGCTGTTGCGCATGACCGGCGTGCGAGTGACCGACGAAGCCTGGGCCGAAGCGGCACAACAGGTGGAAAGCCACCTGAAAATGAACCTTGAAGTGATCGACGCCAACGGCAAGTTCCTCGGTGAAGGCCGTGAGCTGGATGAGCTGACCGCCCGTTTCGCCGAGGCCGGACAAGCCGCGTTGGCGGTGCCTCAATCGGCGAAAGGTCAGCAGCCGGTTGAAGCCAAGGGCTTTGCGGCAGTGGCCGAGAAGACGCAACAGCAGATCGCCGGCCTGTCGATGACGGTGTATCCGGCGCTGGTGGAAGAGGGCGGCGCGGTCAAGGAAGGGCGTTTCTCCACTCAGGCCGAAGCCGAATACCAGCACCGTCGAGCCCTGCAACGTCTGCTGTTGCAGCAACTGGCAGAGCCGACCAAGTTCCTGCGCAGCAAGTTGCCGGGACAGACCGAGCTGGCCTTGCTGTACCGCGATCTGGGTCGGGTCGATGCATTGATCGAAGACATCCTGCTGGCGAGCCTCGACAGCTGCATTCTTGAAGGCGAAACGACGTTGCCCCGAGACGGCGCCGGCCTGCTGTCCCTGGCCGAGCGCAAGCGTGGCGGTCTGACCGAGCATGCCGAGCGGCTGGCGAGGCTGACCCTGGAAATCCTCAAGCTCTGGCACGGCCTGCAAAAGCGCTTCAAGGGCAAGATCGATCTGGCCCAGGCCGTGGCGCTGAATGACATCAAGGGTCAGTTGAGCAAGCTGGTGTATCCCGGTTTCGTCCGCGAGACGCCGGCGGTGTGGCTCAAGGAACTGCCGCGTTACCTCAAGGCCATCGAAATCCGTCTTGAGAAACTCGGCAGCCAGGCGCAGAAGGACCGGGTCTGGAGCATCGAACTGGGCAATCTCTGGGCGCAGTACCAGACCCGCGCCGACAAACACGCTCAGGAAGGCAAGCGCGACCCGGAACTGGTGGTGTATCGCTGGTGGCTGGAGGAATACCGCGTGTCGCTGTTTGCCCAGCAACTGGGTACGAAAGTGCCGATCTCGGACAAGCGCCTGAACAAGCAATGGACCCAGGTCGAGGGTTGATCCCCTCGGCCCGCAGTCCCGATTACATTACCCGATAGCGCGAAATGGCGGCCGTTATGGCAAACTTCGCGGCTAAACTTCATAGCGTCATAAACATCCGTCGTCCGCCAAGCGGGTTGCTGCCTCGTTGCATTGGGACTTTCGTCCCAGAACCACCGACGCCCTGCTTGTGCTGGCTGTTCAGCTGCTGCCGTCAATGAGCTGCTTTTATCTCGAGAGGAACGACCGTGTACGAAGTCGTGATCAGTGGCACCGGGCTTTTCACCCCCGCCAACAGTATTTCCAACGATGAGCTGGTGCAGTCTTTCAACACCTACGTTGCCCAGTTCAACGCCGAAAATGCCGCCGCGATCGAAGCGGGAGAGGTTCAGGCACTGACGGAATCCAGCGCGGCGTTCATCGAAAAAGCCAGCGGCATCAAAAGCCGTTACGTGATGGACAAGGACGGCATTCTCGACCCCCAGCGCATGAAGCCGCGCCTGCCCGAGCGCTCCAATGATGAATGGTCGATTCTCTGCGAGATGGGCGTTGCCGCGGCCAAACAGGCCCTGCAGCGTGCCGGCAAGACCGCCGCTGACATTGACGGCGTTATCGTCGCTTGCTCAAACCTGCAACGCGCGTACCCGGCGATCTCCATCGAAATCCAGGCGGCGCTGGGCATCCAGGGCTTCGGCTTTGACATGAACGTGGCGTGCTCCTCGGCCACGTTCGGCATTCAGACCGCCTGCAACAGCGTCAAGCTGGGCCAGGCCCGGGCGCTGTTGGTCATCAGCCCGGAAATCTGCACCGCGCACCTCAACTTCCGCGACCGCGACAGCCACTTCATCTTTGGCGATGCAGCCACGGCGGTGGTGGTCGAGCGCGCTGACCTGGCGACCTCCGAGCACCAGTTCGACATCGTCGGCACCAAGCTGCTGACCACGTTCTCCAATAACATCCGCAACAATTTTGGTTTCCTCAACCGCACGGCGGAAGAGGGCGAGGGCAAGGCGGACAAACTGTTCGTGCAGGAAGGCCGCAAGGTGTTCCGCGACGTCTGCCCGATGGTCGCCGAGCTAGTGGCTGCGCACCTGGACGAGAACCAGCTGAACGTCGGCGACGTGCAACGGTTCTGGCTGCATCAGGCCAACCTGAGCATGAACCACCTGATCGTGAAGAAACTGCTGGGCCGCGACGCCACGGTCGAGGAAGCCCCGGTGATCCTCGACCGCTACGCCAACACCAGCTCCGCCGGTTCGGTCATCGCATTTCACGAACACCAGGACGACCTGCCAAGCGGCGCGCTGGGCGTGCTCAGCTCGTTCGGTGCGGGGTATTCGATTGGTAGCGTGATTCTGCGCAAGAAGTGATGCGTGCGGCATGACTGCCGGCTAAACATGTGGGACTGTGCCAGCTGCGCGAGAGGGAATCTCTCGTACAGTTGTGGGATCCGCAGAAGATCCTAGAGTCCACAAAAAAAGCCCGGCGCTGCTCTGTCGGAACGGATGATGGGGATCCGACAGGGCAACGGCGGGCTTGAGGTCTGTAGCGGCTTCAAACGGCAAGAAAACGCCGCTTGAAGCTTTCAGCTTGTCACTTGCAGCTTATAGCTCGTAGCTGCCTTTCTTAGAACTTCGCCAGCACGTCCAGTTGCAGCGTGTTCGCATCCTGATCACGCGGCAGCGCAGAAGTCGCGAAGTCCGCTTTGGTCAGGAAGTACGTCGCGCCGACCGCGAAGTTCTTGTCGATGTCGTAGGAAATAGCCAGCTTGTGACCGCGCGAACCGGTAGTGCCGTTGGCGAAGTCAGAGTCGGTGAAAGCACCTACCACAGCGTTACGCTGTGTATCCCGGTAGTTGTAGTCCAGACCGAAACCGAACACCTTGGTTTTCACACCGGCCAGCCAGGCCGTGTCTTCGTCGCTATTGGTGGCGCTGTTGACCACGTACTGACCGTACAGGCCGACCGGCACGACAAAGCCGGTCAGGTCCAGTTGACCGAAGCCTTCATACAGACGGAAGTCAGTGGTGTTGTTGCCGTTGATGCTCAAGCCACAGAACGTCGTGCTGGTGCTGGCAGCGGCCGGATTACAGTCGTTGGAGTTCTCGTAGTTGTAGACCGAACCGCCGACCGTCATCTTCACGTTGTCGGTGATGGCGATCCGCGTACCCAACTGAGCGGCGTTCAGGCGCAGGTCGTTCTTGAACTGCGTCCCTTCACCGCTGATGTTGTCCTTGAGGGTGTAGGTACCGGCGCTGCCGAACAGCTCGAAGCCCTTGTTGATCGGCAGGCTGTAAGTCGCGGCCAGACCTTCAGGGTTTATGTCGTTGTCCCAGATCACGTCGCCTTCGCTGACCCATGGCTGAGCCATCTTGCCGCCGATGACGTGCAGGTTCTGGATTGCGGTCGGGTGGTAGTCGATGAAGCCTTGATCCAGCCACAGGTCTTTCTTGGTGAAGTAGTCGTTCTGGTCAACGTTGGTGGAGTTGGCCTTGTTGTCGCCGCCGGTGGCGATACGGATACCGGTGCTGACTTGCGGGTTGATCTCGCTGTAGGCGCCGAGACGCACACGGATGCGCTGACGGTTTTTGTCCTGGCTGTTGTTCTGGTCGTCGATCTTGACCGTCTCTTGCCGAACGCGAACGTCGCCCTTGAATTGAGTCTTCGCTGCCCATGCCACTTTCTGCTCGAAGGCAGACAGTTCGGAGGACTTGGCAGCGGTGGCAGCGGCGATCTGGTCGGAGGTCGCTTTCTGGGCCTGTTGCTGAGCCAGCTGGTCTTTGGTCAGCTCGGTTTGCAGTTCGGCGTATTGGGCAGGTGAAATCGAGCCGTTGGCCTTGAGCATGTCGAGCAGTTTCGCGTCGACTGCGGCGCTGGCCGGAACGCTCATGGCCAGCAGCACACCACCACACAGGGCTGCCGCAGTTTTCGTGGAAGCAAGACGCATATCAATCTCCGTAACTGAGAAGGGATGACCGAATCATCCAGGGATCAACCGACCATTGGCGGACGGGGAAAGGTCAGAGCGCTTAGAACCTGATGCTCTAAAAACAGGCGCCAGTATTGCGGCCGTTTATGACCAAACAGTGGCAAGGTGATGGCATGTGGATGACATGTGAAAATTTTGTCGAAGCCGCAGGCTAGAGCGTTCTGTCGGGTAAATTCGCGTGCGGACCCTGTGAATAAGTGATACTGCGCAGACGTTAGCGCGACCACACGACTGCACCAGGAGTGGCGAAATGTCGTTACACCGTTTGGATAAATTGTCGGACCTTGCCCCTGAACAGTGGGATGCCCTGATACCTGGCGACTCGCCGTTTCTGCGCCATGCCTTTCTCAGTTCGCTGGAAGACAGCGGCAGCCTCGGGCCCCGTTCCGGCTGGCGCGCCGAGCACTTGCTGCATTACGAGGGCGAGCAACTCATCGCTGCGCTGCCGGCGTACCGCAAGTGGCACTCTTACGGCGAGTACGTCTTCGATCACGCCTGGGCGGACGCCTGCCGGCGCGCCGGTCTGGCCTATTACCCCAAGCTGCTGGTGGCTGTGCCGTTCAGTCCGGTCAGCGGGCCGCGCCTATTGGCAAAGACCCCCGAAGATGGCCGAGAACTGCTCGCCTGCCTGCCGGGCTATGCCCAGGGCGAGGAGCTGTCCAGCGTTCACGTCAACTTCACCGACCCGGTCGCCGACGCATTGCTCGCCGAACAACCCGGCTGGCTGCAACGCATCGGCTGCCAGTACCACTGGCAGAACCTTGGCTATCGGGATTTTCAGGATTTCCTCGATGCCTTGAGCTCACGCAAGCGCAAGCAGATGCGCAAAGAGCGCGAGCAAGTGGCGGGGCAGGGGTTTGATTTCGACTGGCTCGAAGGGCACGAGCTGAGCGAGGCGCATTGGGATTTCGTCTACGCCTGCTATTCCAATACCTACGAAGTGCGTGGGCAGACGCCGTACCTCACGCGGGAATTCTTCAGCCTGGTGGCCGAGCGCATGCCCGAAGCGATTCGTGTGGTGCTGGCGAGACAGGGTTCACGGCCGGTGGCGATGGCGTTCAGCCTGATCGGCGGCGACAGCTTTTACGGCCGCTACTGGGGCTGCCTGGCCGAGTTCGACCGGCTGCACTTCGAAACGTGTTTCTATCAGGGCATGGATTACGCGATCGCTAATGGCTTCAAGCGCTTCGACGCTGGCGCCCAAGGGGAGCACAAGTTGATTCGCGGTTTCGAGCCGGTCATCACCCACTCATGGCACTACCTGGCGCACCCGGGACTGCGAGAAGCGGTGGCGGATTTCCTGACCCAGGAACGGGCGGGGATTCTGGCGTACGCCGAAGAAGCGCGCGGGGCGTTGCCGTATCGGCAGGTGTAGATCGACCTGTTCGGGTCCGATCAAGGGTGAACAGCTTTGTTGGCTTCGCCCTGACACCGCTGTCTCGTGGCAAGCTCAACCCTTGTGGGAGTGAGCGTGCTCACGAAGACGGCATCGGAACCTCCCAGGACATCCGCCGCGGGCCTATTTCTTCAAGGGTCAATCCACCCCCACAAACCCACCGGTCTGATGCGCCCACAGCCGTGCATACAGACCTTTGTGCGCCAGCAGCTCGCCATGGGTCCCGCTCTCAGCGATCACGCCGTTTTCCAGCACGATCAGGCGGTCCATCCGCGCGATGGTCGACAGCCGGTGAGCAATCGCAATCACCGTCTTGCCCTGCATCAGCGTTTCCAGACTCTCCTGAATCGCCGCCTCCACCTCCGAATCCAGCGCTGACGTCGCTTCGTCCATGATCAGGATCGGCGCGTCCTTGAGCAGCACGCGGGTGATGGCGATGCGCTGACGCTGACCACCGGACAGTTTCACGCCGCGCTCGCCGACATGGGCATCCAGCCCGGTACGACCTTCGGAATCGGTCAGCAGCGGGATGAACTCGTCGGCGCGGGCCTTGCGCATGGCTTCCCACAATTCAGCGTCGGTCGCGTCCGGTTTGCCGTAAAGCAGGTTGTCGCGGATCGAGCGGTGCAACAGCGACGTGTCCTGGGTGATCATGCCGATGTGCGAACGCAGGCTTTCCTGGGCGACGTGGGAGATGTCCTGATCGTCGATCAGGATCCGCCCGCCTTGTACGTCATACAAACGCAGCAGCAGATTCACCAGGGTTGATTTACCGGCGCCCGACGGCCCGATCAATCCGATCTTCTCGCCCGGCTTGATGTCCAGGTTCAGGCCGTGGATCACGCCCTTGCCCTTGCCGTACTGGAAGTTGAGGTCTTCGAATTTCACCTCGCCACGGCTGACGGCCAGCTTCGGCGCAGCATCCCGATCGGTGATGCCCACCGGCTGAGCGATGCTCTGCAGACCGTCCTGGACCATGCCGATGTTTTCGAAAATGCCGTTGACCACCCACATGATCCAGCCGGACATGTTGACGATACGAATCGCCAGACCGGTCGCCAGCGCAATCGCGCCCACCGAAATCAGCGACTGGGTCCACAGCCACAACGCCAGGCCCGTGGTGGTGACAATCAGAATGCCGTTGAGCGTTGTGATCACGGAGTCCATTTCGGTGATCACGCGGCCGGCCAGCTGGGTCTTCTCGGTCTGTTCGCTGATGGCCTCGCGGGCGTACTGCTGCTCGGAATTGGTGTGGGCAAACAGCTTGAGCGTAGCGATGTTGGTGTAGCCATCGACGATGCGGCCCATCAGTTTGGAGCGCGCATCGGAAGAGATAACGGAGCGCGCTTTCACCCGCGGCACGAAGTACCGGAGGGCGAGGACGAACGCGATGATCCAGCTCAGCAGTGGGATCATCAGGCGCCAGTCGGCTTCGGCGAACAGCACCAGCGCGCTGATCGAATAGATCAGCACGTGCCACAACGCGTCCACCGACTGCACCGCGGAATCACGCAGCGCATTGCCGGTCTGGACGATGCGTTGGGCGATGCGCCCGGCGAAGTCGTTCTGGAAGAAATTCAGGCTCTGCTTGAGCACGTAACTGTGGTTCTGCCAGTTGATCATGCTGGTCATGCCGGGGCTGATGGTCTGATGCACCAGCAGGTCGTGCAGCGCAACGAAGATCGGCCGCAGCACCAGCGCGACGACGACCATCCACGTCAGCTCGAACGCATGTTCGCGGAAGAAATTCGGGTTGGGCGTGCCCTGGGCCAGATCGATGATGCGGCTCAGGTAGCTGAACAGCGACACCTCGATCAGCGCGCCGATCAGTCCCACTACCAGCAATGCGGCAAAGCTGGGCCAGACCTGACGCAGGTAATACGCGTAGAACGACGTGACAGTGTTGGGCGGGGCGGCGGTGGGGGCGTCGCGGAAGATATCGATCAGCTGTTCAAAACGGCGATAGAGCATTGGCAATGACGCCCACGCTTGAGCGGGCTCTCCTTTTGGTGGGGATTGAACACAGCGGCTTGAGAGCAGCTCAATGACAGTCTTCGGTTCAGACCGCATGAAAACGCGATTGCTCACGCTGATTCAAGGGCCGGGGCCTGAAAATGCAAAAGCCGGGCAGACGCCCGGCTTTTGCGCTTGCGGCAGGCTTAGTTCACGCGCTTGGCCGTCTTGATCAGGATCGGGTCAACCGGCACGTTCTGCATCCCGCCTTTGTTGCCGGTCTGCACGTTGACGATCTGGTCAACGACGTCCATGCCTTTCACGACCTTGCCGAACACGGCGTAACCGTAGTCACGGGCGCCGTGGTCGAGCATGGCATTGTCAACGACGTTGATGAAGAACTGGCTGGTGGCCGAGTTCACGTCCGAGGTCCGCGCCATGGCGACGGTGCCGCGCACGTTGTGCAGGCCGTTATCGGCTTCGTTCTTGATTGGGTCGTTGGTGGATTTCTGTTGCATCTGCGCGGTGAAGCCGCCGCCCTGGACCATGAAGCCCGGGATGACGCGGTGGAAAATGGTGTTGTTGTAGAAGTTGCTGTCGACGTACTTGAGGAAGTTCTGGGTGCTGACGGGCGCCTTGTCCTGGTTCAGCTCAATTTCCACATCGCCGAAGCTGGTGGTCAGCACAACGTGAGGCGCCGGAGCGGCCATCAGATTGCCGGCGAACAACACGGCAGCGGCGGAGAGGGCGATTTTCTTCAGCATGGGCAGAGTCCTGAAATTGATGTCGACTGCGAAAAAACAGGCGTAAGGGAAGCACGTTTGCGCGGATTTGGACAGTGGGGGGTGTGACGAGGCGTGTTCTCGTAGGACCGGCTTCAGCCGGGAAGAGGCCGGGTTAATCACCACCAATCCTGCGGTGTAACGCCCGACGCTTTCCCGGCTAAAGCCGGTCCCACAGGGTAATGCGGTGCATTCGTAGGACCGGCTTCAGCCGGGAAGGGGGCCGGATGGAGCACCCTCATATTTGCGGTGTGATACCCGACGCTTTCCCGGCTAAAGCCAGTCCTACAGGGTAATGCGGTGCATTCGTAGGACCGGCTTCAGCCGGGAAGGGGCCAGTGTGAACACCTCAGTCTTGCGGTGTGGCTGCTGACGCATTCCCGGCTAAAGCCGGTCCCACTGACTGCACGCGTTGTTTACAGCATCTGCTGCGGCGCCGGGAAGGGCGCGTCCAGCGGCGCGGTGTCGAAGCTCTGGATCAGCTCAATCAGGATCTGCGTCGCTGGCCCGAGCGGTTTGTCCTTGCTGGAATACAGATAGAACGTGGGATGCCGACTGCCGCCCTTATCAAGAGGCAGAATTTTCAGCACGCCCTCCTGGATCTCCCGCTCGATGACGTGGCGCGGCAACCAGGCAAAGCCCAACCCGCTGCTGACAAACGCAGCGGCCGTCGCAAGGCTGCCCACCGTCCAGCGCTGTTCGGCGCCGAGCCAGCCGACGTCGCGCGGTTGATTGCGCCCGGAGTCACGAATCACCACCTGCAACTGGCTTTCCAGATCCTGGAAATTCAACTCACGCTGCAGTTGATGCAAGGCATGGCCGGGATGGGCCACGGCGACGAACTCCACCTTGCTCATCTCATTCCCCAGATAACCGGGAATGCTGAAGCCGCTGATGGCGAGATCGGCTACACCTTCCAGCAACACTTCCTCCACGCCCGACAGCACTTCCTCACGCAGTCGCACCCGACATCCGCGGCTTTGCGGCATAAAAGCTGTCAGCGCTCGCACCAGCCGGGCGTTCGGGTAAGCGGCGTCGACCACCAGACGCACCTCGGCCTCCCAACCCTGTTCCATATGATGGGCAAGGTCTTCCAGCTGGCTGGCGTTCTTCACCAGTTGCCGCGAGCGTCTCAACAAGACTTCGCCGGCCTCGGTGAGCACGGCTTTACGGCCGTCGATGCGCAACAGCGGAACGCCGAGCTGGTCCTGCATTCTGGCGACGGTGTAGCTGACCGACGACTGCGAACGGTGCAGCGCTTCGGCGGCCTGAGCAAAGCCGCCATGGTCGACAACGGCTTGCAGCGTGCGCCATTGATCAAGGGTCACGCGGGGCGCTTTCATCTCTCGCTCCTGTTGTCCTAAGCTGGCGGTCCCTGAATGGAGACTGCCCCATGAAAAGAATCTGTTGTGTGCTGCTGGCGATGCTGCCGCTGAGCGCGTTTGCCTACCCGATTGACGTCGAGAAAGACATCAAGGGCGTGCAGGTGGACTACAACAGTCATGACGTCGCCTACGACATCGGCAACATCACCCTGAACAACTTCGGCGATGTCCCTGCCAAGTGCAGCGTGGTCTTTCGCAACGGGCCGGAAGCCCCGCGCACGCGCCGGGTTCAGGTCGCGCCGAAGAGCAGCACCGAAGTCACCGCGAAGTTCACCCGCGACATCGTCAAGCTGCGCATCTCCCTGAGCTGCGAGCCTCTGTAACCCACGCATCAGCGTCGACGGAGCGTACGTCGGCTTCGTCGATAAAACAAATTCTTGGATGGGTTCGGGTCGAAAGCTGGCTTCTTTGATCGATATGCCTGCCGTCGTTACGGCGAGGGGATTGCCCTCCGAACGCTGGCGCGGCATCCGCCTGGACGCCTTAATCGCCCGTTAATCCCGCTCCTTGAAGATGCTCGCGTTCATCGACACTCCATTGGCACTCGTTCGCTCCTGAGTGCATTGCCCGATCGACCCGCAGGATTGCGCCGGGTCTATCGGGTTTTTTCTTTCCGGGTCCCGAGTCGCCGCCAACGGTGGCGAGCCGACTGCTTAATAGACAGGGCATGGCCAACCGGCTAAGGTCGCCGCCTTCAAAAAAGGGGCAACCATGGGCTATCTACTTTTTGTGACGCTGATTCAGGCGTTCTCCTTCAGCCTGATCGGCGTCTATCTGGCCGGGCACGTCGACAGCTACTTTGCCGTGCTGCTTCGCGTCGTGCTGGCTGGGTTGGTGTTCATCCCGCTGACGCGCTGGCGTCGCGTCGAGCCTCAATTCATGCGCGGCATGCTGTTGATTGGCGCGCTTCAGTTCGGCGTCACCTATGTCTGCCTGTACCTGAGCTTTCGCGTGCTGACCGTCCCCGAAGTGCTGCTGTTTACCATCCTCACGCCGCTCCACGTCACGCTGATCGAAGACGCTCTTAACCGGCGCTTCAATCCGTGGGGCCTATTGGCGGCCATGGTCGCGGTGCTCGGCGCCGTGATCATTCGTTACGACCGCGTTGATCCGAATTTCCTCGGCGGCTTCCTGCTGCTGCAGGTGGCGAATTTCACCTACGCCGCAGGGCAGGTGCTCTACAAACACCTGGTGGCCCGTTACCCCAGCGATCTCCCGCATTACCGCCGCTTCGGCTATTTCTACCTCGGCGCCCTGGCCGTGGCGTTGCCAGCGTTTCTACTGTTCGGCAATCCGCAGCATCTGCCGGATGCGCCTCAACAGTGGGTGGTGCTGCTGTTCCTCGGCCTGTGTTCAACCGCGCTCGGCATGTATTGGTGGAACAAGGGCGCGTGCCTGGTCAATGGCGCCACACTCGCGGTGATGAATAACCTGCACGTGCCGGTGGGGCTGCTGATCAATCTGTTGATCTGGGGGCAGAACGAGGACCTCGGCAAGCTGTTTTTGGGCGGGCTGGTGATTGTTTCTTCGGTGTGGATCAGTCGGCGCGGTCTTGTTCAACGCCGGGCCATTCTCTGAAACAGCCGGCTTAGACGCCCGCGTCACCGACATCAGCGAGGGTGATGTTAGATATCTTCATGCGTGGTTTTTCATGTTGGGGTCAACCGAATAGATTGGCCCCAACGAAACGAACTAACCCACTTACCAGCAACTACGCGGAGATTTACATCATGAAAAAGTCCATCGCCTTCGGTTTCGCATTGTCCATCCTGGCTGCCGGCTCTGCCTTCGCCAGCCCTGAGCACATTAACCAACGCGCCATCGTCGACGCTTCCAGCGCTACCGTTCTGGACAGCAAAGTCGCCAGCAGAGAGGCGGTCAAGCCCTTCGCCACTCACACCTCCGGCACCGTCACCGTTGCTGAAAACCGCAAAGAGTTCGGTTCTAGCTACCAGCGTTATCAGTAAGTCTCTAGGTGTAACAAGACCCACAATAAAAGCCCGGCAGATGCCGGGCTTTTTGTTGTTTTAATTTCTTTTTATTCATGAGCGCGTCGGCTATCGCGCGGGGCTTGAGCACGATTCTCCAGACTGTAATCTCGCACCACGTCAGCAATGCGCAAGTGGTAATCACCGAATACTTGCCTACGCCCCGTAAGTTGCGCGGCACGATGCAACTCAAGGCCGCGCCATCGTTTAATGGCTTCCTCATCACGCCAAAATGACAGCGACAGAACTTTTTCTGGCTCGCTGAGGCTCTGATAACGCTCCACTGAAATGAACCCATCCAAACCTTCCAGCAATGGCTTCAGTTCAGCCGCAAGATCAAGATACCGCTGGTATTGCTCCTCATGTGGCCACGCTTCAAAAATAACAGCGATCATTGTTGAGTCTCCCGGCTGCGATGGAAATAAGGAATCCGAGCATTAAGCGAGGGCAAGTAGCGCCATTGATGAGCGCGGACAGCGGCGTTGGGCCGTCTACGCAACAGTTCTGAAACCGCTTCAGAGGCAATACGCAAAGCGAGTTGCTGGCCTGGGCATTCGTGTCTGCCTGAGCCAAAGCTGAATATTCGACGGTGTGGCCGTGTGAGCAAAAAGTTGTCGGGATCCGGGTTTGCGCAAGGATCCCTGTTCGCTGAAGCCAGTAACAAAAGAACCGTATCCCCGGCCTTCAGGACGCTGCCTTCGATAACACACTGCCCGGCAACGAACCGCCGGGTGTTTTGTATGGGGGAGTCGTGGCGCGCCGCCTCGGCTACCCACTCTGCAACACGCGCCGGTTGTTGAGGGGGTTCAAACAGGCCGGGGTTACGATGAATTGCTATGAGGGTGTTGCCGATCAAGCCTGCGGTGGCTTCGCAGGTCTGTGACAACAGGCCGATCAGATTAGCGATCAATGCGTCTCGATCTTTCCAGCCCGTCACGTCACATTCCCTCAACACGTGGCTCATGAAGCGACTTCTTTCATCCTCGCCAAGCAGCAACTCTGCGAACAGTTGACTCAACCGAGTCGCTCCGGCATCGGCCTCATCCAGCTTGGTCTTGTCGCTTATGGGGGAAAGGCAGCCCACAAAATTCTGGGTCAGGGTCACAACTTCACGTAACTGGGTGAAAGGAACGCCCATCAAGGTTGCCGTGACGGATACGGGCAACGTCCACATCAATTCGTTGAGGTCGTCAACCGGGGCATGGAGGGACTCGAACACCTGCGACACAAATTCTGCGATGTTTTCGTCATGCACGGAAGCCAAAGCGGGCGCGATGGCCATTCTTGGACACTGGTGTTCAGCTCCTTCGTTCATGCGCATAAGACGACCGAAAATACGCCCCGCGGCGCCCTGTGCAATGGCGAGAGGAACCGGCTCATCAAGAGGACGGACTCGACAGTCCGGATGTTCCAGAATGGCCTCTACGGCACTGGCATCACTGGCGATCCACATGCGTAGATCTGCATCGAACAACAGCCCCTTTCGTTGCCTTAAACCAGCGTAATAAATATAGGGGTCGGCATGGCTGGCTGCTTCAAACGGCGTCATTTCTGAAGTCCTGTTCACAAGGAACGGCTAATATCCGGCACTGCGCACGTTAACGATTCGTTCAGGAACGAAATATGGACTCCCCAGGCAATGACATCGCCATTTCAAGGGTCGCCGGCGCAATCGCCGAACCAGCCAGGACGAAGATGCTCTGTTCGTTGATGGATGGGCATGCACGTACCAGCACAGAAATGGCTGTCATCGGCGACGTAAGCGCCTCTACTGCAAGCGCGCATTTGGCGAGGCTCAAAGAGGACGGGCTGCTGAAGCTGCACACTCAGGGCAGGCATCGGTATTACAGTCTGGCCGACGCAGACGTGGCCAGGGCAATTGAGGCCCTCATGGTGATTAGCCAGAAGCCGGACACCCGGTTCGTGCCTACAACCCCGGGTCGACTCCAAATCGCACGCACCTGTTATGACCACATGGCGGGTTCATTGGCCGTAAAACTGCACGATCGTTTCCTCGAGTCAGGCTGGCTGACCATGTCAGCCCCTGACGACGGTAATTATCAACTCACTGTCAGCGGCGAAAAAGCGATGGCCGACTTGGGGCTCGATGTAGGGACAGTCAGGGCGCAGCGACGTCGCTTCGCCTGCTCATGCCTGGATTGGAGCATGCGCCGCCCGCATCTCGCCGGAGCACTGGGTGCTGCCTTCCTGCACATAGCGACCAGCCGCAAATGGGTTATTCAGGACCTCGACAGTAGGGCGCTGGCGTTGACGCCCAAGGGAACGAAAGAGTTCTCCATTCGATTCGGGGTCAGCACTGAAAACAATGCGCCATAGCTGCACTTGGTCGTTAAACGCCGCCCGGTTGCTGCAGACTTTGATTCGACGACATCTTCTCCAGCCCCAACCGTAAATCCGCCCCACTCGGCTGTTGATAAACCCCCAGCCCGAACTCCGGCAGCACCGCGAGCAGATAATCGAAGATATCCCCCTGAATCCGCTCGTAGTCACCCCAACTGGTCGTGCGGGTAAAGCAGTAGATTTCCAGCGGAACACCCTGGGCCGTGGCTTCCATCTGGCGGACCATGCAGGTCATGTCCGGGTGAATGTCGGCGTAGCTTTTCAGGTACGCCAGGGCGTAGGCGCGGAACGTGCCGATGTTGGTGATGCGGCGGCGGTTGGCCGACATCTCGGCGACGTTGCCCTGGGCTTGATTCCATGCCTTGAGCTCGGCTTTCTTGCGGCCCATGTAGTCGGTCAGCAGGCGGACCTGGGTCAGCTTCTGTTCTTCTTCATCGGAGACGAACCGCACGCCGCTGGCATCGATGAACAGGCTGCGCTTGATCCTGCGCCCGCCGGACTGCTGCATCCCGCGCCAGTTCTTGAACGACTCGGACATCAGGCGCCAAGTCGGGATCGAGACGATGGTCTTGTCGAAATTCTGCACCTTGACGGTGTGCAGGGTGATGTCCACCACGTCGCCGTCGGCGCCGACCTGTGGCATTTCGATCCAGTCGCCGACGCGCAGCATGTCGTTGCTGGTCAGTTGCACGCTGGCGACGAAGGACAGCAGGGTGTCTTTGTAGACCAGCAGAATCACCGCTGACATCGCGCCGAGTCCGGAAAGCAGCAGCAACGGCGATCGATCAATCAGCGTGGCGACGATGATGATCCCGGCGAACACGTACAGGATCATTTTCGTCAGCTGCACGTAGCCCTTGATCGAGCGGGTGCGGGCGTGCTCGGTGCGCGCATAGATGTCCAGCAACGCGTTGAGTAGCGCGCCGACGGTGAGCATGAGGAAGAGGATGGTGAACGCCAGCGCGATGTTGCCGAGTACGTGGTTGGCAGCGTTGCTGAGGTTCGGGACCAGATTGAGACCGAACTGGATCACTACCGAGGGCGTGACCTGGGCCAGTCGGTGGAAGACTTTGTTATGGAGAAAGTCATTGAGCCAGAACAGCGACGGCTGGCGGCTCAGGGCTTTCATGGCGTAGAGGATCATCCATCGCGCCAGCCGCCCGAGCACGAAGGCGGCGATGAGCAGTAACAGCAAGCCGGTGATCGTGCGCAGCATTGGCTGGTTTTCCAGCAGCGTCCAGATTTCCTGGGCGCGTAGCCAAAGCGAATGGGTGTCCATGGGCGCTGGATCTCCTGATCAAAAATGGGGGGCGCGATTAGAGCATTGATAGGGAAGCGAGGGCAGGGTAGGCCAAATCCGGTAACAAAATAGGCCCTTTGAGCTAAAGAGGCTCGGCGAATCCGGCTTAAACCGGTAACCTATGCGACTGTTTTTTTGTATTACGCCGAGGTAACACCCGTGTTCTCCCAATTCGCCCTGCACGAACGCCTGCTAAAAGCCGTGGCCGAACTCAATTTCGTCGAGCCTACGCCTGTGCAAACAGCGGCCATTCCGCTGGCGCTGGAAGGACACGATCTACGGGTGACGGCGCAGACCGGCAGCGGCAAGACTGCCGCGTTCGTGTTACCGATGCTCAATCGCCTGATGGGCCCGGCCAAGGTTCGCGTCGACATCCGCGCGGTGATCCTGCTGCCGACCCGCGAGCTGGCCCAGCAGACGCTCAAGGAAGTGGAGCGTTTCTCCCAGTTCACGTTCATCAAGGCCGGGCTGATCACCGGCGGCGAAGACTTCAAGGTCCAGGCCGCGATGCTGCGCAAAGTGCCGGACATCCTGATCGGTACGCCGGGCCGTCTGCTGGAGCAACTCAACGCGGGCAACCTCGACCTCAAGCAGGTTGAACTGCTGGTCCTCGACGAAGCCGACCGCATGCTCGACATGGGCTTTGCCGAAGACGTCGAGCGTCTGGCGGGCGAATGCGCCAACCGTCAGCAGACCATGCTGTTCTCGGCCACCACCGGTGGTTCGGGCCTGCGCGAAATGATCGGCAAAGTCCTGAAAGACCCGCAGCACCTGCAGGTCAACAGTGTCAGCGAGCTGGCTCCGGGCACCCGTCAGCAGATCATCACTGCCGACCACAACGTGCACAAAGAGCAGGTCCTCAACTGGCTGCTGGCTAACGAGACCTACCAGAAAGCAATCATCTTCACCAACACGCGTGCCATGGCCGACCGCATCTACGGTCGTCTCGTGGCGCTCGAGTACAAGGCTTTCGTCCTGCACGGCGATAAAGACCAGAAGGATCGCAAGCTGGCGATCGACCGTCTGAAGCAGGGCGGCGTGAAGATCCTGGTGGCGACCGATGTCGCGGCCCGTGGTCTGGACGTCGACGGCCTGGACATGGTCATCAACTTCGACATGCCGCGCACGGGCGACGACTACGTTCACCGCATTGGCCGCACCGGCCGTGCCGGCGGCGAAGGTCTGGCGATCTCGCTGATCACCCACGGTGACTGGAACCTGATGTCCAGCATCGAGCGATACCTGAAGCAGAAGTTTGAGCGCCGCACGATCAAGGAAGTCAAAGGCACCTACACCGGGCCGAAGAAGGTCAAGGCGTCGGGCAAGGCGGTCGGCGTGAAGAAGAAAAAAACCGATGGCAAAGGTGACAAGAAGGGCGACAAAAAGAAAGCCGTCGCCAAGGGCCCGACCAAACGCAAATCGGTAAATCGTCCGAAGGCTGAGCCATTGGTCAGCCAGGACGGGATGGCGCCGCTGAAAAAGCGCGTCACGCGTCCGCCGGTCGCTGAATAACATCACTTTGCCTCCCGGCCAGCCCGCTGAACGGCTGGCCCTGCACTGGGTCACAACCACTGAGCATCAAGCCCGATGACCGGACGTCACGGGTATTGCCCTGTTGGCCCACTGGAGGATGAAACATGTCAAAACGATACGACTGGGACCTGATCGAGCGTCTGTTGCACCACGTACAAAACAGCGTCGCAATTGCCGATGCATCAGAAGCGTCTGCCGCAGAATTGAGAGCGTTGTTGCTCGAACGTGGGTTCATTGCCGCCCACACGAGTGGTGATGGCGGGAATGGCGAAGGCGCGACCCTTACGCCTCGAGGCGCGAGCTTGCTGGCGATGATCGACAGCAGCATTCCAGGCAACGACCATCCGCGTCAGGTGCTGGATGAACAGGCCGATGCGCTGGACCAGGCGACCTTTGATGAGGTGGCTTCAAAGGCGCAAATCGCCTGATGCTGAAAGCGTCCTGATCAGGACGCTTTTTTTATGCTCTTGTAGCAACTCAAATCTGTGAAGTCCTTGCGCACATCGGCGATTTTCGCCAGCAACTTCTGCCGTTGATCAGGGGTGCTCTGCGCCATCAGGTCCGCAATCAAAGAAATCGCTGCCTGCTCGGTATGGTCGTAGGTGGCGCGATACTCGGGCGTCCAGAAGGTCTGGCGATCCTGCAACAGACTGGCAATCTTCTGATCAAAATCACCGGCATTGCGCTGTTTCACCGCCGCCAGCAACAGCGACTGCCAGTGCGCGCGGTTGTCGATCCACAGCCGGTTCTGCTCGCCCAGCGAGGTCGACCACTGCATCACGCGAGCCTGTTGGGCTGCATTCAGCTTGCCCATCCAGGGCGTCAGACGTTTCTCCATCCGTTGAGCGCGTTCACTGATCTGCTTGTCCAGCGGCTGATCGACGTACTCGTCTTCATGCTTGCGCAGATCCTTGGCGAATGCGGCTTCCATCTCGGCCACCTGCTGATCGTCCAGCTGACGAAGCAGCTCGACCGCCGAGGGCGTGATTTCGTTGGAGAGGGTGGCGATGGCTTGCCGCGCTTCGGCGGTGCGTGCCTTGAGCTGCTCCTGATTGACCTGGTTGTTTTCGACCATCCCTTGCAGACGGTCCAGCCAGTCAAGGTAACCAGGAATCTGAGTGGTGCAGTGCCAGCTCAAGTGCTCTTTCAAGCGCTCATCGAGCCAGTCTTTCTGCGAAGCGTTCATGTCCAGGTAGTCGTTGAGCGACCAGGGAATGATGAAGTCCAGATGCCGATACGTCAGACCAATCTGACTGCACCCCGCCAACAGCGTCAGGCTCAGCCACAGCGAAATAAAGGTCTTCAACACAATGCCCATGACAGCTCCTTGCCGGTTCGTCTCACCGTTATAGAGCAAGTCAGGTCATGGTGGTTCAACCCATCAGAAAAACGAGCGCACGACCTTAAGGGTAACGGTGCTTTCGCACTGGGTGTTGTGGCCGCTGTAGGCGCTGCAATCGGCGCCGGTCAGGCTCGAGCCGCTGTACATCAGGTTCATGTCCATGCCCAGAACAGGGCGCGACACGTTGAACGACCAGTCGCTGTAGGCGTTGACCACGCCGCCGCCGTCGATGATCGTGGGCGAATCGAGCTGGTGGTTGCCGTACTGCATGCGCAGGTCCAGGCCCAGGGGAATCATGCTGCCCAGGTCGAGAAACACGGTGCTGTCCTGGCGACCGGCGTCGGTGCTGAAGGCGGTGCCGATGCGGCTGTCGAAAATGCGGAAACCGGCATAAAGCTCGTGGCTGTCGAGCTGGTCGGTATTCGGGTAGCTGTAGCGAATGACGCCAAGCTCGTAACCGAGGGTTTTGTCGAAGGGCTTCTTGAACCCCATATAGGAGTCGACTTCCAGCGCGGTGTCGGGCGTCAGCCCTGCGCTGGGGGACCATTGCCCGAAGTAGAAACCGCTGTCGTGGGTCAGGTCGAGCCCGCCGTGAAACTTGGTATCGGCACCGCTCGGCGTCACCAGACCTTGGGCCATGGTGCGGCTGGGCGTGGTGCCGAGCTTCAGGCTGAAGTCGCCCAGCTCCCGCTCGATGACCTGAGCGCTGGCGGCGTGATGCATGAGGGCGGCGCAGGTAAACACCGCACCGGTCCAACGGTTGAAACAGCGAGCATAAGGCATGCTTCACTCCTTTCAGGTTTCAGAGGAGTGGGTCGAAGGTTTCTATCCGAAAGCCGAATGGCCTGGCAAGAACCGCGAGCTAGAGCGGTGCAAGGATACCGCCGATTGGCGCCATCTCACGACCATTGGTCGATTCGAGGCAGATGTGCAGCGCTTTCAGATCAGTTCGCGGGGGAAATCAGCTGATTGACGACGATCAAGGCTTGAGGAAAAGACGGATAACCGCTGGTGGCTACGTCCAGTTTTTCGTACTGGGTGCGATACTTCTGGGCCTTGTCCTGGTTTTCCACCCCGGCTCGTTGAGCGAGTAGCGCGATAGCCAGCGGGTAGTTGCGATCTGCAGAATCATTGAGCCTGGCATCGATCATCTTTGGGTCGGCGTTCTGACGCAGAAGCAGTATGGCCTGGTAAAACTCGGCTTCGCCGGTTGTGTCTTCGCGTGCTGCCCGTTCAAGAAGCGCGCTGGCGAGTTCGTCGTTTTCGGCGCGGCGTTCGTTGATCAGCAGCTTGGCCTGGAGCATGTCGTTCTGATACAGCAGATAGTCGGCACGGCAGGCGCTGCCTGGTATCGAGGTGTCACATCCGTGGGTCGCACAGCCGGTGAGCCCGAGGCTGAGCAGGGCGCCAATGATCATCCTTTTGTTCATATCGGTTTCCGCAGAGACGTCAGCAGATCAGGGCATCGTCCGCTCTTTTCCATGACCCATGGGTAACAGCATCGAGGAGCAGTCATGTGACGAGAGTAAAGCAGAGCTTCGTACAGCGAGGGAGCGATAGACCTGGCGCTTTGTGATCAAAGCGCCTGGATGTCGACCGCGGAGGCGGGAGAAAATTTACTTTTTGCCGAGGGAGATCTGTTTGGATGGGCCGAAGGTCTGGCCGCTGACACCTTTGGCGATCTGTTGGATCTCGCCACCGGATTTCAGGAAAGCTGCAATTTGTGCGTTGATCGAATCGCTGGTCTCAACGGCAGGAGCTGGCTTGGCTTTCGAATTGGATGCTTTTACACGCATGGCTGCTATTGACCTATATAAATTTAATACGGCCGGCCATCCTATCGGAATTGACCGGAAATTGCTCGGGTATTATCGGACGGGGGGAGGCGTCACGGTCGCAAGGATGAGCGCAATTATTTTCCGAAAGCAGCGGCTAAATGACTGTTTTAATTGCGATGTTTAATCTGGCGTTCCGTCGATTACGGCCGGTGTTCAAGGCGGCGGACCGGCTCGACGACCTGACGAATGGCTTTAGCTCGGCACCGCCTGCGCTGCGTCGTTCATCAAGGCGTTGATTTCCAGGGCGGCGATGCCGACGGCAGATGTCGATCCGAAATGGCCACCGGAATGCCCGCCCGAATTCGGGTAGAATGCCGCCCACGTAACGAGGGTATCTGGACATGGCTTTAGTCGGGCGCTACAACAGTTTGCAAGTGGTTAAACACACTAACTTCGGTTTATATCTGGACGGGGCACAAGACGGCGAAATTTTGCTGCCCAATCGATATATTCCCAAAGATATTCCCAGCGAAGATGAAGACTGGCTCAACGTCTTTATTTATCTGGACAGCGATGACAAGTTAATCGCCACCACCGAGAAACCCAAGGTTCAAGTGGGTGAATTTGCCAGCCTCAAAGTGGTTGAAGTCAACAGCATTGGCATCTTTCTGGATTGGGGTCTGCCCAAGGATTTGCTGCTGCCGTACTCGGAAGAAAAGCAGCCGCTGAAAGCCGGTGACTACTGCGTGGTGCATGTCTACCTCGACAAGCACACCCGCCGCATCACCGCGACCACGCGTCTGGATCGTTATCTGGACAAGGTGCCGGCCAACTACACCGTCGGGCAGGAAGTGGACTTGCTGGTGGCGGAAGAAACCGCGATGGGTTTCAAGGCGATCATCAACAACAAGCACTGGGGCCTGATTCACAAGAACGAGGTGTTCAAGTTCCTGCGTTCGGGCAAACAGGAAAAAGGCTTCATCAAGGAAGTGCGCAGCGACGGCAACATCAGCCTGAGCCTGCAACCGGTGGGCGAGCAGCTTGCCAGCAGCCTCAACGCGCAGATCCTCGGCAAGTTGCGTGACAACAACGGCGTATTGCCCGTCAGCGACAAGAGCGATCCGCAGGTCATCAGCAACCTGTTCGGCGTCAGCAAAGGCAACTTCAAGAAAGCGATCGGCGCACTGTACAAACAGGGCCAGATCGTCATCCACGCCGACCGTATCGAACTGGTCTGACGTGACACTCGGCTGCAGCGCGGGATGGCCTGCGCTGCGGTCGTCTGATTAGTCTTGCCAGATCACTTCTGTACGAAACTGGCGAAGCTCAGGTTTGCGCCGTTCGGGCGCATGTCCTTCAAATACGAATCCTTGTCAGCCGAGAGCTCCAGGCTCACGGTGGACTTGCGCTTGCCTTCGTTGCGAACCACCACCGCGTCTTTCTGATCGCGCAGGAACTTGGTGGTCACCTTCAGGTGAATCAACTCATCCGTGCTCGGCGTGTGCAACAGCAGATGCAGCCACTCGTACTGACCCACCGCCAGACGGCTCATGGGCAAATCAAACCACCAGATATTGCGCTTGGGGTCGAGCACGGCGAAGTGCGTGTTATTGGTGCCGAGCACGGCGCCGCCGAGCTGTTCATTACGGCGCGCAATGGCTTGCTGCTTATCGAGTTTCATAACATTCCTGGATCACGGTCTCGTCAACCTGGCCCGACGCCCTGAGCGCCGCCGGTTCGGTCGCGCATTCTCCGGGGTTCTCGGGGAAACATAAAGGCAAAATTGGCCGGCGCGATTCGCGGGCTTTCATGGGGAAGCGGAGCGTCCCGAAATGCGTTCCCACGCAGAGCGTGGAACGATCGAACATCAGCGCCTGGACTGGCCTCTTCCCGGCTAAAGCCGGTCCCACTAGACGCAGCGCGTGCCGTCAGTGCGACCGGAGGCGCCTCGCGTAGGACCGGCTTCAGCCGGGAAGCTTTTGATGTGCCTGCCGCTGGTTATTAGGATGGATTCCGATCCCTCCAGGCGCATGGAAAACCCAGGCTCAAGGCGCCATTTCAATCCATTCGCGAAATAATTGAACCTCTGATTCACCGCTCCGGTCAGTTCTAGTGTCGAGGTAATGACAACCTATTCTCACCCTGGAGTTAACCCTATGAGCAGCACCGGCGATAAAGTCAAAGGCTTGGCCAACGAAGCGGTAGGCAACGTCAAGCAGGGCGTCGGCAAAGTGACCGACAACGACAAACTGCGTGCCGAAGGCAAAGCGCAGGAAATCAAAGGCGAAGCGCAACAAACCGTTGGCGACGCAAAAGACGCTGTGAAAAAAGGCGTCGACAAGGTCTGAATCCCTTGCGCCCGGAGCCCGCATGCTCCCGGCGACCAGATTCGCGACACCGTAACGGCCATCCTCTGATGGCCGTTATCATTTGCGTCGCCGACCGCCTGAAACACATCAAATGTAGCCAATACCCCGGGCACCCTGTAAAAAGCCAGCCCGTTCGGGCAACTGACGGAATTTCAACGCAATTGCCCGCTCGTATGCATACCGCTTGTAGAAACGCCTTAATCAATAACCGTGCTTCGGCTACATCTGTGTCGCGAAGGAGACGCCATGATATTCCCGGACTTGCGCCAGCTCAGCATCAAGACAGTGTTGGTCAGAACGGTCAAAGAGTTTCTCGATGACGAGATGTCGACCTACGCCTCGGCACTGGCCTACCAGATGCTGTTTTCGCTGTTCCCGTTCCTGCTCTTCCTCATTGCCCTCATCGGCTTCCTGCACCTGCCGGACTTTTTCAGCTGGTTGCGGCTGCAATCCGAACTGGTCCTGCCGCCCCAGGCCCTCGACCAGGTCAACCCGGTGATCGACCAGTTGCAACAATCCAAAGGCGGCTTGCTGTCGATCGGTATCGTCATCGCACTCTGGACCGCCTCGGCTGGCGTGCGCCTGATGATGAGCGCCATGAACGCCGCGTACGACGTAGTCGAAGCGCGCCCGGCCTGGAAACGCATTCCGCTGTCGGTGTTCTACACCATCGGTATCGCCGGCATGTTGCTTACGGTTGCCGCGCTGATGGTCACCGGCCCGGTGGTCATGAACTGGCTCGCCGCGCAGATTGGCATGGAAGATTTCATCGTCACCTTGTGGACGGTTCTGCGCTGGCCGCTGATCATCATCCTGCTGATGGTCGCGGTGGCAATCATGTACTACGTCATGCCCGACGTTAAACAGAGCTTCCGCTTCATTACCCCAGGCTCAGTGCTTGCGGTTGTGGTGTGGATCGTCGCTTCGCTGGGCTTTGCCTACTACGTGAAAACCTTCGCTGACTACAACGCCATGTACGGCAGCATCGGCGCGATCATCGTACTGTTGCTGTATTTCTACATCTCGGCAGCGGTGTTGTTGCTGGGCGCCGAGATGAACGCGGTGATCGAGCACATGTCAGCCGAGGGCAAAGAGAAAGGCGAGAAGGAAGAAGGTGAGCGCGATGGCACGGCCGATTTCAATACGGTGCACCTCAAGCAGCACGTCTCGGGTCTCGGCCGCGATCACAGCCATGACCACGATTACACCCCAACGCCGCCGGTGCTGAAGACCGACAAATTCTGATCACGCTCTAGGTAGACGGCGCCCGCTTGTGGCGCCTCTGCCCGTTGCAGAGGGCCCGCAATGATTCGCGAAATTCTGAAAATGGGCGACGAGCGCTTGCTGCGCATCGCGCCACCTGTCCCCGAGTCGATGTTCGGTTCGCAAGAGCTGAAGACTCTCATCCAGGACATGTTCGAGACCATGGAAAGCGTCGGCGGTGTCGGCCTGGCTGCGCCGCAGATTGGCATTGATCTGCAACTGGTGATCTTCGGTTTCGAGAGCAGCGATCGTTATCCTGATGCGGAGGCCGTTCCCCAGACCATCCTGCTCAATCCGTTGATTACGCCGCTTGAGCAGACCCTGGAAGAGGGCTGGGAAGGCTGTCTGTCCGTGCCGGGCCTGCGCGGTGTGGTTGATCGCTACGAGCACATCCGCTACGAGGGTTTCGACCCGGACGGCAAGCTTATCCAGCGTGAAGCCCGCGGTTTTCATGCGCGGGTCGTCCAGCATGAATGCGATCACCTGATCGGCCGTCTGTACCCGTCACGCATTACTGACTTCAGCCGCTTCGGCTTCATCGAAGTGCTGTTCCCGGGGATGGACCCGAACGCGGACGAATAACGGCTTCGTTGTGCAACGAAACTTGTCGGCATATGAGTAACCCTGTGGGAGTGAGCTTGCTCGCGAAGAGGCAGGTACATCCGCTAAACATTCGGCGGCTGAGCCACCGCTTTCGTGAGCAAGCTCACTCCCACAAGTTTTGCAGCGGCATCGTAAACAACTTCGCTCCCACAGGCTTTTCAGCGTTATCAAGGGCGAACACATTCCGCCGGGACTATCTGCAGCTCATATTATTTATCTGGCTTGATGAACCGCAGGGTCATGCGGTCGGACTCGCCGATTGCCAGATACTTCGCCTTGTCCTGCTCACCCTTGACCAGCGCCGGCGGCAGTGTCCAGACGCCGTCGGGGTAGTCCTTGGTGTCTTTGGGGTTGGCGTTGATTTCGCTCTCGGCCGCCAGCTTGAAACCTGCCTGCTGCGCCAGTTTCACGACGTAGTCCCTCGGCAGGTAGCCGTTCTTTTCGTTGTCCTTGGCGGTGGTGCCGGGTTTGGCCCGGTGATCGACCACGCCCAGCGTCCCGCCCGGTTTCAATACCTCGTAAAACGCTTTGAATGTTGCCGCTTCGTTGCCGGCGTCGACCCAGTTGTGCACGTTGCGGAAGGTCAGCACCGTGTCGGCCGAGCCTGGCGTGCCGAACACCGGCGCCTGGGGCGAATAGGTCACGACCTCGACCTTGCCGTAATGCGCTGGGTCGGCCGCGTATTTGTGCTTCAGGCCGTCGGCGGATTTCTTCGCGTAGTCGCTGGTGGCAGGGTCGACGACTGCAGCAACGTAATGCCCCTTGTCTTTGAGCAGCGGCGCCAGCAGTTCGCTGTACCAGCCATTGCCCGGCGTGATTTCGATGACCGTCTGATCAGGGCGCAGGCCAAAAAACGTTAGCGTCTGCTCAGGGTGACGGTATTGATCGCGGGCCGCATTTTGCGGCACTCGCCAGTCGCCACCCAGCAGGGTCGCGAATTGCTCATGGCTGACGGTGGATTCAGGCGCAGCACTCGCCGCCATTGCCAAGCCCGTCGCCGAAAGTGCCGCGAGAGAGAAAACCATAAGCGCCGGCTTCATATGCGTCCTGCCTGACCAAGAAATGATCGGCGAGGCTAGCACGTGAGGCCGGGCCTCCGATGGCACGTTTGGTTTGGTCCACCGCAGGAAAGGTTCTAAGCCGCTATTGGGTTACGGGCCAGTCAAATGAGCCAGTGACACCAATCGCTTGGTCTGGCGATAACGCTCCAGGCGTGAGGCCAGTTCCTGGGGCAGCTGCAATGTTTCTACGAAACCGAGTCGCTGATAAAACCCGCTCAGCTCAGGTTCACAGAACAACCAGACGTTTCCTTCAACCGACGTCAGCGCTGCGGCGATCAGCCCCGCCGCGACACCCCGCCCGCGCTCGGTGGGCGCAACGAACAGCCCGGTCAACCAGTGCCCACCCGCAACAGGCGTCAAGCACATACCGCCAATAACCTCCGACCTGCGCGCCACCCACACCTGCGCCTCGCCCCTGGCGCGCATGGGTGAGCGATGGGCGCGGTAGAACTTCTCCAGCAACGGGCGCTGCACGTCGGGAAGGGGCAAAAACTGGATGTAGGGCATGGGCTGCGGGCGTCGGATAAAGGATCGATTGGGCGCATGGTTCTACCGTCATAACCAATCGATCTACAAGTTTTTCCTGCGTTGTTGCACAACCGGTTATCAGCCCGAATGCAGGAACCGGCAATGCCCCACTACCTGGACGACGCGCAGCGCGAAGAGATCAAGCGTTTGCGCGCAAGCTTTACGGGCCGCACGGAATGGCCGACCTGGTTGCTGCTGATCGGTCTGTACACAGGCTGGCCGACGTTGTTGCTTGCCAGTCCGCACTTGGGCGTGTGGCCGACGACGCTGTTGATGATCCCGCTGCTGGTGCTGTGGATGTCCGTGCAACACGAGGTGCTCCATGGCCATCCGACCCGTTCGTTGCGATTGAACAAGGTGCTCGGTTACGCGCCATTTGCGGTGTGGTACCCGTACACCCTGTATCGCGACACCCATATGCAGCACCACTGCGACGAAGACCTGACCGTGCCCGGTCGTGACCCTGAGAGCCGCTACCTGAGCCAGTCGCACTGGAAGCAGACTGGAAAAGTGATGCGTTTCTTGCGCTGGCTCGACAAGACCCCGCCGGGGCGTCTGGTGTTTGGCGTGCCGTTGGCGCTGAGCAGTCTGATCATTGGCGAAACCCGCCGATTGCTGCGTGGCGAGCGTCAGGCCTGGGCGATGTGGTCGACCCATGGTGGATTGTTGGTGCTGATGTTTTTGTTCATCGAGCATTACAGCGCGATCTCGGCCGTGCATTACGTGCTCTTCTGCAGCGTCCCGGCGCTGGCGGTGTCGATGGTTCGCTCCTATTACGAGCATCGTCCGGGCGAGCAACCCAGGAGCGCACGGTGATCAACGAAGCCTCATGGCCGTGGGCCTGGCTGTTCCTGAATCTGAATCTGCACCTCGTGCACCACGATTTGCCCGGCTTGTCGTGGTATCACATGCCCGTCGTGTATCGGGCGCGGCGCGAGGCGTGGCTGACGCGCAGCGGCGGATTTCTGGTGGCCGGTTACGCGGAACTCTTTCGCCGGCACAGCTTCAATCCTATCGACAGCCCGCAACATCCCTATGTCTGATCAGGAATATCGAACATGCCCCAAGGCTTCGCCGAACTGTTGATGTACGTCGCGCCGCCGCGCATTCAGCAGGCGCAAGGGCAGTGGCTGAAACGAACAATGGAAATCCTTGGCGTGCAGCGTCTCGATGCTGCGGATCTGGACCTGAAAGCGCTGTGGCTGTCGCCGCACTTGCTGCTGACGCAAACCTGCGGTTATCCGTTGATGACGGAATTGCGGGGCAAGGTTCAGGTGGTCGGGCGTCCTGTGTACCAATTGCCCCACAGCGCCAACGGCAATCACTGCAGCCTGTTGGTCGCCCGTGAGGACGACCCGCGTCAGGCGCTGGTCGAGTTCAGGGGCAGTCATGGCCTGCTGAATTCGCGGGATTCCAATTCGGGCATGAACCTGTTCCGCCACGCGTTAGCCCCACTTCAACAGGATGGCAGGTTCTTCGCCGACATCACGCTCACCGGCGGTCATCGCGCCAGCCTCGCTGCGATCAAAGCGGGTAATGGTGATCTGGCGGCCATCGACAGCGTGACCTTCGACTACTTGGCCCGCGATGCCAGCGAGGAGGTCGCCGGGGTAAAGGTGATTGCGCGCACGGCGGAGGGGCCGTGCCTGCCCTACATCACCCGCCTCGGCGCTGATGCTGATGCCATCCGCGCGGCCATGAATCAGGCGCTGAACGAACTTCCCGATGTCGCCCACGTGTTGGCGATCAGCGACGTGTTACCGGCAAGCGAGGCGGATTACCAGGTGCTGCTCGACTACCAGCAGCAGGCTGTATCCCTGGGTTTGCCGTTGCTGTAGTTATTCCGTGATGATCTATAAGAATCACTTTTAAGTATTTTTACTGCATAACCGCGCTTGCTAGCATGGCCTCTCGGAAAGTCCCGATGATAAAAATTTCAGGGCGGGGGATGTCTTATGGCTGGCGCCGACGTTATGCATCGCCACTACCTCAGCGAACTCTTTGTGCAACACCATGCGTGGCTATGCCTGCGCTTACGTCGGCTGCTCGACTCCGAGCAGAGCGCCGAAGACGTCGCGTCCGAAACCTTCCTGCAATTGCTGGCCTCGCCCAACGTTGTGCCGATTCGCGACCCGCGGGCGTTGCTGACTACCATCGGCCAGCGACTGGTGTATGAGCGCTGGCGGCGGCGTGATCAGGAGCGCGATTATCTGGAGGGATTGGCCCTGGAAGACGCTGTTCCTTTTGCGTCCGCCGAAAGCCACGCCGCTACGCTGCAAATCCTTGACCGTCTGGATCGCCGCCTTGACCGCCTGCCTGCAAAGATCAAATCAACCTTTGTGCTCTCCCGCCGCGGCGGTCTGACCTATCCTGAAATCGCCGCGCGGCTGGGCATTTCGCAGCGTTCGGTGAGCGACTACATGGATAAGGCTGAAACCTGTTGCCGCCGCGCTTGTCTGGAATAAAGCGTGTGCTGTGCCCGGCCAACTGTGCCAAACCGATTGAGCTCCTCCCATCCCCGAGCGACGAGAGACATCCATGACACCAATCAAAAAACTGCTGGGCGGCTCGCTGCTGGCACTGGCTGCCCTGACGGGCTCGGCGTACGGCGCGGAAAAAACCGCGCCGATTCATTTCGGTGACATCACTTGGGAGAGCGGCAGCCTGATCACCGAAATCCTGCGCACCATCGTGGAAAAAGGCTACGGCTATCCCACCGACAAACTGCCCGGCAGCACGGTGAGTCTGGAAGCGGCGCTGGCGAAGAACGACATTCAGGTGATCGGCGAAGAATGGGCGGGTCGCAGCCCTGCGTGGGTCAAGGCGGAGGCTGAAGGCAAGGTCCACGGCCTCGGCAACATCGTCAAAGGCGCAACCGAAGGCTGGTGGGTGCCGGAGTTTGTCATCAAGGGCGACCCGGAACGCGGCATCAAACCGCTGGCGCCGGACCTGAAATCGGTGTCGGACCTGCCCAAATACAAAGACGTCTTCAAGGACCCGGAATCCCCGGACAAGGGCCGCTTCCTCAACAGCCCGACCGGCTGGACGTCTGAGATCGTCAACACCCAGAAGCTCAAGGCCTACAAGCTCAACGACACCTACGTGAACTTCCGCACCGGCTCCGGCGCGGCGCTGGATGCAGAGGTCGCATCGTCCATCCGCCGTGGCAAGCCGGTGTTGTTCTACTACTGGTCGCCGACGCCGCTGCTGGGTCGCTTCAAGCTGATCAAGCTGGAAGAGCCACCGTTCAACGAAGCCGCCTGGAAAACCCTCGCCGACGCCAGCAATCCCAACCCGATCGGCTCCAGCTCCCTCGCTGCACACCTGGCGATTGGCGTGTCTGAACCGTTCCGTCAGCAGTACCCGGATCTGGTGAGCTTCTTCGAGAAGGTGGACCTGCCCATCGACCAGCTGAACAAAACCCTGGGCGAGATGAGCGAGAAGCGCCAGGAACCGAGTGTCGTAGCGAAGAGTTTCCTGAAGGATCACCCGGAAGTCTGGACCGCCTGGGTGCCGGCTGAAGTTGCCACCAAGGTGAAGGCGGGCCTGTAAGCGCTTTCTCTTCAAACTGTGGGACAAGCGGGCCGCCGCTTGTCCCACAGGCAATCCCGTCCATGCACGAGTGACACTTCTTGAACCCCTCATTCATTCCTCTGCATACCGAACGCCTGATCCTGCGTGAACTCACCCCTGACGACACCCCGGCGTTGGCGCAGATTCTGGGCGATGCCGAAGTGATGCGGCATTCGGTGGCAGGCGCTTTGTCGGAAAAGGCTACCGGCGAGTTCATCGACTGGTGTCAGTTTTCCTACCTTGAACGTGGCTTTGGTCCATGGGCGGTGGTGGAGAAATCCACCTCAACCCTGGCGGGTTTCTGCGGTCTCAACGCCGAACTGGTGGATGAGCAGCACGAGATCGAGATTGGCTACCGGCTCGCAACCGGGTTTTGGGGGAGGGGTTTGGGCACCGAAGCGGCGCGCGGTGCTCTGGCTTATGGCTTTGAACAGCTGGGCTTGTCATCGCTGATCGCCATCGTCCAGCCGACTAATTTTGCATCGGTCAATGTGATCAAAAAACTCGGGTTCGGTGGGTTCGTCCACAGCCAGTATCATCGCCAGGGCGTGAGGATTTACCGCATGACCGCACAGCAGTGGGCGCTGGGTGGCTCAGCAGAATTGGCTTGAGCCTTCCCGGCTAAAGCCGGTCCCACAAAGTACGCGATCCCCGTAGGGCCGGCTTTTTCAAGACCCCGCAGGACCGACTTTAGCCGGGAAGAGGCCAGCGCAGGCACTCTTGATTGTGTGGCGTGACATCCGGCGCCTTCCCGGCTAAAGCCCGTCCTACACGTTTCCCTGCGCAGCCGGGATGGATATCTCGCCCCTCAACTGTTAGCGTCCAGCTGACAATCAAAGCGTTGATCACCGATAAAAAGTCGCCGGGAGAGGACATGGGATATTGCAGATCGACAGCGTTGACGATGATGAACGCGTCACTCGGACTGACGTTGATGAGCATGATGGCCCTGCAGAACGTGACGCTGGCCGGCGAAACCGCACCTGCCCCCGTGGCCGCAGATTCCGCGCTGAGCTTCGTGCAGGATAAGCATCTGGGCGAAAGCCTGGGCTGGCTGGGTTACCAAGTCGCTTCCCACACGGTGACCTTCGCCACGATCGTCGAGACCGTCGGCCGCACCAAGGCGCAGGAAATCGTGCAGGACGAACTGCAAAGCCTGCAGCCGCAGTATCAGCAGGAATGGGACCGCAACCTTGCGGCCGCCTACGCCGCATCGTTCAGCCCCGAAGAGCTGCAAGCACTGGACGCCGCAGACCCCGCGCCAGACGTCGCCAACAAATTCCGCAACAAGCAGCGCGACGTTGGCGCTGACATGAAGGACCGTTCCAGCGAGCTGCTCAAGGTTTACGTGTCCACCGCGCTGGACAACGCGCTGAAAAAAGCCAAGCCTTGAGCGCGCGCTTGTTCTAAAGCGTTTTTTCGATCATCCCCCGTCACGAAGGAAAGGAGAGACCATGGACCCGTTCATGCAAGCGGCCATTGATGAAGCGCAGAAGGGCCTGGACGAAGGTGGTATTCCGATCGGCTCGGTCATCGTCCACGACGGCAAGATCATCGGCCGTGGCCACAATCGTCGCGTCCAGGAAGGCAGCGCCATCAAGCACGGCGAAATGGACGCTTTCGAAAACGCCGGCCGCCAGCCCGCCCGCGTCTACCGCGAAGCCACGCTCTACACCACCCTGTCGCCCTGCGCGATGTGCAGCGGCGCGATCCTGCTGTACGGCATCCGCAAAATCATCGTCGGCGAACATGAGACGTTCATGGGTGAGGAAGAATTGCTCAAGTCACGTGGCGTGGAAGTGAATGTGCTGCACGACGAGACCTGCGTCGGACTGATGAAGCAGTTCATTGCCGACAAGCCTGAGCTGTGGAATGAGGACATTGGCGAGTAGTCAGCGTCAGGCCTGATTTGGATCAGGCGACAAACACCGTCCATGTGGGAGTGACCGGGGTGGCCCTCACCTTGCTCAAAGATAGGGCGGGTCATTTGGCCTTGTCCTCTGGCGGCTGCAAGTAAGCCTTCGCGAGCAAGCTCGCTCCCACTGGAGATCTGCGCTGCCCGTTATTTCAGCGTCAGGCACAGCACCTGTGGGAGTCAGCTTGCTGACGAATGCGGTGGGTCAGCACCATTCAGCCCGGCTGACAGAATGCCTTCGCGAGCAAGCTCGCTCCCACAAGACTGTGGCTGACATCAGATCTCGACTCGTGCAGAAAACTTGTGGGAGTGAGCTTGCTCACGAATGCGGTGGGTCAGGCGAGAAGGGATAGCCCAGGCAGACCGCTTTCGTGAGCAAGGTGGAATGCCACCGCGGTCACTCCCATGGTTTGTGCGTAGGCAGATCCATCGAATGCCTCTGGGCCCCGCCCGTGCTTCACACCACCAACGTCAACCACGCCGACACTAGCAACAACACCGCCATTACCTGATTGAAGCGCTTCATGCTCTGCGCCGAGCGGCAGAATTTGGCGGCGCTGACGCCCAGGTAGGCCCAGGCGCTCATGCATGGGATCGACACCAGGAAGAACGCCAGCGACAGCCACATCACCCGCAGCATGCGGTCGGCGTCGGTGCCCGCAAAGACGCTGACCACGGCCAGCGCCATCATCCAGGTTTTCGGGTTGACCAGTTGCAGGCTCGCCGCGCCCCACAGGCCCAGGGTCGGACCGCTGCGGGTTTGCGTCGGGTCGACCGCTTCGGCGGGTGCGCTGAAGATCTGCCACGCCAGCCAGGTCAGCCAGCCAATGCCGAGCCATGACATCAGCGTTTGCACCTGTCGATGACGGGCCAGCACATCCCCCAGCCCGGTGCCGACCATCAGCACCAGTAATGCCGCGCCGGCGCAGGCCCCGAGGACAATGGGTAGCGTGCGCAATAGGCCATAGCGCGAGCTGTTGGTCAGCACCAGAATGTTCGTCGGGCCGGGCGTGATGGAAGCGACGAAGGCGAACAGCAGAAAGGGCAGAAGGGTTTGCATGGGATAGCTCGGCGGTCATTGATCGTGGAGCAATGATCGGCGCGCAGTCGGCGGTCAGTCTGGAACAATTGAGCAGCGTCGGCGGTAGTCTGCCGGGGTCATGCGATAGGCGCGCTGGAACCAGCGGCCCAGATGGCTTTGATCCGCGAAACCCAACGCAGCCGCGACGCTGACAGGCGCCTCGCCCCGCGCCAGCAGATGGCGGGCGCGGGTCAGGCGCAGCTGGATCAGGTAGGCGTGGGGCGCCAGGCCGAACGCGGCCTTGAACGCGCGACTCAGGCGGAAGCGGTCAACGCCTGTCACCTGCGCCAGATCGTCCAGGCCGATGTCCTGATGCAAGTGGCTGTGCAGATAATCACGGGCTCGCTGGGCTACCAATGGCAGGCGCGGATCGGGGTCGATCAGGGTGCGCCAGCGCAAGTGGCTGGTCAGGTTGGCGAGCAGGTGATCCAGCGCGGTCTGGCGAACGATGCGCAGTTCATCATGGTGCATCGCTTCGAAGGCGTCGGCGGTGGCGATGGCGAGACGCGGGTCTTCTGCCAGCGTCGCTGCGAAGCTCAGTTGGGCGTTGTCCGGCGTTTCTTCAAACTGCGCGCGCAACTCCCGGTCCAGCCAGCGCGGGTCCAGGTACAACGTGCGGTAAGTGAAGCCGCCCGCTTCCGGTGCTGTGCCGTCGTGGATGTCGCCCGGCTCGAGCAGGAACACCTTGCCCGGCGTGCTGTTGTGCTGCTGTCGACGACAATTGAATTGCTGCAGGCCCTGTTCGGTGATGCCCACCAGATAACTGTCGTGCCAGTGCGGATCGTAGGCATGGCCCTCGAAATGCGCGCGCACTGTCTCGATGCCGGACGCGGCGTCCTGCTTGAGCTCGATCCAGTTGCGGTCGGACATTGCGGGGCCTCGGGAGGGGTGGCTGGTTAGGGCATTCAATCATTCTTGGACACGTTACCGCGCCGCTTACGGCAGGTCTGGAAGAATTGTGCAGCGGGCGACGAAGTGTCGGCGCATCGGACGGTTCCGGCAGGGCGGCGACTATTCTTGTTACAAAGCGAATCGTCCTACACGTTGCTCATCCACTGTGACAGCGCGAACCTACGCCCTCGATCGCCATCAAAGACCGGAATCGTTACCCATCCCACAGAAGGTAAATGATGAACCCTTTTCCGCGACGCCTCGCCGTCGTCTTGCTCGGCGGGCTGTTATCCGCTGGCCTGGCGCAGGCTGATGATCACACCGCGCACTCGCCGCCGCTTCTGGCGGCCGCAGGATATCCGAGCCGCTCGATCAATGTTCCCGACAACGGCGCCGTCCGCCGCGCCAACCCCAACAGCCGTCAGGGCACCGAATCCATCGCACCACGTGTCGGTGGGCCTAATATAGGGCCCACTCAAACCCGTCCGCCCACCCTTGAAAACGGTGGCATCGGCAACGGTTATCCGACCCGGCAACAACCTGCTCGACCTTCCAGCGATACCGAACGCCGCAGCAACTGAAACCACTGCCAGCATCTCTTCCATTTCGAAGGAATCGCCTATGTTGCGTACCACATCTCTCCGCAAAACCTTGCTAGCGACCTTATGCGCCTCCGCGTTACTGGGCCTCTCCGTGCAGGCCACTGCCGCGACCTACCAGAGCGAGACTGGCACGCTGACCGTCGATGAGGTCGTCGGCGGGTTGCAGCATCCGTGGGCGGTGGCGTTTTTGCCGAACGCCCAGGGCATGTTGGTCACCGAGCGTACGGGCAACCTGCGTCGGGTAACGCCTGACGGCAAACTCTCAGCGCCGATCTCTGGCGTGCCGAAGGTCTGGGTGCAAGGGCAGGGCGGCCTGCTGGACGTCGAGCTGTCGCCGGATTTTGCCAAGGACCGCATGGTATACCTGACCTACTCCGAGGCCGCGAGCGATGGTAAAACCGGCGGCACGGCGGCGGGGCGCGCAAGACTCTCGGAAGACATGACTCAACTGGAAGGCTTCACGCGTATCTTCCAGCAGCAACCAAAGCTGTCCGTGGGCAACCACTTCGGTTCGCGCATCGTCTTTGATCGCGACGGTTACATGTTCATCGCTCTGGGCGAAAACAACGACAAAGCCACGGCTCAGGATCTCGACAAGCTTCAGGGCAAGGTCGTGCGTCTGTACCCCGACGGCACCGTGCCCAAGGACAACCCCTTTGTCGGCCAGAAAAACGTGCGTCCGGAAATCTGGAGCTACGGCCATCGCAACCAGCAGGGGGCCGCGCTCAACCCCTGGACCGGCACGCTGTGGACCAACGAGCACGGCCCCCGTGGCGGCGACGAAATCAACATCATCGAACGCGCCGCCAACTACGGCTGGCCGATCTCGACCTTCGGCATCGACTACAGCGGCCAGCCGATTGCCGAGTCCAAAGGCAAGATCGTCGAGGGCGTGAAAAATCCCTTCCACGTGTGGGAGAAATCCCCGGGCGTCAGCGGCATGGCGTTCTACGACTCAAGCACGTTCAAAGCATGGGACCACAACGTCTTCATTGGCGCGCTGGCGTCCGAGGAGCTGATTCGTCTGGAGCTCAAGGACGACAAGGTGGTGCACGAAGAGCGTCTCCTGGGCGAACTTAAGTCGCGCATCCGCGACGTGCGGCAAGGGCCGGACGGGTATGTGTATGTGCTGACGGACGAGGATGACGGAAAGTTGCTGAAGGTTGGGTTGAAGGTGGAGCAATAGCCCTACCTTGAAACTATCGCCCAAGCGCCTGATTAACTGCATCTAGTAGGACCCCCTTAAGCCGGGAAGGGGCCAGTACATTCGACGCATTTTTTCCGCCAATGCCGCAGTCTTCCCGGCTGAACCAGGTCCTACAAAAGCTCGTTCTTCAACATCGCGATGTCGGCCACAAGTGGACTGTGGGACCGGCTTTAGCCGGGAAGGGGCCGGTACATTCAACGCATTTGTTTCGCCAATGCCGCAGTCTTCCCGGCTGAAGCCGGTCCTACAAAAGCTCGTTCCTTCAACATCGCTATGTCGGCCAGAATGGACTGTGGGACCGGCTTTAGCCGGGAAGGGTCCGGTACATTCGACATATCTCTCTCATCAGTACCGCAGCCCTCCAGGCTGAAGCGGGTCCTGCAAAATCACCTGCACACCGAATTCCACACCAATCCCGGTTGTAAAAACGCCGCGCAGAACGTAAAAGAGGCGCCGCCGAACTGGCTTGCGTTTCTCCCTGCCCGACTGTCCATCACCAGGAACTCACCCGCCGATGATCACCTCGTCCCGTCCCGCTGCCGGTTTCACCCGTCGGCTGTTGCCGCTGAGTATCGCCTTCGCTTCGCCGTGGCTGGCGGCTCAGGAAGCCGAGCCGGTAACGCTGGATGCGCTGCGGGTGACAGGGGAGCAGGAGTCGAGCTATCAGGCGAGCAGCGCGTCGGTTGGCGGGTTCAGCGAAGCGCCGCTGCGCGATACGCCGGCCTCGATATCGGTGTTCACCGCCGAGCGGCTGAAGGACCAGCAGGCCAAGCTGCTCAGCGATGTCCTGCGCAACGACGCGTCGGTGGGCGACAGCTATGCGCCGGTGGGTTACTACGAGAATTTCGTCGTGCGCGGTTTCTCGCTCAATGCGGCCAACAGCTACCGCATCAACGGGCGCAGCATCACCGGTGAGCAGAACGTGGCACTGGAAAACAAGGAACGGGTCGAGCTGCTCAAGGGGCTGTCGGGCCTGCAGAGTGGCGTGTCGGAGCCTGCGGGTGTGATCAATTACAAGACCAAACGCCCGGAAGACGTGCGGTCCGTCACGGTCTCGACCAACGAGCACGGCGAGCGCTACATCGCCACAGACGTCGGCGGCTGGTTCGGCAGCGAGAAACAATTCGGCCTGCGCGCCAACGTCGCCCACGAGGACATTCGCTCTTACGTCGAGCACGCCAATGGCCAACGGGATTTCGCCTCGCTGGCCTTCGACTGGAACATCAACGACCAGTCCACCCTGCAGCTCGACGTCGAATACCAGACCAAAGAACAGCGCTCGGTGCCGGGCTATCAGCTGCTGGGCGGCACCGAGCTGCCCCACGACGCCTCACCGCGCAAACTGTTGGGCTATCAAAGCGGCTCGAATCCGGTGGGCATCGACTCGCTGAACATGACCGGCCGCTACGAATACCGCCTCAGCGACGACTGGAAAGCCAGCCTCAGCGCATCTCGCAGCCGCGTGGTCATCGACGACTACAGCGCTTTCGCCTACGGCTGCTATTACCAGAGCGACTGCCCTGCCGAGCCGCTGACCGGGCACTTTACGCCGAGCGGCGGCTACGACATCTACGATTTCCGCAGCCCGGACGACACGCGGCGCAACGATGAAGTCGAAGCGTCAATGACCGGCCTGTTCGACACCGGCTGGCTCAAGCATGAGCTGACCTTCGGCAGCAGCGCGTTCCGGCGCACGGTCGACACTCGGCCGTATTTCAGCGAATACGTCGGCTCCGGCAATATCAACGAGACGCCGGACACCTTCGCGCCGTCGGAGCTATCCGTGGGCCACACCGAACGGCGCCTGGACAGCCGTCAGTACGGGCTTTTCGCCACCGACCGCATCAGCTTCAACGAGCATTGGCAAACGGTGATCGGCGGGCGTGAAGTGAAGCTCGACGAAAAAGCCCACAACGAGGACGGCAGCGAGAACCGTCACACCGAGCGCTCGATCTTCCTGCCCCAGGCTGCGCTGATCTACAAACCGATCGACAACGTTTCGCTGTACACCCGCTACAGCAAAGGGTTGTCCTTGGGCGGCACGGCGTCGGTGTTCGACAGCAATGTCGGGGAAATCCTCGCGCCGACGATCTCTCGCCAGCTGGAAGCCGGGGTCAAATACGACTGGCGCCGCATGAGCTTCACCGCAGCGGTGTTTCAAACCCGTCAGGCCTATCAGTATTCGAAACCCCAGGACGACGGCAGCCTGACTTTCGTCCAGCAGGGCCAGCAGAAGAACACCGGCGTCGAGCTGAGCGCCAACGGCTACGTGACCTCCCAGCTGCAGATGTCGGCCAGCGTCGCGGCCATTCGCGCGCGGGTTGAAGACAGCGGAACAGCGGCTTACGAAGATCATCAGGCGATCAACGTGCCGAAATTCCGCAGCAGTGTGTCAGCGGATTACGCACTGCCGATTCAAGGCTTGGCGCTGCTGGGCGGCGTGCAATACAGCGCCAGCAAGTTCGCCAACCGCGAAGGCTCGGTAAAAGTGGATGACTACGCGGTGTTCAACGCGGGCAGCCGCTACACCACGAAAATCGAGGGCTACAACACGGTCTTGCGCCTGACCGTCGACAACCTGTTCGACAAGCGCTACTGGCGCGACGCGGGCGAATACCTGGGGGACGATTACCTGTTCCTCGGCGCGCCGCGTACGGCGCGGGTTTCGGCGACGGTGAATTTTTAAATCAGCCGCTGAAACGCGTCAGCCGTCAGCGATCCGCCCGCAAGCCGTCAGCTTTGTTATCCTGCGCGCCTTTGTCGCACCCAAGTGCGTTTCAACCTGTGATTTGGGGTCTTTCATGACAGCCATTCTTCGACCGCGCCCACAACCCATCAGCCGGGGAGACTACAAAACTCTTGGCCTGGCGGCACTGGGCGGGGCGCTGGAAATCTACGATTTCATCATCTTCGTGTTTTTCGCCCTGACGCTCAGTCAGCTGTTCTTCCCGCCGGAAATGCCCGAGTGGCTGCGCCTGCTGCAAAGCTTTGGCATCTTCGTCACCGGCTACCTGGCGCGGCCGCTGGGCGGCATTCTGATGGCGCACTTCGCCGACAAACTGGGTCGCAAGCGCGTGTTCAGCCTCAGCATTCTGATGATGGCGCTGCCCTGTCTGCTGATCGGCGTGATGCCGACGTACGCTGAAATCGGCTACTGGGCACCGCTGATCCTGCTGGCGCTGCGCATCCTTCAGGGCGCGGCCGTTGGCGGCGAAGTGCCAAGTGCCTGGGTGTTCGTCGCCGAGCACGCGCCGAAAGGTCATCGCGGTTATGCGCTGGGTGTTCTGCAAGCCGGTTTGACTTTCGGTTACCTGATCGGTGCGCTGACGGCGACCTGGCTGGCGAAAGTGTTCAGCCACGCGGAAATCCTCGATTACGCCTGGCGCATCCCGTTTCTGCTGGGCGGCGTCTTCGGCGTCATTGGTGTGTGGCTGCGACGCTGGCTCAGCGAGACGCCGGTGTTCATGGCGATGCACGCCCAGCGCGAGGGCATGACTGAACTGCCGCTGCGCGCCGTCCTACGCCAGCACCGGCAATCTCTGTTGCCGGCTGCGTTGCTGACCTGCGTGCTGACCTCCGCCGTCGTAACGCTGGTGGTCATCACGCCTACGGTGATGCAGCAGCGCTTCGGCATGAGCCCCAGCGACACCTTCGCCCTGAGCAGCGTCGGCATCGTCTTCCTCAACATCGGCTGCGTGTTGGCCGGCATGCTGGTCGATCGCATTGGCGCCTGGCGCGGCGTGGTGCTGTACAACCTGTTGCTGCCCATCGGTGTTGGCGTGCTCTACGCCAGTCTGGTCAGTCACTGGCTGCCGTTGAGTCTCGCCTACGCAGTGGCCGGTCTGGCCTGCGGCATTGTCGGCGTCGTCCCTTCGGTCATGGTCGGACTGTTCCCTGCGAATATTCGCGTCTCCGGCATCTCGCTGACCTACAACATCAGCTACGCGCTGTGGGCAAGCACCACGCCGCTGGCGCTGATCGCCTTGATGCCGTGGAGCCCGTGGGTGTGCGTGGGCTATTGCGTGATCATGGGCGCGGTCGGTCTGGTGACGGCCATGTTCTTCGGCCTGCGCAAGGGCATGCAGGTCGATGACCCACGGGTGGCGCAGGCTGGAAACTGAAAGGGCGAGGGCGTCGCAATGGCGCCCGTGTCGACTCGATGGTGCGGATTTCAAATCCGTGCCATTACAACTCAGATTGACCCGCTGATTTGTAACAGATGATTGTAATTATCATTTGCAGCGTTTATTGTCCCCGTCTATACAACTGACCCGCTTTTATATATCCACACGGCCTGCACTTGGGGCGTGTTCGAATACCTTGTCTGCGTGTTTAAGTAGGGATGCTTCGCAAATATCTGTAGGAAAATTTACTTGTTATTGTTCGGTTATTAACCGGGCTTGACCGTGTAAATGATTAAAGCGTTAAAAACCTGAATATCAATAAAAACAATGTCACGGCCCTGGCAGATGTAATGCCATGGCCGGCAAGTCGCGGAGACGGTTGAGGGCCAATGTTGGAAGAAGAACGCAAGCGCAAACGGTTGAATAAAGCCACTCCCCGAGAGCAGGAAGTCCTGCTTCTATTGCTGCAGGGGCATACCAACAAGGACATCGCGCAGCGGCTGGGGATCAGTGATTACACGGCCCGCGACCACGTTTCAGCGTTGCTGCGAAAGAACGAGGTGAAGAACCGCGCACAGCTCATTGCACTGCATATCACGGCGCCGCGAAAGAAAAAACTGCTCCCACCCCTACATCTGACGGATTGTTCCGTTGAACGGTAAGTGCATAATTAACCCAATTTGATAGCCAGACTTCCAAACTGTCGGCGGCGTGATTTGCTACGGTGAAGTTTATTTCGCGAAGCGCGGTTTTCTGCGTAACTACTTCGCTGCCAGTGCTTTGATTTTTTAAATAAAAGTGCTCGGCATGGCTCACCCAAAATAACAACCAATAATAAGGATGGAATCGATGACCCTTCAAATCGCAACCTCTGAGCCCTTGAAGCAACCGTGCATCGATGCAGACTTTAATGTCGACGCCTCAACCGCGTTTCAACAATTGGTCGATGAGCAAAGCCGGCTGTCCAGAGACCAGTTGAGTGAGCTGCACAAGCAATGGCTCGGGCCCCATGGCGTGTTTGCCACCTTCAGCGCAGAGGTCGAGCGACTGGGGCGTCAGGCTCCTGCGCTGGATGATCTCTCCAGCCTTGGCAGCGCAGAGCGTATGAACGAGGCCGAACGGGCGGTGGCCTTCGCGCTGGCGCAGAGCAATCGCCGGCGCGCGGTGAATAACCCGTTCGGCTCACGCTCGCGTCAGGAACTGTGCTGCGTGGTGTTCAACGAGACCAACGCGTACACCTTGGCGGAGCGATACGCCGCGTACGAAGCCATGCGCCAGAGCGACTCGGATTTCTTCATCAAACTCATCGCCACCACCCGCGGCGTCACCGAGCGGCGCATCGTCTTTCGCGGCTTGCTCGAACATTACGACCGCCTGCTGCCGATCGAAAAAAGCATCTACCCCGAGGCCTACCGCGACGTGCAGCAAACGCATCTGGATCGGGAAGAAGGGCTGTATGGGCCGTTGATATTGGGCGACAGCCTGCACAATCTGCTGTCACGCATGACACCGCTTGAGCTGCTCAAGCAGGTCAAGGCACCGACCGATGCCATGGCCTGCAGTGAATAGCGAATCTTTCGGACCTCAATTACGTCGCTGACTCACCCCAGCGCAGCACCCTCGCGCGCAGCCGCTTTGCTGGACGGCTGCGCTGGCGTGACCCGATTGCGCCCGGCGCTTTTTGCGTCGTACAGCGCCATGTCGGCTTCGTGGAGCCACATGCCGGCGTCGGTCTGGTGCGCGCCGTACGCCGCGACGCCGATACTCAGGCTCAGCTTGAGATCGGGCAGGGCCGAGTGGGCGTGCTCATGGACCGTGCGGCGCAGGCGTTCGAGTATCTCGATCGCCTGGGTCAGGGTGGTGTCGGGCAGGATGACGCAGAACTCGTCGCCGCCGTAACGGCCGGCCAGATCGGTCTGCCGCAGGCTGGCGGACAGCGCGTTGCTCAGTTGCTTGAGCACGTTGTCGCCGGTGATATGGCCGTAGGTGTCGTTGATGGTCTTGAAGTGGTCGATGTCGATCAGTGCCACGCTGTGCTGGCGATTGAGCGTCTGGCATTTATCGAACTCCAGCGCCAGTCGATCCTTCCACGCGCCGTGGTTCATGAGGCCTGTGAGGCTGTCGGTGGTGCTGAGCTTTTCCAGCGCTTTCTTGCTTCTGGACAGCTGCACGGCCACGCGATAACAGACCAGCCCGATGGCCATCGGGTAGATCACCAGCATGGGCAGGCAGGCGAAGACTTGCAGCTGAGTAACATGCGGAAACAACGCCGGCAGGAATATCTTGTACGCCACCAGTGCGCCTGCTACCTGCGCCAGCGAACCCAATACAAACAGACGCAAACCACCGGACGCGATGTTGTTCATCGCCATCATCGACAGCACCGTCACGGTGGGCAACGGACTGATCCCCATCGCCCCCGCCCAGAAGCCGCCGCCCAGCGAGTCATAAATCATGTTGCGGCGTTCGGCGGCGTACGGGTGACGTGAACGCTTGGCGAGCAGGTAAGCCAGGTGCGGCCAGCCGTAACCGTGGGCGATCATGGCGATCCACACCCAGGCCGGCGGATGGGAAGGGTACAGCGCTGCAGCCACCGCGAAGAACCCAATACCCAGACCGATACTGCGCGGCAGGTACATGCGTCTGGCGAAGGAGAGACCTTTTGGGACCGAAGTGTTCATAGCGCTTCACCGGGTTGTGACGCTGCATCCCGACTGCCACATCGGTCACGACCAACGACTCCGAGTGTCCCTCGCCAACGGGACGCTGGGAAGAGCCCTTGGCCACTATTGAGCAAATAATTCACGCCGGCTGTCGCCACAGGGTGAGGTGATGCATGTGTCGTTTGGCTCAGCGTTGGGTGTCGTCTGTCATGGCGTGTTTTCCGGCCATCTGTGTATAGACCGTTCTACAAAGGTTGGCTGAAATAGGGCGGCAATTCGGCGCGGTCCGGATGCGTATTCCGTCACGCCGGCAGGAGCCCACGATGCCCGAACTCTCGAACCTCATCGCTTTTTCCCTGATAGCCCTCGGTATGGTGCTGACGCCAGGGCCGAACATGATTTACGTCATTTCGCGATCCATCTCACAAGGGCGCAAGGCGGGGCTGATCTCCCTCGGCGGCGTGGCAGTCGGCTTTATCTTCTACATGCTCTGCGCGGCATTTGGCATCACCGGCCTGGTCATGGCGGTCCCGTATGCCTACGACACACTGCGCATGGCGGGTGTCGTGTATTTGCTGTACCTCGCCTGGCAGGCTGTGAAACCGGGCGGTCGCTCGCCGTTTCAGGTGAGGGATTTGCCTCAGGACAGTAACCGACAGCTGTTCCTGATGGGCCTGATGACCAACCTGTTCAACCCCAAAGTGGCGGTGCTTTACCTGTCGCTGCTGCCGCAGTTCATCACCGTCGACAACGGCACCAGCGTGCTCAGCCAGTCGCTGATCTTGGGCAGCGCGCAGATTCTGGTGAGCCTGAGTGTGAATGCGACGGTCGCCATGGCGGCGGGCTCCATCGCCGTTTTTCTGACCCAGAAGCCCGGTTGGGCGACCGTGCAGCGTTGGCTGATGGGCACGGTGTTATTCGGGTTCGCGGTGCGGATGGCGGCGGAGGGCAGGCGGTAACCGCGCTGTCACGCTTCGAGGAAATCACGGCTGGCCCTTGCCAGACGCTCCGCGATTCGGGAGATTACTGGCCCGACTCGTTAGCATCATCACAAGGGACGTCTGATGCCTGTTTCTCTCCCCGTTTTGCGTATCACCTGCCTCGCCGCGCTGATCGCGCCATTTACCCTGCACGCCGAGAATGCGGTCCATGTGCTGACAGGCACCTTGGGTCAATCGCCCATCGTCGTCGAGCTGGACCTCACCAGCGCTGAAGACGTGACGGGCCGCTATTTCTACGAGAAGTACCACAAGGACCTGCCGCTTTCCGGCACTTCCAAAGGCAATGATCTGACGCTCACTGAGGGCTTGAGCTACGACGACGAAGCCAAGTTGCCGAAGCTGGTCCTTCATAAAAATCCGGACGCGACCTGGAACGGGGACTGGAGCAGCAAGGGCAAGTCATACAAGGTGCAACTGGCCGAGCGCGCCGTCACCGCGCCGGATGCTTCCGCCGAACCGGGTTGGCAGGACATTTACAAACAGTCGACCTATGACTACCTGCGGCTCACACACCTGCCGCTCAAGGCAGACAAAAAAGCCACGTTCATGGGCCACGGGCTGCAATGGTGGGTCGAGCCGGAGTCGGGCGTCTCGATGTTTGAAATCACGTCGGGTTACGCGCCGGAGCAGGCCGCAGGAATCAATCAGCAGTTGCGCTCGCGCTTGTGGCAGGAGGTTGTCAGCTACAACCAGTGCATGCTCAATGCCAGTCGCAACGGTGGTGATTTTGCGCAGACGGTCACGCCGCGCTTGCTGACGCCTGGCATCGTGAGCCTAAGCGTCTTCACCGATTATGATTGCGGCGGCGCGCACCCGGACTTCGGCGACTCGCCGCTGAATCTGGATGCCAGCACGGGGAAGGAGTTGACGCTGGAAGATGTGGTGTGGGTCGGCAAAGGCGCGCCGTTTCATTACGAACGTGATGAAGAAGGTGGTGTGAGTTTCGACACGTATTCGGACTACCGCGGCAAAGCCTTCGCCCCCTGGCTCGTTGAGCAGTTAAAAGCGGCGCACCCTGCAGACATGGTGAAGCCTGCTACCGAAGACGACTGCGACTACACAGACCCGTCGGTCTGGGAGTTTCCGTCGTGGTATTTCACTGAAAAAGGCATCGTGTTCGGCCCCTCTTTCGCTCGCGTCATGCGCGCGTGTGAAAGTCCCGAATGGTCGACCGTGCCTTACAGCGTGATCAAGGCGCATCCGGGCGGGACCAAACTGACGTTGCCGGAATGATCAGGCCCACGTGATCAGATTGATGATCTGACATCGCTGCTTTTTCGGCTGCAACCGCTGCCGGAAAAGCAGCAACCCTCACTTCCCGCCGGTCACACCCTTGACCACCTCGGCGTGGGCCTTGGCATCCTTCGCCAGGGAGATCACGTTCACCATCGCCGTGCGTTTGCCGTAGGCCGCGGTAATCGTCGTGCTCAGCACCCGACCGCCGTCTACGCTGCCTGAAATATCCAGCTGACGCATGCCGAGGCCTTTTCGTACGATCTTCTTCTCGCCCAGCTTCTTGAAGTCCTTGTAGCTGGACTGCTGCTGTTGCAGCGTGTCGGCGATGATGCCGTCGAGGGTTGGCTTGTCGTTGGCGCCGACCTTCTGGTCATTGGGCAGCGGCGCTTCGGTGATGATCACCACGCGCTTGGCCGGCTTGTTCATGTACAGCGAGCCGGTGACGCCTGCAGCCCTGGCCTTGGCATCGATTTCTTCCATGGGGCCTTTCACGTAGTCCTTCGGCAGGGTGAAGGCAAATTTGCCGCCGAGCATCGCGACTTTTTGCCCGGAAGGTTTCGGCGCGGGTTTGGCTTTGGTCGCGGCCTGCGCGCCGACCATGCCCAGGCATGAGGCCAACGCGGTGCAGACCAGCAGGGTTCTTAAACTGAACAAGCGCATTCCGACCACTCCTGGGGATGATTCCTACATAGGTCCGGCATTTTGCCTGAGGGTGATGGCAGGTTGATAGTCGTGAGGGTGAGGGTGTCAGCGGCAATCGTTAATGCCGGTCCGATGGGGCGAACGGGTATCTACGTAGGACTGGGTTCAGCCGGGAAGAGGCCGTTATGTACAACACAAGATGTGCAGCGTGACGACTGACGCCTTCCCGGCTAAAGCCGGTCCCACAGGGTATGCGGCATAAGCCAATTCCCTGGGTGTACCCGGTGTTCAGTGGGACCGGCTTCAGCCGGGAAGAGGCCGGGATGTACAACACAAGATGTGCAGCGTGACGCCTGACGCGTTACCGGCTAAAGCCAGTCCTACGGGATATGCGGCATGACCCAACTCCTTGGGTGTACGCGGTGTTTAGTGGGACCGGCTTCAGCCGGGAAGAGGCCGGTATGTAAAACACACGATTTGCAGCGAGACACCCGACGCCTTCCCGGCTAAAGCCGGTCCCACAGGGTATGCGGCATGAGCCAATTCCCTGGGTGTACGCGGTGTTTAGTGGGACCGGCTTCAGCCGGGAAGAGGCCAGTTCAAGCACCGCAAATTTCCATTCGTCCATTGGCTTTCGAGGCCAAAGGTGTACATTGAATTCAAAATACAATAAGCACAGGAGACATACATGACCCATGCCGCTGATCGCACCTTGCAAGTCCCTTTCGCCGGTCCCACGTTGTTGGGCACTCCACTTCTCAACAAAGGCACCGCGTTCAGCCTCGACGAGCGTGAAGCCCTGGCCCTTCAGGGTCTGCTCCCCGAACGCGTCGAAACCATCGAACAACAGGCGAGCCGCGCCTATCATCAATATCAGGCCTGCACGACCGATCTGGACAAACACATCCTCCTGCGCTCGATCCAGGATTCCAACGAAACACTCTTCTACCGCGTCGTCGACGACCATCTCGACGAGATGCTGCCGATCATCTACACCCCCACCGTAGGCAAGGTCTGCCAGGAATTTTCCCGCATCTACCGCAGCCATCGCGGCCTGTTCATCAGCATCGCCGACAAGGACCGCATCGACGAGATCCTCAACAACGTCACCAAAGACAACGTCAAAGTCATCGTCGTCAGTGATTGCGAGCGCATTCTTGGCCTCGGCGATCAGGGCGTCGGCGGCATGGGCATCCCCATCGGCAAGCTGTCGTTGTACACGGCGTGCGGCGGCATCAGCCCGGCCTATACGCTGCCGGTGGTGCTCGACGTGGGCACCAACAATCCTGCGCTGCTGGCGGATCCCCTGTATTTCGGCCGTGGCCAGGAGCGTGTTCGCGGCGCCGAATATGATGCGTTCGTGCAGGCATTCGTCGAAGGCGTCCAGCGTCGTTGGCCGGAAGCCATTCTGCAGTTCGAAGACTTCGCGCTGACCAATGCCATGCCGTTGCTCGCGCGCTTTCGCGATCAACTCTGCTGCTTCAACGATGACATCCAGGGCACAGCCGCCGTCACCGTCGGCACCTTGCTGGCCGCCTGCAAGATGAAGGGCCAGCGCTTGTCCGATCAGACCGTCGCCTTTGTAGGCGCCGGGTCAGCGGGTTGTGGGATCGCCGAGCAGATCATCGCCGCCATGCAGCTCGAAGGCTTGTCCGAAGCCCAGTCCCGCAGTCAGGTCTTTCTGCTTAACAGCAAAGGGCTGCTGACCGATCGCCAGCCGGACCTCTACGACTTCCAACAGCGACTGGCCCACTCCAGCGATTCACTCAGCGACTGGGATTTCAGCGCCGACTGGCCCTCGCTGCTTGAGGTGGTCAGCAACGCCAAACCCACCGTGCTGATTGGCGTGTCGGGCAAGGCCGGACTGTTCACCCAGCAGATCGTCGAGACGATGCACAGCCACTGCCCGCAGCCGATCATCATGCCGCTGTCCAACCCGACTTCGCAGATCGAAGCGCACCCCAAGGACATTCTGCAATGGACCGACGGCCAGGCGCTGGTGGCCACAGGCAGTCCGTTTCTGCCCATTGAGGTGCTGGGCAAAACCTTTCCTATCGCGCAGTGCAACAACTCCTACATCTTCCCCGGAATTGGCCTCGGCGCCATCGCCAGCAAAGCAACCCGCGTCACCGACGGCATGCTGATGGCGTCGGCCCAGGCGCTGGCTGAGTGCGCAGCGGCAGGACAGATGTTGCCGCCGTTGCGGGATGTTCAGTCGGTCAGCAAGCGCATCGCCTTTGCCGTCGGCATGGCGGCCCAGCGCGACAGTGTGGCGCCGCCTCAATCGGAAGATGAATTGTCAGCGGCCATCGAGAAGGACTTCTGGCAGCCGGTTTACCGGTCGTATGTTCGCCGCCCTGACTAAAAGCTGCACAGCAAAAAGAACCCGCCACATCGGCGGGTTTTTTTATCGCATCGAGGTAAAGCGTCAGGCCAGCGTCAATGAAACCGGTGGCAACCCGTCGATCTGCCCCAGCACCTCAGCCATGCCCTGGGCGAAATGCATGCCGGTATAAGAACCCGTGGTGACGACGAAATCCTCGGGCAACGGCAGACCATTGAGGGTGTGATGGTTGACCAGCCACGGCAGCAGCCGGCGTGGATCGCCTGCCGGATTGGCGACTTTCGACGGCACAACGCTCTCGCCATTCAGCGTGAATGAAAGCGTCGGTTCAACGAAGGGAAAGGACGCGTCGTAGGGTACGAAATCACCCACCACCAAGGCGCCGTGGTTAAGCAGATCGGCCAATTGCGTCAGCGGCTCGATCTTCGGCCACGCCGCAAACCGACTGGACACCACCTCGATGGACGCCGCCATCTCGGCAATGCCGGCCATGACCTCCTCGTCGCTGTACGCCTCATCCCGAGGGCTGAAGGTGCGGTTGAAGCGGAAGGCGATTTCCAGCTCCAGCCCCACCGGCGGATAGACGCTGCGGTCCAGCGTGCCGGTCGACGGGAACAGGCAGTCGCGGGGCAGGGGCGAGCCCTGAATCGGCCCGTCCGTGGACTTCGAACCAATCTTCCAGCCGCCCGCTTCAACGCCACGCAAGCGCAGGATTTTCTGTTGCGTGAGGTACGCCGCGTCGCGGTCTGTCGGGTTCAGGTCGAATTCCAGCTCGCCTAACAGGCTGCGCTTGTTCTGCGCATCGACGATCAGCTGCGCCAGGCGCGAAGGTTGGGTGTCAGTGTCCAAAAGGGTTCTCCAGTGAAGGGGTTCGATTGCAGCGTGCCGGGCTGAAGCTTTATGGATCAGATCGCCGCCCGAAGGCGGCTTCCGTTGTGGCTTTATTTACTGACCACCGGCGCCGGTTCCGCACTCGGTGTCAGAGGCGCGGCCGGCTGCCCATATTCAAACCGGTTCTGCGGCTTGATGCGGAACGACAGCACGACGCCAATCGCCAGCAGAACAATGCTGACCAGAAAGGGCAGCTGCCAGTTGCCAAACTTGTCGATCAACAGACCGGCGGCCACCGGGCTGACGATGGCGGCCATGGCCGACCCGGTGTTCATCATGCCGCTCGCGGTGCCGCAATGGTCCGGCGCGATGTCCATCGGAATTGCCCACATCGGGCCGATCGTCATCTCCGAGAAGAAAAACCCGATGGCCAGGCAGGCCAGGGAAATGTGCATGTCCTTGGTGAACATCAACGGCACCAGCGACAGCAGCGTCAGGCCAAGGCACACGGCGACCATCAGGCTGCGCGCCTTGTTCAGGTCCTTGGTCCGCGTATAAATGCGGTCGCTGACGATACCGCCCAGGGTGTCGCCAACCACGCCGCCGAAGAACACAGTTGAGGCAAAAATCGCCGTGCCCTTCAAATCCAGGCCCATGTTCATGAAGTACATCGGCACCCAGCTGAGCAGCAGCCACAGCGTCCAGCCGTAGCAGAAGTAAACGATCGTGACCGGGGCCATACGCTTGAACAGGCGACCCCATGGCAGCACGATGTTGGACTTCACTTTCGGCGGCGGCAGGGTGTCCAGTTCCTGCTTGGAGATGCGCGGGTGGTCTTTCGGATGCTCCGTGAACACCGCCATCCACAAGATGACCCAGACGAAGCTGGTGGCCGCACAGACGTAGAACGATTCGCGCCAGCCGTATGTAGCCATCACCGCGATCATCGCTGCTGGCGCCAGCGCATTACCGAGGCGGGCGAAGGCGTGGGTGATGCCTTGGGCGAAGCCGCGTTTTTCCTTGGGGATCCAGCGGGACATCGCCGCCGTTGCTGCGGGGAAGGTGGCGCCTTCACCGAGGCCGAGGAGTATCCGCGCGACGATCAGCGAGACGAAGCCACCGGCCAGGCCGGTCAGCACCGTGGCGCTGGCCCAGATCAGCCCGCACACCACCAGCGTTCGCTTGGCGCCGAAGCGGTCGCTGACCCAGCCGCCGATGATTTGGAAGATCAGGTAGGGGTACGCGAAGGCCGAGAAGACGATGCCGATCTCGGTTTTGCTCAGGTTGAACTCTTTACCGAAACCGACCGCGGCGGTGCTGACGTTGACGCGGTCCAGGTACGTAATGAAATACATGGCGCACAGCATGAATAGCACCACCGTGGTGGGGCGCAGACGTAAAAACTTCATGTGCTATCTCCAGTTTCTTATTGTGTTCGCTGACAACGCGATGATTCGGGATAGTGAGATGTGTCAAAAAAGCTGCGGGTGTGCCGCAGCCAGGTGTGGCGTTAGTCGCGTCGCAGCGGCACCGATTGCCCTCCCAGGTAATCCATGGCGGCCAGAACGCCGCTGGACTGCAGTTTTACGCCGGCCATTTGCAGGCCCATTTCGCAGCCGGTCAGAGTGGCCATCAGCATCAGGTCGTTGCAGTCGCCCAAGTGGCCGATGCGGAACATGCGGCCTTTCATCTTGCCCAGGCCGGTGCCCAGGGACATGTCGAAACGCTCGTAAATGGTCTTGCGCACCTGGTCGGCGTCGATGCCTTCAGGCGTCATCACGCCGGTGAGCACAGGGCTGTAAACGCTCGGGTCGGCGCACTGGATTTCCAGGCCCCAGGCGGTCACGGCGGTGCGACAGGCCTTCGCCAGACGGTTGTGACGGATGAACACGTTGTCCAGGCCTTCGCCGAGGATCATGTCCAGCGCTTCCGACAATCCGTACAACAAGTTGGTGTTCGGTGTGTACGGCCAGTAACCGGTTTTGTTCATCTCGATGATCTCGTCCCACGCCCAGAAACTGCGGGGCAGACCGGCACTTTTACTGGCCTCGATGGCTGTGGGCGACAGGGCGTTGAAGCTGATACCGGGTGGCAGCATCAGGCCCTTCTGCGAGCCGGAAACGGTCACGTCCACGCCCCACTCATCATGACGATATTCGGCGGAGGCCAGGCCGGAGATGGTGTCGACCAGCAGCAGGGCAGGGTGGCCCGCCGCATCAATGGCCTTGCGCACGGAAGCGATGTCCGAGGTGACGCCGGTGCTGGTCTCGTTGTGCACGACGCAAACGGCCTTGATGCGATGGCCGCCGTCAGCACGCAGGTGGTCTTCGATCATTTGCGCATCGACGCCACCGCGCCAGCCCTCAATGCCGGGCCGACCAATGAACTGCGGCTTGAGGCCGAGACTCAACGCCATCTTCTGCCACAGCGTCGCGAAGTGGCCGGTCTCGAACATCAACACTTCGTCGCCCGAACTCAGGGTGTTGCACAGCGCCGCTTCCCAGGCACCGGTGCCCGACGCGGGATAAATCACCACGGGATGCGCGGTCTTGAAGATCTGCTTGATGCCTTCCAGCACCTTGAGCCCCAGCGCGCCGAACTCCGGGCCGCGGTGGTCAATGGTGGGGTAACTCATGGCGCGAAGGATGCGATCCGGCACCGGGCTAGGCCCCGGAATCTGAAGGAAGTGGCGACCGGCAGGGTGGAAATCGAGCTTCAGCATCGGTGTCTCCTTGTCTTTTTATAATTTTGTATTTTGAATTCAAAATTAACCTAGCACACGGCGATGCTGTGTCAAACGGCCTAACTGCGCTAATCTTTCCAGCGAACTGGAGCATTTTCGAATAAGGACTCGGCGCTAGAGCGGGTCCAGGAAGGATGTATTGAATGCAAAATACTGAAGAAATGAGCGTTCAACCCGACGCCCGGCCAATGCCCAAAGTCGAACGCCAACGCCTGCACGACATCGTCATCGATCACCTGCGCGGCTTTATCACCGAAGGCGTGCTCGCCCCAGGCACCAAGCTCAACGAGCGCGAGCTGTGCGAAACCCTCGGCATCTCCCGCACGCCATTGCGTGAAGCACTGAAAGTGCTGGCCGTGGAAGGGCTGATCGAAATCAACCCGAACCGGGGCGCGAGCGTCGCGCGCATGTCGGAGCTGGAGATCCGCGAAACCTTCGAACTGATGAGCGGCATCGAAGCCTTCGCCGGAGAGCTGGCCTGTGAGCGCATCACCGCCCAGGAAATCGACGACATCAAAGCGCTGCACTACGCCATGGTGGTCAGCAAAAACCAGAACGACCTGCCGGGTTACTACCAGCGCAACCGCGCGATCCACGACCTGATCAACCTTGCCGCGCGCAACTCGGCACTGCGTCAGGTCTACCTGTCGCTGAACCGGCGCATCCACGCATTACGCTTTCTCTCCAACCACCAGGCCCCGAAATGGGACCGCGCGTTGCACGATCACGAAGAAATGATCGAGGCCCTGCAAACCCGGGACGGCAAGCGCCTGAGCAGCATCCTGCGCCACCACCTGCTGGAAAAACGCGACGCCCTGATGTTGCTGGTCAGGGATGAGTCCGAGCACCCGGACTCCATTCGCCGCTAACTCATCATCAAGGAAGCTGCCGACCATGCCCCGTGATCTCGATGCATTGCTCGCCGCCTGCGCCGACCGATTGCCGCAACTGGAAACCCAGCGCCTGATGCTCTACGCCGGCGCCAACCTCCCCAGCGCCCGCGCCATGGCCGCCTACACCCCCGCGCTCAGCGCCTACCCGGCGATGGGCCCGACCGGTCACAAAGAACAGCCCGACACCGAGCTGGTCAGCGAGCTTGAAACTTTCACCCGTCAGGCCGCCATGACCCTGTTCGGCGCAGCATGGGCCGAAGTCCGGCTGGCCAGCTGCACCCTCGCCAACCTGGCCATCTTCCACGCCTACTGTCGGCCGGGCGACAAAGTGCTGGCACCCGCTGCCGAGCACGGCGGGCACCTGAGCCAGCGCCGTGGCGGCACCGCAGAATTGGCAGGTCTGGTGGTTGAAGACCTGCCGTTCGACCGCCGCAACTGCCAGCTGGACGCAGCGCGCGCGGCGGAAATGATCACCCACACCCGCCCCAAGCTCGTCGTGCTGGGCCGCAGCGTCATGATCAAGGCCGACGACATCGCCCCGGTGGTCAGCGCCGCCCGCGCGGTCGGCGCCAAAACACTGTTCGACGCCTCCCACGTGCTGGGCCTGATCGCCGGTGGCACGTACCCCAACCCCTTTGACGCTGGCGTCGACCTCATCAGCAGCTCCACCTACAAAACCCTGCCCGGCCGCCCGCAAGGATTGGTGCTCGGCCGCGACCCGGACGATGCAATCGCTCTGCGCGAACTGCTCGACACCCGGATGCTCGCCAATTATGACGCCGGCCGGCTGCCCTCCCTGGCGGTCACCCTCACCGAAGCCCAGGCCACCGGCCGCGAATATGCCGCCAGCATTGTTAGCAACAGCGCGGCGCTGCATCGCGCGCTGGTCGATGCCGGGTTGCCCGTCATAGGGGCCAACGACGGCGAAGTGCACACCCATCAACTCTTACTGCCGCTGTCACTTGATGCTGATCCGCGGGCTGTGATGCACGCGCTGGAGGCGCAGGGGATTCTCATCGGCACCTGCGTCGATCCTTCCCGCGCTGGGCATCAGGCGCTACGGCTTGGCACGCAATTCATCACGCGGCAAGGCATGGACGCGCTGGATATGCTGGATGTGGCGCGACTGCTGGGTGATGTTTTGCACGTTGGCGCTTGCGGTCGGCTGCATGCTCGGTCGGTTGCTGATACGGCGCAGATAGCAGATCGGATTCAGCAAATCCTGAGCAAAAAAAAGCCGCTGGGGAGCGGCTGAAGTTTGGAGCTTGGAGGCACCACGTCGGGAGCAACGACGTAGCGAAACGACAGAAACAAAATGCTAAAAGCTGGTCAGGCGTTTGACGTTCTCCGGCTTGGGTGTGGACTTCCATCGTTCCAGCGCTGGGCGGGTTCGATGGGGTGAAGCCACTTTAGGAACGACGGGCGGCGGGGGCAAATGAAACCCGGGTAACTATTTGTTAGCGAAAATGTTATGTGCGGGGAGGGGATGAGGCGGGAACTTTCTGGGTTTGCCAGGCGGGGTTATTCGTTGTTCTTTTGCTGGTGCGGCGGCACTGCGGTGCGCTGGTTGTTGATCAGTTGGCTGTGGGCGTAGGCTTTGTGGGCAAGACGTCAGGCTTGGGCTGACGTCCTATTCAGCGGTTTTTACTTCACCGTCATCGGCGCGAAAATCGGCCGGATGCCACGGCATTTTGGATAAGCCACACAACCCCAGAAATTCCCGCCCGCGTTGGCGCCGGTTCTCGCGACACGTATCACCATGGTTTTCCGGCAGTGCGGGCACAGAGGCGCCGGGGGTAGAGCAGCAGGTTCATGCTCGGCTTCGCGTGTGACGGGTTGCGTCACGGTTGGAGTTGGCGCTGGAGCTGGAGCGGGACTCGTCGGAACGATCGCCTCTGGCTCAACGATTGCTGGCTCAACACGCTCTGGCACCACCTCGACCGTTGGCCCTGGACCAGGCTTCTTCGCCTCGGCGATCCACTGCTTCAACACCGATCCATCGACCAGTTGCACATTGCGCCCCGCCGCAAAATCCCTCGCCGGTTTGGTGAACGTCCCGCTGGTGACCACGAAACCGCCGACAGCGCCTTCAGCCGCCATCGCGCCATACAACTCCCGCACCACCGGCACACCGACCTGTACCGAACGCCATTGCTTGCACTGCACCACGTACGTCTCGCCATCCTTGCGCGCAATCAAATCAATGCCGCCGTCTGGGCCGTTCTTGCCTGTTTCTCGTACTGAGTAGCCGCGCCGACGTAAGGCTTCGCCCACCAGTAATTCGAACTCGTGCCAGGTGATGCTCAGCAGTGGGTTGCCTTTGGTGGTGGCGGCGGATTCCAGGAGATTGCGGCGTTTGCGGCGGCCGATGATTGAGCCGATGGCGCCGGCGGTGAGTATCAGGGGAACAAAGAATTGCCCGAACGTGGCCATGCCCCGGAAGGCCGACGCGGAAACCATCTTGTCAAAATGGCGCGGATCTAGGTTTGTAGGGAGCGGAGCAATGGCCACCGAATGCAGCCAGACCGCAGACGCCACGGCGAGAACAGCACTGATCCACCAAGGGAGCTTGCTGGCGAGAAAAATGAGGGCTTCTAGATTGGAGGTTTTCTTGGCCATATCCGTGGTCTTTTATTGAGTCCGTTGTGGTGGAAGTTTGGTGAGCGCTGCTGGACCTGTAGGAGTGAGCTTGCTCGCGATGCGGCGTGGCAGATGTCAGCGTATCGGCGAGTTGATTCGTTGCAATAGGGCTTAGGTTCTTTTGCCTATCCCTCACATCTGGAGCGCTCCACACACACCCTTCGCGTTTCGAAAATGCACCTAGGAGGAGGCTACCGGAATGAAGCAAGTCGTCTATGAAACTTACCGTAAACGGTTTACGGAAAAGTCAGAAAATCCATAGAGAAAACTCATTGTGATGGCCCAATGATGTCATGGTACAAGGCTGCACGGAATCTTCGTCCGTACAGCTAAGGAATGGCCATGAGAAATGTAGGACTCAGCTTCATTGCAGCGCTCGCGCTCCTCTCCGCTTTCACCGTCTCCGCCAAAGAAATCCGACTCACCGATGACGCGATAGCGCAGATCCTCATTGAGGACTCAATCTCTTCCTATCCCAAAAATTGTCCATGCCCTTATAACTCGGCTAGCAACGGCAGCCGCTGCGGCAAACGCAGCGCCTATAACCGTGCAGGAGGGTATGCGCCTTTGTGCTTCAAAGAAGATGTAACAAAGGGGATGGTTCAGGAGTATCGGCAGCGGATGAAGGGTTGAATTGCTAGTTAATGCAGCTTGAGCTGGATGTTCTCAATGCTGTTTGTCACTTCCTGAAACCCCGCTCAATACGATTTTAGAGCGTTGAAATGCCACCTTAGCGCATCCGTACTGGGCCGGTCGAATACGTTTTCAGGAAGACTGATCGGCTGATCTCGCAATGCCTCGTACTCGCTGCCCTCTAAACCTTCGGCTAGCTTGACGACCAGCTTGGTCGGATCTACCCAACACAAGCCAAGATCAAATAGGGTGTGAATGTCAGCGCGGAGTAGCAGGCCATTGCTGACGACGTTCGTGTCAGCTCCCTGATAAGAGACGATGTGGGCAGCTTCCAGCAGGGCCTCTATCTCGCACCCCGTCACTGCGCATCTGTAGTTGTAAGCTCTGAGCAAAGTTGATCGAAATTTACTCTGTCCTTTGCGACGAACTATGGATGCAAGCACTTTCGTACGGGCATCGACGATGTTTTTAGGGTTGAATTCGCCTGCCGTTTGTAATTTCGCTTCGATGAAAGGGCTGGTCAGCGTTGGGCTGCTCGCTTGAATGAGGGTGAAGCTCGTAGGGAGTGACCCTGACCGGCTTTGGTAAAGAAATTTGCCCTTATAAGTGAAGCCGGCACCCGGGTGCTCGAATTTATTCTTGCGATAAAAAAGGAGTAGTTCTAGCCCTCGTTCGACGTGCTCTTCCAAAAGATGGTCGGTGCCTCCCTGCGTCTGCCCTTCCATGTGCAGTATGTCGCCAGTAAGAAGATCATCATATTGAATACGGTCTGCCGTTTTTTGCTCGGTGACGAAAAGCCAAACTGAATCGAACGCTGAAGGCTTGAAGATCCCGTTGTTGATACTAGAGGCAGTTATGGAGAAGAGGTCTCGCAAGTCATTTCGCGTGTAGACGTGCCCCTCTTGGAGAAGCTCCGAGGCATAGACGCCGGTGGAGACCGCAGCCGGTTTTTTTCTTGCCACAACGTAGTCCTTTTCCATGCCCTTTGTAGGAAAGGAATGTTGCGGCAATGAAGGGTCTTGTTACAACTGGTTTACACCATCTGGAATTACCAGCGAGTGTGAACATGATCGTTCCCACGCTCCGCGTGGTAATGCAGCCCGGGACGCTCCGCGTCCATCAGTACCAACGCTGCACGTCGATCAGCCCTTTCTCCCCTTGGTAATCCCGCGCACTCGAATATCGCCATTGCTCCCCCAAGTCCACATACCCTCGCTTCACCGGGTTCTGATGTATGTAGTCGAGCTTTTGCTGCATGACACTCTCGCTGTAGACCATTTCCGCATGAACGCCTTCCTGCCAGACCTGATAAACACGGTCGACCTTATGCGCGCGCTTTGCGAATCGTAGGCGTTGGAGGGTGCTTTCAGCATGGGTGAGTTGGAGGTAGTCGATGATGTTTCGCGCCGTGTAGGACTTGAAGCCAGCCACGGATTTTGCGAGGTCTGGAGACTGAGCGAGATAGTGAAGGTGATTTTCTAAAACGACATAACCATAGAGCTGTAGACCTTGATTCGCTTGTTGAAAGCGCCACGTGTTAAGCACGATATCGACCAAGGCGGGGCGGGTGAAGAGCGGTAGCCATTCAACGATTGTGCAGGTCAGGAAGTGGGGTTTGTCGATTTCCGTAATCGTGTAGCGGCTTCGGCCCATGGATTCGTCCTTTAATCTGAGATGGGGGCGGAGCGTCGGAGGCTAATGGAAGCGGGCGGTTGGTAGAACCGGGTTGGTGTTGCTGGGTGCTTCAGATTGGTTAGTTAGCTCCAGCGCGATGGACGCGGAGCGTCGAGGGCTGCATTCCCACGCGGAGCGTGGGAACGATCGGGTAGGAATTCTCGAGTGCCTGCTCGGCGTTCAGCAAATAAAAAGGGCCACCATTTCTGGCAGCCCTTTGGTATGCAGCTCACTAAGTCGAGATCAAATCAATCCCAGCTCAACGCCCCACCGGTCTGATACTCAATAACCCGCGTTTCAAAGAAGTTCTTCTCTTTCTTCAAGTCCATGATCTCGCTCATCCATGGGAACGGGTTCGTGGTCCCTGGATACTCTTCCTTCAGACCAATCTGCGACAGACGACGGTTCGCGATGAACTTGAGGTAGTCCTCCATCATCGCCGCGTTCATGCCCAGTACGCCGCGGGGCATGGTGTCGCGGGCGTATTCGATTTCCAGTTGGGTCCCTTGCAGGATCATCTGGGTTGCTTCTTCCTTCATTTCGGCATCCCACAGGTGTGGGTTTTCGATTTTGATCTGGTTGATCACGTCGATGCCAAAGTTCAGGTGCATGGACTCGTCACGCAGGATGTACTGGAACTGTTCTGCGACGCCGGTCATTTTGTTGCGGCGACCCATGGAGAGGATCTGGGTGAAGCCGCAGTAGAAGAAGATTCCTTCCAGGACGCAGTAGTAGGCGATCAGGTTGCGCAGCAGTTCTTTGTCAGTTTCGACGGTGCCGGTTTCGAACTTCGGATCGGAGATAGAACGGGTGTATTTGAGACCCCAGGCTGCCTTTTTGGCGACCGACGGGATCTCGTGGTACATGTTGAAGATCTCGCCTTCGTCCATGCCCAGCGATTCGATGCAGTATTGGTAGGCGTGGGTGTGGATCGCTTCCTCGAAGGCCTGGCGCAGGATGTACTGGCGGCATTCAGGGTTGGTGATCAGGCGATACACGGCCAGCACGAGGTTGTTGGCAACCAGGGAGTCGGCGGTGGAGAAGAAGCCGAGGTTGCGCAGGACGATGCGGCGCTCGTCGTCGGTCAGGCCTTCCGGATCTTTCCAGAGAGCGATGTCCGTGGTCATGTTGACCTCTTGCGGCATCCAGTGGTTGGCGCAGCCGTCGAGGTATTTCTGCCAGGCCCAGTCGTACTTGAAAGGCACGAGTTGGTTAAGGTCGGCGCGGCAGTTGATCATGCGTTTTTCGTCGACCGCGACGCGGGCGGCGGAGCCTTCGAGTTCGGCAAGACCTTCAGCGACGTCCAGCTTGTCCAGCGCGGCTTTGGCGCGGGCAATGGCGTCGGAGTCGTTTGCGCTGACGGCGCGGGCTTCAAGCGCAGCAGCACCACCGGCGCTGTCGAGTTTGTCCATCGCGGCTTCGGAAGCGTGGCCGGCGTTGGCGCCTTTGGCGGGTTCAGCTTCGTCGGTCTTGTCGAATTCGTCCCAGCTCAGCATGGTGAGGAGGCTCCTGCTAGAGGACCGGTTTTACGCGGCCTGTGGATTTGAGTAATCGGTTTGCTGCTGTTGTGACACGGGTCACGCCATACAGCGGTCGAGAGAGGGCTCTCTGAACATCCAGGTATTCGGTGTTCCGGTTGACGTTGTCAGGCGCTAGGCCTGTCACCCGGGAGCGGAGCAAAACGCTGACGCGGCACACGCACGGTGACCATAGGAATCCGGTCGGCTTTGGGTGCGCAGGTGGTCATAGCGTTGTCCTTGATTGGGGGGCGCGAGTATACGGAAATTTGATCCGCACGTCTCGGCTGAAGGCCCTTCTATCCATCACTTTCAGTCGTCGTCCGACATCACGAACGCGAGCTGAATTCTTCTTGACCTACCAACGATTCGCTGATTGCGAATCGCCTATGTTGTGGTCACGGGCGTAAGAATACACACGATATGGTGTTAGAGGGAACGAGTTTTTCAACATATGAGCGTGTTCGTGACGGAGGTCAACGTGCGCCAAACGCCCTCAGCCTTGATGAGGCCCCGTGATACGTGTGCCTCGGGGAAATACCACCCATGTCACTGCTTAGTTTGATAACTATCGACCTGACAAATGGTGTTCATAACAATGGCCGGCAGATGCCTGTAGGTTACTCAACCGAAACCCCAATCGCCCCCCCAACACACCGCTCAAACACCCGCACCATCCCCTCATAATCACACCCCACCGCATCCACATTCGCCCGTATCCATTCCTCCGCCTCCACCGGCCACCAGCTGATCTCAAACCCCGCATTCACAATGATGTGTTCAAACAAAATCCGCTGCGCACGCCCGTTCCCTTCGCGAAACGGATGAACCACGTTCAAATCCCCAAACAGCTCCGCACTCGCCGCAATCAAGGCTCCACGATCCAGCTCCTGAAACCAGTTCGCGTCGGCCAGTACCTTGAACAGCTTGTTGGCCTCGGGCTCGATGCGGTGGGTCACGCAGAAGTGGGTCTGGTCTTTGGAGATGTCGACGGTGCGCAGTTCGCCCGCCCAATCGTAGAGATCAGCGAACAGTTGGCGGTGGATGGCTTGAAGGTAGAGCAGGTCGTAGGGAGGAGGGGAGAAGTCGATGGATTCAGCGGCGACTTCGGACAGGTCGCGCTCGGCTTGCGCCAGGGTTTTTGCGTCGGTGAGGTCGAGGCGGTTGCGCAGCACGGTGCTGCCGGGCGGACAGTAAGGGTCTTGTCCGACGCCGTATTTGTCGACCATCAGGCCTGTTTTTTGCGGTAGCTGTTGAGCAGCTCTTCCCGAGAGGGCAGGCGGCGTTCGGAGTCGGCGGGCGAGCTCTCGAAACCTTCCAGACGCAGGCTGGCGGCGTAGTTGGAGCGGCGCGTTCTGGCGCAATAGGCTTTTTTGGACTCTAGCGAGGCAGCTGGCATGGGCATTCTCCTGGCTGGGAATGAGGGGAGTGTAACGCAAGAAGGCCCCGCGCCCTAGGGGACGCGGAGCCTTCAATCAGGGCGTCACCCGAAGGTGACGCTTGACGCGTTGCTTACTGGCAGGCTTCGCAGTCCGGCTCGTCGATCGCGCAGGCTTTTGGCACTGGCGCTGGACCGGCCGGTGCAGCTTCGGCTGGACGCGGGGCGGTGATCGCCGAGTCGTCCGGGCCGTGGCCACCGCTGGAAACGGCGTTCAGCTTGCCGGTGTTGATGGTCGACTTCTCGGTGCTGGTCGCGGCCAGGGCACGGAGGTAGTAAGTGGTTTTCAGACCACGGTACCAGGCCATGCGGTAGGTCACGTCCAGCTTCTTGCCCGAGGCGCCAGCGATGTACAGGTTCAGCGACTGCGCCTGGTCGATCCACTTCTGACGACGGCTGGCCGCGTCAACGATCCACTTGGTGTCCACTTCGAAGGCGGTCGCGTAGAGGTCTTTCAACTCCTGCGGGATGCGCTCGATCTGCTGCACCGAACCGTCGTAGTACTTCAGGTCGTTGATCATGACCGAGTCCCACAGGTCGCGGGCTTTCAGGTCGCGAACCAGGTACGGATTGATCACGGTGAATTCGCCCGAGAGGTTCGATTTCACGTACAGGTTCTGGTAAGTCGGTTCGATCGACTGCGACACGCCGGTGATGTTGGCGATGGTCGCGGTCGGCGCGATGGCCATGATGTTCGAGTTACGAATGCCTTTCTGAACGCGAGCACGCACAGGCGCCCAGTCCAGGCTTTCTTCTAGGTCGACGTCGATGTACTTCTGGCCACGTTGCTCGATCAGGATCTGTTGCGAATCCAGCGGCAGGATGCCCTTGGACCACAGCGAACCTTGGAACGTCTCGTAGGCACCGCGCTCGTCCGCCAGATCGCAGGACGCCTGGATCGCGTAGTAGCTGACGGCTTCCATCGAGCGGTCGGCGAATTCCACGGCCGCATCGGAACCGTAAGGAATGTGCTGCAGGTACAGCGCGTCCTGGAAGCCCATGATGCCCAGACCGACCGGACGGTGACGGAAGTTGGAGTTCTTCGCTTGCGGCACCGAGTAGTAGTTGATGTCGATCACGTTATCGAGCATGCGCACGGCAACGTCGATGGTGCGCTTGAGCTTGTCGGTGTCCAGCTTGCCGTCGACGATGTGGTTCGGCAGGTTGATCGAGCCCAGGTTGCAGACCGCGATCTCGTCCTTGTTGGTGTTCAGGGTGATCTCGGTGCACAGGTTCGAGCTGTGAACCACGCCCACGTGCTGCTGCGGGCTGCGCAGGTTGCACGGGTCCTTGAACGTCAGCCATGGGTGGCCGGTTTCGAACAGCATGGACAGCATTTTGCGCCACAGGTCTTTGGCCTGAATGGTCTTGAACAGCTTGACCTTGCCCGGGTACTCGGTCAGCGCTTCGTAGTACTCGTAGCGCTCTTCGAAGGCTTTACCGGTGAGGTCGTGCAGATCAGGGACTTCGGACGGCGAGAACAGGGTCCATTTGCCGTCGTCGAAGACACGCTTCATGAACAGGTCAGGGATCCAGTTGGCGGTGTTCATGTCGTGGGTACGACGACGATCATCGCCGGTGTTCTTGCGCAGCTCGATGAACTCTTCGATGTCCATGTGCCAGGTTTCCAGGTACGCACAGACAGCGCCTTTGCGCTTGCCGCCCTGGTTCACCGCTACGGCGGTGTCGTTCACGACTTTCAGGAACGGCACGACGCCCTGGGATTTGCCGTTGGTGCCCTTGATGTAAGAGCCCAGCGCGCGAACCGGGGTCCAGTCGTTGCCCAGACCGCCAGCGAATTTGGACAGCATGGCGTTGTCGTGGATAGCGTGGTAAATGCCCGACAGGTCATCCGGAACGGTGGTCAGGTAGCAGCTCGACAGCTGTGGACGCAGGGTGCCAGCGTTGAACAGTGTCGGAGTCGAGGCCATGTAGTCGAAGGACGACAACAGGTTGTAGAACTCGATGGCGCGGTCTTCGCGTGCCTTTTCTTCGATCGCCAGGCCCATGGCCACACGCATGAAGAAAATTTGCGGCAGTTCGAAACGGATACCGTCTTTATGGATGAAGTAACGGTCGTACAGGGTCTGCAGGCCCAGGTAGGTGAACTGCTGATCGCGCTCGTGGTTGATCGCCTTGCCCAGTTTTTCCAGGTCGAATTCGGCCAGCACAGGGTTCAGCAGTTCGAACTGGATGCCTTTCTCGATGTAAGCCGGCAGCGCCTTGGCATACATGTCGACCATTTCGTGGTGGGTGGCGCTTTCGGCGACACCGAGGAAACCCAGGCCTTCGGCGCGCAGGGTGTCCATCAACAGGCGGGCGGTGACGAACGAGTAGTTCGGCTCACGCTCGACCAAGGTACGCGCGGTCATGACCAGTGCGGTGTTGACGTCGGTCAACGCAACGCCGTCGTACAGGTTCTTCAGGGTTTCGCTCTGGATCAGGTCGGCATCGACCTCGGCCAGGCCTTCGCACGCTTCGGTGACGATGGTGTTCAGGCGGCCCATGTCCAGCGGCGCGAGGCTGCCGTCTTTGGCAGTGATGCGAATCGACGGGTGCGCTTGCACCGGGGTTTCGCCAGCGGTGCGACCGGCACGCTCCTTGGAGCGCTCGTTGCGGTAGATCACGTAGTCGCGGGCAACTTTCTGCTCGCCGGCGCGCATCAGCGCCAGTTCGACCTGATCCTGGATTTCTTCGATGTGGATGGTGCCGCCCGACGGCATGCGGCGCTTGAAGGTCGCGGAGACCTGTTCGGTCAGGCGCGCAACGGTGTCGTGGATACGCGACGAAGCGGCAGCGGTGCCGCCTTCAACTGCGAGAAAGGCCTTGGTGATGGCGACGGTGATCTTGTCATCGGTGTACGCAACGACGGTGCCGTTACGCTTGATCACACGCAGCTGACCCGGCGCGGTGGCGGACAGGTCCTGCTGGGTCGCACCTGTCTGCGGCGCGGTGGCCTGCGGATTCTCGCGAGTTGTGTCGGTTTGCATGGGTGTCTCCACGTTCTCTAAGTTTGTTTGGGCGCCAAGTGCACGCCCACCGTTTCGTCTTGCGGCAGTGAACTGACAAACGTCAGGCCATGACTTCAGGACGAATGGGAAGGTGGATTTACCCTCCCTGGCGTTGAAGTCGAAAAGGGTGCCGGACTTGAGCCCGTCACCCGAAAAACTGTTGCAGAATGCGCATGTGATGTTGCAACTCGTGTACCGCTGCACGCAGATCCCAAGGCTGGGTGGTCTGCCATTCGCGCTGGCGGGGTAGAGCGGTAGATTCGGGGGTTATTCAGCCCTTCGTACACAGGTAACGCGCGAGAAAAAAACCTTGAAATCGCGCCACGACTTGTGTTTGTGATTTCGGCGAAAACGCTACATGTAGGGTCTCCGCCGTCGAAGGGCTACAAGATATGCGTTTCGGACACTTACTGCAACGCATGACCTGTGGATAAAGCTGTGTGTAATTTGTGTGTGAAACAGGGAAATCCCGTGTAGGCCGCATGGCGTCTGGCATGAGCGCTTTGTCGGCGGCCAAAATCATTTTTTGCGGATTTCAGCGGGCGTTAACGCTGTCGCAAAAGCCCGATGCGCAAGCACTATCAATAAGAAAAAACAAGGAGCCTCACCGTGCAGCCACAACCCTGGCAGGTACTGATCGTCGAGGATGACCAGCGGCTGGCCGAGCTCACCCGCGACTACCTCGAAAACAACGGCCTGCGCGTGAGCCTGGAAGGGGACGGCGCGCGGGCGGCCCGGCGCATCATCGACGAGCAGCCGGATCTGGTGATCCTCGACCTCATGCTCCCCGGCGAAGACGGCCTGAGCATCTGCCGCAAAGTGCGCAGCCACTACGACGGCCCGATCCTGATGCTCACCGCGCGCACCGACGACAGTGATCAGATCCAGGGCCTGGACATGGGCGCCGACGATTACGTGGGTAAGCCGGTGCATCCCCGGGTTTTGCTTGCGCGCATTCATGCGTTGTTGCGGCGCAGCGAGGCACCCGAAAGCCCCGCCGAGGAACCGCACCGGCTGGAATTCGGCGCGCTGGTGGTGGACAACACACTGCGCGAAGCCTGGCTCAACGACCAGAGCGTCGAGCTGACCAGCGCCGAATTCGACCTGTTGTGGCTGTTGGTCGCCAATGCCGGGCGCATTCTCTCCCGCGAGGAAATTTTCACGGCCCTGCGCGGCGTCGGTTATGACGGCCAGGACCGCTCCATCGACGTGCGCATCTCGAAAATCCGCCCGCGCATCGGCGACGATCCCGATCACCCGCGCCTGATCAAGACCGTGCGCAACAAGGGTTACCTGTTCGTCCCCCACGCCGCCGCGCAACTGCCCTCCCTCAAGCGCGACGGCTGACCAATGAATTCCATCTTCCTGCGCATTTATGGCGGCATGCTCGGCGTTCTGGTGCTGGTGGCGCTGCTGGGTGTGCTGACCCTGCACCTGGTCAACGCCGTGCGCGCCGAGCAGTACCGCGAGCAGTTGGCCCACGGCACCTTCACGTTGATGGCCGACAACCTGCGCGGCATGAATGACATTGAACGCACTCGCGCCCTCGCGGTGTGGGAACGTCTGCTTGGCATTCCGCTGACACTGGAAACCGCCGAGCACGCGCATCTGGACGGCAGCGCGCGCAGCCGTCTGAGTCGCGGGCAGGTAGTGGTCGAGCAGACCGGCCCCCATGCCGCGCAGGTGTTTCGGGAGGTCGAGCCGGCGATGTCGGGCAATCCGTCCAGCGGCTTGCTGCTGACGGGCGAGGTGCGGCAGATCAGCGAGCAACTGGCCCGCGCCACGATCTTTCTGTTGCTGGACGAGCTGGTGCGTCTGCCTGTCGATGAGCAGCCGGCGCGGCTGGAAGCGTTGCGCCAGAGCAAGGGTTTCGGCTTCGACATGCAGCTGATCCGGCTGGAGAAGCTGGATGTCGACGATGACCAGCGTCGGCGCATCGACGAGGGTGACACGGTGATGGCGCTGGGCAAGGGCGGCGATTCGATCCGCGTACTGTCCGGCGTCGGAGAGACCCCGTGGGTGCTGGAGATCGGCCCGCTGTTTCAGATGAACCCCTATCCGCCGGAGCTGCTGATCCTCATCGCCTTTCTCGGTCTGTGCCTGATCGGCCTGGTGGTTTATTTGCTGGTGCGTCGGCTTGAACATCGGCTGCGCGGGCTGGAAGCGGCGGCCACGCAGATCGCCCAGGGCAGCCTGGAAACCCGCGTGCCCGCAGCGGGCGCGGATTCGGTCGGACGGCTGGCGTTGGCGTTTAACGGCATGGCCGAACACCTGCAGCGTTCGCTGATGATCCAGCGCGAACTGGTCCGCGCGGTGTCCCATGAGCTGCGCACGCCGGTGGCGCGGTTGCGTTTCGGGCTGGAAATGATCAACGACGCCACGACCCCCGAAGCGCGGCATAAATACATGGTCGGCATGGACAGCGATATCCAGGACCTCGACAAGCTGGTTGACGAGATGCTCACCTACGCGCGCCTGGAGCAGGGCGCGCCGACCCTGAATTTCCAGCGCATCGACCTCGACGCCCTGATCGAGCAGGTGATTGCCGAACTGGCGCCGCTGCGGCCGCACATCAGTGTCAGGCGTGGGGAGTGCGTTGATGCGCTGCATCGTGTCGGATCGGACGGCGAGCATTGGGTCGAGGCCGAGCCGCGTTATTTGCATCGCGCGCTGCAGAATCTGCTGAGCAACGCTATGCGCCATGCCGAGTCGGAGGTGCGGATTGGTTATGAACTGGGTGAGGAGCGCTGTCGCATCGACGTCGAAGACGACGGCCCCGGCGTGCCGGAAAGTGCCTGGGAGCGGATCTTCACGCCGTTCATGCGCCTGGACGACAGCCGCACCCGGGCGTCGGGCGGGCACGGTTTGGGGTTGTCGATTGTGCGCCGCATCATTCATTGGCACGGCGGGCGCGCGCTGATCGGGCGCAGTCAAACCCTCGGCGGCGCGTGTTTCAGCTTGACCTGGCCCCGCCAGCAGGGGGAGGCGTGATGTTCGACGGGGCGCTGGCCGGGTTTGCCCGAACGGTGGTGGTCGATGAAACTCGGGCTGTGCTGCCGTTGACCGAGCTGTTGCGGGATGAGGCTCTGGATCGCTTGCTGCTGAAGGTGTATGGGCCGGAGTTGGTGAGGGAGCAGTTGCCGGTGCTGGTGTCGCAGTGGATGAAGTACTACGCGATGCAGCTGATTCCGCCGGTGATGGTGGCGAGTCTGGCCCATGGCATGGGGTGGCCGCTGGGGCTGGACCGGCTGAGTTTCGCCCTGCATGAACGGGGGTTTCTGGATGGGGTGAGGTTCGAGGGGGCCGTGACGCAGGTGCCGTCTTCGGATAACCCGTTCGAGCGTTTTGCGCCGCTGTTGGGGAATCTTCAAGAGGTGATCGACCGCTTGAGCGCCTACGGCGATGTGCCGGCGGCGGTGCTGTGGGGCAACGCCGGGGATTATCTGGAAACCTGCTTGCGGCAGTTGTCCGCGGCGAGCGACGTTTCCGTGGTTGCGGGGTATGGCTTGTTGCGTGAACGGCTGAGGCCGGATGGGCGGCGCAATCCGTTGTTCCAATCCGTTAGCTATATAGAAAGGGATGGGCAGACGGTTCGGCAGCGGCGCACATGCTGCTGGAGTTATCGGGTGGAATGGGTGGGGCGGTGTGAGCATTGTCCATTGGGCGCGGCCGTCACCCCCGAATCGCCACCAGACTCAACAGCTGCCCGTCCTGAACGCTGAACTGCGCGTCCAGCTCCTTGCCGTTATGCCATTCCGCCGACAGATCGAGTTTCAACCGCAGCCGCGCGTTGCCGTCGTCTGACCAATCCAGCAACTCGGCGTCCTCGAAATAGAAGCGCTTGAGCACGATGGGGTAGAGCGCCTTGAACAGACTTTCTTTCAGGGAAAAGGTCAGGGTGACGACCTTGGCTGTTTCATGCTCGGGCCCGGCGTTCAGGCGCTGCATTTCCGCAGGCGTCAGAATCTCTCCGGCCAGACGCACGGCACGCTCGTTGCTCATCAGCTGTTCGACGTCCAGGCCCAATCCGCGCCAGTCCGTTTTGCGCGCGACGATCGCGGCGGCCCAGCCGGTGCTGTGGGTGATCGAACCGGTGATGTCCTGCGGCCAGATCGGCGCGCGGTCTTCGCCAATCAGGGGGACGTGGGTGCGGCCGTCCAACTGGCGCATCGCCTCCCGCGCGCACAGACGACCGGCGAGGAATTCCGTCTTCCGCTTGGCCACCGAACGCTGAATGGAGGCGGGCGGTTCGATGAGACAGCGCTGAAAATCGCCGTCGATGAGCTTTTGCGGATCGAACCGACTGCTCACCAACACCACATCCGCCAGCCCATGGGGCAAGGGCCAGTGAGCGGTGAGGGCAGGGCAACAGTCGGGCAGTGTCGGGGATCGAGTCATGCCCGGCATTCTGCCGGAACCGCGGTGTTGGGCGCAAAACCGGTTGCGGGCAGGCAAACCGTCTTCGCGAGCAAGCTCGCTCCCACAATGGCCTGCGTTGCCCGGGATTTCAGCGTCATGCGCAGAACTGCATTCCAGCGAATGCAAAATCCAAGGCGAGGACAAAACCTGTGGGAGTCAGCTTGCTGACGAATGCGGTGGGTCAGGCGACGTTGATGGCACAGGCAGAAAGCATTCGCGAGCAAGCTCACTCCTACAGGAGATGTGTGTTGCCCCGAGACTTCAGCGTCATGCACAGAACTGCATTCCAGTGAATGCAAAAGCAAAGGCGAGCACAAAACCTGTGGGAGTCAGCTTGCTGACGAATGCGGTGGCTCAGGCGAGGTGATGGCACAGGCAGACCGCATTCGCGAGCAAGCTCACTCCTACAGGAGATGTGTTGCCCCGAGACTTCAGCGTCATGCGCAGAACCTGTGGGAGTCAGCTTGCTGACGAATGCGGTGGGTCAGGCGACGTTGATGGCACAGGCAGAAAGCATTCGCGAGCAAGCTCACTCCTACAGGGGATGTGAGTTGCCCGAGGCTTCAGCGTCATGCACAGAACCTGTGGGAGTCAGCTTGCTGACGAATGCGGTGGGTCAGGCGGAGTGGATGGCACAGGCAGACCGCATTCGCGAGCAAGCTCACTCCTACAGGGGATGTGTGTTGCCCCGAGACTTCAGCGTCATGCACAGAACCTGTGGGAGTCAGCCTGCTGACGAATGCTGTGGGTCAGGCGAGGTGATGGCACAGGCAGAAAGCATTCGCGAGCAAGCTCACTCCTACAGTGGATCGGCGTTGGCCGGGTTTCAGCGTCACGCAAAAAACTGCATTCCAGTGAATGCAAAATCCAAGGCGAGCACAGAACCTGTGGGAGTCAGCTTGCTGACGAATGCGGTGGGTCAGGCGACGTTGATGGCACAGGCAGACCGCATTCGCGAGCAAGCTCACTCCTACAGGGGATGTGAGTTGCCCCGAGACTTCAGCGTCATGCACAAAACCTGTGGGAGTCAGCTTGCTGGCGAATGCTCTGGTCCAGTACATGTTCAGGAGGGGTTCAGCGCTGGCTGCGTATGCTCCAAACCGTACCCAACAAGGCGCCTGGCGCCGGAGGACCTGCTCATGCTGACGTTCAACAAGCTCTTTCTGGCGCTGGCGTTTCTTGGCAGCAGCGCGGCGGCGCAAGCGGCTGATGGCAACGCGGACGTGTCCCGCACCGATTTCGGTAAAAACACCGAACGCGCCGACCGCATCAACGGCCTGCGCCGCAGCCTTGCCAGCAGCACCCAGGTCGGCAGCTGGAGCCAGACCTTCAGCCAGCAGCCTGTGGATGATCCCTACGCCACCGGCTACGGAAATCTCACCGCCCGCGTCAACGGCGTGAGCCTGCAAACGGCCAATCTTCCGACCGCTTACGATCCACAGGCGTCCTTGCCAGGCACGACTAGACTGTTCGACACCCGCTTACCGATCCGCACCGTACAGCAACCGCCTTCGCTGAGTCTGAGCGAGAGTCAGCACACCTATTTACCCGTCCACCACGTTTTATAAGCCAATTTTATAAGCCGCCAGCCTGTTTTTCGCGGTGTCTGGATTGCACAATCGCTGCCGGGCTCGTCACACTGCACGCGCTCGGCAGCGTCGTTGAAACTCTTGAAAAAAGAGGGTTGCCTTTGCCTGGGAGAGCGTCATGAAATTGCTGGTTGTCGAAGATGAAGCCCTGCTGCGTCACCACCTGCAGACCCGTTTGACCGAAAGCGGTCACGTCGTCGAAGCGGTGGGCAACGCCGAGGAAGCGTTGTATCAGGCGGGCCAGTTCAACCACGATCTGGCGGTCATCGACCTGGGCCTGCCGGGCGTTGGCGGTCTCGACCTGATCCGTCAACTGCGCGTGCAGAACAAGGCGTTCCCGATCCTCATCCTGACCGCGCGCGGTAACTGGCAAGACAAAGTCGAAGGCCTGGCCGCCGGCGCCGACGACTACGTGGTCAAACCGTTCCAGTTCGAAGAACTCGAAGCGCGCCTGAACGCCCTGTTGCGCCGTTCCAGCGGTTTCACCCACTCGACCATCGTCGCCGGCCCGCTGAGCCTGGACCTCAACCGCAAGCAGGCGTCGCTCGACGAACAGCCGCTGGCGCTGACCGCCTACGAATACCGGATTCTCGAATACCTCATGCGTCACCACCAGCAAGTGGTGCCCAAGGAACGCCTGATGGAACAGCTGTACCCCGATGACGACGAGCGCGATCCGAACGTGATCGAAGTGCTGGTCGGCCGGCTGCGGCGCAAGCTCGAAGGGCCTGCCGGCTTTAAACCGATCGACACCGTGCGCGGCCTGGGCTACCTGTTTACCGAGCGCTGTACATGATCCGTTCGCTGCGCCTGCGTCTGATGCTGGGCGCCGCGACCTTGGCCGTCATCTTCATGCTCCTCATGCTGCCGGCGCTGCAAAGCGCTTTCAGCCTGGCCCTGGAAAGCTCCATCGAAAAACGTCTGGCGTCCGACGTCACCACGCTGATCTCCGCCGCCCGTGTCGAAGACGACCACCTGCTGATGCCGTCGTTACTGCCCGGCGAGCAGTTCGCCCTGCCCGACAGCCGCTTGCTCGGCTACATCTATAACCGCGCCGGCAAACTGGTGTGGCGCTCCCGGGCCACCGAAGACGAAGCGATTGACTACCAGCCGCGCTACGACGGCCGCGGTAACGAATTCGCCAAGATCCGCCAACCCAACGGCGAAGAGTTCTTCGTCTACGACGTCGAAATCAAGCTGCTCGGCGGGCGCAATGCCGCCTACAGCATCGTCGCCCTTCAACCGGTGCGCGAATACCAGGAAACCATCTCCGGCCTGCGCGAAAAACTCTATTTGGGTTTTGGCGGCGCGCTGCTGGTCCTGTTGATCCTGCTGTGGGGCGGGTTGACCTGGGGTCTGCGTGCGCTGCGGGGCATGAGTCAGGAACTGGATCAGGTCGAGGCGGGCTCGCGGGAAAGCCTCAGCGAAGAACACCCCAGCGAACTGCTGCGCCTGACCGACTCCCTCAACCGCCTGCTGCGCAGCGAACGTGAACAACGCATTCGTTACCGCGACTCCCTCGACGATCTCGCCCACAGCCTGAAAACCCCGCTCGCGGTGCTGCAAGGCGTCAGCGAGCAGATCGCCAAACGGCCGGAAGACCTGGAGCAGGCGCGGATTCTGCAATCGCAGATCGAGCGCATGAGCCAGCAAATCAGCTACCAATTGCAGCGCGCCAGCCTGCGCAAAAGCGGGCTGGTGCGCTATCACGTGGCCCTCAAACCCGTGGTGCAGAGCCTGTGCAACACGCTGGAAAAGGTCTACCGCGACAAGCGCGTCAACGTGGTGCTCGACCTGCCGGACAATTGCCAGGTGCAGATGGAAGAGGGCGCCTTGCTGGAGATGCTCGGCAACCTGCTGGAAAACGCCTACCGCCTGTGTCTCGGCGAAGTGCGCGTGAGCTGGCGGTCATCGATGATGGGCGACGAGCTGTGCATCGAAGACGACGGCCCCGGCGTGCCGGAAGATCAGCGCGCACGGATTCTCGAACGCGGCGAGCGGCTGGACACGCAAAACCCGGGGCAGGGCATCGGTCTGGCGGTGGTCAAGGACATCATCGAAAGCTACGGCGCGCGGCTCACCCTGGGCGATTCGGAACTGGGCGGCGCGGCGTTCCGCATCCAGTTCGCCATCTAACTGCTCAAGCGGTTTGCACGGCTCTCGAGGCGGATACCCGCCAGTGTGGCGGACGATTTGCCATCAAACGGCGGAAAACCGCCACCCTCTTTCGGCCAACGGGTCTATCGTTAAACAGCCGGTTCACGGAATCCGGGCCTGTCACACGATTTAACAACTCTGGCACGGTGCTTGCGATGCACTGGGCAGAGGTCTGCCGCGCGCAGCTCGACAAAAACAAATCCCTCCGAGCAGGAGGGTTCGCACTTTAGGCGTCTCTGCAACCGGAATGTTGCAGACCGATGCTCTTGAGGAAACTGCAATGACGACTCGTCAGCCCATCTATAAATCCCTGTACGCCCAGGTGATCGTCGCGATCATCGTCGGTATCGCCCTCGGTCACTGGTACCCCGAAACTGCCGTAACGCTCAAACCGCTGGGTGACGGGTTCATCAAACTGATCAAAATGGTCATTGCACCGATCATCTTCTGCACCGTCGTCAGCGGCATCGCTGGCATGCAGAGCATGAAATCCGTGGGCAAGACCGGCGGCTACGCGCTGCTCTACTTCGAAATCGTTTCGACCATCTCGCTGATCATCGGCCTGATCGTGGTCAACGTCGTCCAGCCGGGCGCCGGCATGAACATCGACGTGTCCACCCTCGACGCTTCCAAGGTCGCGGCCTATGTGACCGCTGGTAAAGACCAGAGCATCGTCGGCTTCATCCTCAACGTCATCCCGAACACCATCGTCGGCGCGTTCGCCAACGGCGACATCCTGCAAGTGCTGATGTTCTCGGTGATCTTCGGTTTCGCCCTGCACCGCCTGGGCGCCTACGGCAAGCCGATCCTGGACTTCATCGATCGCTTCGCCCACATCATGTTCAACATCATCAACATGATCATGAAGCTCGCCCCGCTGGGCGCGCTGGGTGCCATGGCGTTCACCATCGGTGCCTACGGCGTCAGCTCGCTGGTGCAGCTCGGCCAACTGATGCTGTGCTTCTACATCACCTGCCTGCTGTTCGTGCTGGTGGTGCTGGGTGCCATCGCTCGCGCTCACGGCTTCAGCATCCTCAAGCTGATCAAGTACATCCGCGAAGAACTGCTGATCGTGCTGGGTACCTCGTCGTCCGAGTCGGCACTGCCACGCATGCTGATCAAGATGGAGCGTCTGGGCGCGAAGAAATCCGTTGTGGGTCTGGTGATCCCGACCGGTTACTCGTTCAACCTCGACGGTACCTCGATCTACCTGACCATGGCTGCGGTGTTCATCGCTCAGGCCACCAACACCCACATGGACATCACCCATCAGATCACCCTGTTGCTGGTGCTGCTGCTGTCGTCCAAAGGTGCGGCAGGCGTGACCGGTTCCGGCTTCATCGTACTGGCCGCCACCCTGTCTGCCGTCGGCACGCTGCCGGTCGCCGGTCTGGCGCTGATCCTGGGCATCGACCGCTTCATGTCCGAAGCCCGCGCCCTGACCAACCTGTGCGGTAACGCTGTGGCAACCCTGGTTGTCGCCAAGTGGGTCGGTGAGCTGGACGTTCCGCAGATGCAGTCCGAGCTGGCCTCCGGCGGTCGTGCCATCGACAACACCGCTCCTACCGACGACCTGGGTGTGGCCGAAACTGCGCCTACCCCTGTTGTACGTTCGTAAGCTGCGTTCGTAACACGCGTCAGCGGTAAGGGTTGTTGAAAAAGCCTGTCTTCGGACAGGCTTTTTTTATGGGCGAATCGCACCTACTCTGAGCCCCTTGCCGGCCATCAGAGAACGCCCCATGCACGGTCCGCTGTCATCGCTCAAAGTCCTCGATTTCTCGACATTGCTGCCCGGACCATTCGCTTCGCTGCTGCTGGCGGACATGGGCGCTGAGGTGTTGCGCATCGAATCACCGACCCGCCCGGATCTGCTGCGGGAATTGCCGCCCCATGACCACGGCGTTTCAGCCAGCCACGCCTACCTCAACCGCAACAAACGCAGCCTGGCGCTGGACCTCAAACAGCCTCAGGCCATCGAGGTGGTCAAGCGGCTGGTGGCGGATTACGACATCGTGCTGGAGCAGTTTCGGCCGGGCGTAATGGACCGGCTGGGGATTGGGTATGAGGCGTTGAAGGCGATCAATCCGCGGCTGATCTACGTCGCCATCACCGGTTACGGCCAGACCGGGCCCTACCGTAATCGCGCCGGCCACGACATCAATTACATGGCCGTGGCAGGGCTGGCCAGCCACACCGGGCGCCAGGACGGCGGGCCGTTGCCCTTGGGCGTGCAGGTCGCGGATGTCGCCGGTGGTTCGTTGCATGGGGTCATCGGTTTGCTCGCGGCGGTGGTCGCGCGCCATCAAACCGGGCAGGGCCAGTACGTCGACGTCAGCATGACCGATTGCGCGTTCAGCCTGAATGCCCTGGCCGGCGCGGGGTATCTGGCGGCCGGCGTTGAGCCCGATCGGGAGACGCAGATGCTCAACGGCGGCAGCTTCTACGATTACTACCGCAGCCGCGACGGCAGGTGGTTTTCGGTGGGGGGCCTGGAGCCCGGTTTTCTCCACGGGATGTGTGCCGCGCTGGGACGACCGGAACTGGCGAGGCTTGGGCTCTCGTTTTTGCCCGACGAACAGGCCGTGCTCAAGCGTGAGCTGGAAATCGAGTTCGAGCGCCGCAGTTCCGATGAGCTGCAAGAACTGCTCGCCGGCATCGATGCCTGTGTCGAGCCGGTGCTGAGTTTCTCCGAAGCCACGCAGCACCCGCACATTCAGGCGCGCCAGATGCTGGCGCAGGTGCCCCGTGGCGATGGCAGCGCTCAGGTGCAGATGGCCTGCCCATTGAAGTTCTCAGAAGGACTGCCCGTGCCCCGGCACATCGGCGTGGCCGTCGGCGCGCACTCTGCGCAGGTGCTGGCCGAAGCAGGGTTCAGTGAGCAGGATATTCAGTCGATGGGTGAGGCGGGTGTGTTTGGGTGAAATCTGAAGGCAGGGTCAATCGAATGCTCCGGTCACTCGTGCGCAACCTCAGCGGCTTTAACAAGGTCCTGAGTACACTCCAATCCTGTGGGAGCGAGCTTGCTCGCGAAGACTTACTTGCAGCCACTTGAGAAAATTGCTGACTGCCCTGGCCCCTTCGTGAGCAAGCTCACTCCCACAAGTCCAGCGGCGTCACCAAGGTCCCGAGTTCACCCCGGTCACTCGTGCGCAACCTCAGTGGCGTTAACAAGGTCCCGAGTCCACTCCAATCCTGTGGGAGCGAGCTTGCTCGCGATGACTTACTTGGAGCCACTTGAGAAAGCGGGGAGTCACTCCACCCGCATCTCGCCGCTGAACACCAGAATCTCCCGGCAGCGTTTGCACAGGTAGCGCCGGCCTTTGCGCACCAGCTTGTGGCGCTGGGCGGTGAAGGGGAAATCGCTTTCCGGGCACGGGCATCGGTAGATGTAGCGGGTCACGCTGCGGCGCTGGATTTCGTAGGTGTGGCAGCGGTTGGGCGGCAGCTCGTAGACGCCGCGCATGATCAGCTGCCATTCCTCGCCATGGGGCTGAATGGTGTCGCCGAACAGTTGATGGGCAACGAGGTGCGCGACCTCGTGAGGGACGGTCTGGCGCAGGAAGTCTTCGCTGTTTTCCAGGTACAGCTGCGGATTGAAGCGCAGCATGTTCTCGTGCAGATGTGCCACACCGGCCTTCTGGCCGCGCAGTTTGACGCTCACGACCGGGCGCTTGAAAGGGCGTTTGAAGAAATCTTCGGCTTGCTGGTAGCAGGATTCGACGCGGGTGTTGAGTGGTTCGAGCATGCTTCATCGGTCTCCAGAGGAGGCGAGTATGCCGCAAAGCTTCTGTGCCGCCAAAACCCAAAGCGCCGAATGGTCACCGGGTACTAACTGGTGAATTCCGGACCGATCCCCACGCCCCAGAGCACCACGGTAAACGCCATGATCGCCACCAACACCACCAGCCCGACCGCCAGCACCGAGCTTGAGAACATGAAGCCTTCGTCCGGGTGCACGCCCATGAACACCGGCAAACCGACGTACAGCAGGTACACCGTGTAGCAGACCGCCGCCAGCCCGACCATCATCCCCAGCCACATGTGCGGGTACAGCGCGGCCAGCCCGCCGAGGAACAGCGGCGTCGCCGTGTAGGTCGCGAAGGCCACGCAGCGCGCCAGGCTGGGTGTCGCGTCATAGGTGCGCGCCATCCAGTGGATGAAGCCGCCCATGACGCCGACGCCGGCGAGCATGGCGATGTACGACATCAGCGCCATCCACACCGCGCTATCGCTGGTCAGCATGACCGGCGCGCGGTCGCCGATCTGCCACCCCACCTGGGTCGTGCCGATGTACGCCGACACCGCCGGGATCGCCGCCAGGATCAGCGTGTGGGTGAAGTACATATGGCCGATGCTTTCTTCACCTTCGCCGCGTATCTGTTGCCATTCCTGATCGGGGTGGGTGAACAGCCCCAAGACGTGATGGATCATGTCCGTTACTCCCGTGATGTGTGCCGCCGCTTCCCACGAAGCCCGACTGCAGATGCCGTCAGGACAAGGTCACAGTCGAGCAAGGGAAATGGCTGGGACCTCTCAGGTCAGTATAGAAAGCTGAGCACCCATAAACCGGAGGCGTTAGAGCGATTGAGGCGTTCAAAGGCGCTGTTAATAGCGGTTGGCGATCAAGGGCCCTACAAATCGACGGTCGTTCCACCCGCGACAGCCATTACCCGAGCCGGTCTTTTTGCGTAAAATGCCGACCCTTTCCCCACGTCTCTTCCCACCACAGCGAGCGGATACCAGCGCCATGGGCACCCTTTCAGTCAATCAGAACAAACTGCAGAAGCGTCTGCGTCGGCTCGCGGGCGAAGCGGTGGCCGACTACAACATGATTGAAGAGGGCGACAAGGTGATGGTCTGCCTGTCCGGCGGCAAGGACAGTTACACGCTGCTGGATGTGCTGCTGCATTTGCAGAAAGTCGCGCCGATCAAGTTCGACATCGTCGCGGTGAACATGGACCAGAAACAGCCGGGTTTCCCCGAGCACATCCTGCCGGCGTACCTGGAGCAATTGGGCGTCGAGTACCACATCGTCGAGAAAGACACCTATTCGGTGGTCAAGGAGCTGGTGCCCGAGGGCCGGACCACGTGCTCGCTGTGTTCGCGCCTGCGTCGCGGCACGCTGTATACGTTTGCGGATGAAATCGGCGCGACCAAGATGGCCCTCGGTCACCACCGTGACGACATCGTCGAGACGTTTTTCCTGAACATGTTTTTCCAGGGCAGCATCAAGGCCATGCCGCCCAAGCTGCGCGCCGACGATGGCCGCAACGTGGTGATTCGTCCGCTGGCCTACTGCGCCGAGAAGGACATTCAGGCGTATTCGGACTTCAAGCAATTCCCGATCATCCCGTGCAACCTGTGCGGCTCCCAGGAAAACCTGCAGCGTCAGGTGGTCAAGGAGATGCTGCAGGACTGGGACCGCAAGACCCCGGGCCGCTCCGACATGATTTTCCGCAGCCTGCAGAACGTCCAGCCCTCGCAACTGGCGGACCGCAACCTGTTCGACTTCACCAACCTGCGCATCGACGAAACCGCCGCCTCGCGGTTTGTGAATGTGGTGAATGTGTAACGCCGACATCCCGGTTCCCGGCTGAAGCCGGTCCTACTACGGTCGCGAGTTCCGTCAGTAGGACCGGCTTCAGCCGGGAAGAGGCCGGTTTGAACACCACAGATCTACGCCAAAACACGCGGATCGGTTCACCCCAAAACCAAGCGCATCAAAGCCCCACATCCGGCAACACCGGCCTGTTCGCCAACGCTGTCTTCATCAGTTTCTCCACATATTCCCGATCACTGTCCGGCAGCGCCAGACGCGGTGGGCGGGTGAGGGCGCTGCCGCGCTCCATGATCGCTTCGCACAGCTTGATGCACTGCACCAGGTCCGGACGCGCATCCAGGTGCAGCAGCGGCATGAACCACTCATACAGCGCCATCGCCTCGGCAAAACGCCCGGCCTTGGCCAGACGGAACAACGTTTCGCCCTCTTTCGGGAAGGCGTTGGACATCCCCGACACCCAGCCCACTGCACCCACCGCAACGCTCTCCACCAACACATCATCCAGGCCGGCAAACAGCACGAAGCGATCGCCGACTTCGTTGCGCACGTCGATAAAGCGGTTGGTGTTGCCCGACGAATCCTTGAAACACACGATGGTGTCGCAGTCCGCCAGAGAGATGAGGATGTCCGGGGTCACGTCGTTCTTGTAGATCGGCGGGTTGTTGTAAACCATCATCGGCAGGTCGGTGGCGGCGGCCACGGTGCGGAAGTGCGTGGCGGTTTCGAAAGGCTTGGCCGAGTACACCAGCGCCGGCATCAGCATGATCCCGTCGGCACCGGCTTTTTGCACTTCTTTGGCGACGGCGCTGGCGTTGGCGCTGGTGAACTCGGCGATGCCCGAAATCACCGGCACGCGCCCGGCCGAGGCGTCTTTGGCGGCTTCCACCAGGCTGATCTTTTCGGCGACGCTCAACGAGGTGTTTTCCCCCACGGTTCCGCAGATCACCAGCCCCGATACGCCATCGCGCACCAAATTGGAAATGACCTTATGGGTGGCCTCCAGATTGAGGGAGAAATCGTCGTTGAATTGGGTGGTAACGGCAGGGAAGACCCCGCTCCAGGACACGGACTGGCTCATGATTGACTCCTGATTGAATAAAGGTATTTCGTATACGGTTTGGTTTGGGCGTATGACGCCCGGTCGTTTGGTGTTCCAACGGTGTTTCAGATAGTTCCTGATTCATGTGGGACATTGTTGGTGCAGACACCGCGCTGTCCCGCAGAAAACACAGTCCTTGTGGGAGTGAGCTTGCTCACGAAGGCGTTGTGTCTGCGATGGATGTGGTGACTGACACCCTGCATTCGCGAGCAAGCTCGCTCCCACAGGTTTTGCATGCGTCCATCCAAATCGGTTGTGCATTCATCCAGAAAAAATCGGTTTTGCATTCATTCAGAAAAATCGGTTTCGCATTTATTGAAAGCAGCCGCAGCAGTTACAACTTCAAACCCACTGGCCAGGTATCACTCAACTTGTACCCCTCTGGCCACGGATCGCTCGGGTCGAGCATGTGTTGGTGCGTGCCGGTGATCCACGCCCGCCCGGACAGGCTCGGGATGATCGCCTTGCGCCCGGCCACCTCGGTCTCGCTCTGAATCCTGCAGTGAAACTCCGAGCCAATGATCGAACGCCCGATAAACCGGTCGCCCACCTTCAGCTGACCCTTCGCATGCAACACCGCCAGCCGCGCGGAACACCCGGTGCCGCACGGCGAGCGGTCTATTTTGCCGGGACGGATCACCACCGCGTTGGCCGCATGGGCCACGCCGCCTTCAAAACTCACCGGCGCTGCGATCTGGCAAAACGAAATGTGATTCCAGTCCTTGTTCAACGGATGGCTGAAACCCAGCTGCTCGTTGGCGGCCTTGGTGATTTTCAGGCCGGTGTCCACCAGATCCTTCGCCTCATCAGCGGTCAACGCAAAGCCCAGCTTCACCGAATCGACGATGGCAAAACTGTCGCCGCCATACGCGGTATCCACCTGAATCGAACCCAATCCTGGCACCTCGATCCACACGTCCAGCTGATCGGCGAACGACGGGTGGTTGTGCACTTCGACGCTCGTCACCTTGCCGTCGCGGCACTGGGCAATCGCTTCGATCAAACCGCCCGGCGCCTCCAGGATCAGGCGGGTTTCCGGCTCGGTCATCGGCAGAATCCCGCTGTCCAGCAGCACCGTCGCCACGCACAGGGAATTGGAGCCAGACATCGGCGGCACGTCGGCCGGTTCCATGATGATCCAGCCCATCTGCGCTTTCGGGTGCTTGGGCGGCACCAGCAGATTGACGTGACGGAACACCCCGCCGCGGGGCTCGTTGAGCATGAAATTGCGCAGCACGTTGTCCTTCTCGATCCAGCGCGACTGCTCCCAGATCGTGTCGCCCGGCGGCGGCGCAACCCCGCCGACAATCACATCGCCCACCTCACCTTCGGCGTGACAACTGACCACATGAATCACTTTCGTTGAGCGCATGACCTAAGGCCCTCCTGTAAAAAAATACGTATCGATTTGCTTGGGCTCATCAGAAAATGAGGCGAGCCTTCGATCTCACTCACGCTGGATGACGTGTGGGAGTGAGCTTGCTCACGAAGGGGCCGGTACAGTCGCAACCTCTCTGGCGCCTGCAATGCAGTCATCGCGAGCAAGCTGACGCCTACAGGTGGTGGTTTCCATGGACGCCCTGTTCAAGCCAACCCCCTAATTGATTGATCGCAAAAAATCCGCCGTCTCCGGCCGTTGCGGGTTACCGATCACCTGATCCGGCGTGCCGATCTCATGCACCAGCCCGTTTCGGAAAAACGCCACGCGGTCGGACACATCCCGGGCAAAACGGATTTCGTGGGTCACCAGAATCATCGTCATGCCGTCCTCGGCCAGCAGGCGCATGGTGTCCAGCACCTCGCCGACCAGTTGCGGATCGAGGGCCGACGTCGCCTCGTCAAACAGCATGTAATCCGGCGACATCGCCAGCGCCCGGGCAATCGCCATGCGCTGTTGCTGACCGCCCGACAATTTGCCGGGAAACACCTTGAGCTTGTCGCCCAGGCCCACATGGGTCAGTTGCTTGACCGCCAGCGCTTCGGCTTCGGCCTTGCTTTTGCCCAGCACGGTGCGCGGCGCCAGCATCACGTTTTCCAGCACTGTCAAATGGGGAAACGCGTTCCACTGCTGAAAGACGATGCCGATTTTCTGCCGCAGCTTGTTGATGTCCGTGCCCCGGGCATGCACCTCGGTGCCGTCGACACGAATGCTGCCGCTCTTGATCGATTCCAGCCCGTTGATGCACATCAGCAGCGTCGACTTGCCCGAGCCCGAACCGCCGATGATCGACACCACTTCACCCTTGTTCACCTGCAGGCTCACGCCCTTGATGACCTCAAGCTCGCCGAATGACTTGTGCACGTTGTCGATCTCAATCATTTTCCTGCCACCTCGTTTCCAGCCGGGCGCCCAACCGGGCGACCACCAGACTCATGACGTAATAAATCAGGCCGGCGATGCACAGCACCAGCAGCGGCTCCTGAATGCGCGTGACGATGGTTTGCGAGGCGCGCAGCAGTTCGACGATGCCGATCCACATCACCAGCGCGGTGTCTTTCATCACCCCGAGCAGCAGGTTGATCCAGCCGGGAAACGCCACGCGGGTGGCCATCGGCATGACGATCTGGCGCAGGTCCTGCCAGTACGTCAGGCCCAGGGAGCGGCTGGCGCGGCGCAACGTAAGCGGCACCGACAGCACGCCGCTGCGCACGATCTCTGTGCAATAAGCGGTGACATACAGCCCCAGCACCACGCAGGCCACGGCGAAGGCGCTCCAGTTCAGGCCGACGATGCTTTTCAGCGCGTTGAACAGCACGAACTGAATCAGCAACGGCACGCTGCGGAACACGTCCAGCACCCATGCCAGCGGAATCGTGCTGCGCGGCAGGAGGGCGCGGGCCATGCCGCAGACCACCCCCGCCAGCGTGCCGATGAACATCGACACCACGGTCAGCAAAATCGTGACCCAGGCGCCCTGAAGCATGAATTGCAGGTCGTTCCAGGTGAACGTGCTCTCGAACATGCCCATCTCCTCAGTACCGGAACAGCCGCCAGGACAGCAGCCGGGCAACGGCCACGATCAGCTTGGCGATCAGGTAATAGAGCACCGCCGCAATGGCGAAGAATTCGAAAGTGCGGAAGGTCTTGACGTTGTAGTCCTGGGTCACGCCGGTGAGGTCGTTGTTCAGGCCGACGATCACCCCCATCGAGGTCATCAGCACGGCCCACACCATCTGGTTGGTCAGCGGATAGAAAACGATGCGCAGCAACTGCGGAATGACGATCAGCCGGTAGGCCTGGGGCGCGCTCATGCCCAGCGAACGGGCGGCGCGCAATTGCGTGTCGGGCACGGCCTTCAGACCGCCACGGAAGTTCTCCGCCAGATAGCCCGCGTTGTTGATGGTGATGCCGGCGAGCAACGCGGCCCACGAACTGATGTGCAGGCCGAACGAGCCCAGGCCGAAATACAGGATGTACACCTGGAACAGCGACGGCGTGTTGCGCGCGATGGAAATCCAGGTGGCGGCGAAGCCCCGGAACAGGCGGTTTTTGCCTTGGCGCATGAACACCAGAAACAGCGCGATGGTGACGCCGAGGATCATCGACAGCGCAGCGGTCTCGAAGGTGACCCACGCGCCGTTGAGCATGTCGGGCAGGGCCTTGAACGCCGCGCGCCAGTGGAAGTTGTAATCAAACATCTGCGCTGACCTCCGCCTGGTGCGCCGCCATCAACCAGGCTGGCAGGCGCCCGCTGGCGACACCGGTGATCGCGCTGTCGACGCACTCGGCCAGGCTGGCGAAATGCACGCGACGCCCCACCAGCCCCGGAGCGTAGTGCGCGTATTTGCCGGAGTTGGTCATCAGGTTGCGCGCGGTCGGCGGTATCACCGGCTCGCCGAGCATGCACCAGCAGGTGTCGGTGACGAACTGCACGCCGAAGTTTTCGAGCGTCTCGACATAGCCGGCCTGCTGCGCGCGTTCCAGGGTGGCGCGGCCGCAGGTAATCACGATCGCCACATTCTCATGCTTGCGCTGCGTGCCACACAGGTACGCCAGCGTCGCGCATTCGCTCAGGGAAAAATGCGGATTGCCCAGCGTCACGGCGTCCACTTCCGGCGTTGGCGCGCTGTTCAACTCGCGCCAGCTGTGCAGCAGGTCTGCCGGGCTGACGCTCAGGGTTTTCTCCGGCGCATGCCCGTCCAGCGCCAGTTCGGCGGTGGTGGCTTCGGGTGTCACGCCGGCGATATGAAACATCGGCGCAGCGGACGTGGTGGCGAACGCCGCGCCGAAGGCCTTGAGGTCATCCAGCGTGGGCGCCTTGTGTTCGAGGCCGCAGACTACCGGGATCGTGGCGCCGCACAGCAGCCCGACGTGATAGCCGAGCAGCGGGTAGAAACTGTCGTCGAGGCCGTCCAGTGCAGGGACGTCGATGCGCAGGGTCGCCAACCGTTGTTGGGTCAGGTGGCAGCCGATCTTCGGCGCGCGGCCGGTGAGGGCGATACAGATGTCGAGGTAATCCGGGTATTTCAGGGTGCGCGCGCCGATCACGCTGTTGGCGTAGACCACGGCGTTGGACTCGGCCCAGACGATCTGCTCGCCCAGCTCCGGGGCGCTGTCCAGCAGGTACGGCGCGCAGGTAAAACTCACCCGCGCGCCCATCTCCAGATAGGCATCGCCCAGCTGACTGGCCGGCTCGCCGAGGGCCGGGTCGACGCCCAATTCGCGCCAGCGGCGCTTGTCCACGGAGATGGAATTGAGGGTGGTGGGCACGCGGACTTTGCCGCCCCAGGCCACCAGTTGCCGGGCGAAACGCAGGCTGGCCGGGCCGGTGTAGATACAGCCGTCGATGTGCGCCTGGGTGATGTCCAGCAGTTCGGTCGCGCCTTGCAGCTCGGCTATGCGCAGGATGATGCCCATCGCCACCTGCGCGGCTTTGCCGTAAGCGCCGTCGAGAAAGCCCTGGTCGGTTTCGGTCAGGGCGATGGTGCTGATGGCGCGGCGGTCCGCCTGAGGTGTGTGATCGCGAAAAAGTGGCGGGGGTGGGCTGGAAAAGCCGCTCACGCGGTCATCCTCGACCCGCACGAAAGCGACGTCCCGCAGTGCCGCAAAACCCGCTTCGCCGAGGCTGATCACCGGAATCGAATGGCCAAACATCTGCTCGGCGATCAACACGCCGAGGGTGAGGATGTCTTCGACACGCTCGAAGACCAGTGCGGCGGGGGCGTGGCCGTTGAGGATCAGTTCCAGCAACACGCTGCTGCCGGTACACGAACCGCGCCCGCTGGGAATGGCCAGCACGCGACCGTTGATGAACCGGCCGCTGAGGGGATGATGGCGGTCGATCACTTCACCGGTAAACGGCTCGACCCCGCCCCAGAAACTCAGGCCCACGTCGGCATACAACAATTCGCCCTGAGCGCTGCCGGAGACGAGACAGCGCCCGTTCAACGAGACTTCAGACATCGTGGGCTCCTGAGTAATGAACCAGTTCCGGGATTCGATCGTTTCCGGTGATCGTTCCCATGCTCCGCGTGGTAATGCCGCTTGCGACGCTCCGCGTTGCGCTTTTCTGACGCAGAGCGTCAGGGGATGCATTCCCACGCAGAGCGTGGGAACGATCAGCGTCTGGGGCTGCATTCCCGCGCGGAGCTAGGGAACGATCATCGTGAGGCGTATTAACGATCAAGCAATCTCAGTAATAGACGCCCGGCACGGTCAGGTCGACCGGCTTGCCGCCCACCCACTTTTCATACAGCTCGGCATAGCGTCCCGAGCGCACTTGCTGGTTCACGAACAGGTTCAGGTAATGAATCAGCCCGTACTCGTTACGCTTGGCCGCAAGAGAAACGTAGTCGATGGTGTAGGGCGCGTTACCGGCAATCTTCAGGCCTTTGTATTTGCCGGATTTGATCGAGGCGGCGGCGACGGTGTTGGTGACCACGGACGCTTTGATGTGGCCCTGGGCGACGGCGAGGATGGTGTCGTTCTGGGTCTGGTACGCGCGGAAACTGCCGCTGCCCCATTTCTTCTGATCCTTCTCCAGCGCGATCGCTTCGAACGTGCCGCTGGTGTTGCCGACATCCTTGCCCTTGAGGTCGTCGTAGCTGTTGATGCCGGCGTCGTCGCGGGTCAGCACCACCATCTGGAAGGCGAAATACGGGATGGTCATCGCCACCGTTTTCGCCCGTTCCAGGGTGTCCGAAGTCGACGCCACGATCACGTCAGCTCGCCCTGAAACCAGTGCAGGAATGCGGTCCGGAAACGGCGTTTCCACCACCTCGGCAGTCACGCCCAGCACCTTCGCAAGGTCGTTGCAGTAATCGACGTCAAACCCGACCGGGTTGTTCTTGTCATCACGGGACCCCATCGGCGGGAAGTCCAGGGTCACGGCGCAGCGCAGTTTGCCGGAGTCGATGATGTCATCGAGCTTGTCGGCCAGCGCGGTGTTGATAAAAGAAGAGCTCATGACGGCGAGGAGGGCGACGGCGACAGCTTGGTTTTTCATAGAAGCCTCGGTGCGTGCAAAAGGGGAAACGGCCGGATAAGTAATTTCGTATACGATATTTGATATGCACGCAGCGTGCCTGTTTTGCCAGTACGCCGTGCAGGGCTCTGGATCAGCGGGCTGGGATTTAGAGGGGTGTTTCAAGAGCGCGGGGCGGTGTTACATAAAGGAGCAGGAAAGCGCGGCGTGCTTCATTGATGCACGTTGCCGTGCGGCAAAGATGCAGATTGCGCCGCACTGCAATCACCGTAGGACCGGCTTTAGCCGGGAACGCGTCATTCGGAACACTGCAAAATCAACGGTGCACACCCCGGCCTCTTCCCGGCTAAAGCCAGTCCTACAGAAGCACCGCGATCATCCAGGGAGGATGGCGGTGGATTCATATGCGCCGTTGCGAACCCCGATACTCACTCGGCGACGCCCCGGTCATCGCCTTGAACTGGCGACTAAACGCACTGTGATCCGTATACCCGCAGCGCAGGGCGATCTCGGTGATCGACAGGTCTTCCTGCAACAACCGCGACGCCTCACCCAGCCGCGCCTTGTGGATCATCTGCCGGGGCGTCAGCTGGAAGATGCGTTTGCAGTGCCGCTCCAGCTGGGCAATGGACAGCCCGGCAATGGCCGTCAGTTGCTCAAGGGTGATGGGCCGCGCGAAGTGCTCGCGAATGTACGCGTCGACCTCGACCAGCTTCTGGTACGCCGGATGGGTCGTCTGCAGAATTTGAAGATCCCGGGAGATACCCGCCAGCCCGATGATCGCGCCCTGACGATCCCGCAGTGCGATCTTGTGGGTCAGGCACCAGATCGGCTGATTGCCGTAATACAAGTGCAGCTCCAGTTGATCGCTCAGTTGCCTGCCATCGGCCAGCACGCGGCGGTCCTGGGCGGTGTACAGCGGGCCGAAGCGGGCGGGGAATACCTCTTCGGCGGTCAGCCCGACGATCTGGCTTTTATTCTTGAAACCGCAGCGCTGCACCAGCGTCTGGTTGACCAGCGCATAGCGCGCCTGGGCGTCCTTGACGAAGAACACGACACCCGGAATCGCATCGAACAACGGCGCGACCAACGCCAGGCTGGCGAGCAGTTGTTCGAGATCGTGCAAGGGCGCGGCGGGGATGAGGTCAATCGTGTTCACGGGCAGGACGGCCGGGCGGAGGATGGATCGATGATGCGGGATGTTGGGTGCGTCGGCTAGTCGGTGGGCGACTGGAGCCGCCGTATCAATAAATCAGTCCTCTTGGAACAGCCCTCTGAGTGCCGAGATCCCTGCAGACGAAGAAACTGTGGGAGCGAGCTTGCTCGCGAAGGGCCGAGACATCCGCTGGATATTCCGCGTTCGAAACACCGTCTTTGTGAGCAATGCGGAGCGCCACCCCGTTCACTCACGCAATTTAATAAATCAGGCGCTTTAAACAGGGGCACCCTCGTCCAGACACGCCAGCGTCGAGATCCGCGCCGGGCTGAACGGCGGGCGCAACAACGGAGGTTCCCAGCCGAACAACGTCTGCGCCGCCGTCCCACAGATCCGCCCCTGACACGCGCCCATCCCGCAACGGGTGGCGAGTTTGGCCCCGGTCCAACTGCCATGATCCGCCAGGTCCGCGTAACGCACGTCTTCGCAGCGGCAGACCAGCGTTTCCGGCATCGCCAGGTGTTTCAGCGCAGGATTGAGGCGGAACGCTGTGTTCAACCGATCCGCAAAGCCCTGCCAGCGCTGCCGCTCAGCCCACAAGCCTCGCGCCTTTCCCCGTTCACCGACCGCCACCAGCCCGGCAATCCGCCCTTCGACCAATGCCAGTTCACTGCCACCGAAACCGGTGCATTCCCCCGCTGCGAAGTGATCGGGCAGACGCGTCGCCTGCCACTCATCCACCACGATGGCCTGATTCTGAACAGTACAGCCGAGCGCCCGGCCGATCTCGACGTTGGGCACCAGACCGAAGCCACAGGCCAGACGCTCGCAGGCCAGCTCTTCGACTTTGGCACCCACCTGAACGCGCACGCCTTCCAGCCGATCCGTGCCCAGCGCCGCCAGCACATGGGCCGACGTTCGGTAGGCGGCACTGGCCAGCGTAATCGCCTGAATCGCCTTGTTCGGCCAGCGCCACAGCCCGGCGCCGAAACCGGCGACGGCGCTCAAAGGCGCCTGCTCGGCAACGCGCACGACCTCGGCGCCGTGCTTTTGCGCGGTTGCCGACGATGCCAGCAACAGCGGGCCAGTCCCGGCAATCACAATGCGTTCGTCTTTCACCTGCAGGCCGCCTTTGATCAGCGCCTGCAAGCCGCCGGCGCCGGTGACGCCCGGCAGCGTCCAGCCGGGGAAGGGCAGCAGCAGCTCCCGTGCGCCGGTGCACAGAATCAGTTTGTCGTAACTCAACACCCAGCCGCGCTCGGCGTCTTCCAGCAGCAAGCGTTTCGGCCCCGCCAGCGCAACCACTTTGCAGCCGCTGTGCAGGCGAACGTTGCTGAAACCCTGCAACTGCCCGCGCATATCGTGAGCCTGTTTCGGCACCTCAGCGTTCGGGCCGTCGCGCCAGATTTGCCCGCCCGGCAGCGGGTTGTCGTCGAGCAGGGCGATGCTCAGCCCGTAAGGCGCCGCAGCCAGAGCCGCCGCCATGCCGGCCGGACCTGCGCCGATGATCAGCAGATCGACATGCTCGGTCGTTGTCGCGTTCACGGCCACGGTCATGGCTGAGTCTCGACGCGCATGCCGTCGCCGCAGATCGTCTGGCAGGCCAATCGGCGCAGGCCGTCGATGCTCACCCGGCATTCCTGGCAAATCCCCATGCCACACAAGGGCGCGCGACGCTGGCCGCTGACCGACGTGCGGCTGCAACGATCACCGCTGGACATCAGCGCGGCGGCCACCGTGGTGCCTTGGACGAAGCGAAAGGGCTGACCGTCGATGCTCAACTCAGGCATGGGCGCGGGCTCCGATAAAACGATGGGGCAAATACGGTTCAACGGCGAGGGGCGGCGGTGTGCGCAGCATTTGCGCGGCGAGCAGGCGGGCGGTGCCGGTTGCCGTGGTGACGCCGAGGCCTTCGTGCCCGACCGCCAGCCACAGGCCGGGTTGATGCGGGTGCTGGCCGATCAGCGGCTGACCGTCGGGGCTGGCGGAACGAAAGCCGGTCCAGCTGCGAAGGCCGTTCATGTCGCCGAGGCCTGGGAGGAAATCCATCGCCCGGCGCAGCATCTGCCCGAGCATGGCCGCGTCGACCTCTGGATTATGGTTGTCGAACTGCCGCGATGAGCCGATGAACAATTGGCCGGTCGGGCGCTGCTGCACATTGAACGCCACCGAGGGGCCGTTGCCCTTGTGGGCGCTGGTGACGTAGCCCAGCTCGACCAGCGTGTGGGTGATCTGCGCGGGGTAACGGTCGGTGATCAACAGGTGGCCTTTCTTCGCCTGCAGCGGCAGGTCAGGGCACAGCTCGCGGGCGTAGATGCCGCTGGCAAGCACAACGGCGGGGGCTTGCAGCCATTCACCATTCGCCAGCCGGACACGGTTGCCCTGGACTTCCACGACTTCGGCCTGACGCTGAACCACTCGGGAAGACTGGCGCTGCAACAGCCAGCGCGCGGCATTAGGCGCGTACAGAATGCCGTCGCCGCTGACCTTCAAGGCGCCGAGCAGGCCGGATCGCAACGACGGCTCGGCTTCTGCCAGTTCGGCGCCGGACAGCAACTTGCACGCCAGTCCGTATTCGCTCAACGCTGCATGCTTGCGCTCGGCTTCTTCCATTTCCTCTTCATTGCAGGCCAGCCACAGGGTGCCGTTGGTGCGCATCGCGCAGTCGTCCGGCATCTGCGGCGCCAGTTCGCGCCAGGCCCTGACGGAATATTCCCCCAGCGCCAGCTCGGCAGCACTGTGATCGAGAACAACCAAGTGACCCATCCCCGCAGCGGTCGCGGCGGGGCGCTGACAATCCAGCACCAGCACGTGCAAACCCTGAGACGCCAGCTCATCCGCACACGCCGCGCCGACGATGCCGCCGCCAATGACGATCACATCAGCAACATGGCCCTGCAGCGTGGGCGCATCGGTCACGAGCGAATGCCCCAGGCGAACGGGTCTTCGTCGTCCAGCAGCAAGGTGGCCTCGGCGCTGATGTAGGCGCGGCCACGAATGGTCGGCACGATGCGGTCGCCCGCCTGCCGCTCGCCGTGCTCCCAGACGAAATGGCCTTCGAACTGACTGCCGATCACGCTGGCCTGCTGCCAAAGGGTGCCGGGCTGAAGTGTGCCGTCTGCCGCCAGGCACGCCAGTTTGGCGCTGGTGCCGGTGCCGCAGGGCGAGCGGTCGTAGGCTTTGCCGGGACAGAGCACGAAGTTGCGGCTGTCGGCGTGGTCGTCATCGGCGAACAGCTCGATGTGGTCGATGACGCCGCCGTCTTCGCCGCGAATGCCCTGGCTTTCCAGCGCCTGCCGGACCTTCCAGGTGTAATCGGTGAGGGCGTCGAGGTTGTCGGCGGCGACGCTCAGGCCGTGGCCGGCGATCAGGAAAAACCAGTTGCCGCCCCAGGCGATGTCACCGGTCACGCTGCCCAGTTCGGGCACCTCGACGACGAAATCCTTGCGGTAGCGGTAGGAGGGCACGTTGTCGACGCTGACGGAGCGGTCGTCGTGCAGCGTGGCCTGAACCGTGCCGACCGGGGTTTCGATGCGGTGCACGCCGGGGCCGATCTTGCCCAGATGTGCCAGCGACACCACCAGCCCGATGGTGCCGTGGCCGCACATGCCCAGGTAGCCGCTGTTGTTGAAAAAGATCACCCCGGCGCAGGATTCGGGATCCACCGGCTCACACAGCAGCGCCCCGACCAGCACATCGCTGCCGCGGGGTTCGAGCACGGTGGCGGCCCTCCAGTCATCGAACTCATCCGCGAGAAGCTGCCGCCGCTCGGCCATGCTGCCCCGCCCAAGATCGGGGAACCCGTCGAGCACCAAACGCGTCGGCTCGCCGCCGGTGTGAGAATCGAGGATCTGGATGCGTTTCATGTATTCCCCTGTCGGACTGAGTCTGGAACTGGCTACGACGATCCCTGCTGGGACCGCGTGCACCCAATGGAACTGGCTTCGAGGATCCCTTGTAGGACCGGCTTCAGCCGGGAAGGCGTCGGTCGCCACATCGGAGATTTATGGTGTTCACACTGGCCTCTTCCCGGCTAAAGCCGGTCCTACAGATCGCGGCGCGGAGCAACTTCACTATTGAGGCAAGAGTGCCGGGAACGACGGCCAAGGTCTTGACCGATTTCACCCGCCGCAATGACGAAATCGGCACAGCCGCCAGTCGATCAGATCTCGCTGAGCACCGCGTGGGGGAGGTGGGCGTAGAGGGTTCGGCAGACGCCGATGATGTGGTGCTCGATCAGTTCGGCGGCTTTGTCCACGTCACGATCGGCACAGGCCTTGAGGATCTCGCGGTGTTCCAGGTCGGCGCGCGCTTTGCCTTCGTCGAAACTCATTTGCACGCGGAGGTAGCGTTCAACCTTGTCGTGGATCGAGCGAATCATGTTCAGCAAAAACGGCCGTTGCGCCGCCTCATACAGGCAGGTGTGGAACGCCCAGTTCAGCTCGGCCCAGCGTCCGATGTCGTCATCGCGCATGAATTCGTCACAGATGGCCCGGGCCCGATCCAGCTGAGCGGTGGTCATTCGCGGCACGGCGAGGCGGATGGCTTGCACTTCCAGCAGCACCCGTACTTCAAAAATCTGCGCCAGCTCCGGCTCGGAAATCCGCGTGACCACGGCACCCTTGTTGCGCTGGAACTGCACCAGCCCTTCAGCTTCCAGACGTTTGAGCGCTTCACGCACGGGGATCTTGCTGACGTTGAACACGCGGGCGATGTCGTCCTGACGAATCGGCTCGTCCTCGGCGAACTGGCCGGAGATGATTGACTCGCGCAGGTACTTGGCAATCACCTCGGACGCGGAGGGCGCGACACCGAGGTTGGGGGCGTCAGGAAGAAGGAAGGGCACGCGAATGACTCAGCAGTAGGGGACGGCGAATATTGTATACGACGTCCGATTTGTTACGCGCTGTGTCTTTTCACTCCGCCGGAGAAACGATCAATGGTTGGCGGTGTAAGACAGCATCATCGACAGCTGACACATCGGCCGTCCACTCTCGGCATGCCACTGATTGAACGCCGCTTGCACCGCCGCCTGATCACGCTGGCTGCTGGGCACGCGGTCGACGATCTTCTGCGCGTTGAGCGCAGCGACCACGTCATGGCTGGGGATGAAGGTGTCCTTGCCGACCATGCGCAGGAAGCGCGGCGATGACAGCCCGCCCATCTGATTGCCGTGCTTGAACAGGTAACGCCACAGCCCGACGATATCGGTCACCGGCCATTCAGCGATGAAATTGCCGAAGCTGCCGTGTTCGTGGGCGATGTCGAGGATCAACTGGGCGTTGCGCGGCACGCTCTTGAGCTTGCCCAGGTGACGGATGATCCGCGCGTCCTGCATCAGGCGTTCCAGGTGATCGCCGCCCATCAGCGTGACTTTCTCCGGATCGAAGCCGAAGAAGGCTTGCTCGAAGGCCGGCCATTTGGCGTCCACCAGGCTGTGCTTGAGGCCGGCACGAAACACGCGCAGCGCCATGGTCGACAGGTAACGGTCGTCGCTGAGGGCCTTGAGTTTTTTCGGCGTGGCGGGGGGCGGCAGATGCGCCTCGAGGGCGGCGACGGAACCAAAGCGGTTGAGACAGTATTCATGGAGCCATTTGTAATCTTGCATGCCCTCTCCAAAACAAAATTCATGTGCGCGATCGCTGACGTAGCGCATTTCCGAGCGCCGACGCAGAACCCCGGCAGGGGCTCTGTGTTTGACCCGGTTTGAGCAAGGGGTTCCAGCAATCGTGCGCGAGCAACGCCTTGGTTTTTAGCCCTTGGGCGGATCGAGCAACAGCGCGGTTTTCGCCAGCCGCTGACCCAGCGAACGGCACAGCGTGGTTTCGTGCTCATCCAGCGCGCGCTTGCCGTCGGCGCCGGCGTGATGACTGGCGCCATAAGGCGTGCCGCCGCCACGGGTTTCGATCAGCGCCGCTTCGCTGTAGGGCAGGCCGCTGATCAACATGCCGTGGTGCAGCAGGGGCAACAGCATCGACAGCAACGTGGTTTCCTGGCCGCCGTGCAGGCTGGCGGTGGAGGTGAATACGCTGGCCGGTTTGCCCACCAGTGCGCCGGTCAGCCACAGGTTGCTGGTGCCGTCGAGGAAGTATTTGAGCGGCGCGGCCATGTTGCCGAAGCGGGTCGGGCTGCCGAGGGCCAGGCCTGCGCAGTTTTTCAGGTCGTCGAGGGTGGCGTACAAGGCGCCGGCCTCCGGAATGCTCGGCGCCACCGCTTCGCAGTCAGTGGACACTGCCGGCACCGTGCGCAGACGCGCTTCCACGCCGGTCATCTCGACACCACGGGCGATCTGCCGCGCCATCTCCGCGGTTGCGCCGTTACGGCTGTAAAACAGAACCAGAATGTAGGGCGCGCTCACGGCAGGATCTCCAGAATGTTTTCCGGCGGACGGCCAATCACGGCCTTGTCGCCGACGACGAGAATGGGGCGTTCGATCAACTTGGGATGGGCCGCCATGGCGGCGATCAGTTGCTCGTCGCTCAGGCTGGTGTCAGCCAGGTTCAGGGTTTTGTACTCGTCTTCACCGGTGCGCAGCAGCCCGCGAGCACCGATGCCGAGCTTGCCCAGCAGGTCGCGCAGTTGCGCGGCGTCGGGCGGGGTCTCGAGGTAATGAATGATGGTCGGCGTCAGGCCGCGGGCTTCAAGCAATGCCAGCGTGCCGCGGGATTTGGTGCAACGCGGGTTGTGATAAAGCGTGAGATCTGTCATTTGCGGGTCGCATCTTGCCTGAGGTGGCGGCTATTCTACCTGCGTCACGGTAACGACCGGTAACACGCGGCGAGCGATGCGCAATCGGCGCAGCGTGCATCTGGAAAGAAAGAGCACCTAGAAGGAAACAGCATCATGGCAAGGCGATTGGCAGCGGCGGCAGCACTGATTGGAAGTCTGTTGCTCAGCGGGTGCGGCGTGGACCTCGGCACCGACCAGAATGGCGAGAAAGTCGCCAGCAGCCGCGTCGACAAGCACTGGCTGGTGGTCAATTACTGGGCCGAATGGTGCGGCCCTTGCCGGACCGAAATCCCCGAACTCAACACGCTGTCCGAGCAGGTGAAAGGGCAGAACGTCAGCGTGTTCGGCGTCAATTTCGACAACCTCCAGGGCGAAGACCTGAAGAGCGCCAGCAAAGCGCTGGGCATCACCTTCACCGTGCTGGCCCAAGACCCGGCCGAACAATATGACCTGCCGAAAAGCGAAGCCCTGCCGGTGACCTACATCATTGACGACAAGGGCAAAGTGCGTGAGCAGTTGATGGGCGAACAGACGGCTGCGGGCGTGATGCAGAAGTTGGCGGAGTTGAAAGGGAAGGGCTGAAGCAGATCATTGGGCAGTCAGCTTAGATGTTAAACGGCGCTGCTCGCTGATTAACGCTCATCGGCCAGAAGTGCCCAGCGCTCGTGATCGCACCAGACCCCGGCGATCTGCAGGTATTTCGGGGAGAACCCCTCTTTCCGAAATCCGAGACGCTTGACCAGCGCGATTGAACGCACATTTTCAGGTTGAATATTGGCCTCGAGACGGTGAAGACCCAGCTCCTCAAAGGCATACCTCGTCGTCAGTTCCACCGCCTGTGACATCCTTCCCGTCCCGGCAAACGAGACCATGCCCCAATAGCTGAGATACGCGTTCTGAAATCCTTTATAGAAAATCTGGCTTAGGTTGGTCACTCCAACGATCTGACCCGATTCTGTATCGCGAGCCAGTAGGCCAACACTCGCGCCTGTGATTTGAGCGGAGTACCACTCCTCGAAACCTGTGGCGGTTGTGAACGGCTGTACCCAGCGGCCGTGGTAGTCCCGGCTTTCTTGATTTGCGTGTAGGAGCTCGTCGAGATCGGTGCGCGTTACCCGGGCGAGCTTGACGTCTGATGTTTCCATAACAGCTCCTCGTTTCCTACTTTCCTGACCGCTTCTCTGGCTCACTAACGCCCATTCCAAAGAGGCTGCGTCCTGCGAACCTTGTGATTTCATGATGAAGACGAAACCGCACTGAGTCCAACCAGGCTAGAGCGTTGGTGTGCGCTGGCGGCCAATAGTGGGTTGTCACCAGCGTCCGCCATCGACCCAAAGCGGCCGGTGGTAACCGATGAAAAATATTCCCCAACGTTTCTGATCGCTCGAAAGCGCCCGTGTGGCGAATGCTTTGCTTCAGCTAGGCCGAGGACCGCGATATGCCAGCTGTGGCCTTTTCCTATATCTGATAATGTCCTTTATCAAATATAAAAGGATCTGCCGAAATGGCTCGAGCCAAGCCCCCAGCCAATACAAGCGCCCCAAAATTACAACTCCCTCCGCAGGGCATAGAGCGGGGCATCACTCGGCTGGATGAATGCATCAGCGAGCTAGAGGCTTTTGATATTCAAACCTTGGGAAACGGCAGCTGCCCTGAATTGAAGGCGTTGGAGGTCAGTATCCAGAGCACTTTGGTTCGCTATTTTGGTGAGGATACGTCGGCTTACAAGCTGTATTCGGGCGCTACGGTGCTGGGCCATTTCCCGATGGTCTGGGCGATAGGAGGAGGGCACGCTCCGCCAGTGGATTATGTAACCCCCGTGCGTCGCAACATTTCCGAGGCGGTAGCGCTACTCAAACAAGCTCAGCGAGCATTGAAAGAAGATCTTGCTGAGCGTGGGCAGTCGATTGAAATCGGCTCCTCAGCCGAGAAAGCGGCGGTACTACCCTCTAATCGCGTTTTCGTCGTGCATGGCCATGATGAGGCTGCACTCCAGGGCCTTGCGCGGTTCCTCGAAAAGCTAGGATTGGAAGCCATTATTCTTAAGGAGCAACCTGATCAGGGCCGCACCATTATCGAGAAGTTTGAGGGAATCGCTGACGATATTGGTTTTGCGGTGGTGTTGTTAACGCCAGACGATCTAGGTGCGTCAGTGAAGGCTGAGACCCCGGACGCACGAGCGCGGCAGAACGTCATCTTTGAGCTGGGCTACTTTGCTGCAAAGCTCGGCCGAGGCCGTGTGTGCCTGTTGCGCAAAGGTCATGTGGAAATACCTTCAGACCTGTATGGGGTCATTTATTCCGACATGGACCCTGCGGATGGATGGAAAGCCAAACTAGTGGGTGAGCTCAAGGCCGCGAAACTGGACTTTGATGCCAACAGATTTTGGCAGTGAACAAGGTCGTTGCTGTTCCAGGCTGATTTACCCGCGTTGATTGCAGTAGTAGGTAAGTCAGCAGAAACCCGGTTTGTCGAGTTTTTCACGGCCAACATCCGCAATCCCAATACGCGGCGGGCCTATGTGCGGGCAACCAACGAATTCCGAAGCTGGTGCATAAGCGCGGGGGTTTAGATCTGCGCGCTGTGACGCCGCTGCATGTGGCGACTTGGATCAAGCTGCAGACGCAAGCGCTAGCTCCGCCTTCGGTGAAACAACGCCTAGCCCCGATGCGGCATTTGTTCGACCGGCTGGGGGGTGGGACAGATCGCTGCTCATAACCCTGCTACGTCTGTGCGTGGCCCCAGTCACCTTGGCGATATCGGCATCATGCTCTAGCGCATTGGTTGCGGCCCTTGGGTTATAGCTTCGTTGGCGCATGAAAATCCTAGCGATAAGGGCAATGGTGTCCGCTTAAAAAAAACGCGGACACCATCGCCCTTAATACTGGGGTTCGGTAGGTGACTTGGCCGGACGATTACTGTTAGGGCAGCTAACGGCCAAAAGTGGACATTTGTCAGGGCCTACAGAAGTCGTCAGGTGGATGATTTATTATTGCATCAGAAAAATAAAAAGGTGCGGAACAGCCGGCTTTTATGAGCGAAATACTCCGCCACTGCCATCGAATCTTACTAAGAGATCATGAATTCTAGCTAACTCATCAACTATTGGCTGGATCTCGTATCGTTCACCCAGCACTTGAAAAATTCCTTCCTTCAAGTAGTAAGCCCTGAATATATGATGGGGCACGCCTGAGTCTTCAGGCTCAGCAAGAATGAGGCTAGGGAAGATGAATCCAACTATCCCCTCTTGAAGATAAAGATCAAGCCGCTCGTCAAAGTGCTCAATCGAATTTCTTAACGCCCTATTCATTAGGGGGCTATCGCCTTTCACACCAAAGATCTTTGACAGATACTGCCCGCGATCTCTGTGAATGGTCTTTCCTTCCGCTCCCTTGACACCATCACGCGAAGGGGAAAAGTATCGCGATATCGCTCCAGATTGATTGATGAGGTTCTGCAAGCAGTCCAGCAATAAGTTCGTCTTCTCTTGCGGGTCAATCTCCTCAATCAAGATTTTTTCGATGATCTTTTCTGCGATACTGCACGACTGGAAGGCAGACGTGGTATTGAAGAGCATCGACTGAATATAGAACGCCTCGTATGGCTTCCAGATACTAAATTCCTCACCTTCCATTCATCACCCAAGATCATATTAGAAATTTAGCATCAATCTACCGAAGAATCGATCCTAGGATCGCTGCTGAATCTTTGAAAATCCATTTGTAGTTGCTTACAGTCGGTGGCGAACATTGCTAAGGACAATACACAATTCTGTTTTTTATCGGTAGAACTTCAGCTCACCAAGTTATTATCCTTTAAAGCTTTTCAAAAACTTAGTTTTGTACTTGCTAGGACTAGTGATAGCTTTGGACAGCTCCGTGCCGCTACCGATTCGTTTGAAGTAACTGATATCCCGATTCATGTGTTTATCCAAAACATCCCAGTCAGGCGCACTACCTAATGAGCGCGCGGAGAAATCGTTCTCCTCTAGCAATCCCAGCATTTCAGGATAGCGCTGTTTGTAGAAGTCCCATGCAGATAAGAACTTAGTGCGGACATGCGGCGCTGGATGATTGCGCATCTGGATGTATATATCTTGGAGAAAACGAACCTCCCATGTGACATGGGGCGCAATATCCCCCATATGCATCTGGTAATTTTCGACAGGGAAGCGGCCGCCAGCATGTTCATTCAGTTTCTCTAATGAACGGTTGAGATAGACAAAAGAGAAATCTGCGTTGAAAGGCGCCAACCGGAAAAACCGATTGTGCCTTGCGCACTCCTGGTCCATGAACAAGCCAAGTGATGGGATATCCTTTTCAGCGAGATATGCTGATATCAAGGCAGTACCATAAAAACACTCAACGTGTTTCAGATCGTAGTGGGAGAAATCGCCGGCCACAAGGGCCGCACGGAAGTAGATATTTTGACCGGTAAGTCGGTGATGTAAGTCCTCGGCGAACTCGGTGAGATACCAGACGAGATACTCTCTGTCGGCGTCGTTGGAGGCTGGCTTAATATTGTAGACCAGAACTGTGTCTGAGAAGACTATGGTCTTGAAGCTGTTATGTGTGTGTACATTGAGACTATCTAGAATCGAATAAATACGCGCTACCTTCCTTGGTTCCTTGCGCACCATATCGGTAAACCCCAAAACATCTATATAAAGGAGAAAGCGGTCCGTCATACCAAAGTTCTCTGTTTTACCGGAAGCAGGCATCATCGCCATTTCTGCGCAGCTTTAATAGCCCTCGGCACCAGCCACCAGGCTCCGTAGCACCAAAATCGGCCGAGGGCTGACCGCCTGAGTGACCGCTTAGGGTCGAAAGCAGCCCTTCGGTGGGCGTATCGTCGGTAGACAATCGGCTGGTCGCCCGCCATAGGGATCAGCTTTTTGTTCGAGGAAGGCGCACCTGCCCAAGTAACCGTTGGTGACCTTCACGTATCGGCCGTTGATCAGCAGCACTGAACCACTGCTTTGGTGGTCATTCCAACGTGCAACGTGACCTCAAACCGCCATTGCTCAGGCAGCTTGCCTGACCAGCGACCGGAGAATCCTGATGACACGATGCAGCAAAGCGGCCGTAGTCCTGCTTGAGGATGAACAGGCTCCCCCTGAGCATGAGCGCCAAGTTCATCGAAAGCTTGGGGAACGGATTGCCCAGCTGATGGGGATTCGCTTCTTGGAAATCGACGAAGCGGCCATGATTGACCCCCTCGCGCTTTATTACCTTCCTGCCCGCACCCTTATCGGCGATGACCGCCAGCGCGAGCTGGGTATTTACACACCCGACGACTTTTTTGGCGGTCTGGTGAGTCAGCCCTACATGGCCACTAAAGCCATCTCCCACCAGCTGCTTGATGGCGCAACGGCCCCGCCAGGCTGGGCAGCCGATTTCGCTCGGCTGGCACGCGATGCGCTGCTCAGGGGTTTTACTGTCTTCAGCGTTGACGATGCCTTACGCGCCGGCAGACGGCTGCTGGAAGACGGTCCGCTTCGGATAAAACCCGTACGCGCCACGGCAGGCCGCGGCCAGCGCGTGGTGAGTTCGCCAACGCAACTAGCAGAAGCATTGGACAATCTCGACAGCAGAGAGCTCGCCGTGTGGGGCCTCGTGCTGGAACAGAATCTGAGCTCGGTCACGACTTATAGCGTGGGTCAGGTAACGATTGCAGGGCTTACGGCCAGCTACTTCGGGACTCAGCAACTGACCCACGACCACGCTGGCGAAGAGGTCTATGGCGGTTCGCAGCTGACAGTGGTGCGCGGCGGTTATAGGCATCTCCTCGCCATCGACATCGACCCAGTGGTCCGTACTGCGATTGATCTGGCACAACGCTACGAGGCCGCCGCCTTCCAGGCATTCATTGGTTTTATCGCATCCCGACGCAATTATGACGTGGTGCACGGACGTGATGTTCAGGGCCAATGGCGCACGGGTGTGCTTGAGCAGTCCTGGCGGGTGGGTGGCGCCAGCAGCGCCGAGGTCCTGGCATTGCAGGCATTTGCGGAAGACCCATCGTTGCATCAGGTGTACGCCAGTACCCACGAAGTTTTCGATAACCTGCCGATTCCCGACGACGCGGTGCTGTTTTATCAGAGCGATGATCGTGAAGTTGGACAGATCAGCAAATACGCACGGATCCATGACAATGGGTATTCAAAGTGAACCGATCGACATTCAGGTCGATGATGTCAGCATTTCCGGTACCGTTCTGACCCCCAGCGCGCACGTGCCGGGCATCCTTTTTGTACATGGCTGGGGCGGCAGTCAGGAACGCGACCTGGCGAGGGCTAGAAATATCACCGGTTTGGGTTGCGTGTGCCTGACATTCGACTTGCGAGGCCACGAAAAAACCTTCAATCAGCGCCAGAGCGTCACGCGAGAGCAGAACCTCAACGACCTGCTTGCGGCCTATGATCGCCTTGCCAGCCATCCTTTGGTGGACACTGCCGCCATTGCCGTGATTGGCAGCAGCTATGGAGGTTATCTGGCCACGCTGCTAACGCGACTGCGTGCTATCCGCTGGTTGGCGTTGCGAGTGCCTGCTCTGTATTGGGACGCCGAGTGGAACGTGCCCAAGCATGCCCTCGATCGCGAGGGCTTGGCACGCTACCGTCGCACCAGTCTGACGCCCACGGATAACCGCGCGCTGGCCGCATGTTCAGAGTTTGCGGGAGATGTGTTGCTGGTTGAATCCGACCAAGATGACTACGTGCCGCACGCCACCCTGATGAACTTTCGCTCAGCCTTCGTTAACGCGCATTCGTTAACTCATCGCATCATCGACGGCGCCGACCACGCGCTGAGCACCGATGCCGCTCAAAAAGCCTATAGCTCGATCCTCACCGCGTGGGTTGGAGAAATGGTAGTGGGTGACCGACTGATTAATTACCCCCATCACTCGCCTCGGTATTCTTAGGCGGTATTGGCCATGGACGGCCGATACGTTTGCCGGGCAGCACACTCTAAACGTGATGTGTAGAACGTGGGTGGCATTGGCTCTCGCCAAAGGTATGCAAGAAGTCAATCACGGCCCTTTCACCCATGGAAGTGTTTTTGGTCAAGGACGTGAACCCTGGGCAAAGGGCTGGAAGATTGTTGCGGTGGTGTCCCAGGTGATGCCTAATGCCGCCGATGATGGCCCGGTGGCCTGCTATGTGCTGGCCGCAAAAAGCCCAAGCCCGCCCCAAATATCTCAGCGGCCGCCCTGGCCAAGGCTAACGAGGGACTAAGCCGTTGATGCGTTACGCATAACGGGTACTTATGTTTAGGTGCGGATGCGTGCCCTGGATAACCACTTGGGCAAAGTAGATTGTGTCGTAGCCGTTATTGGCTCGGCATAATGTGCCAGCATGTGCTGCACATATTCCATTAAGAAGCTAAGCACTCCGCTTATTAATTACGATGAGAAATAACTAAAGTAATCACGCAGCCGTTTGTCACGTTTTTGGGAGATCACCACGTATACAACTGGAACTTGCAACTGTTACGACTATTTTTATGCGGGGACGGCTCGTGCAATGAGGTTATCTCTTAATTGCTGCACGGCCCCATAGGAGGGCTACTATGAAAGCGTTACGCTGGCATGGAAAGAAAGACATCCGATGTGATGACCATTTACCTGACCCTGCGATAGAGGACCCACGTGACGCAATTATCAAAGTCACGTCATGCGCCATTTGCGGCTCGGACCTGCATCTTTATGGCGGTTTCATGCCCGGCATGAAGCATGGAGATATCATGGGCCACGAGTTCATGGGCGAAGTGGTCGAGGTGGGGTCTGCCAACAAGAAGCTAAAGATTGGCGATCGCGTGGTCGTGCCCTTTACGATTTGCTGCGGTGAATGCGATCAATGCCGCCGGGGTAATTTTTCTGTATGCGAGCGCAGCAACCGAAATAAGGACCTCGCCGCTAAGGCCTTCGGCCACACCACTGCTGGTTGTTCGGATATACCCATCTGACCGGCGGCTATCCTGGTGGCCAAGCCGAATACGTGCGCGTGCCTTATGCGGACTTCACGCCGGTTCTAATCCCGGACGGCCTTACCGATGAACAAGTACTTTTCCTCGGAGATATTTTCCCCACCGGCTGGCAGGCCGCCGTGCAATGCGATATTCAACCAACCGACACCGTGGCTATCTGGGGTGCAGGCCCTGTAGGCCAGTTCACGGTGCGCAGCGCGGTGATCCTCGGAGCTAAGCAGGTGGTGTGCATCGACAATGTGCCCGAGCGCCTTGCAATGGCCACGGCCGGTGGCGCCATCGCAATAAATTTTGATGAAGAAAGTGTGCTAGACCGCTTAGCCGAGCTTACGGGCGGTAAAGGGCTGGAGAAATGCATTGATGCGGTAGGCATGGAGTCCCACGCTACCCGTTCGTTTGACTCCGTCTACGATCGCGTGCGGCTATCGCAAAACGTTTCGCAGGGTGGGTGCACTGCACATTATATATATCGTATAAATGGAAGGCTCTGACTTAACGTGGAGCTGTAGATGCAGTGCTTGTGATCGCCGGTGGTCCGGATCGCCGCCGGTCCGGTAGTCACCCGAATCTTTGATCGAACGCAGGTACCGACCAGCCAGATATCTCGTAGCAGACGAATCCAATTCAGTTTGAACGGGAGAATATAATGAAAGCCATCGTGTACAACGGGCCACGCGACGTCAGCGTGCAAAACGTCCCCGACGCCAAGATCGAAAAGCCTACCGACGCAGTAGTGCGCGTTACCACCACCAATATCTGCGGCTCCGACTTGCATATGTACGAGGGCCGCACCTCCATGGAAACCGGTCGAGTCTTTGGTCACTAGAATCTCGGAGAAGTCATTGAGGTCGGTGTCGGCGTAGATCGCGTCAAGGTGGGTGATCGTGTCTGCCTGCCTTTTAACATCGGCTGCGGATTCTGCGAGAACTGCGAAAAAGGACTGACCGGTTTTTGCCTCACGGCCAATCCCGGCACTGCCGGTGCTGCTTATGGTTTTGCCGACATGGGCTCTTATCAGGGCGGCCAGGCTGAGCTGCTCCGGGTGCCCTATGCCGACTTCAACTGTCTGGTTCTGCCAGAAGATGCGCAGGAAAAAGAAAACGACTACGTGATGCTGTCGGACATTTTTCCTACCGGTTGGCATGCAACGGAGCTGGCCGGCCTGATGCCGGGCGAAAGCATTGCTATTTACGGCGCGGGGCCGGTGGGACTCATGGCTGCACATGCCGCGATGATCAAAGGCGCTTCGCAGGTGTTCGTAGTCGATAATCATCCGGATCGATTGAAGCTGGCGGCGCAGATTGGTGCCACGCCGATCAACTCGCTGGAAAGGGAAGCGGTCGACCAGATTCTCAACCTGACTCACGGCAAAGGTACTGATCGGGGCTGTGAATGTGTTGGGTATCAATGCTGTGACAAACACGGTCATGAAGCCAATCATCTGACCATGAACAACTTGGTGGCTTCGACCAAGGCCACTGGTGGTATTGGCGTCGTCGGGGTGTTCGTGCCTCAGGATCCAGGTGCACAGAATGAACTCGCCAAAGAAGGGAAGATGGCGTTCGACTTCGGTGCGTTCTGGTTCAAGGGTCAGCAGATTCGCACCGGGCAAGCCAATGTGAAGGCCTATAATCGTCGGCTCGCGGAGCTTATTCACCATGACCGCGCCAAACCTTCGCAAATCATTTCCCACAGCCTGAAGCTGGCTGAAGGGCCTGATGCGTACAAGCATTTTGATGCGCGGGATGAGGGTTGGACTAAGGTCATTCTGAAGCCGGCAGCGTGATGGCCATCCTCATGGCTTGAGCCGACAATTTAGCGGCATTGTGGAGATGTCAGATGATGCGCACCGCATTGCCGCCTATTGCTTGCGGGCCCAGAAATCTATACAGCTGCCACTCACGATCCTTTGCGGGTACCGCTCATTGGATAAATTTATTCGATAAGCCGGTGCAGATTGTCCTCATGGCGCATCTCGGTGGTACGGTGGCGGGGCTCATCGCCGCTAGCTTTTCGGCAGGCAGTGGTCCCCTGATGCAACCGATTAGATTCGTTCGAATAGGCTCGGTCTGTGTGGTAGAACGCTTTCTGGCAACGGAATCGATCGCCAGCGGGTGAACTGGGTTCAGGAGTAGGGATTGAACAACGCGCCAAAGACATCAGTTTAGCCGCTTGGAAGTTCAATCCCCTCTGCGGGGTGTCGCGGAACTCTCCCAAATCTCTGGTCAACAAGAATCACTCAACGATACCTGAAATTCAGCAAAACATAACTGATCATGGTTAACGTTAGACCGATCAATATGTATTCGACACGAGGCAGCCATATAAATGAGCCACCTAAAGAAAATACGATCAACGTGTTTTGAAGTATGTATTTCCTGATCTTAGGCACGGCTATGAAGTAGCCATATTGCTTGCCTACGAAAAATAAGACCATGCCGATGACTGACATAATTTGAAAATCGTGTATCGCAATGTCGTTCAAGATCGCATGTCTGATCAAGTTAGCGAGTAGGGCCAGCCCTAAAAACAGGAAAAGGTGCGAGTAGATCAAGGAATGCCCACTCATGCTGCTTTCATTTCTGCTCAGCAGGTAAAAGCTATCAAAATAGATCCACCATATACTACATGTCATGACAAATCCGGTAATTGCCGCCATTACATTATAAGGATTCCATTGAATGTCAGATAAACCTCCAGCAAGGCTGATCACTGACTCGCCCAATAAGATAAGGGTAAGCAAGCCTAGTCGTTCAACCAAATGGTCTGTATGCGCTGGCAGGGGTTTTAGTTTGCTCCAGGGGAAAACAGGAAGCAGAATATCAAGAAAAATTCCAATGTAAGCTACAATGTATCGAATCGGAGGGTCAAAAATAAGGGATGAAAGACTGATCGCTGAGCTTACCAAAAGGGCGAAGCCAAGCCTGGAGGCGTATTCGCTACGGCCGTCGACCGTATTGATGGTCGAGATGTACATGATGCTGATGATGGCACGTATACCCACATAGCAGACGATAACAAGCGGGTAGTATACTTCCAGTTCTTCCCCAATCCGTGCGGACAGCACAATGAGCAACAGCATTATAAATAATGTTGACAGACGGTGAAGATTACTGTCCGTGTCAAACCTGTTGGAGTAAATAGTGTGGCTTGACCAGATCCACCATAATGGAACGAAAAGCAGTAAGAAACTCCATATCTGCTCAGGTTCAAAGTGGCCTTGATGTAGATGCCCGAGCGTATGAGTCACCTTGCCAATAGTCACGACAAAAATCAGGTCAAAAAACAACTCTAACCAGGTGGCGTGTCGATTTTGTTCATAATACTTTAAAGATTTCATTCGCTGCTGGCTCCGCGTGCATCTAGAAGAGTCCATTGCCTGAACCTTGATAGATGGGTGATTAGGGCATGCTTAGCGGGATACAACGTGCCCGGCGGGATCACTCAATCCACTATCAGTGGATTCACAAAAGAAACGGGCCCTAATCTCAGCCTGAGCCTGAGTGTTTTAGGCAGCCAGACGTTCAAGTTTCGCGGGAAGAAGCATGAGGTAATCCTCCGTGTCTTCGCGGTATTGGATTGAGGGCCAAGTGTGTAGCAGAACGGTTGGATGCCCCTTGACTCACCAGTGACTATAGTCGTGTTTGGCACCTACCGTAGCCGTAGAACGAATTTTCGGCATCCGATACCACCAGCAGTTCGCGCACTTTTCTCGCTGCAGTTTTAGGCGACTTTTTTCAGTCGATGGTTTTTGCAGCTGTTTAGCTACCTAAGTCGAGGGTACTTCTGCATTCTGAAGGACAATCGCTGCCCGTTACGGCACCCAGAAATTGACCAGAGCCACGTCTCGAACGTGTGACGATCAGGTAAAAACCCTGGGCCAAGGTGAGGAAATTCGCGCACCTCTGCCTTGTTCATTCGATAGTGCGCTTCATGATGATCGTTCGGGCAGAGGGCGATCACATCGGCCGAATGGTCGTGGTCCGTTCACCGCCAAACGGCGTCAATCTGACACTGCTTTTTATGTCACCTCTGAGCCTTTCTTCAGCGGGGCGCCGCTGCCTACAGTGCGCGACCGACGCACTAGTGGACACTGATCGGCCGCCCATTATTTCTGGCTCTTTGTAGAGCGGACGACCTCGAGAGTCTTCAGGAACCACCATGAATACTCGTCCCGATTTTCACAGCAATACGTTCCCCGAGTCGCAACGTGACATTCTCGGCATGATCGCAAGCGACCAGCATCTGGACGAAATACTTTCCGCTATTTGCCAGATGCAAAACGCCCTAAGCCCCGATACGTTCTGTTCCATTCTCCTCACTGACGCCGAGGGTAAGCACTTGCTCAGCGGCGCAGCGCCCGGCCTGCCGGCCAAATACAGTGAGGCGATTCATGGAATGGCGATCGGTCCAACGGAAGGCACCTGCGGCACGGCAGCTTTCCGGCGCGAAATGGTGGTCACTGAAGACATCGCTCAAGATCCGAATTGGGAGCGTTTCCGCAGCCTGGCGCTTGGGCATAACTTGCATTCGTGCTGGTCGGTTCCTTTGCTCTCCCATGAAGGCAGCGTTCTGGGCACATTTGCCCTGTATCAGAATCGCACCCATACGCCAGACGAAGTACAGATTCAACAACTTGCGTGCGCGGCCCAACTGGCAGTCATCGCAATCCGCCATGAGCGTGACGGTCAGCGTCTGGAGGAGAGCGAGCAACGCTTTCGTTCACTGTTCACCTATAACCCCAACCCGGTGTTCGCGCTCGATCTGCTCGGCAACATCCAGAGTGTGAATCCCGCAGGCCTGAAGCTTAAGCCGCAGACTGCAACCCAGTTCATTGGCCATCACTTTTCCCGTCTGGTGCCTGAGGAAGACCTGATGCGGGTCAGTCGGCATTTTTCCGCAGCGCGCGCCGGAGCCCCTCAACGCTTCGAGGCACGGCTTCGAGACGAGAATGAAAAACTGTTGACCATGGACATTTCGAACCTGCCCATCATGGTCAACGGCGAGATCGTTGGTGTGTTTGGCATTGCCCGTGACATCAGCGATCAGAAGCATTTCGAGCGCCAGTTGAGTTTCAACGCCAGCCATGACCAACTGACCGGCTTGCTTAACCGTGTGTCGCTTGAAGACCAGCTTATTCTGGATTGTCACCTCAGTCGTCGGCGTAAGCGGCTGTTGGCGGTGATGTGCATAGATTTGGATGGTTTCAAATCCATCAATGATTCGATCGGCCACTACTTTGGCGATCAGGTGCTGGTCGAGGTAGCGCGACGCATGGCCGAGCAGGTTAGGCCCGGGGATACGATCGTGCGCATGGGCGGTGACGAATTCATCGTTCTGTTGCCGGACCTGCTGCGTGATGAAGACGTCGTGCCGGTGGCCGAGCGATTGATGGCCAGCATTGCCAGACCCTACTGCATCCAGGGCATCGACCTGCAAGTAAGCGCAAGTGTCGGCATCACTCTGAGCGATGGTCACCTTGAGCAGCCGATGCAGTTGATCCAGCAGGCTGACATGGCTATGTACAAAGCCAAACAACAAGGGCGTAACAACTTTCAGTGGTACACCAGCGACCTGAATCAGCGAGTTTGCGAGCACGCCACGCTGCGCAATGACCTGCAAAAGGCTATCGAGACTCAGTCGTTACAGCTGCATTATCAACCGCAGATCGACGCACGCACCGGGCGTGTGGTCGGGATCGAAGCGTTGCTGCGCTGGGAGCATCCGGAAAAGGGATTTATCCCCCCAGCGGTATTTGTACCGGTGGCCGAGGACAGCGGTCAGATCATCGCGCTTAGCCTTTGGGTGCTCGATACGGCCTGCGCTCAGTTGCGCCTGCTGGACGAGCAGGGCATCACGGGCATCTCGATGGCCGTCAATATCTCACCGATGCATTTTCAGCGTGGCCATTTCGTGCAGTATGTCCAGGCCACGCTGGACAAACATGGTCTGCGAGGTGAACAACTGGAGCTGGAGATCACCGAGTCGCTGCTGTTGCACAACGCTGAACAGGCGATCGAGACGTTGCACCGGCTCAAGGCATTGGGGGTGCGGATTGCACTCGATGACTTCGGCACCGGTTTTTCCAGCCTCAGCTACCTCAAGCGTTTGCCGATCGACAAAATCAAGATCGACCGTTCGTTCATCCGGGAAATCGCTACCGATCATCACGATGCGGCGATCACCCAGGGCATTATTTCCATGGCCCACCACCTCAGCCTCATTGTAGTCGCCGAAGGCGTTGAAACGGCGTCCCAAATGGAATTCCTGAAAGGCAGTCGCTGCGATATTTTTCAGGGTTATCACTTCGCCAGACCGATGCCGTTTGCCGCCCTCGAAGCGTTCCTGAGCCATCCAGAGTTTCATCGCTGACCGGCCGTTCGGTTGTCAGCGTCTTGAACATCGGATGCTGAGGGAAAGGGCGCCGCTGTCGAGTAAATGGGCTGGGTGCAGCTAATGACGGGTGCGAGGCAGTCCGGCGTCTGCTTCTGGCCGTTTGCTCTGCCGGCGGAATGACTCGACGCTATCTCCCATCCCCACGACGCTGGAGCTTGCTGCCAAGTCGGCAAATATCCCGTTGGGCTTACTGGAAAGCATGGCGCATGATGACCTGGTCATAACAAGAGGACACACGTCATGGTCAACGTAGCGTTGTTCGTTCGTCTCGAAGCAAAACCCGGGAAAGAGAAAGAGGTTGAGAGCTTTTTAGTGAGTGGTCTTGCAATCGTGGCGGAGGAGCCAGCCACCACGGCCTGGTTCGCCATCCGCTTGGGACCTTCCACCTTTGGCATCTTTGACGCCTTCCCGGATGAAGCAGGCCGACAGGCTCATCTTTCGGGCAAGGTCGCCGCCGCGCTTATGGCAAAGGCTGCCGAGCTGTTTGCCGAACCGCCGTCAATCGAGAAGGTTGACGTCCTTGCGGCAAAGCTGCCCGGCTAGGCAAGCCCGACGAGGCATTCCAACCCGTCCCTGCCGCCGTTTGCCGCGTCAGGGACGCGGCTGAGTCTGGACGTTACCGCGGGTCTCTTTTCGCGGGGGAGGTGCCAACAGCGACTATAGTCATTGGTGCGTCAGATCAAATCAGCCGTTGTGCTGCCAACCTGGCCTCAACCCCATTCCGGGAAAGCACGGCGGATCGCCTCGTGCTCGTTGATGCGGACCATAACCCTCGCAGCCGAAGACACTCAGGCTTGTATCGAGGCCTCTTCGCCACTCTGAATCCCTTGACGGTGGATGGAGTTATCCCGCCGGGCGAGTTGTATCCGGCTGAGCAGAACCCACCCCCATCTATCAGGGCTCAAGCAATGAACACTTCAGCATTGGATGATGCAAAAGAAACGACCGACGGCCCGGTTCAAGAACCACTTCCAGCCGGCACTGTCGCCCCCGATTTCTCCCTGTACGCGACCCCCGATCAGCGGCTGTCCCTGCACGAGCTAAAGGGAAGTCCCGTAATATTGGCGTTCTATCCCGCTGACTGGAGCTCGGTGTGTGGCGACCAACTGACCTTGTACAACCAGGTGCTCCCCACATTCAGAGAGTACGGCGCGACGCTGCTGGGTATTTCCGTGGACAGCGCTTGGTGTCATCAGGCCTTCGTCAAAGACCGTGGTTTTCACTTCAGCCTGCTTGCCGATTTCGAGCCCAAAGGAGCGGTGGCGCGACAGTATGGCGCGTACGAATCCCACCTTGGAGTTTGTAAGCGGGCGTTGTTCGTGATTGACAAGGAGGGGGTGGTCGCCTGGAGTTACGTTTCACCGATGGCAATCAATCCTGGAGCGGACGGCATTCTGGATGCGCTGGATGCTCTGGCGGATTCCCCACACAGCACGCCCTCCAAAAACCAGTAGGTGATCACATGGCCACTCTCAAAGTCCCGGTAACTGCAAACGACCATCGCCAGGGAAGGGCGCATGCCAAGGTCACACTGGTGGAATATGGCGACTACGAATGCCCCTATTGCGGTTTGGCGTACTGGGTCGTCAAGAAGCTGCAGCAGCATTTTGGCGAGGATCTGTTGCTTGTTTTCCGCAACTTTCCACTAACCACTGCTCACCCGCATGCGCTGGGTGCAGCTGTCACCGCTGAATATGCCGGGAGTCGAGGATTCTTCTGGGAGGCCCACGACGAGTTGTATGAAAATCAGGATCGATTGGGCGTGCCGCTGTATGGCGCCATCGCACTGAGACACGGCCTTTCCAGCGATGAACTCGTTGTTGCCATGCAAACCGATATCTATCTGCCCAAAATACAATCCGATTTCAATGGCGGCGTACGTAGCGGGGTAAACGGCACGCCCGCGTTCTACATCGAAGGGCTTCGCTATGACGGGCCTCCCGAGGTCACCGAGATGAGTCAGGCGATTGAGCTTTCCTCGATGCGTGGACTCAATCGCTAGCTAGCGCCTGGGTTGATAGCTAACGACAGGCTGTTTATTTACACGAAATGTCTGGTCGTCGTTCGTCGGTAATCAAGTAGCCGTGGCGCGCTTTCATGAGATCGCGACTATGTTGAACGGGTGGCATCGTTTCCCAAGGCTGCCATTCCCTCCCACCTCATCGTCTTGGCGACCAAGCTCAGCGTATTGCTGGTCTCATGCCCCTGTTTCCTGAGCATCGTTGAGGGCACGTAGATCCATCTGTATGAGTTCGTGTTATCCATTTTTGGAGACAACTCATCATGGCTACTCTCTGTGAAATATGTAACGCCAGACCCGCTGTCGCGCGAGTGACCGTGTCGCAAAATGGTCAGGCCAGAACCATGTCAGTTTGCGACCACGATTACCGTCAACTTTTACGCCATCAAAGCATGTTGAACCCCTTCGACTCTTTGCTGGGCGGTGGCGTGTCCCGCTTTTTCGACAGCATTGGCGGAGCGGCGGAACAGGGGGGGGATGACTTAAGGCTCTCTGCGCATGTGCCTCGCGAATCTGTCGATGCAACTGATGCATTCAGCTCCCAGACGCTGGAAATCCTGCAACGCGCTGGAGATAAAGCCCATGAGTTCAACCGCAGCGAGCTCGATACTGAGCATCTGTTGTATGTGCTTGCCGATACCGACGTAGGCACAGCGTTGCTCAAAGAATTGAAGCTTTCTGCGGACGACATCAAAGGCTACATCGATCAACACGCTCAAAGGGGCGCAGCGGAGGCGCAGGCTCCGGTGGATCAGATGAGCATCTCGCCTCGACTGAAGAAAGTGTTCAATTTTGCGTTCCAGGCATCTCGTCATTTAGGGCACTCGTATGTTGGCCCCGAGCATCTGTTGATCGGGCTTTCCTCGGTGCCCGAAAGCATTGCCGGAACGCTGCTCAAAAAATACGGCGTGACCCCTGAAGCTTTGCGGCAGAAGGTGGTCAAAGTGGTGGGTAAGGGGGCTGAGGACGGGAGAGTCGAGACCCCCACGGGAACACCGACACTCGACAAGTTCGGTCGCGACCTGACGTCATTGGCTCGTGAGGGCAAGCTGGATCCCGTATTGGGCCGCGCGCTGGAAATCGAAAACACCATTGAGGTGCTGGCCCGCCGGAGGAAGAACAATCCGGTCCTGATCGGCGAACCCGGGGTTGGCAAGACAGCCATCGTTGAGGGGCTTGCACAGCGCATAGTAAAGGGCGATGTCCCGGAAATTCTGCGTGGCAGACGGCTAGTTGAAGTCAATCTGAACTCAATGGTCGCGGGCTCCAAATACCGTGGTGAATTTGAGGAGCGCGCCAAGCGACTGCTCGATGAAGTGGCTGCAAAGAGCTCGGAGCTGATTCTGTTCATCGATGAGCTGCATACGATCGTTGGCGCGGGGCAGGGAGGTGAAGAGGGCGGCTTGGACATTGCCAACGTATTGAAACCCGCACTGGCACGCGGGGAGCTCAGTCTGATCGGTGCGACGACGCTCAATGAGTACCAAAAGCACATCGAAAAGGATGCGGCGCTCGAAAGACGTTTTCAGCCCGTCCTGATATCCGAGCCCACTGTAGAACAGACCATCATTATCCTGCGTGGGCTGCGCGATAAGCTTGAGGCGCACCATCAGGTGACGTTCGCCGACGAAGCATTCGTGGCAGCGGCGGAGCTGTCGGATCGTTACATTACCTCGCGCTTTCTGCCGGACAAGGCCATTGACCTGATCGACCAGGCTGCGGCCCGCGTGCGCATCAGCGCCTCGTCAAGGCCCGCTGGCATTCAGGAGCTGGAAGCAGAAATCACCCAGCTCAAACGCGAACAGGACTATTCATCGTCGCGAAAACGCTTTGATGAATCCAAAGGCTTCCAAGAGCGCATCGGTCAAAAACAAGCCCAGTTGGGAGAGGAGACAGAAGCCTGGGAGCGCAAGACGGGTTCCGAAACCCTCGAGGTGACCCTTGAGTCGATTGCCGAAGTACTCTCCCGTCTGACCGGTATTCCGGTAACCGAACTCACCCAGGAAGAGCGTCAGAAGCTGCTGAACATGGAAGACACTTTGCGTGATCGGCTGGTCGGGCAGGAAGACGCCGTGCTTGCGGTCAGCGATGCGGTTCGTTTGTCCCGCGCCGGCCTTGGACAGGCCAACAGACCTATTGCCACGTTTCTCTTTCTTGGTCCAACCGGCGTGGGCAAAACCGAATTGGCCAAAGCGTTGGCAGAGACGGTGTTTGGCGACGATCAATCGATCATTCGCATCGATATGTCGGAGTACATGGAGCGTCATGCGGTTGCCCGGTTGATCGGTGCGCCACCCGGTTATGTGGGATACGAAGAAGGTGGTCAGTTGACAGAGCGTGTCCGCCGCAAGCCCTACAGTGTGATTCTGCTCGACGAGATCGAGAAGGCGCATCCCGATGTGAGCAACGTATTGCTGCAGGTGTTCGACGATGGTCGTCTCACGGACGGCAAGGGACGTATTGTCGACTTCAGCAATACGATCATCATCGCCACCAGCAATCTGGGCTCACCCGTTATCATGGAGAATCTTGAGCGCCCGGAAGATGAACGCCTTACGGATAAAGCGTTACGTGATGAATTAATGGGAGTCTTGAAAGGGCATTTTCGTCCCGAATTCCTGAACCGTATTGATGACATCATCGTGTTCCATGCCCTTACCCGTGACAACATCAGATCGATTGTAGGCATTCAGCTTGATCGGGTCATTCGAACTGCGGCTGCCCAGAACATCACGGTGAAAGTGGCTGACACCCTCATTGATCATCTGGCGGATGTTGGTTATCAGCCCGAGTTTGGCGCGCGCGAGTTGAAACGTCAGATTCGCCAGACCGTCGAAACGTGGCTTGCGAAGGAAATGCTCGCTGGCAAGCTACAGGCCGGCGACAGCGTTGAGCTGGGTTACGACAAAGCGCGTAACGAAGTGCTCTTCAATAAGCTGGATGCGCCAAACGCCTCGGCAAACATGAGTCCGCCCGACCAGCCTGATGATCGCGTGTCTATCGCGGGGACAGGGACTTAGCTCAACGTGCTCCCGTCATTGGGTAGCAGGACTGTTGATGACGTCGTGCAATGAAGCACTGGATCCTCGGATGCCTGGACGAGCCCGGCAGACGAAGATGCGTTCTTGATGCAGGCTCAGGAGGTGCCTGATGCTGAAGCTTTTTTCGGGACTGACCACTTATCTTCCTCTCTGCATTACCGGTCCTGACGTGTCCGCCCCCATTTGGAGGCCGCCATAGAATCGTTTCGTGGCCTGCTGCTGGCGCTGTTCTTTCTCGGCGTCGACATGACGCTGGATCTGCAAGTGATGGCCAGAAACTGGACGCTCATCACCTCCGGCGTGCTGTCGCTGATGGCGGTCAAGGCGTTGTGTATATGGCGTCGCGCTTCGATAAAAGCAGCCACAGCGACGCACTGCATCCCTCCATTGATGGCACAGGGCGGCGAATTTGCGTTTGTGCCATTGCGAAGCGCTCAAACTCAGAGTCATCAGTACCGAAGTCAACGCCAACATGACGGCTACCGTGGTGCTATCCATGGCGCTGGAACAGCGCCAGCCTGGCAGGCTTCGCTTTCGGGTGAAAGCAACTCATGGTCACCCAGCCGTAGATCACATCGGCCGGGCGTGGCGATGGTTGCGTGTATCAGTCCACTTCAGGACGCGGCTGTACTGCGAATTCCGGAACAATGTGAGTACCCAGCTCCTCAATGACATCCTCAGCAGGGCGCTTTCCGTATTTGAGATTCAGGATAACGTGGTCCACCCCGATCTCCTCAAGCGACTCCAGCAAAAACCGCAGATGGTAGCGTCCCAGTTTGAACCCTAAATGAATGCGGGTGGGCGGCGTGGATGGAGTCTCGTCGAGGTCGATATAAAGCGACTGAGCGAAGGGCTTATAGACGGCGCCACATTGCTTCATGACCTCACGTCGCCAGTCTTCAACGATCAGCCGCTGCATGTTCGGTATGCGTGGATAGTTGATCCATCCGAGGCTTTCGCGCGCGATCCAGTCCAGCGACTGGCGACTGTTTCCAGTCACCAGCATTGGAATGGATTGGGTTGTGGGTTTGGGAATCAAGTCAGCGCCCTGCATCTCACCACCGCTCCAGCGGATGGGTTCGAAGCTGGTGCTGTGGGCTTTCCTAATAACCTCGTAGTGCTCCCGAAAGAGCTCTCCACGCCTTTCGGGATCGACGCCGAAAGCTAAAAACTCCACCGGACGATCGCCGGAAGCCACCCCCAGAATCAAGCGACCTGCGCTCAGTTGATCGACGCTGGCAGATGCCTTGGCGGTATGCAGCGGATGGCGCAACGGTATGGCAATGGACGCAGTGCCAAGCGCAATCTCAGACGTATGCGCGGCCATGTAGCCCAGATAAACCCAAGGGTCGAACAGTTGGCCAACATCGCCGAAACCGGGATCCCGAAGAGGCACATCACGAAACCAGAGCGCGCAGAAACCCAACGCCTCCGCTCGTTTGGCCAAAGCGACCTGGTTGAGCATGCTGGGCATGTCCCCATCGAAAGCCTCCAAAGGGAAAAACAATCCAAGGCTCAAATGACCCTGAGTGAAGGTCCGGCTGAACCCTCGATGCTGCTGATAAGTAATGGTGCTCGGCCGATACATACTGATTTTCCTCAATGGGAGAACGTGAACAGCGGCCTCATTTCCAGAGGTGCTGCGGCATCGGTCGCTTGAGAACGACAGGTGGGGGAGTGCGTAAAACGTTTACCCGTTGTGCGGTAAATGTTGGTCGGGCGGGACGTATTAAGGAGCCAGTGGCTGGTGATACACGCGGGCAGGTCCAGATCGCGGCAAGCGGACAGTCAGAAGGGAATCTGATTGCCCCAGCCTTTGCCTCAACTGAGTAAAGGCGTGGGGTCATCCAACAAGCGTAGGCGGGTTTGCAATGAATCGCCATGCGGGTTGTGACGATGATTGCTACGCGTCGATGAACCAGCCGCGATCGCTGGCGGCGATACTGGCGCAGGGGATTGAGCGGGTTGAACAGATCACGCTCGCAATCATCGAGCGCAACGACAAGATCTCCATTATCAGCAACTAGAACCCAGACCAGCTCACGTCAACAGCCTGGGTTCACTGTTGCCGAGGCGGTCGGGCAGACTCCGATGCGGGTAGCGCATCGAGAGCACTGGGAATGATTCGGCCGTACCCCGAAACTCTGCTTCACTCAACTATCTGGCGCGCTGGATCAGCGGCTACAGGCGAGCCATGCCGACAGCTGAAACCACACGTGCTGGAGCAAAAACCTAATGAAGAATCCGGACCCCTCAGCCCCACTGCCTCCGAGATCGACGTTGAAAAGCCTTCGTGTCCAGTGGTCACTGATGAACGCCTATGAGCGATTCGAGCAGATCATCGTGCTGGCGCTTGGCGTGATGATCTCGTGCGTCATCGTCATTGCTTTGTTCCAGCTCTATAGACGAGTGCTGCCGCTGGTGGTAGGCGGCGCGATTGATCCCTTGGATCACGGCGATTTCCAGTTACTGTTCGGTTCGATCTTCACTGTATTGATCGCCTTGGAGTTCAAGCACTCCATCATTCGTCCGGCGTTCAGGCACGGGAGCATCGTGCAGCTGCGAACAGTGATTCTTATCTCGCTCCTGGCCCTGAGTCGCAAATTCGTGATTCTTGATTCCGCTTCAACGCCCGCCGCCACTATCGCTGCATTGGGGTTTGCAACGCTGGTCTTGGGGATCATCTATTGGTTGTTCACAAAACGCGGCAGATTGCCTGAGGAATAAAAGGCCCAGCCCTATTTCGTTGGGGATTACGACCACGTCCCACCAAGAGACGCCGTCGGGGTTTGACGAGTTCGAATCGTTTAGACGTGGTTGCAATTAAACACCCAGACTGTCGATGACCTCGATGAAGTTTCTGATCAGGGGTGATTGCTGGTTCTTTCTCCAGACGAAATAGATATCGCTTGAATCCAGACTGGGCACCTGGTCAGCCTGAAACGTGTGCGCCTGACTGGCAAAACGATCCACGTAACTCTCTGGTATGCAGGCGAAACCTATCCCTTGCGCGATACAGGCGAAGATACTCGGATACGATTCGATTTCCAGAATAGCCCGAGGCTGGATACCGCTGCTTTCCAACCAGTTATCGACCTGTTGTCTGTAGTGACACGTGCGACCGAATACATATAGTTCGAGCCCCGACAAATCTTGGGGAGTGGGCGAGGAAAGAGCTTTGGGCACTACTCTGATCAAGCGCTCACGAAACGCTAGTCGGCTATCCAGCAAAGGATGCTGGATCGGGCCGTCAGTAAGAATCAAATCAAGCTCGCCATCCATCAAAAGTCGCTCAAGGAATAGCGAGTGCTCCGGGCGAATGTGAAGTTCTACCCCCGGCGCCTCAAGGCGATAACGTACGAGGCGCTCCGGTAGATGATTGGCCAGCGCTACATCTAGCGCTCCGACGCGAAGCACTCCCTGCATGGAATCGTTTGAGAACAACGAGCGCGTTTCAGCTGCCAGGTCAATGAGCTGTTTGGCTTTTCGGTATACCAACCTGCCCTCGGGAGTGACCAGCAATCGGTTATTTTCGCGATTGAACAAAACGACGCCGAGTTGAATTTCGAGCTCTCGCAGTCTGGCCGTGATGTTCGACGGTACACAATGCAGCGATGCGGCTGCTGCGGCTATCGTGCCGTGGTCGACGACAGCGCAAAAAAAGCCCAGCTGCGAAAGTTTCAAGAGAATCTCCTTTTGTGATGGCCTGGCTCACTTCTGATCACTTTTAGTGATTGACTTTGCAGCTTAACATTGTCCCGTCAAATGCATCCAGCCTTAAACAGACTGGCTATTGGCTGAGCACCAGAGCTGAAATCGGGCTTACGATGAAAGTATTTTTAGAGATGTTGGCTATGCAATGGCCGACGCTGCCGCGGAGAAGTAGATGCGCATACTGCATACCATGTTGCGTGTAGTGAACCTGGACAAATCCATTCACTTCTACACGAGGCTGCTTGGCATGAGCCTCTTAAGACGCAAAGACTACCCAGAGGGCGAGTTCACACTGGCTTTCCTTGGTTATGGTCCGGAGACCGAGGCGGTCGCCCTGGAGCTGACGCATAATTGGGGACAAAACAGCTATGAGCTTGGTGATGCTTACGGGCATGTCGCTATCGAGGTTGAAGATGCAGACGCATTATGCAGCCGTGCTGCGATCATGGGATATCGCGTTCCGCGACCAGCAGGTGTTATGAAACATGGGCGTACGGTCATCGCGTTCATTGAGGACCCCAATGGATATAAGGTTGAGCTGATTCAAAAAGGTACGCAATTCGACTGAGCGAGCGCCGCGATCGCGCGATAAGGATCATTACCATATATCCACTCAACACCTCATTTGCATGAGGCTTGAAGTTTTAGGTGCATCATTGAATAAACTGATCCTCCACTGCCACATCTTCAAGCCGGTAACGAATCCTACCGCTTTAAAACAGCACCCTGACTGCCGATAAAAATATCAACTTCGCCGAAAACGCCGCATTAAAATGGCGGCGTATGGGCTCAAATAATCAGGATGCACTGGGTCGTTCGGAAACTCCTGTATGTTCTGATGCACGCGCGTATCTCTGATCCCCAAATTTGTCAGTGTCAGAAATCAATTACCCTTCATAATCCAACCTCTAATGCTATAACTGTCATTCAGGTCTCTTACGACGCGCACTGCGTCCCTCCCGTTTTTGTACGGGCCGATGACAACGAAGTTGTTTTCTCTGCGCGCCACTGACAATTGCATGTTCTTGATAGCTTTGGTTGCGCGATTTCGGCTGGGTGTATTCATCGCTATCTCGATGATCCATACGCCGATCAAGGACGTGGCGAGAGCAGTGTGTCCAACGGGAGGAACCACGTTTGCGCATGTCAAACAATGGCGTTGCAGTGTAATGAGCGACAATGGCCCTGTGCGAAAGAGGTGCCATTGAGGTTGGGTGTTTTTTTGCTAGCGATGAGTGCTAGGCATATACCGACGAGCGTAATCAGAACAGTGAGGGCGAGGGTCCATCTGGTCTTCTTACTCCATCCGGCAGGATTTATCGTGGCGGCACTGTCGCTTTCTTCAAACGGGGTGGGCCGCGACCCACTCTTTGAGATGAGCAACAAAGCTCAGGACAGTCGGAGCAATGTTTTCTCTTGAAGGGTAGACCGCATAAATTCCCACCGGCGGCTCAATGGCCCAGTCGGACAATGCCTCCACCAGAGCGCCTGAATCAAGATCATCTCGTACATGCCAGTCCATGAGCAGCGCTATTCCATGTCCATCTATCACCATCTGGCGAACCACTTCCCCAAGACTGGATGAAAACCGTTTGCGTATTTTGCAGGTTTTTTTGATGCCTCCCCGGGACATGGCCCAGCTAGAATCCTTACCAACGATCAGCCCGTCCAGCATGGCCAGTTCTTTTGGAGAGATAGGCATGCCCTGTTTTTCCCAATACTGGGGGGCGGCGCATATCAGACGTCGAGAGGCAGCAACTCTTTGCGCGATCAGGGACGAATCGGCCATCACGCCGTGCCGAATCGCAAGATCGGTACCATGGGCGGCCAGATCAACCAGTTGATCCGTTGGATGAAGATCGACGATGACGCCAGGGTAGCGTTTGAGATAACTGCTTACGACGCTCGATAAATAACCTTGGGCAAATGTCGCGGAAGCGGTTATGCGCAGATGACCGGTAATCTCGGTCCTCTGGAAAAATCCTCCCTCGGCCTTCTCGACGCTTTCGAGGATGCTCAGGGCATGCTGATAAAGCTTCTCACCGTCAGAAGTGGGGCTGAGTTTACGGGTGGTTCGGTTAAAAAGTCTCCGGCCCACGCTGTCTTCAAGGGCCAGAAGACGCTTACTTCCACCCGCAGCTGTCATCCCCAGCCGTTCGGAAGCCGCACGGATGGATCCCTCTTCAAAAACGGCAACAAACAAACGCAATTCATCGATGGAATCCAGCACTTATTACCAACCAACAGGACCGAAAGATTCAACAACTCTAACGTACTTATCCAATTTTATTGATGATAATTTGGTGGCCTATAGTTCCTCGGAGTTAAACCCTTGAAAGCCATTGTGATAAATCAGCATGGTAGCTCAGACCTTTTTGTCGAAATTCAGACGGACAATCCCCGCGCGCGAGCAGGTCATGTGATTGTCGATGTGCGGGCGACAAGCGTGAATCCAGTGGACACGAAAATTCGCCGTGGCAGCGAAGGTACGGCTGGTCTGACTTTCCCGGCCACTCTTCACATTGATGTTTCAGGGGTGGTCAGCTCCGTCGGTACTGGCGTGAGTCGCTTCAACCCAGGCGATGAAGTCTATGGCTGTTTCGGCGGCATCGTGGGGATTCCCGGTGCGCTGGCAGATCAGATGGAGGTCGATGCCAATATGCTGGCGCTAAAACCCACGTCACTCTCTTTTGGCGAAGCAGCAAGCTTGCCGCTCGTGGCGATTACTGCATGGGAGGCGCTGATCGACCGTGCTTCGATCAAACCCAATGACAATGTCCTTGTACATGGTGGCACCGGCGGTGTAGGGCACATAGGGATTCAATTGGCCAAGGTTCTGGGAGCCAAGGTATCGACGACGGTTTCCACACCGGAAAAAGCGGAAATTGCCCGTCGGTTGGGCGCCGATGAAATTATTTTTTATAACGGCGAGACGCCTGAGGAATACAGTCAGCGAATCACTGGAGGAAAGGGATTCGATACGGTCTTCGATACCTTGGGCGGCGAGGTCTTACAGAACTCGCTGAAAGCCGCGAAGCTCAAGGGCCACGTCGTCTCGATCATCGGTTACGACACCTACGATCTGACCGAAATGCACTTCAAGGCATTGAGACTCGACCTGGTATTTATGGCTGTTTCGATCATTCATAACCAAGACCGCAAGCACCATGGCGAGATCCTGCAAAGACTGGCTGCCCTGGTTGATCGCGGCTTGGTCAAGCCACTGATCGATGAGCGCCATGATTTCACTGCTGCGGGCGTCAGTGCGGCACATGATCGCCTAGAGTCAGGTCGTGCCATTGGCAAAGTCGTCATTGAGCGAAAGGCTTAGTCACGCCGACACAGGATCGTGTGCACCGGGCCTAGAAGACAGTGACTCAGTCTTCCCCTGCGACGAGTTCATGTGTGTCGTGCCGATAACCTGGATCTCGACCAGGCCGCCATCTCGCAGCACCGCGGATTCAAATTGTTGGTCGCACGGCCGACGGCATGGATATCTTCGATACACCCGTGCCAGCCAATGCGCTCTCTCTTTATAACGCCCACAAGCAGGAGGTTTGATGACCACCCCTTTGACACTGATTGCCACTTTGACCGCCAAGGCCGGGTTTGAAGCCGAACTCGAGGAGACGCTGCAGCGCCTGCAAGGCCCGAGCCGAGCCGAAGCGGATTGCATCCAGTACGATTTCCATCGTGATGCCGAGCAGGCTCGCACTTTCCACATGATCGAACAGTGGCGCACTGAAGCGGCGCTGACTGCTCACGAAGCGACACCGCATTTTCAGGCCGCGCTCCCTTTCATCGAGCGTGCTGCTGAAAAACTCACCATCACGAAAATGTATCGCATCTCCTGAGGTTCTTCGAATGAAAGCCATTGCACACTTCAAATGCCTGCCTATCGAACATCCCAACGCTTTGGTGGAGATCGATATACCCGAGCCAGTGCCGAAGCCGCGCGACCTGCTCGTAGAGGTAAAGGCCGTATCGGTCAATCCTGTCGATACCAAGGTGCGACAGGGCTACGTACCGCACGAAGACGAAAGCCAGCCCCGTATCCTCGGATGGGACGCTACCGGTGTGGTCAAGTCGGTCGGCAGCGACGTGACGCTGTTCAAGCCTGGTGACAGGGTCTGGTACGCCGGATCGTTGATCCGCCCGGGCAGCAACAGTGAGCTGCAACTGGTGGACGAGCGTATCGTCGGTTCAATGCCCCAGTCGCTGGATTTCAGCCAGGCTGCGGCATTGCCACTGACTTCCCTGACCGCCTGGGAGTTACTCTTCGATCGCCTCGGTGTTGCAAGTGATACCACCGACCGGGGCGAAACGCTGCTCATCGTCGGCGCTGCGGGCGGGGTGGGTTCGATCCTGACTCAGTTGGCGCGTCAACTGACCGGACTAACAATCATCGGCACGGCTTCGCGCCCGGAAACCCAGGCTTGGGTCGCCGAGCTGGGTGCGCATCACGTCATCGACCATACCAAGCCACTCAGCGAAGAGCTCAAGCGCATTGGCATTGGACAAGTCAGCTATGTCGCAAGCTTGACCCAGACTGATCGGCACTACGAGCAAATCATCGAATCACTGAAGCCTCAGGGCAAGCTGGGCCTGATCGATGATCCGGCCACGCTTGACGCTGTACCGCTGAAGCGTAAGAGCCTGTCGTTGCACTGGGAGCTGATGTATACCCGCTCGCTTTACGAAACCGAGGACATGCAGGAGCAGCACAACATCCTCAACGAAATTGCGCGGCACGTTGATTCGGGTCTCTTGCGCACCACTCTCGGCGATAACTACGGACGCCTCAGCACAGAAAATCTTCGTCGTGCCCATGCTCTACTGGAAAGCGGCAAGGCGAAAGGCAAGATCGTTCTGAAGGGCTTCTAAGAGGTACTACAGAAACGACTGGGTAATTTCCAGCTCCAGGTACCCATTGCGCAAACCGTGTTGCTTCAGGCGCTTGGACACGCACGGAAAGCATCGAAGCCCGAGACTGCCGGGCCGCGATCGGCCTCAAGCAACGCGATAAAGACCAAACACAGCGGAGCCATGGGGCCCTCCTCACAGACAGCTTTCGACCCATAGCGGCCTCTCGATCCCACCGCGTCGCAGACTCCGATGACCAATTCGTCGACCCTCGTCGCGGCGTTGTCCAGCAGTGTCGTTTGCTGAGGAATCAGATTCGCTGGTCTCCCACGGCAGGCAACCCATACGCGACGTCGAATGCGTTCCTCGCGCAGGGTAACTGGAATCGGCCTCACGCCAGCTTCCACGACCTCTTAGCTATCTCGCGGATACGACTGAACAACGTGCTGGGCTCATACAGCTAGACGGTCGTGCGCGATCTCTCGCCCTGACCGCGTGCGGCTGCCGGCCCTGACTCGGGCGCTGACTGAGATTGCATCCGGTGCCTATCTGCCGCTGCCGTCGCTGGGGCTTCCATCGCAGCCGCAGGGCGGACCATGCGCAGTATTGCCGTTTAACACCTCCAGGTAGCCCTCCTCGATATTCAGCCGCTCGACTAGAAAGTCGACGAAGGCACGCACTTTCGGTGACTGCACCTGACCGCGCGGGAACAGTGCATGCAGGTCGAGGTCCGTGCCACGCCAGCCGGTGAGCACGCGCTGCACCAGACCCTGCTCGACGAACGCCCGCACAAAGACGTCACTGGTCAGCATCAGGCCTTCTCCATCCATCATCACAGTGCGAAGGGCGCTCGGATCGCTGGCGATCACGACGGGGTCGACCGGGAACTCGCGCAGCTTTCCGTTTCCATCATCGAGGGTCCAGGCGAAGCCGTGGGCGCTTCGGTGATTGGTCTGCGCGGTTGCCCGGTGGTAAATCAAGTCGTCGGGATGCAGCGGCTCGCCGAAATGCTCGATGTAACCGGGGGTGGCGTAGATCGCGGTACGGAACACGGCGAGCTTGCGCGCCGCCAAGTTGGAATCCGCCAGCGTGCCAACGCGCATCGCCACGTCGATTTCGCCGGCGATGATGTCGACCTGGTCGTTGCTCAGCAGCAGTTCCACGCGAACGTCCGGATGGCGTGCGTGGAATTCGCTGAGTAAGGGCGCGACCCAAGTGTTGCCCACCGGATGAGATGCAGTCACGCGCAGCCAGCCTCGCGGCCCGCTCTGCAACTCACTGACGGCGCTCTCCGCCTCGTCCAGGTCGCGCGCAATGCGCTGGCAATGCGCGAAATAGATGTTGCCCGCCTCGGTCAAGCCGAGCTTGCGGGTTGTGCGATGCAATAGCTGCGCACCCAGTCGCTCTTCCAGCTCCCGCACCTTACGACTCACGGTCGCCTTGGGCATGTGCAGCGTGTTCGCGGCAGCCGTGAAGCTGCCCAACTCCACAACCTTGACGAACACCAAAGTGTCATTGAGATCTCGATTCATGGAGCATCCTAGCGATTATTCCATTGATGGAACAATTATTCACAAAAAGGCCGACTAATACACTGGCAGCGGCTGCACTACATTGGTCTCAACAGCAAACGGAGGTCACTGCCTCCACCGCTTGAGCCAAGGATACGAACATGAACAGACTAACTGGCAAGACCGCGGTAATCACCGGTGGCGCGACCGGCATCGGTCTCGCGGCGGCAAAGCGCTTCATCCAGGAAGGCGCCTTCGTCTTCATCTACGGCCGTCGGCAGGAAGCGCTCGACGCTGCCGTGGCCGAGCTTGGTCCAAAGGCCCGCGCCATAACGGGCTCGGTCTCCGATGAGGCCGACCTAGACCGACTCTATGTGGCAGTGAAGGCCGAGCGCGGAACCCTCGACATCCTCTTCGCCAATGCCGGCACCGGCAGCCCACTCAAGCTGGGCGAGATCACCGCCGCCCATATCGACGAAACCTTCGAAACCAACGTGAAGGGCACCATCTTCACGGTCCAGAAGGCGCTGCCGCTGATGGGCGAGGGCGGTTCGATCATCCTGACCGGATCGAGCGCCGGCACCACGGGTGCTCCCGAATTTACCGCCTACAGCGCGAGCAAGGCGGCCGTGCGCAACTTCGCTAGGACCTGGGCAGAGGATCTGAAGGGCACCGGCATCCGGGTCAACGTGCTGTCGCCTGGCGCTACGGCAACCGAACTCGCGAAGGCGGCGCTCGGCGAGGAAGGCCAGAAGTCCTATGGCGCGATGACGCCCCTGCTGCGCATGGCCGAGCCCTCGGAAATCGCGGCGGCAGCGGTGTTTCTCGCCTCCTCGGACAGCAGCTTCATGACCGCGAGCGAACTCGCTGTCGACGGCGGCCTGGCGCAACTCTGACCCACGACGCGTCGGCGCTCCGTTCGATGGTTCGGAGCACCGCAGGGTCTGCTCAATAACGAACATTAGAAAGGCAAAATATATGAACAACCATAGTGCACAAAAATTGGCGGGAAAAATTGCGGTCGTGACCGGTGGAAGCAGCGGGATTGGCCTGGCCACGGCCAAGCGCTTCCTTGAAGAAGGTGCGCACGTCGTTATCACTGGGCGAAGGGAGGACGAACTGAAGGAGGCGGCAGCCACCTTGAAGGGAAACGTTACGACGGTCGTGGGCGACGTGTCCCGCCTGGAAGATCTGGACCGGCTCTTTGCTGTCGTGAAAGAGAAGCATGGTCACATTGATGTGCTCTTTGCCAATGCGGGCGCGGGTACGGTCGCGCTGCTGGAGGCCGCTACCGAGGCTCATTTCGACCAGACCTTCGACGTGAACGTCAAGGGCACCTTCTTCACGGTGCAGAAGGCCCTTCCGCTGTTCAGAGACGGCGGCTCGATCATAGTGACCTCTTCGGTCACCAACGTCTTGGGAACGGCTGGATTCAGCGCTTACGGTGCAAGCAAAGCGGCTGTGCGCAACTTCGTGCGTGCCTGGACGATGGAGCTGAAAGATCGCCAGATCCGCGTGAATTGCATCAGTCCCGGGCCCACCGAGACGGGCGCTTTGCAAAAGACGGCGGGCCTTACCGCCGACCAGGCCAAGGAAGCGGCCGCCCAGTACGCCTTGCAGATTCCCATGGGTCGCTGGGGCAAGCCGGAGGAAATCGCGGCTGCCGTCGTATTCCTCGCTTCCGAGGAAAGTTCGTTCGTCACGGGTATCGATCTTCCCGTCGATGGCGGCCTGGCGCAGGTCTGACCCCAGCGCGGCCCCTTGGCTGGCCACCCTAGCGGCAAGCCGTGGGGCCGCGCTTATCCAAGCAGGATCCAACCCAACTCAGAGAAAACTCCTATGACCTATTCAATTATCGGCTTCGGCCCTATCGGCCAGGCACTGGCCAAGGCGTTTGCCCGCAAGGGCATCGACGTATCCGTGGCCACCGCGCGCGACCCGGAAAGCTTTGCCTCCGTCGCCGCTGCCATCGGTCCCACCATCCTTCCCAAAACACTGGCGGAAGCGGTCAAGGCGGACATCATCTTTTTGGCCGTCCGTTTCGACTCGCACCAGGATGTCGCCAACGCGCTGTCGACCTGGAAAGGCAAGACCATCGTCGATGTAACCAACACCCAAGTGCCCACAGAGGAACTGGGAGGACAGCCTTCTTCCATGGTCGTTGCGCGGTCCTTCACGGGTGTCAGGCTGGTCAAAGGCTTCAACCATCTGGGTGCATCCGTCCTCGCCCAGGATCCGGCCGTGCATGGCGGCAGGCGGGTCGTGTTCCTGGCCAGCGACGATGACGAGGCCGCGGCCGAGATCGGCGCGCTTGCAGAAAATCTCGGTTTCTCGCCGGTCCAACTTGGCAGGCTTTCCGAGGGCGGGCTGCTGGTCCACGCACGCGGAAATAGCTGGGGTCGACTGATCTTCAAGGACCTCGTCACTTTCGCCGGTTGAGCAGGACGTACCCAACGATAACAACACAACGAACGCGCTCGGGTCGAGCGCAAGTCGACTCGATCGACGCGGAGAAATCCCCATGAATACCGAGAAAAACGTCCAGACCGTGAAGGACTTCTTTGCGGCCATTGGCCGCGGCGACAAGGACGGTCTGCTGGCGCTGGTCGCCGAAGACATCGAGTGGATCATCCCGGGCGAAGACTGGCCTCTGGCCGGTACGCGCCACGGCCATGCGGGGCTTGCGGATTTGCTCGAGACCGCATCCAGGTCGATGGAGACGTCCACCGAGCCCCGGGAGTTCATCGCGCAGGGAGACCGGGTGCTGGTCGTCGGTTTCGCCAAGGGGAAGATCAAAGCCACCAATAAGACGTTCGAAGATGACTGGATCTTCGCCATCACGGTCCGCGACGGCAGACTGACGAAGATCCGCGAGTACATTGACACGCAGGCACTGGCACGAGCCTCGCAGATCGACGCATCCGGGCTCACGTAGCAAAAACCGTTTGGGGCCCCTCGCCATTCGAATACCAAACTTTGTAGGAGGTCCCCATGTACGACACATCCAAGCTATCCGAGTTGATCCGCTTCGCACGCGTTGATCCAGGCGCCACCGTCATCGACGTTTACCCGGGCGACGGCGACTGGACGCGTCTATTCTCTGACGCCGTGGGACCCAACGGACGGGTCTATAGCTTCGTGCCTGCCGAAGTCGCCCACTTCAAGAACGATCCTGTCGGCAACATGCGTACGTTGGCGAAGGAGCCGGGCCGGGCAAACGTCTAGGCGGTTTCGGCGAACCTCGTGGCCATGCCGGAAGTCACGCAGCCCGCGGATGTCCTGTGGATGCACCTGTTCTACCACGATCTCCACACCGCGCTGGTGCAGTCCAAGGACGCGACGGCGGCCGACTTCAATCGCGCCATGTGCGATAGGGTCAAGCCGGGTGGGTACTACGTCATCGTCGACCACGCCGCCGCTGGCACAGCGGGCACCAGTGTTGCCCAGTCGCTGCACCGGATCGACCCCGCCTCCGTTCGGAAGGAGGTGGAGGCGGCCGGCTTCCTGCTGGACGCGGAAAGCAACATGCTCGCGAACAAGGATGATCCGCGATCAGTCAAGGTGTTCGATCCCGCGATCAAGGGCGAGACCGATCGCTTCGTCTACCGGTTTGTGAGGCCGTGACGGCTGCCAGCGACGGCCGCTTGTCGGGGCACACTCCGGCCACGACGAACGTCTCTTGTTGGCCGAATGCTGCCATTCACGAGGGGCGGCTTTGGGTCGAAAGCAGCCGGTCGTGGCTGACCGCTTCCGACCTAGATCGGCCGCTCGTTGAGGTCAGCTAGCGGCCAAAAGAAGACAGTCAGCGCCCTGACTGATCACGCAATGCATCGAGAAGCAGACGAAAAGCCGGTTTGTGTTGGCGCCGGCTTGGGTAGTAGAGGTGATACCCGGTGACGGTGCCAGTCCAGTCCTCCATCAGCCGCACCAGGCGACCTTGTGCCAGATCCTGCTCGACCAGATGCTCCGGGAAGTAGCTCAGTCCGGCGCCCGCCCTGACAAAATCACGCATGAGCCAGATGTTGTTACTCACCAGATGCCCGTCGGCGCGTACTTTGATTTCTCTCCCGTTTTTTGCGAAAGGCCAAGCCCACAATCCTCCCGAGGTGGGCTGGCGCAGGTTGATACAGGCGTGCTCGGTCAGATCCTGTGGCGTCAGTGGTTCAGCGCGGTGTTCGAGATAGGCGGGGGCGGCCACCAATGCCAGGCGAAAATCCCGGCCGATGGGCATGCTGATCATGTCCTGAGCCAGCTGCGCCCCCAGGCGGATACCGGCATCGAAGCGCTCTGCAACGATGTCGACCAATGCGTAGCTGTCGTTGATTTCGACCTTGATGCCCGGATAGTCGGTCATCAATTGCAGCGCAGCCGGGGCAAGGACGAGATGGGTTGCGTGCTCCATGGAGGTGATGCGCAGGCTACCCGCCGGCATGCCGCTCAGTTCGCTCAGCTCGTTGAGGCCTGACTCGATCCCGTCAAAATGCGGCCCGATGCTGTCGATCAGGCGCGCTCCGGCTTCGGTCGGTGCGACGCTGCGGGTACTGCGGGTCAGCAATTGCACACCCAGGCGCGATTCCAGTTTGGTGATGGTGCGGCTCAGCGCAGGCTGGGAAACGCCAAGCTGCGCCGCCGCTTTGGTAAAACTGCCTTCACGGGCGACCCGCAGGAGGGCCAGGAGGTCGGTGACATTGTCGCGCACGATTGATGCTCTGCGGTTATAGGTCTATTCCAACCATACCATCTAATCATTTGTAGGCAGGATGGCTAGAGTGTCGCCTTTGCTTCGCGGCGCTTTCAGGAATCATCTTTCCCATGGATAAACAAACATTCGATGTGATCATTTTTGGCGCCACCGGGTACACCGGTCGGCTGGTTGCTGAATACTTCTTCACTCAATACGGCGTCGACGGCCCTGTTAAATGGGCCATTGCCGGTCGCAGCTTGAGCAAGCTGGAAGCCATTCGGGACAGTTGGGCAAATGCTGCAGCGCTGCCGCTGATCGTGGCCGATGCCCAGGACCGGGCGTCCGTACGCGACATGGTTGCCGCAACCAGGGTCGTGATTACCACCGCAGGGCCGTTTTCGGTCTATGGTTCGGACCTGGTGGCAGCCTGCGCCGAGTCGGGGACGGACTACGTCGACCTCTCGGGGGAGATTCCCTGGATTGCCCAAATGATCGGCAGCCATCAGGCCCAAGCCCAGGCATCGGGCGCGCGACTGGTGTTCTCCTGTGGTTTCGATTCGGTGCCGTTCGACCTCGGCGTATGGTTCACCCAGCAGCAGGTCATGAAGACGTTCGCTCGCTACGCGCCTCGGATCAGGGGCCGCGTGCGCAGCATGCAAGGCGTGCTGTCCGGTGGCACGTTCCTGAGTGTCGATGCTGTGGTTGCAGCGGCAGCGCAGAATCCTGCGCTTGGCGCACTGGTGGCCGATCCGTTTGCCTACACACCGGGATTCAGAGGCGTCGAGCAACCTGATGATCAGACCCCCTACCGGGATGAACTGGCTCAGAGCTGGGTCGGCCCTTTCATAATGTCTGGCATCAATTCCAAGGCGGTGCATCGCACCAACTTGCTGGAGGGGCACCTGTGGGGCACGTCGTTTCAATACGACGAAATGCTCATGCTCAGTTCGCAACCGAGCGAAGACGATGAGCTTGGTCTGGCAGGCTTCTCTTTCAATGAGGGCGGTCATCCGCAACCGGGGCAAGGGCCGACACAGAAGGAGCTTGATGCAGGCTTTTATGATGTGTTGTTCATCGCAGAACTGGCAGACGGTCAGGTGCTCAAGGCATCCGTGAGTTGCGACGAGGATCCGGGCTACCTGTCGACCTCCAAAATGTTGGCCGAGTCAGCGATGGCGCTGGCGTTCGATGTGACACGTGAGGAGACCCCGGGCGGTTGCTGGACGCCCGCGGCGGCGTTGAATGAGGCGTTGCTCAAACGCCTGACTGAAAAAGCCGGACTGAGGTTCACAGTCGAGGGTTGATTCTATGGGCCGCTAAAAAAGCTGAATGTCTTTGACGTTCAGCTTTCAGAGTCTTCAGCCCTCTCAACAATTAGCCCTCTCAACAAAAGGTGTCCCATGAATCTGCCAAACCGTATGAACTACATCGAGATCACCGAACCCGGTGGCCCCGAAGTTTTAAAGCTAATGCAGGCTGATGTCCCAACGCCCGGTGATCACGAGCTGCTGATCCGGGTTCACGCCGCCGGCATCAATCGTCCCGATGTCATACAGCGTTCTGGCAAATACCCGATGAAACCCGGCATGACCCCTGTGCCGGGGTTGGAAGTGGCCGGTGAGGTCGTTGGGGTTGGCGCAAAAGTGGCCGACTTCAAGCTGGGCGACAAGGTATGTGCGCTGACCAATGGCGGCGGTTACGCCGAATACTGCGTTGTGGCGGCCACCCAATCATTACCGGTCCCCGACGGCGTGGACATGATTCAGGCTGCTGCCATTCCGGAAACATTCTTCACCGTGTGGGCCAATCTTTTCGAGCTGGGCCGTGCCCAAGAGGGCTGCACCGTATTGATCCATGGCGGCACCAGCGGCATCGGCACGACCGCGCTGATGCTGTGCAAGGCCCTGGGGATCAAGGCTTTCGCAACGGCTGGCAGCCAGGAAAAGTGCGACCGAATCCGCGAACTGGGTGGCGAAGCGATCAATTACCGCGAGGTGGACTTCGCTCAGGAGATCGCCCGGCAAACCCACGAGAAGGGCGTGGACGTCATTCTCGACATCATGGGCGGGAGCTATTTCGAGACCAACGTAGCGTCACTCGCACGACGCGGTCGACTGGTCGTTATCGGCTTTCTGGGCGGCAACTCCGTCAAGGACTTCAATCTGCTGGCGTTGATGGAAAAGCAAGGCTCGGTGACAGGGTCGATGATGCGTTCGCGCAGCGCGGATGAAAAAGCCGAGATTGCTCGCGCCGTACTCGCCAATGTCTGGCCGCTGCTCAGTCAAGGCGAATGCCTGCCGATCATTGACCGTGTTTTCCCTCTCGCCGACGCAGCACAAGCGCATCAGCGAATGGAGCAGGGCGACCATATCGGCAAAATCGTGCTGAAGGTGGTGTGAATTGAATCGCCCGGTGCGTGCCATTGACTGCCCGCCGGGCGCTTTTCATTTTTGTTTGAGGGGGCCGTGGTTGTGTGGGTGGCGAGCGGCTGCTTCTGTTGGGGTTTGCCCGCGTGCTGAGAGGCTGCTTTGGGTCGAAAGCGGTCTGTCGCGAACGGCAGGTATGGGCACCTGAAGGCCAGCAATGGTCGAGAGTATTCGTCGAGGAGGGACTGTCTGAAGGCTCTGTCTATGAGCTTTGGAGAGGCATAGCCGAGGGCAAGGGTGTGCCGTCCTCGTAGCGAACCAATTCTTTTCGGGCGATCAGCACTAAATTTTCAACCTGCACGAATGGCAGATCCTCAGCGAATAGCGAAATTGTTAATGTGTTATCAGAATCACACCTGAAGACCTCCGCGCATACTTTATTGGTGGCGTTAATAAGCTCTAGTCCCAAGCCATCACGGATCACGTCCGAAGCAATCTGAATCCGATATTCCATATCTCAATCCTCGTGCTTGAACGTATCCGGTCAGCTATAAGGCCTGTACCAAGTTTTCTTGCATCGTCGCAATGATGGCTTCTGACCGATACCCCCTCCTGCTCATCTGCCTTGCGTGGAATGTCCGAAAAGATCCCTTTCGACATCAGATGAGCAGCAACGGAATGGGGGATCGCCGGGGAGGGCTGCTATCGACCCAAAGCTCCTGTTTGCTACCGGCAGAAATCGGCCGAGTGCGGACGTCACTCGTCGTCTGGCGAAGCATAGATGTCTATGGATAGAGCAATACTACGCTCGCTGAGCAGCCGCATTGTTTGCGACGAAACAGAAATGCCTTCGTTTGATTCACGCATGAACCAACCGCAGAAAATGTCCATCTCGAATCGTTTTGCAAGCAAAGCCCAGTCATCTAGGCTCACGTCGATAAAGCCCAGAAGCTGAGAAATTTGGCCATCAAAATCGGCGCTGTCGCTTGGCTCTGCGTCAAGTATCCACGCCCCGCTTTTCTTCACAACGACCTTGCCAGATGAGGTTGAATATTCGTAGCCCTTGACCCACCCTTGTGTATAAAAGTGGTCGAACAAGCGGCTCAGCTCCTCGGGTATCAGTTCGTCACCAAATATACGAAGAGCTGCCTTGCACTGGTCTAATGTTGCCATATTCACTAGGTTTCCATGTCAGAGATGACCGGCTGCTGTTGGTCGAAAGCGGTCAGGCGCGACCGGCTGCTTTCGACCCAAAGCAGCTTCACTTAGATGGCAAGACTGGGCTAGGAGATCCCACGAACGGGGGTGTTAAGCTATTTTCAGTCATAGACACACTGCTATTGATTTTGTAGTCTCAGGCAAGCTCACGTCGCTTTTCTTCCTCTGCTAATGCAGCGTTTCTATCTGTTGCCGCAATTGGCTCAAAAGGTTCCGTAAAGTGAAATTACGCGACACAAATGGCCGATGACATTACGCCTTTTTTCGTTCACTGATTATTAGAGCTTTTTCAGTTATGGATATTATTGCGACACTTCGAAGAAAGATCAATCAAGCTGGTGCAGGTGATCATACGCTTGGACTGATGGCGATGCTTGCGCACGTAGAAGTTGCATATAAACATTTGAGGAGGGGGCAAAGGGACTCAGATGATTCGGCATTCACTGATGCAGTGTATAGAACTAATCAAGCGTTCGAAGGCGGCCTAAAAGAGGCTTACGGGGTTCTAGCCAAGAAGAGCCTTGACAAGGCGAGAATGTTTGATGTCGAGCAGTTCTTTGGCAAATCCAATGTCTTCAAGAAGAGAGTTCTTGATCAGTTTACGAACTACAGGCAGGAGTGGAGAAACCCATCTACTCATGATCACAAATTGGATTTCAGCGAGAGCGAAGCGTTCCTCGCTATCGTGTCGGTAACAGCGTTTTCCTGCCTTCTTGTTGACGAGATGGCCTTACAGCTTGCACGCGACCGAGAGGAGGAAGCCACAAAATTATTGGTGATGACGATAAAAAGCAAGTTCAAGCTCGCGGAGGGGGATCTTTTGGGACGCGTTACTGAAGCCCTTAAATCGTATTTTACTCTCCGTTCCGCGGAAGAGTTGGAAAGTAACTCGTTCCCTCAGTGGCTGGGTTCGGTAGCGGGTTTTTTGTCCGCTATCTTTCCTGGTGCAGAAGTGTTGTCTGAAGCTCAAATTGGCGGGGAAAAACGGAAAATTGTTGCAGACGTTCTAGTCAAGAGCGCTGGTCAGTCAGTGGTTGTGGAGATCAAGAACAGAGTAAATATTTTTACATACGAATCGATGCTAGTTCAGCTTGAAAGCGTGATCGCCAGTTCTGGATATCGGGACGGAATCGTTTTCTACCTCCCAACCGAAGTGGCTTCTGGGCACATATTCGAACAAGATAGACTTTTCAACGACGGAGAAGGCCGTCTGAAAGTGCTCAGTGCGGTACCCCTAAAAGTTCGTACGGGGTGATATGTATTCTTATCTCAGAAAGTCATCACCACGTACCACGAGTCGATACAATGCATCTAACCGTAAGTCGAAAAGTGGCTTTACGCAGCGGCCGCTTCTGGCCGATAGCGGCCGGTTGTCACCGGCGGCTTCCGACCCAAGCAGCCCCTAGCCCTAACCTGATCGAAGCGCTAAATCCAAAGACGAGCTCAGCGTCTCAAACGCCCCCACGAAATCAGCAGCACCCGCTTACCCCACCAGAACTTCCCGCAGATCAAAGCAGTCACATCGCTAGTCCCGACGAGTGATGCGTATGAGCCTCTTAGAGCAGGAAATGCAGGACCGTGAACACCCCGTGGCCGAGGACATTGCGCTGCAGCGCAAAGTCTGGAAGTTCCAGAGGGTTGGCTGGTATGTGCTGACGGCGGTGGTCATCCTGACATTGCTAGGCTTGTTTTCCAGAGGCCCGCTCAGCACGCTCGAATCGGTGAGTGAGCAGGGTGATCTGACGGTGCAGTACGAGCGTTTCCACCGAGCGGGCGGGACCAATCCAATGATCGTTCAGGCCACGGGGCAGCCGGGCAAAGAGGTCACACTGTCGATCAGCAAGCCTATGCTGGATGGCTTCAGCATCGAGTCTATCCAGCCGCAGCCGGTCAGCTCGGTGGGCAGTCCCGAGGGTTTGAGTCTTACTTTCCCCGCCGACAAGAGCGGGCACGTCACGCTCTTTATCTCATGGCGCAGCGACGGCATCGGGCTTTTCAAAAGTCAGATCAGTGTCGTGGGCGGCGGCCACATTCCAGTCACTCAGTTCATTTACCCTTAGGTGCTCAATGGATGCCGTACTACGCGCGGGCGCGATTTATCTGGCACTGATGGTGCTCTTCAAGATTTCTGGCCGACGATCATTGGGGGAGCTGACGTCGTTTGATTTCGTGCTGCTGATGGTCATTGGCGAAGCCACCCAGCAAGCGCTGCTGGGCGATGACTTCTCTGTGACCAATGCGATTCTTGTCATCGTGACGTTGATGGTGATCGACATCGGGCTTTCCCTCGTCAAGCGGCGCTCCAAACGCTTGGCCAAGCTGATCGATGGGGGGCCGACGATCATCGTTGAAAACGGCGCTTTCCTGCGACATCGCATGCACGAGGCCCGCATTCAGGAAGACGACATTCTGGAGGCCGCACGAATAGAGCAGGGTTTCGAGCGGGTGGAGCAGATCAAGTACGCGATCCTGGAGCGGAACGGCAAGATCTCGATCATTCCTGCCTGACTCTCTGCCCCGTTACGGCCTGATAAGAAGCGCTATCCAGCATCGCGAACGGCTTGGTCAGGCGGGGTATGCCAAAGCCAGGAAAACAGATCTGACCATGGTTCCCTCCGCTTGGCTTTAGACACACACCTCGCAAGCAGATCCACTATTACTGAGGAATTTCAGCGGGTTGACGGCCCTTTATTCAGCCAGACAGATAAAGTTTCTGTCGCTCAAGACGATAAGAATGGCAAGGTGCCATGGAGGAGGCCCGTCACGCATTTCGAGCCTGTACACCATGCCCAATTTTTTCCTTCTTCGCCGCGATCGTCGCGCCCTGAAGCAATTGCTGACGTCGATCATGAGCGGCGAACATCCTGAGGTCGCCCAGTGCAAAGAAGGTCCAGCAGTGCTGGATGCCTGGCGCCTGATCCAGTCCTCCAATGATCAATACCAATCCCGCATAGCCCAACTCGAAAAGGAGCTTGAGGATGCCCGCGAGTTGCTTCGCGAATCAGCAGCCTCCGCGTCAGCTCACGAGATCAGATTCGATTTGGTCAATCGCGCGTCCAGTGAAGGTCTTTGGGACATGGAGGTCGTGGCAGGCGACCCGGTCAACCCCGGAAATCGCTTTTGGTGGTCGCAGCAATTCCGCAGCCTGCTGGGCTTCAAGGACGAAAGAGACTTTCCAAATGTTCTCGCCAGTTGGGCCGATCGGCTCCATCCGCAGGACAAGCAGGCAACACTCGACGCCTTCGCTCGCCATCTCAACGACAAGTCCGGAATGACCCCATACAAAGTCAATAACCGGCTCGCCATGAAAGACGGTTCATATCGCTGGTTCCACGCACAGGGTGAGACACTCCGCGACGAGCGAGGCACGCCCATCCGGGTCGCTGGCTCGCTCCGGGATATCCATGACCAGCTGGAGCGGGATCAGGAGCACGACGTCATCATCACCAGATTCGAGCTGGCTCGGGAAATGCTCTCGGATGGGCTTTGGGATATGGAGGTCATTGCCGGAGACCCTGTAAACCCCAAAAACCCGTTCTGGTGGTCACCTCAGTTTCGTCGGCTGCTGGGTTTCGAAACGGTTGAGGAGTTTCCAGATGTGTTGGACAGCTGGGCATCCAGGTTACACCCGGATGATAAGGACAGAAGCCTCAGCGCTTTCGGGGCTCATCTGAATGATAGATCAGGCAAGACACCCTTTGATATCGAGTACCGGCTGAGGATGAAAAGCGGCGAATATCGGTGGTTCCGTGCGCGAGGCCAGACCAGGCGTGACCCCGCCGGCCTGCCGCTGCGAGTAGTCGGTGCGCTTGTGGACGTCAACTTGCAACACGAGCAGGACGTGCTGAGGGAAACAGAGGTCAAGCATCAGCAGACGCTTGAGCACAATATCGCGCAATTGTCCCAGATCGTGGGGACGATCCAGAGCATCGCGAGCCAGACCAATCTTTTGGCCCTGAATGCGGCCATTGAGGCTGCACGTGCGGGTGAGGCGGGTCGTGGCTTCGCAGTGGTTGCCGACGAGGTTCGCAAGTTGGCGACGCGTACCACTGAAGCGACTGAACAGGCAGCCGGCATGATTGCCCGCTAGACCTTACTTTCTTCGAACCCCTGGTTCCTTGAACCGGGTTGAGGTCTGAAAAGAAGTGGTTCGGAAAAGACTCTCCAACGTAACCGCCATGGGGTCGGCAGCATCACTCTCGGTTAATCGCCAGAGCTAATGCGCGCCGACAAATGGTGCCGATATCCAGGGAATGCCAAGGTTTGGGGATGAAAAGAGGAGCATATCCAGACTCCAGGATTTGTTGCCCTCGTCCTCCCGAGGACAAGATCACCGGGATGCGGGGCCATTGAGCTTGCACCCGGTTTGCCAAGCCAATACCGCTCAGCCCACCCGGCATATGGATGTCGGACAGGATGAGATCCGCCCCTCCCGAGGTCTTGCACAACCAGTCCCAAGCGTCGTCGCCTGTCTCTGCTGTGACGACCTCGAAGCCTTCCGTCTCTAAAATTTCATGGATCAAACTGCGAATGAGCCAGTCATCTTCCACCACTAAAACGGTTGATAACACTGTCATTTGCCCATCCTGGTTTGTTGTGCGTTTTGGACTGGGCCGCTGTCTGCGGGTTCCCATTTCCGTTACATCCGTAGCTCAAGTCTCTCTGCACGGTTATACCGCCCTGACGGAGTGGCCTGCAGTTCTATGCAAAGCCTGAATCGCCCCTGATTATCCAGATGGCTACCCACAAGACCGGGGAAGCGTGCCGAACTAGCCGCTACAATCCCCCGTCACCGCCAATCCGGAGCCTGCGCCTTTGATGTCGTTGTTCAATCGTTTGACTGCATTTTCAACCCAGAGCGGCAGGGCGGTCGGCCTTGTTTGGGCGACTTCCCGCCCCTTGTTCGCCGGCTTGATCGTGGCGACGCTGATCGCCGGCATTTTGCCCGCGCTGGCTGCCTGGATCGGCCAGCGGATCGTCGATGCGGTGGTTCAGGCGATGCAGATCCACGCCAATGGCAGCCAGGCGCCGGTGTGGCCTGTCCTGCGTTACGTGTTGGCCGAGGCGGGCGTATTGGCGTTGCTGGCCGCGGCGCAACGGGCGCTTTCAATGCAACAGGCGCTGCTGCGGGTGCAGTTGGGGCAGAAGGTCAATCTGATGATCCTGGAAAAGGCCCAGACCCTTTCGCTGCTGCAGTTCGAGGACTCGACCTTTTACGACAAGTTGGTGCGCGTGCGCCGCGATGCATCGACCCGGCCACTGGGCCTTGTCACCAAAGGCCTGGGGCTGACGCAAAACCTGATCTCGCTGGTCAGCTTTGCGGTGCTGCTGGTGCATTTTTCCCCTTGGGCGCTCCTGATCCTGGTGCTCGGCGCGCTGCCGGTGTTCTTCGCCGAGACGCATTTTTCCGGTAATGCCTTCCGCCTGTTTCAGCGTCGCGCCCCGGAAACCCGCCAGCAAAATTACCTGGAAGCCTTGCTGTCGCAAGAGGCGCATGCCAAGGAAGTGAAGCTGTTCGGCATGGCGCCGTTGTTGCTGCAACGCTATCGCGACAATTTCACGCGCCTGTACGCCGAAGACCGCCGACTCACCGTGCGACGCGACACTTGGGGCTTTGCCCTCGGGCTATTGGGCACAGCCGCGTTCTACGTGGCCTACGCCTGGGTAGTCATGGACACCGTGCGCGGCCAGACCACACTGGGGCAGATGACGATGTACCTGGTGCTGTTCAAGCAAGGCCAGGTCGCTATCACGGCCAGCCTCAGCGCGATTGCCGGTTTGTACGAGGATGGCCTCTACCTGTCTGACCTCTACGAATACCTTGGGGTGCCGGTGGCAGCTGCACGCGGCACGTTAAAGGCCGGTGCTCGCCCGGGCGACGGCCTGCGCTGCGAGGGCCTGGGGTTCCGCTATCCGGGGGCCGCTCAGCCCACGCTCAGCGGCATCAGCCTGCACCTGACGCCCGGCATGAGCCTGGCGCTGGTGGGCGAAAACGGCTCCGGTAAAACCACCTTGATCAAACTGCTGACCCGGCTCTATACGCCTGACCAAGGCCGGATCCTGCTGGACGGCAGCGATTTGCAGGACTGGGACGAACAGGCCTTGCACCAGCGCATCGGGGTGATCTTTCAGGACTACATCCGGTACCAGATGACCGTCGGCGAAAACCTTGGGGTGGGTGACGTCGACGCGTTCGATGACCAGGACCGTTGGCGCGATGCGGCCACTCAAGGGATCGCCGCCGAGTTCATCGAACGCTTGAGCAACGGCTATCACACGCAGTTGGGGCGCTGGTTCGCCGGTGGGCAGGAACTGTCGGGTGGGCAATGGCAAAAGCTGGCGCTGTCGCGGGCCTACATGCGCCGTGAGGCTGATCTGCTGATTCTGGACGAACCGACGGCCGCCCTCGACGCTGCCGCCGAGGCCGCCGTGTTCGAGCACTTCCGCGAGTACGCGAAGGGGCGCATGACGTTGCTCATTTCTCACCGATTCTCCAGCGTGCGCAACGCCGATCACATCATCGTGCTGGATCAGGGCCGGATTCTGGAACAAGGCACTCACGTGCAACTGATGGCTGGCGGCGGGCGCTATGCGAGCCTGTTCAGCATCCAGGCGCGTGGGTATCGGTAGTCGCCGACCCGCATAGTTCCTGCGGGCGACTGGATGAAGCCGGCCATAGCTGCCGGCTATCGGCCCATTAGCGGCCCGTCCGCACGTCTACTTGTTTATTTCAGGGCGCGTACTGCATTTCCCCGTTTCCGAAGGACCAGTTCTCCTTCTTGTTATCAATCAGACTGATCCAGATGTCTTCCTGTCTGTGCCCGGTCCTGTCATGAATGCCTTGGGCGATAGCCTTATAAAACGCCTTCTTCACGTCAATGGTTCGCCCTTCGTTCCAGGCCACCTGAATGAACACGATGTTCTTTGTGTAGGTAATGCCCAGATAGCCCTCAGCCGGATACACCAGTTCATCGCTGGCATGGCGGTGAATGATCTGAAATCGGTCATGTTCGGGCACGTTCGCCGTGCTGATCATTGCTTCGTAAATCACGTCACCGATTGCGGCAACTGTCCCATCGGGTGTGTCGGCGGAGATATCAATCCGTACAAGCGGCATAGCGTATTCCTCTTCAGGCAGTGATGAAGTGACGGACGTAATACTAAAGGGAAATGGAGCCTGACCCACGCCTCCAATTGCCCCATGTCCTGTCTTCTTGATGCGTTTTTGTAGACGAGCAGGTTCGCCAGTTGCAGTGATACCACTGTGAAGGTCCTCTAGCCGGGTAGAAAAGCTCATTGGTGAATTGAATTCATGTGATTCGGTAAAAATGAGCCGAAATCTCGCATCGTTTCTCCAATAGGCTGTGTTCTTTGTCCGGAGGGCGCAGTGAGACTTAGCATTCTTGACCATTCCCCAGTAGACGACGGCTTTACCGCCGGCGATGCGCTATGGGCCACTACGCGGCTGGCGCAAGCAGCCGAGTCTTTGGGCTACGAACGCTACTGGGTGGCGGAGCACCATCAATCCAGGGTTCAGGCGGGAAGCAGCCCCGAGCTGTTGATGATGCAGATTGCCGCCCATACGGAGACGATCAGGGTTGGCTCGGGTGGCATCATGCTGCCGCATTACAGCGCGTACAAAGTTGCCGAGACAGCGCGTGTGCTGGAGGCGTTGTACCCGGGGCGGATAGACCTGGGAGTAGGGAGGGCGCCCGGAGCGGACCAACGCGTCACTCGTGCCCTCAATGATGAGAAGACACACCAGATTCCTTTCCCGGCCAAGCTCAAGGACCTCAAGGCTCTGCTCCTTGATGACAAAGAGGGGGCAGGCGATCAGCCGCAGCCGATCTACGCTGCACCTCGGATCACGACCCTCCCTGAGTTGCACATACTGGGTGCCAGCGGCAGTACCGCTGAACTGGCCGCTCTGGAAGGGATGGGCTTCACGTTTGCGCACTTCATCAACCCCCATCATCAGCAAGGTGTGCTGGCCGCCGAGCATTATCGCGCCAACTTTCGTCCATCAAAACTGCATGCCGCGCCCAGTGTCATCGTTGCTGTATTCGCAGTAGTGGCCGACACCGTCGAGCAGGCCGAGCGGCTGGCGACCAGCTTTGATGACTGGTTGCTGCGGGCAGAGTCTGTTGCCCCAGCCGAGGCGTTGGCGCTGCCCGAGGCGGTCGACCCTACGCAATACAGCGCTGAAGCACGCGATCGAGTCGCGCTCAACCGCATGCGCGTGGTTGTTGGCGACGGTCCGTTGGCGATTCAGCAACTGCAGCGCATCGCGTCGCAGTATCAGACCGATCAGATGATGGTCATCCCCATGATCCCCGGCGAAGCAAACCGACAGCGTGCTATCGAGCTGCTCGCTCGCGCCAACCACGAATCCAACCTTCGCGCCCCACAGCGGGCACTTCAGGAGAACTAATCATGACCTTATTTGAAGCATACGAACTCGGCGCCACAACGCTTGGCAACCGCATCGTCATGGCACCGATGACCCGGTCGCGCGCCCCTGACGACATTGCGACGGAGCAAATCGCCCTGCACTACACCCAACGCGGCACCGCCGGTTTAATTGTTTCGGAAGGCACGCCGATCTCTCGTGAGGGCCAGGGTTATCTCTTCAACCCGGGCATCTATACCGAAGAGCAGATCAAAGGATGGAAGCTGGTCATCGACTCGGTCCACAGCGTCGGCGGGAAGATGTTCGCCCAGCTGTGGCACGTTGGCCGCGTGTCCCACACTTCCATTCAGATCGACGGCAAAGCGCCCGTCAGCGCTACCAGCAAACAAGCCCAAGGCGCAGTTGCCTTTGGTTACACGGAAGACGGGGAGCCGGGTTTTGTGGCCACATCCACGCCACGACCGTTGACCACCGAAGAGGTAGCACGCGTGGTTGAAGATTTCGCCCAGGCTGCTGAAAACGCTATCGCGGCCGGGTTCGACGGGGTGGAAATTCATGGCGCCAACGGCTATCTGCTTGAGCAATTCCTGAATCCGCTGGTGAATGACCGAACCGATCGCTACTCAGCAGACACGCTGGAAAATCGTTTGCGTTTCGTATTCGAGGTCGTCGATGCGGCAGCCGCCAGAATCGGCGCTGATCGAGTGGGTATCCGGATTTCGCCATACGGCCAGTTGTTCGATATGCCGCTGTATCCGCAGATCGACGAAACCTACTCAGCGCTCTGTGCGGGCATGAGCCAGCGCGGCATCGCTTACGTTCACGTAATGGATCAGACCCACTTCTTCATGGCAGAGGAAGGCTCGGCTGCGCAGGAGCAAGCGCTTCGTGACCTGCTCAAAGACTGCAAAACCCAGCTGGGCAAGACCGCATTGATTCTTGCCGGGGACATGACCCGTGAACGCGCTGAAGAGCTGCTCCACGCCGGCCTGATCGATCTGGCGGCATTCGGGCAGCCCTTCATTGCAAATCCTGATCTGGTCGCTCGGCTGAAAAACGGCTGGACGTTGACCGAGCCGGATCGCGACACCTATTACGGCGGCGATGCAAAAGGCTATGTCGACTATCCGCCCTACATGGGCTGATTGAAGAAGCGATGCGTGCCTGTAAGCGTTCAGCGCGAAGGCTGCGATGTGATGCCGAAGGCACGCTTCAGCCAGCGTGCCGTCTACCGATTGTCAATGTTCCATCACGTGGACGTAGGTAGTAACGCTACCTTCACCCAGCGTCAGGTCGCAGCCGCCTGGCTCAACCTACGACCCAACCCGGGCGTTTTACCCGTAACACGCTTGAACGCCCGGCTGAACGCTGCCTGAGACGTATAGCTCAAACGCTGCGCGACCTCTTCAATCGGTACCCTTTCCAGCGTCAGCCACTGGCTGGCAAGCCGCATTCGCACTTCAGTGACGTAGCGCAGCGGGGTCATGCCAATCGTCAGTTGAAAACGCTCTGCAAAGACCGAGCGGGACGTATTGCAGTGCGCCGCCAGTTGCTCGACGGTCCAGTCGAGGCCCGGTTGCTGATGCAGCGCCAGAAGGGCACCTGCCAGCCGCGGATCGCGCAGAGCGGCGACCAGGCCGGAAGCGTTGCCGCAAGCGCACTCGACCCAACCGCGAACGACCATGGCGGCGACCACGTCGGCCAGTCGCGCAAGGATGCCAGCGAAGCCGACGCGTGCGGCGCTGACCTCGCGCTCCATGGTGGCGAGAATAGGCACCAGCCCGGGATAACGCTGGCCGCCGGCATCGATCAGCATGAGGCCCGGCATCAGCTTCCCAAGGCCATGCAGGCTACCCAACTCGAATTCCATGCAGCCACTGAACACCAGCGTGGTCGGCGTGGAGCCGGCATCGGTTCCGGTATCTACGGCGCTGACGGTGTCGCCAAGGGGCTCGCCGTTCAGAAGGTCGATGTCCTGCACGGGCGCGTGCGCATGCGAGAGCAACTGATGGGCTGCGCCGTGGGAGATGAACACGGCGTTACCGGCGGACAGCGCATAGGTCGTCCCGTCATCCATGCGCAGCACCGCATTGCCGACCGCCAGGAAGTGGAACCAGGCATGTCCGGGTTTGGCATCGAAGCCCAGGCCGAAGGTCGGGCCCGCCTGGATGCGCCGGTACTCGACACCGCGCAGGCGCATGCCGCGCAACAGCTCGTTGATGAGATCGGAAGAAAGAGCAAATTGATCTGGTGGCATTGTTCAGGAGTTTCAGTCAAAAAAACGGGTTTTTCGATCATAGATCATCCGGATTCACCCGCCTAGACTGCGGGTCGCAATTGAAGATTGGGAGATCTGTGCAATGACCGACCTTACATGCAATGCCGTACCCGACAGCCGTTCCGGCACCGGGCCGGATGTAGAACCTGCAACCCCCGCGTGGATGGCCGTGTTCTCGTTGGCCATGGGCGTATTCGGTTTGCTGACTGCCGAGTACCTCCCGGCCAGCCTGTTGACGCCAATGGCGAAGGAGCTGGCGGTGTCCGAAGCGCTGGCTGGCCAAGCGGTAACGGTAACCGCTGTGGTGGCACTGTTCGCGGGCCTGTTGGTGCCCGGCCTGACTCGCAGCATTGATCGCCGCTGGGTGCTACTGGGTTTTTCCACGTTGATGATCGCTTCCAATCTGTTGGTCGCGGTTTCCTCCAGTTTCGCGGTGCTTTTGGCGATGCGTATCCTGCTGGGCATCGCGCTTGGCGGGTTCTGGAGCATGGCGGCGGCGGTGGCGATGCGCTTGGTGCCGGGGGCCTTGTTGCCGCGAGCGCTCTCGATCATTTTCAGCGGCATCGCCATCGGGACAGTGGTTGCAGTCCCGCTGGGCAGTTATCTGGGCGGGCTATATGGCTGGCGCAGCGCGTTCTTTGCAGCGGCAGCGGTGGGGGTGGTGACCCTGGCATTCCAGTCGTTCACGCTGCCGAGTCTCGCGCCACGCCGTCCGGCCCGTCTGCGCACGGTACTTGAAGTGCTGCTGCGCCCGGGCATCGCCATGGGGATGTTCGGTTGCGTGCTGGTGCACAGCGGCCACTTTGCGATGTTCACGTATATCCGGCCATTCCTCGAAGGCACGACTGGCGTTGGCCCGCAGGGGCTGTCGCTGATGCTGCTGGGTTTTGGTGTGGCGAACTTTGTCGGCACGTTGGTGGCGGGGTGGTTGCTGACTCGTCACCCGCTGGCCACCCTGGTGTTGATGCCCGCGCTGGTAGGCGTTGCGGCACTGGCGTTGGTCCTGTTGCCAGCCTCTGTGCCAGGGCAGGCCGTCCTGCTGGCGGTCTGGGGCTTGGCGTTTGGCGGTGTGCCGGTGGCGTGGTCGAACTGGGTCGCCAGCGCGGTCCCTGACCAGGCGGAAAGCGCCGGGGGCATGGTGGTGGCGTCTGTACAATCGGCCATCGCCACAGGCGCAGCTGCGGGTGGTGCCATGTTCAGCGTCGGTGGCAGCGCAGGCGTTTTTCTGGCGGCGGCCGTGCTGATGCTGCTGGCCGCGTTGCTGATTGCACTGCGTGTACGAGTTCCTTCGGCAGATGGCGCTGTGCTTAAAGGGCCAGCACTGCATTTGTGATTTGGCGCTCCAAGGGGCGCCGATCGGCCCTAGCGGCTTATCTCTGCCTAGATACCTGCGGCCCCGGGATTCAACTCGGTTACATCTTCGACCAACGCTCCTTGCACAAACCCATCCCTGCACTATGGTTCTGCCTGAGGTAGTACGCGACCGAACCCGATGGGTTGCTTTAGGCGCTTTCGAGCGATGGCAACCAATCGGGGGTTTACATGCAAGAAGTGACACGATTTCACGCGCCGGACAGCCTGCGCGGTATCTGCGCAATAGCGGTTGTCCTTTACCATACCCATGTCGTCAGCAGCATCACGGAGTGGGCGTTCTTCTCCAACGCCGACTTGTTCGTCGAGTTTTTCTTCGCAGCGGCTTCGTCATGGCCCATGCCTACGGAAGCAAGCGCTAACTGGACTTCAGCCGCTTCCTGGTTTCGCGCACCTTTCGCCTGCTACCCCTGCATGTTTTCATGCTCGCGCTATTCGTTGGCCTGGAATGCCTCAAGTACGCCGCCTACAGGCGAGGTTTTTCCTTCAACCAGACGCCCTTCACCGGCATTTACGCGCCGTCGCAGATTCTGCCCAATCTCCTGCTGCTGCAAAGCTGGACGCACCTGACGGAAAACCTGTCATTCAACACCGCGTCCCGGAGCATCAGCATCGAGTACTGGACCTACATGCTATTCGCCGCCACCGTGCTCATGGCGTCTACTCGGCGATACCTGCTGTGGACAGTCATTGCCCTCGTCGGATTTGCTCTGCTTTACCGCGAAATCGATGTGCTGACCGTCTCCGCGCAAAAAGGCGTGGGCTGTTTCTTCGCCGGGGCACTGGCTTACGCTCTTTTCACCCGCCTGAGGCGCTGGGTGGCACCTGGCTTTGCATTACTTAGCGTGCTGGAAGCCTTGGCAGCAGTCGCCATCTGGTGGGTGCTGACCTCGGATTTGCCGCAAAAGGTACTGGCGGCCAGCGCGGTGTTCTGCGTGACCATCGTGCTGTTTGCCTTTGATGGCGGGGCGCTGTCACGCGTGCTCAGGCACGAATGCTTCGCGCGTCTGGGGCGGTGGTCCTACTCTATCTACCTGACCCATCTGGCCGTGCTGTTCTTCGTGATTTCGGCTTTTATGGTGGTGCAGAAAAAAACCGGTTTTGCTGCCGCGCCGATGCTGGATGACATCCGCTACCTGGACACCGGGCACGGCTGGTTGAATAACCTGATGGTGCTGCTGATTCTGGCGGTAGTCGTGACGATTTCCAGCGCGACTTATCACTATGTCGAGCTCAGAGGGCAAGCGCTGGGCAAGCAGCTGTTGCGGCGCAGGATGGTGATGCCCGTCGGTTGACCGTCAATATTTTTAAACCTATCAAACGCATAGCCAGAACTAATTCAGCAATCGCGGGCTCTAGCCGTAGGCTTTGACTCTCAGAACAACCAGAAAGAGAGAGTCCGCGATGTACTTACCCCGCTCCCATATTGCCGCCAGCCTGATTGGCGCGAGCCTGATGGTCAGTTCTGCAGCGTACGCTGACACCCTGACCCGCGACAATGGCGCCGCCGTTGGCGATAACCAGAACTCCCAGACCGCCGGCCCGAACGGCCCGGTCCTCCTGCAAGATGTGCAGCTGCTGCAAAAACTCCAGCGCTTCGATCGTGAACGTATTCCGGAGCGTGTCGTGCATGCGCGCGGCACTGGCGTCCACGGCGAATTTGTCGCGTCCGACGACGCCTCTGATCTGAGCAAAGCCGCGGTCTTCCGCAAAGGCGAGCACACCCCGGTGTTCGTGCGGTTCTCCGCCGTCGTCCACGGCAATCACTCCCCTGAAACCCTGCGTGACCCGCGCGGCTTCGCCACCAAGTTCTACACGGCCGATGGCAATTGGGACCTGGTGGGTAACAACTTCCCGACGTTCTTCATCCGCGACGCGATCAAGTTCCCGGACATGGTCCACGCCTTCAAGCCTGACCCGCGCACCAACCTGGATGATGATTCGCGACGTTTCGATTTCTTCTCCCACGTCCCGGAAGCCACGCGTACGTTGACCTTGCTGTACTCCAACGAAGGCACACCCGCCAGCTATCGCACCATGGACGGCAACGGCGTGCATGCCTACAAACTGGTGAACGCCAAGGGCGAAGTCAACTATGTGAAGTTTCACTGGAAGAGCCTGCAGGGCCTGAAGAACCTCGATCCCAAGCAGGTCGCTGAAGTGCAGTCCAAGGACTACAGCCACCTGACCCACGATCTGGTGGGCGCCATCAACAAGGGTGACTTCCCGAAATGGGACCTGTACGTCCAGGTGGTCAAGCCTGAGGACCTGGCGAAGTTCGACTTCGACCCGCTGGACGCCACCAAAATCTGGCCGAATATTCCCGAGCGCAAAATCGGCCAGATGGTCCTGAACAAGAACGTGGACAACTTCTTCCAGGAAACCGAGCAGGTCGCCATGGCGCCCGCCAACGTCGTACCGGGTATCGAGCCTTCGGAAGATCGCTTGCTGCAAGGCCGGGTATTTTCCTACGCGGACACCCAGCTCTATCGCGTGGGGCCTAACGTGTTGAGCCTCCCGATCAACGCGCCACGGGTCAAGGTCAACAACGGCAACCAGGACGGCCCGCTCAATACCGGGCACACCACGACTGGCGTGAACTACGAGCCAAGCCGACTCAATCCGCGTCCAGCGGTTGAAGAGGCGCGCTACAGCCAACTGCCACTGTCCGGCAGCACACAACAAGCCAAGATCCAGAAAGAGCAAAACTTCAAGCAGGCGGGCGACTTGTATCGTTCCTACAGCGAGAAGGACCGCAAGGACCTGATCCAGAGCTTTGGTGAATCCCTGGCGACCACCGATACCGAGAGCAAGAACATCATGCTGTCGTTCCTCTACAAGGCAGATCCGGAATACGGCACTGGCGTGACCAAGGTTGCCAATGGCGATCTGGCCAAGGTCAAGCAACTGGCCGCTGCACTGCAGGACTGATCGACCACCCCGGCCCGTTTGCACGGCGGGTCGGGGTTTCTGGAGGACATCACATGCGCAGAACCCTTTATGTGTTGCTGCTGTGTCTGGCGGCGGGCGTGGCCCAGGCCAGCCCATCCGATAGCGGCACCGCTGCCGACACTGCCGGCGACACCCAGGCGCAACTTCGGGAGCTGTTTTTCCAGGCTGCCCGAGACGGCCGCCAAGACATGCTCAACGAATTCATCAACGCAAAGTTCGACCTGAACGTACAGGACGAAAAAGGCTACACCGCCCTGATTCTCGCCGCGTACCACGGCCAACAATCGACCGTCACCCAACTGCTCAATGCGGGCGCTGATCCCTGCGCCAAAGATCTGAGGGGCAACACGGCGTTGATGGGGGCGATCTTCAAAGGCGAACTCAGCATCGCTCGCCAACTGGTCGACGCCAATTGCGCGCCCGATCAACGCAATAACGCGGGTCAGACCGCCGCCATGTACGCGGCGCTGTTCCATCGCAAGGATGTTCTTGACGCACTGGCGGCCAAAGGCGCGGATCTCAATGCCACGGACGCCATGGGCAACAAGGTGCAAAACCTGGAGCGCGGCGAGTTTCAGCCGTTGTCGTCGAACAGGTGACGGATGCGAAGCGCGTCCGTCAGCCTAGTCAGTCACATCAAACAACACCGCAGATGGTTCTGCCGATGCACGAAATTGTGGGAGCGAGCTTGCTCGCGAAGATGCCAAGGAGTGTGAGCTCAAAGAAATATTGGATACCGCGCTCATCCAGTTGGGAACAGCTTCGCCAATGGCGCGCGACCATAGTTGATCAACACTGAGAAGACATTCCGCATTTGGCCCGTCACACCGCTTATCAACATTCCGTGCAAGTGCCGTTCCTATCGGCGCTAGATTGGCTGTTTATGACCGCTAACGGGTTGTGGCAAGGACAGCGCCAAGGGCAGATTGACGCTGGCAGGGCCGATCAGGGGAGTTAACTGAAACTCCATTCATCAGCCTGGACGACTCGGCAGAATGGTCCACCTAACGTCGCATTATGGTGGGCAACGATGGCCTCTGCTGTGAGTCCTGGAGTATCGGAACAGGTGTGTCCGTCTGCGATGAGGACAGCATCAAATCCGCAATCGCTGGCGGCGCGGCAGGTACTGTCTACGCAGTATTGAGTTTTCATACCTGTAACGACGACGCCGTCACACTCGCGCTCACGTAGCAGAGTTGCCAGGTCAGTCTGAGCGAAGGCGTTGGGGCGTTTTTTCTCGAAAATGACTTCGTCACCCATTAGCTGTAACTCTTGGACAAGCTCGGTGAGCGGGCTGCCCGGCTCAATTGGAGACCCTGCTGGACCTATATGGCGGGCAAGAAAGATGGGGGCTCCTGTTGCTCGGGCACTCCTCATGAGTTCATTCAATGTGTTGATAAGCGCCCGGACTTCCCTAGGTTTGTCCGGGCCATGAACAAGCCCTACCTGCATGTCGAGAATCAGAAGTGCATACATGTGCGTTTCCTTACGTGGGTGCCAGCAAAACCGGGGCAAAAAAAAGACCCGATCCATTGCTGGCGGGTCTTTGGGATTGTGTGCTGGTTTAATTCACACAACCTCCCACGACCCGCCAGTGGCGGTCGTGAAGGTTGTGGTCGATTCGAAGCGTGGCGTAGTCATGAGCCCGAAGTTAACGTTGTCGGGACGGTGTTGCAAGTGAACATGGTCAGGATGAATGCCATTTCTACTGCCGCTTCACGCCATGTCGCGGGGCAAGCCACGCTCCTGCAAATGCCAGCCAGCCTCAGTCCTCCTCCAGCCAGAACCGCAACGGTTTGCCCTGGGCAGGCCACAACCGCAGTTGCTCGATGGGCGACACATCCCACCGCTGCACTTTACCCATCGCTTCAAGGAACCGGTGTTCCTGTTCCATCAGCGCAGGCGCGCACAGTTTGCGGGTGCTGCCGACCGGGCCGAAGCTGATCGCATCACCCTGCAACTGGTACGACGCGAACCAGTGGTTGCAGCCGGCGTTGCCGTAGGCGCGGCCGTCGTTGCCCAGGGTCATGGTCAGGTGGCTGTTGTCGATCAACGGCCGTTCACCGATCCATTCCAGCACGTAACCGTGGTCCTGCTTGAGGGCAGGGGGTTTGGTGGCGCATCCTGCCAGCAGCGTGGCCGCCAGCAGTGTCAGCAAAAGCGGTTTCATGCGGCTTTCTTCGCGCAGGCAGGGCAGAGGTGGTTCTCGCCGACGACCTTCCAGCCCAGTTCCTCGATGCGTGCGGTGGCGGCAGGCTTGAGGGCTTTTTTGCCGTCTTTGCCGTCGACCATGAATTCGATGTCGCGCTCTTTGCCGCAGTTGTTGCAGTTCACTTTCCACTGATGGATCGCCAACTCGGTGAACGCCGGGCCATTGGCAACGGCGACCCATTGACCGGTCGGGTTGATCAGGTGACGGACTTTTTCCACGTTCAAACGCATGAACAGCTCTTTGCTGCCTTTAACGGTGACCAGCAGCACGTCGTCGGGCTTGATCGAGCCGCCGTTGCCGGTGACCTGGTAGCGACCGACCGCCAGGCTGCGGCATTCGATCAGGGTGTGTTGCGGGGTGAGCATGCTGTAACGGAAATCGTGTTCGGCCATGGGGGTCTCCAAATAGGCGCGCATGCTAACACTTTAGAGAGGGGATTCTCGCTGCCGACCGGCCCGGGATCGGAAGAGAACGCGCTCACTGCACCAGATTCTGCGGGCTGCCCGCCGCCCAATCGGTGACGTTATCCAGCGTAGTCTGGGCGATGGCGCCGAGGGCTTCTTTGGTCAGAAACGCCTGATGGGCGGTGATCACCACATTAGGGAATGTCAGCAGGCGCGCCAGCACATCGTCCTGCAGCGGCAGGTCCGAGCGGTCTTCGAAAAACAGCTGCGCTTCCTCTTCATAGACGTCCAGCCCGAGGTAACCCAGCTGACCGCTTTTGAGCGCGTCGATCAGCGCCGGCGTGTTCACCAGCGCGCCGCGCCCGGTATTGATCAGCATCGCGCCGTGCTGCATGCGCGACAGCGAATCCGGGTTGATCAGGTGCCGGGTGTGCTCGTTGAGCGGGCAGTGCAGGCTGATGATCTGCGCTTCGGCGAGCAATTCGTCGAGGGGCAGATAGCGGGCGCCCAGTGCTTCGACCAGCGGGTTCGGGTACGGGTCGTAGGCCAGCAGTTGGCAGCCGAAGCCGGCCATGATCCGTGCGAACGTCGCCCCGATCTGCCCGGTGCCGACCACGCCGACGGTCTTGCCCACCAGATCGAAACCGGTCAGGCCGTGCAGGCTGAAATCGCCGTCGCGGGTGCGGTTGTAAGCACGGTGCAGATGGCGGTTCAACGATAGGATCAACGCCACCGCATGCTCGGCCACGGCATGGGGCGAGTAGGCCGGAACCCGCACGACGCTCAGGCCGAGGCGCTTGGCGACGGCGAGGTCGACGTGATTGAAGCCGGCCGAGCGCAGGGCGATCAGCTTGGTGCCGCCTGCGGCCAGTTGCTCAAGAACCGGCGCGCTCAGGTCATCATTGATGAAGGCGCAGACCACCTCGTATTGATCGGCCAGCGCCACCGTGTCCAGGGTCAACCGCGCGGGCTGGAAATGCAGTTCGATGTCCGGCGCGATCTGCGCGCCGAGAAAGCTCTCGCGGTCGTAAGTCTGGCTGCTGTAAACAAGCGTGCGCATGGTTGTTCCTTTATAGATGGGCCTGCAATGTCGCGTCGAACGTGAGATTTAGGCACCCCGCATATCCACTGTAGGAGTGAGCTTGCTCGCGAAGGCGTTCTGTCAGTGCCCTCATTTGACCTGACCCACCCCGAACCCTGCAGCCTATCCATCACAGAACAAAAAACCAGTGACCCAGATCAAGCACTCACACGGGCCTCGGTTTCCAGGCGGTTGATGGCCTTCTCCAATTCATCCAGTGCCTTGTCGCTGTCCGCCGATTCCTGCTTCAGCAGGGTCTCGCTGCGTTGACAGGCCGCGCGCAATTGCGGGACGCCGCAGTAACGGGTCGCGCCGTGAAGGCGGTGGACGCGTTCGATCAGTGCGACGTTGTCCCTGGCCTCGCGGGCAGTGAGGATGGCTTCGCGGTCGGTGGCGAGGGAGGCCAGCAGCATCGCCAGCATGTCCGCCGCCAGGTCGGCTTTCCCCGCCGCCAGCCGAAGCCCCTCCTCGTGATCGAGCACCTGCAAATTAATACCGCCCTGGGCGATTTCGACGTGCCGCTCCGGCGCCTGATTGCGCAGCGCCAGCCCGGTCCACTTCAGCACCACCTGCGCCAGTTGACGCTCGCTGATCGGCTTGGTCAGGTAGTCGTCCATGCCGCTCTGCAACAGCGCGCGCTTTTCGTTGGCCATGGCGTGGGCGGTGAGGGCGACGATCGGCAGCGACGAGGCCTGACGTTCGCTCTCCCAGCTGCGGATTTCTTCGGTGGCCTGACGCCCGTCCATGCCCGGCATCTGCACGTCCATCAGCACCAGATCGAAGGGTTCATCCTGCACCGCTTGCACCGCCGCATAACCACTGTCGACGGCCTTGACTCTGGCGCCCATGTCTTCGAGCAAGGTCTGCACCAGCAACAGGTTTGCCGGGTTGTCGTCCACACAGAGAATGCGCGGCGGCCGGCTCGACAGCGGCTCCGGTACCTCGTTGCGCAACTGCTTGGGCTGGATCAACTCCGACAGCGCGCGGCGCAATTTGCGCGTGCACGCCGGCTTGGCCTGCAACTGGTTGTAGGCGTCGGGCACGGAAAACTGATACAGCGCCTGTTCGGTGGTGGGGCACAGCACCAGCACTTTGCAGTTGAGGTTTTCCAGGTCCCAGATCTGCTGGCGCAGACGCTCGGGCGGCAGCTCGTGGGCAGTCACGCCGAGCACGGCCATGTCGATGGCGTGGGGCGTCTGGTGCACCACCGTCACGCCATTGATGAGGTTTTCCAGATTGTTGAAGACCATCGGCTGCAGGCCGCAGTCTTCCAGTTGATGCTCAAGGGCCTGGCGCGACAGGTCGTGATGCTCCAGCACCGCCACGCGCCGGCCCAGCAGCGGCGGGGCGGGGAGGTCTTCGAGGTCGTCGCGGGTTTTCGGCAGCGTCAGGCTGATCCAGAATTCCGAACCTTCGCCGGGCGTGCTCTCGACGCCGATCTCGCCGCCCATCTGCTCCACCAGCCGCTTGGAAATCACCAACCCCAATCCGGTGCCGCCGGAGTGGCGCGACAGCGAGTTGTCCGCCTGACTGAACGCCTGAAACAGTGCGCGCACGTCCTGACTGGACAGGCCGATGCCGGTGTCCTGCACGCTGATGCGCAGTTGCACGGTGGTGTCGTGCTCCTCCTCCAGCATCGCCCGCGCCACGATGGTGCCCTCGCGGGTGAACTTGATCGCATTGCTGACGAGGTTGGTCAGGATCTGCCGCAGGCGCAGCGGATCGCCCACCAGCGACAGCGGCGTGTCGCGATAAACCAGGCTCACCAGCTCCAGCTGTTTGGCGTGGGCGGCGGGGGCGAGGATGGTCAAGGTGTCCTGCAACAGGTCGCGCAGGTTGAAGGGGATCGCGTCGAGCACCAGCTTGCCGGCCTCGATCTTCGAGAAATCCAGAATCTCGTTGATGATGCTCAGCAAGTTGTCGGCGGATTTTTCGATGGTGCCCAGGTAATCGTACTGGCGCGGCGTCAGTTCGCTTTTCTGCAACAGGTGGGTGAAACCGAGAATGCCGTTGAGCGGCGTGCGGATTTCATGGCTCATGTTCGCCAGAAACTCGGACTTGATCCGGCTGGCTTCCAGGGCTTCCTTGCGCGCCAGGTCCAGCTCGATGTTCTGGATTTCGATGGTTTCCAGGTTCTGGCGCACGTCTTCGGTGGCCTGCTCGATGCTGTGCTGCAATTCTTCCTGGGCGTTCTGCAACGTCGCCGCCATGCGATTGATGCCCGAACCGAGTTCGTCCAGCTCGTAACTGCCCATGGGCGGCAATCGCGCTTCCAGATTGCCATCCTTCAGTTGAGCGACGACGTGTTTGATCTGAGTGATCGGGCCGTTGATGGTGCGGCTCATGCGCAGGGAGAGCATGGCGGTCAGGCCGAGGCCGATGACAATCAGGATCAGGCTGGCAAACAGGCTGCGATAACCGCGCAGCAGGGTGCCGTTGTGGGACAGTTCCAGCTCGACCCAGCCCAGCAGACGGTCAGCTTCGGCGGGCACGACATCGCCGGTCAGATGACGGCTGCGCCCGAACACCGGCATCAGGTAGCGGGTGGCATCATTTTCCGAGCGCTGCAGCATGTGCGTGCTGTTACCGATGGGTGCCTGGTTGATCATGCTCGGGCCGGCGTGGGCCAGCATCGCGCGGTCGGCGTCAAGGAACGACACCGCGCGCACGTCGGCCTGTTCCAGCACCTGCCCGGCGATGCGTTCGAGCATGGCCTGATCGCCGCTGGCCAGCGCGCCGGCGGACAGCGGCGCCAGCTCGTTGGCAATCATTTCGCCACGCTTGAGCAACTGGGTCTGCAACTCGGTCAGCTGCATCCAGGTGAAATATCCCCCCAGCAACGCCGCCATCAGGCAGGCCGGGAGCAGGGTCAGCAGCATGACGCGGCCTTTGATGCCCACTTTTCTCAGCACACTTCTTCTCCACCAACCCGGCACGAATTCAGGCAATTGCTGCGCCAATGCAGCGTGTGACGCACAATCACTGCGCAGTGTAGTCATTTGCGCTTCATGCACACAGTGGGACCGGCGCGCGCACACCTGATGGATTTGGACACGCCCCTTGTAGGACCGGCTTTAGCCGGGAAGGCGTCGGGCGTCACACTGCAGATTTGATGGCGCCCAAACTGGCCTCTTCCCGGCTGAAGCCGGTCCTACGGGAGCGCAGCGTGCACACTTGATGGGACTGGACACTTCCCTTGTAGGACTGGCTTCAGCCGGGAAGACATTAGATGTCACACCGCGAAAATTGATGTTGCCCACGCTGGCCTATTCCCGGCTGAAGCCGGTCCTACCTAAGCGACGCAGTCCTACCCAAAAGTACGCATCGCCGGCAGGCCAGCATTGCCCCGTCGCGCGCAATCTTGAATAATCCGCGTCTTGAGAATCACTCGCAGACGCCAATGACTCCCGCCAGCATCCACCGCCCCCACATACTCGCCATCGAGGACGATGTCGTGCTCGGCGCTTTTGTCCACGATCAGCTGGATCGCTGCGGGTTTCAGGTGACCTGGTGCCAGAACGGCGCCGAAGGACTGGCCTGTGCGCAACGCGAACCCTTTGATGTGGTGCTGATGGACATCCTGCTGCCGGGCATGAACGGCCTCGACATCCTCACCCATTTGCGCCGCCGCCACACCGTGCCGATCATCCTCATGTCCGCCCTTGGCGCCGAGGCTGACCGCATCACCGGTTTCCAGAACGGCGCCGACGATTACCTGCCCAAACCCTTCAGCGTCGATGAGTTGCGCGTGCGCATCGAAGCGATCCTGCGCCGGGTCGAGCTGGAAAGACGCTTCCATGCCCTGACCGCCCACGAGCCCGATGCCGGCGTGGAGAAACCTGAAGAAGACGGCCTGACCTTCGATGACGGGCGCTGCGATGTCTTCTTCGCCGGTAGCCCCGCGCAATTGACGGGCAGCGAGTACCGCCTGCTCGATACCCTTTGGCGCAATCAGGAAGACGTCCTCAGCAAGGCCTTCCTGTATCAGCACGTCCTGCAGCGCGGCTATTCCCAGCACGACCGCAGCCTGGACATGCACATCAGCCAGATTCGTCGCAAGCTCAAGGCCGTCGGCTATCAGGCGCGGCAACTGCGCACCGTGTGGGGGAAGGGCTATGTACTGACCGCGGCGGTGCAGGATGCCTGAGGTGTCGAATGATTGAGCCGCGCAAACGACTGCCCGGCCGGCATTCGCTGTTCTGGAAACTGGCGGTTCTGCTGGTCGGCTTCTGCCTGCTGATGATCTGGCTCAGCTGGTATTGGGGCCGCTACATCGAGACCCGCAACGCGTATCTGAATGCCGAAGCCCATCAGGTGCTCAACGACTATGCGGCGCAGGCCGAAAGGGCGTGGAACAGCGGCGGTCAGCCCGGCATCGACGAATGGCTGAAGCAGGTCCGTCTGCAGGAAACCGGCTGGGTCGGGGTCATCGGCAGCGACTTGCAGTCTCTTGGCAGCACGCCGCTGACCCGCGATCAGTCGCAACGGCTGACGTTCATGCGCGGCATCGACTGGCCGATGAGCACGCGGCAGAAGACCGTGCCCTGGCTGAAGATCGCGTTTCCCGGCAACCCGGGCGCGGGGAGTCTGGTGATCGAACTGCCTGAGCGCTTCAAGCCGGGTCGGTATGCGTGGGTCGGGCAAATCCTGACCAATGTGCTGATTCCCGCGCTGTTTACCTTGCTGCTGTGCGTTGGGCTGTATCGCCTGCTGATTCGTCCGCTGAACCAACTGCGCGAACAGGCCAACGCGTGGCGCGCCGACCGATTGTCGAGCCGACTGTCGCCGCAAATGACCGAGCGACGCGACGAGCTGGGCGAGCTGAACCGCGCCTTTGATCACATGGCCGCGCGCCTGCACTCGACGGTGCAGGTTCAACAGCAGTTGTTGCGTGACCTCTCCCACGAACTGCGCACGCCCCTCAGTCGCCTGCGCGTGGCCTGCGACAGCGAGCAAACCTTGCCCGAATTGCGCGAGCGCCTTAGCCGGGAAGTGGACGGCATGCGCCGCCTGGTCGACGACACCCTACAACTGGCCTGGCTCGACACCGAGCGCGAAAAACTTCCCGGCGAAGACATTCAGGTCGTGGCGCTGTGGGAGATGCTGGTGGACGACGCCTGTTTCGAAACCTGCTGGCCGTCCCGTCAGTTGCGCTGCGATCTGGACAGCGAGTGCTGGGTCAGTGGACATCTCAACACCCTGGCCCAGGCGCTGGAAAACATTCTGCGCAACGCCATCCGCCATTCTCCGCCCGAGGGCATCGTGCGCCTCGACGGTCGCCGCGAAGGGGATGACTGGCTGTTGTGGCTGGAAGATCAGGGCGGAGGGATCGACGAGGGCGATCTCGAGCGGATCTTCGCGCCGTTCATCCGCCTGGACGGCGCTCGCCCAGGTGACGGTGGGTTCGGGCTGGGGCTGAGCATCGCGCGCAATTCGCTGCGCCTGCAGGACGGGGATTTGTGGGCCGAAAACACGGGGCAGGGCTTGAGGATGATCATGCGTTTGCCGGCCCGAGGGACGCGACCTTTTTAGGAAGCGCCTCGAGGTCCAGGCGCCGCTGTATCGGGCGAATAACGCAGTCCCACAGGTTTTGCAGCGGCAGGGCGATGGCGTGTTATCCCGGATATCTCCGGTTCGCCTGTGCAGAAATCCTCTGCCTTATTCCATTCAGCGATAACCCCCTCACTTTGCGTGATATGGGCTGGCAACGATTGCCGGTATGATAGGCGACCCCCGCACGTCTGGATCGCGAAAACGCCATGACCCTGCAGTATCCAACCATCGCCGATTGCGTCGGCAACACCCCGCTGGTGCGTCTGCAACGCATGGCCGGGAACACCAGCAACACGTTGCTGCTCAAGCTCGAAGGCAATAACCCGGCCGGTTCCGTGAAGGACCGCCCGGCGCTGTCGATGATTACCCGTGCCGAATTGCGCGGGCAGATCCACCCCGGCGATACCCTGATCGAAGCCACCTCCGGCAACACCGGCATCGCCCTGGCCATGGCCGCGGCGATCAAGGGCTATCGCATGATTCTGATCATGCCCGACAACTCCAGCGCCGAGCGCAAGGCTGCCATGACTGCCTATGGCGCCGAACTGATTCTGGTCAGCAAGGAAGAGGGCATGGAAGGCGCCCGTGATCTGGCCGAGCGCATGCAGGCGGAAGGTCGCGGCAAGGTACTCGACCAGTTCGCCAATGGCGACAACCCGCAGGCGCATTACGTCGGCACCGGCCCGGAAATCTGGCAGCAGACCGGCGGCACCGTCACCCATTTCGTCAGCTCCATGGGCACCACCGGCACCATCATGGGCACCTCGCGTTTCCTCAAGGAACAGAACCCGAACATCCAGATCGTCGGCCTCCAGCCTATGGACGGCGCGTCGATTCCGGGCATTCGCCGCTGGCCAACCGAATACCTGCCGAGCATTTATCAGGCCGACCGTGTCGACCGGATCATGGATATGGGCCAGGCCGAAGCCGAGAACGTCATGCGTCGTCTGGCGCGGGAAGAAGGTATTTTCTGTGGCGTGTCGTCGGGCGGTTCCGTGGCCGGCATGCTACGTCTCTCCCAGGAAGTCGAGAACGCGGTGATGGTCGCGATTATTTGTGACCGCGGCGACCGTTACCTGTCGACCGGCGTCTACGATGCGCCCAACTGATGGCCAAGCGTGATGCAGGCCTGCGTTTCCAGCCCAGCGGCGGCACCCGGACCACGCAGGTTCCTACCGGTAAAAAACAACGCCTGAACATCGAGCGGCTGGCCAACGACGGTCGCGGCATCGGTTTCGTTGAAGGCCGCACCTGGTTTGTCATGGGCAGTCTGGCTGGCGAAGAGGTCGAGGCCCGCGTGCTCAATGCCCACGGCAAAGTCGTCGAAGCCCGCACTGAGCGGGTGTTCCAGGCCAGCCCGATACGGCGCCCGGCAGCGTGTCCGCATTTCGGCCGTTGCGGCGGTTGCAGCACCCAGCACATGCCCCACGCCGAACAGCTCGCCCTGAAACAGAGCATGCTCGCGGAGCAATTGAGCCGCATCGCCGGGGCCGAGCCGGAGCAATGGGCCGCGCCGCTGACCGGTGATGAATATGCCTACCGTCGCCGCGCCCGCGTCGCCGTGCGCTGGGACGTCCGCGCCAAACGCCTGGACGTCGGATTCCGCGCCGCGGCAAGTCAGGACATCATCGCCATCGAACAATGCCCGGTGCTGGTACAGGCCTTGCAACCGATCATGACGTCGCTGGCGCCCATGCTTCGCAGCCTGAGCAAACCTCAGGCGCTGGGGCATGTCGAGCTGTTCAGCGGGTCGGCCAACGCCGTGCTGCTGCGCCACACCGCGCCGTTGCCTGAAAGCGATCTGGCAATTCTCAAAGCATTTTGCGAAACCCATGATGCGCAGCTGTGGTTGCACGGCGAAGGCGAGCCACAACCGGTCGACCCTCCGGCGCAACTGGGCTACCGCCTGGAACCGTGGAATCTGTCCCTGGCCTATCGCCCCGGCGACTTCGTGCAGGTCAACGCTCAGGTCAATACCGCGATGATCGAACAGGCCCTGGACTGGCTCGCGCCCGGCAAGGACGAACGAGTGCTGGACTTGTTCTGCGGGCTTGGTAACTTCGCTCTACCGCTGGCGCAAATGACGCGCGACGTGGTGGCCGTGGAGGGCGTCGACGCCATGGTTCAGCGGGCGACGGCCAATGCTGCCAGCAACGGTTTGAACAACGTGAAGTTTTATCAGGCCGATCTGTCGCAGCCACTGGACAAGGCGGCCTGGGTGGCGGAAGGTTTCGCCGCAGTGCTGCTCGATCCGCCGCGTGACGGGGCGTTCGAAGCAGTGGGCAAGCTCAAGTCGCTGGGCGCTCAACGCGTCCTTTATGTGTCGTGCAACCCGGCTACGCTGGCCCGCGACACCGTTGAATTGATCAAGCAGGGCTACCGTTTAAAACGTGCCGGAATCCTCGATATGTTCCCGCAGACAGCGCATGTCGAGGCGATGGCGTTATTTGAAGCGAGCAAGTGAGGCGGCGGCTCAGGAAATGCCGATGCCTTACACGGAGTCTCGTTTAATCCGACTGGCCCGCGCGTACGCGACCTTGCATGGCCCGCAAGGCGCACGCGCTCAAGAAGGCCGGCGACTGAAGGCGCATTTCATCGCGCCGTAGGGAAGGTAAGCAACATGGTACAGGTGAGACCCCACCAGCCGATCAACACAGACGGCAGTATCAACCTCGACGCGTGGCTGGATCACGTGGTCAGCGTCGACCTCGCGGTGGACCGACAGGCCTTGAAAGAGGCCTGTGAATTTGCCCGGCACGCCGAGCAACAGGACAACGCCGCCAAGAACCTCTGGGCGGAGGGCACGTCGAGTTTTCAGACGGGCCTGGAAATCGCTGAAATCCTGGCCGATCTCAAGCTCGATCAGGATTCACTCGTCGCCGCCGTGATTTATCGCGGCGTGCGCGAAGGCAAAATCTCGCTGCCCGACGTCAACCAGCGCTTCGGCCCCACCGTCGCCAAACTCATCGACGGCGTGCTGCGCATGGCGGCGATCAGCGCCAGTCTCAGCCCGCGCCAGTCTCTGGTGCTCGGCACTCAGGCCCAAGTCGAAAACCTGCGCAAGATGCTGGTGGCCATGGTCGATGACGTGCGCGTCGCGCTGATCAAGCTGGCTGAACGCACCTGCGCCATCCGCGCGGTGAAGAACACCGACGATGAAAAGCGCAATCGCGTGGCCCGGGAAGTCTTCGACATCTACGCGCCACTGGCCCACCGCTTGGGCATCGGTCACATCAAGTGGGAGCTGGAGGACCTGTCCTTCCGCTACCTGGAGCCTGAGCAGTACAAGCAGATCGCCAAGCTGCTGCACGAGCGTCGGCTCGATCGCGAGCGCTTCATCACCGACGTGATGTCGCAGCTGTCGAACGAATTGCTGGCCACCGGCGTCAAGGCGGACATCAGCGGCCGGGCCAAGCACATCTACTCGATCTGGCGAAAGATGCAGCGCAAAGGCCTGGAATTCAGCCAGATCTACGACGTTCGCGCCGTTCGCGTGCTGGTGCCGGAGATGCGTGATTGCTACACCGCCCTCGGCATCGTCCACACCCTGTGGCGGCACATTCCCAAGGAATTCGACGACTACATCGCCAACCCCAAGGAAAACGGCTATCGCTCGCTGCACACGGCGGTGATCGGCCCGGAAGGCAAGGTGCTGGAAGTGCAGATCCGCACCCACGCCATGCACGAAGAGGCCGAACTGGGCGTCTGCGCGCACTGGAAGTACAAGGGCACCGACGTCAAGTCCGGCTCCAATCACTACGAAGAGAAAATCTCCTGGCTGCGTCAGGTCCTCGAGTGGCATGAAGAGCTGGGCGACATCGGCGGGCTGGCGGAACAGCTGCGGGTCGACATCGAGCCCGACCGCGTCTACGTGTTCACCCCGGACGGTCACGCCATCGACCTGCCCAAGGGTGCGACGCCGCTGGACTTTGCCTATCGCGTGCACACCGAGATCGGCCACAACTGCCGTGGCGCCAAGATCAACGGCCGCATCGTCCCGCTCAACTACAGCCTGCAGACGGGCGAGCAGGTGGAGATCATCACCAGCAAGCACGGTACGCCGAGCCGCGACTGGCTGAACTCGAACCTGGGTTACATCACCACGTCTCGGGCGCGGGCGAAGATCGTGCACTGGTTCAAGCTGCAGGCCCGCGACCAGAACGTCGCCGCCGGCAAGGTATTGCTGGAGCGTGAACTGGCGCGTCTGGCGCTGCCTCAGGTGGACTTCGACAAGCTGGCTGAGAAGGCCAACATGAAGATGGCCGAAGACATGTTCGCGGCCCTCGGTGCTGGCGACCTGCGCATTGCTCAGTTGGTCAATCTGGCCCAGCAACTGGTCGAGCCTGAACGCGGCAACGAGCAACTGGAGCTGATTCCGCGCAAGGCCACGGGTTACAAACCGGGCAAGCGCGGGGATATTCAGATACAGGGCGTCGGCAACCTGATGACGCAGATGGCCGGCTGCTGCCAGCCGCTGCCGGGCGATGCGATCGTCGGTTACATCACCCAGGGCCGCGGCGTGAGCATTCACCGTCAGGACTGCGCCTCGGTGCTGCAACTGGGCGGGCGCGAACCCGAGCGGATCATCCAGGTCAGCTGGGGCCCGGTGCCGGTGCTCACCTACCCGGTGGACATCATCATCCGCGCCTACGACCGGTCGGGCCTGCTGCGTGACGTCTCGCAGATCCTGCTCAACGAGCGCATCAACGTGCTGGCGGTCAACACCCGCTCGAACAAGGAAGACAACACCGCGCTGATGTCGCTGACCATCGAGATCCCGGGCCTGGACGCGCTGGGCCGGCTGCTGGGGCGCATCTCGCAACTGCCGAACATCATCGAAACGCGGCGTAATAGAACGCCGTGATTTTACGGCGGTTGATCGTTCCCACGCTCTGCGTGGGAACGCAGTCCGTGACGCTCCGCGTCACTCGTGGGACGCAGAGCGTCCAGGCGGGCATTCCCACGCAGAGCGTGGGAACGATCAGCTTCAAGCCGTACGCGGATAACTTGAAGCTTGTGGCTTGTCGCTTACAGCTGCGAACGAAGAGAGACCCCCATGTATAGCCTCCAAGACCTGCTCACGCTCATGGCCCGCTTGCGCGATCCGCAATTCGGTTGCCCGTGGGACGTGAAGCAGAATTACGCGAGTATCGTGCCGCACACCCTTGAAGAAGCCTACGAAGTGGCCGACGCCATCGAGCGTGGCGACTTCGATGACCTGCGCGGTGAGCTCGGCGATCTGCTGTTTCAAGTGGTGTATTACTGCCAGCTGGCGCGGGAAGAAGGGCGCTTCGAGTTCGACGGCGTGGTCGACGGCATCACCCGCAAACTGATTCGCCGTCATCCCCACGTGTTCCCGACCGGCGATCTGTACGCGCCGCTGGAAACACCGCGCCTCAGCGAAGAGCAGGTCAAGCATCGCTGGGAACAGATCAAGGCCGAGGAGCGTGCCGAAAAGGCCAGTGCCCCCGAGCAGCTTTCCCTGCTCGACGACGTGCCGGGTGTACTTCCGGCATTGTCGCGGGCAGCGAAGTTGCAGAAGCGCGCCGCCCAGGTCGGGTTCGACTGGCCGGACGCATTGCCGGTGGTCGATAACGTGCGCGAGGAACTCGACGAGGTCCTCGAAGCCATGGCCGACAACGACAGCGCGGCCATCACCGAAGAAGTCGGCGATCTGCTGTTCGCCGCCGTCAATCTGGCCCGGCACCTCAAGGTCGATCCGGAAAATGCCCTGCGCGCCGCCAACGCCAAATTCGAGCGGCGCTTCAGATTTATCGAACAGGCCTTGCGCGACACCCGGCGCCCCATTGAAGATTGCAGCCTCGAAGAGATGGATGCGCTCTGGGGCGAAGCCAAGCGCCAGGAAAAGATCACGCCCAACTGCGGTTGAGTTGACTATTTAGAGAGAGAAGACAGATGGCGGGTATTTCCCTTCGTGACCAGTTGCTGAAAGCCGGCCTGGTCAATGAAAAACAGGCGAAGCAGGCCAGCAAGAGCAAGCAGAAGGAACAGCGTCTGGTGCACAAGGGCCAGGCAGTGGCGGACGACACCAGCCAGCGCGCGGCCCAGGAAGCGATGGCCGAGAAAGCCAAACGCGACCAGGAGTTGAATCGTCAGCAGCAGGAAAAGATCGAGCAGAAAGCCCGTGCCGCCCAGGTCAAGCAGTTGATCGAAGCCACGCGCCTGCCGAAGCTGACCACCGAGGATTACTACAACTTCGTCGACGACAAAAAGGTCAAGCGCCTGTCGGTCAACGCCCTGATGCGCAGCAAGCTGAGCAGCGGCGCGCTGGCCATCGTGCACCACGGCGGCACCTACGAGGTGATCCCCCGCGAAGCCGCCCTCAAGGTGCAGGAGCGCGACCCGCGCCGCATCGTCATGCTCAGCGCCCCGACCGAGGAGCCCGAAGGCGACGATCCGTACGCCGCGTACAAGATCCCGGACGATCTAATGTGGTAAGCGTCTGTCGCGCACTCCGCTAAAACAACAAAACCCGCCAACAGGCGGGTTTTGTTTTGCTGAGATTCCGAAATTACGAGTGACTGGCCTGTAGCTTGGCTTCTTGCTCGGCAAGCTCTGCTGCGTAACGCTGTGCGTCCGATTCGTGATGAAACATCCCTACCAGCTGGTCTTGTTGGCGTACATCCCAGATCTGGATGCCATCGGCAATGGCCTCGTGGGAGATATGGGCGTCGTCGCGTTCAGTAACAGTTACGGTCATAGTGCAAACTCCTGACTCTTGGATATCTGCGGCAGGACGTCGCAGGCCTTCTTTATAGTTTTTGATAGCCGGCTAAGTAAATGTGCGCATCTGGCAACAGTTATTTACCGAATCCGTAACAGTGCGCTAAATGCTTGTATTCGAAGGGTGTCTGACGTTTTGTCACACCCGGTTGGAGGCCATGAAGAATCTTTCATGTAGGCCTGACTCACTTTCCGACGCCAAAAAAAACCCCGCCATGAAGGCGGGGTTTTTCGTATGACGCTCGATGTCAGGCGTGCATCAGCTGCCTTTGACCGACTTACCGTTCACCGTGCCGTCCTGCAGCATGATGTTGTATTCCTTGCCGTCGGTTTCGACCTGTTGCAGGCGAACCAGCAGGTAGTCGTAGTCCTTGGCGAACCACATCACGGTGATGCGCTTGTTCTGCGTTGGATCACGCACGCGCTCGACCTTGATGGCGTCAACCGAGCCGACCTTGGTGTCGACCTTTTCAGTGCCCAGCACGCGGAAGTCATAGGTGTCGATTTCGTCACCGTCGACGACCTGATACGACATGCTCTTTTTGCCCGCCGCCACGTCATGCTGCAGCGCGAGCTGGTAGGTGGACTTGTCGAGGATGCCGGCATTCAGCGGGATTTTCACCGCGTTGCCACGGTCCGAGCCGGTGATGAATTTGGTGGGCCAGTCGAACACCAGATCGACCGTCTTGCTCTTGCCCAGGCCGCCACGTTCGAAGTGGTAGGTCTGTGGCAGCAGTTGATCCTTGTCGACCTTGAGGGTACTGACTTCGGTCAGGCTGGCGATCATCATCGACGCCTTGAAGCTCAGGGTCCAGGTGCCGTTGGCGTTCTTCTCGAGGCTGCGGCTGGCGCTGCCACCGCTCATGGGCAGCTGTTTCCAGTCAGCGGTATAGCTGGCGGAGAAAGGTTGAAGGTCTGCCGCGTTGACTGCGGGAAGTGCGAAAAGGGCGAAAGCGAAGAGCAAAGCGCGACGCATAATATCTCCTAAGGTCGGATCAAGTGGCCGCTGGGCCCTAAGGGCTGGCCGTCCAGTGAGGCGCCATGTTCGTCGAGGGTCAAACGTCCTTCGGCGAACCAGCGAATGGCCAGGGGATAAATCAGGTGTTCCTGGGCGTGAACCCTCTGTGCCAGCGTGGCGGGCGTGTCGTGCAACTCTACAGAAACAACTGCCTGTACGACCAGAGGCCCCCCATCGAGTTCCTCCGTGACAAAGTGCACGCTGCAGCCATGCTCGGCATCGCCGGCGTCGAGCACCCGTTGATGGGTGTGCAGGCCTTTATACAGCGGAAGCAGGGAAGGGTGGATATTCAGCAGGCGCCCGTGATAGTGGCGGACGAACCCGGGCGTGAGAATGCGCATGAAGCCGGCGAGCACCACCAGCGACGGCTGAAACGAATCAATGGCCTCGATCAGCGCCCCATCGAAGGCCTCGCGACCTTCGTAGCCGGTGTGATCGAGCACCAAGGTGTCGATCCCTGCGCGGGCGGCCCGCTCGAGCCCGAACGCATCGGCGCGGTTGGAGATCACCGCGCGGATGCGGGCAGGGCTCGCGCTGTCCTGAAAGCTGTCAATCATCGCCTGCAGGTTACCGCCAGTGCCGGACAGCAGCACCACCACATCACAGGGTTGGGGCATGTCAGGCATTAATGAGCCTTGACGTTCTTCAGCTCGACTTGCGCAGCGCCTTCGGCAGCCGTGCCGATCTGGCCGATCACCCAAGGCTGCTCGCCGGCTTCACGCAGGGCGTTGAGCGAGACTTCAACATGTTCCTGGGCGACGCAGATGACCATGCCGACGCCGCAGTTCAGCACGCGGTGCATCTCGTGCTCATCCACGTTGCCTTTTTCCTGCAGCCAGTCGAACACCGCCGGACGGGTCCAGCTCGCCACGTCGACGATGGCCTGGGAGCCTTCAGGCAGCACGCGCGGAATGTTGTCCAGCAGGCCGCCGCCGGTGATGTGGGCCATGGCTTTTACCGCGCCGGTGTCTTTGATCAGCTTGAGCAGCTGCTTGACGTAAATGCGGGTCGGTGCCATCAGCAGTTCGGTCAGCGGCTTGCCGTCGAGCTGGATGTTTTCGATATCGGCACCTGCCACTTCGATGATCTTGCGGATCAGCGAGTAGCCATTGGAGTGCGGACCGGAAGACGGCAGGGCGATCAGCGCGTCACCGGCGGCAACCTTGGAGCCGTCGATGATATCGGCTTTCTCCACGACGCCGACGCAGAAGCCGGCCAGGTCGTAGTCTTCGCCTTCGTACATGCCGGGCATTTCAGCGGTTTCGCCGCCGACCAAGGAGCAGCCCGCCAGCTCGCAGCCCGCGCCGATGCCGGTGACCACTTGAGCCGCGGTGTCGACGTTCAGTTTGCCGGTGGCGTAGTAGTCGAGGAAGAACAGCGGCTCGGCGCCGCAGACCACCAGATCGTTGACGCACATGGCGACCAGGTCGATGCCGATGGTGTCGTGTTTGTTCAGGTTCAGTGCCAGACGCAGCTTGGTGCCGACACCGTCGGTGCCACTGACCAGAACAGGCTGCTTGTAGCCGGCCGGGATTTCGCACAGAGCGCCGAAGCCCCCGAGGCCGCCCATCACTTCCGGGCGCTTGGTGCGCTTGGCGACGCTCTTGATGCGTTCGACCAGCGCTTCACCGGCGTCGATGTCAACACCGGCGTCTTTGTAGCTCAGGGAGGGTTGCTTGCTCATGATCCAGGCCTTTAGGGGGGGATTCGGGGTAACGACCGAGTGGCAACGACGCGGGGCCTTGTCATCGCCGGTCTGCGAAGGCGCGCGATTTTATCAGGGTTGGGCGCAAGCGGCCATCCTTGGGCCGACGGGCAGGACTGTCGTGAAGAAAAAATAACCCGGTTTATCCCGCCGCACCCGTTCGTCGCTGGCGGGATCCGGTGTAACGTTGGCGCCTGAGTGAGCGATTCGGGCGCGTCTGCGGTCAGAGTCGGGTCACTCATGTTCATGCAGCTATTTATAGCGTTGCCTTTTTACCCAGCGGGAATCCTTCATGCGTCCACCTTCCTTCATGCGCCTAAAAAACTGCCTGTTCGTGGGTTGCCTCTCATTGATGAGTCTGCCGGCGTTCGCCGAGACGGTGAACAATCTCTATCAGGTGCGCGAGCCCGTCAGCGGCCAGAACCCGGACGAAAAAACCCGCGCCACCCAGGCCGCGCTGGAAACCCTGGTCATCCGCCTGACCGGCGACCCAAAGGCCGTGCAGAACGGCGGCCTTGCCGAGGTGCGCAAGGACCCTCAGCAAATCATCAGCCAGTACGGCTACGACGCCGGCCCGCCCGAAACCCTGCAGGTTGATTTCGACCCGGCGAGCACCGAACGCGTCATGCGTCAGGCGGGACTGTCGTTGTGGGGCACCAACCGTCCGGTGATCATGGCCTGGTGGCTGAACGACGCCACTGACGGCGCCAACTTGGTCGGCGACGGCCAAGCCTCTGCCGAGCCTCTTCGCCGCGCCGCTCAGCATCGCGGTCTGCCGTTACGTCTGCCGCTGGCCGACCTTGGCGAGCAGGGCATCGGCAACGCCAAGACCCTCGATGGCAATAATGTCGCCCCACTCAAAGAGGCTTCCGAGCGTTACGGTTCGGACGCGATTCTGGCGGTTCACGCGCAGGAAAACGGCGGCCAGTGGCAGGGAAAATGGCACCTGTGGCTGGGCGACAAGATGGAGCAGGGCAGTGCCAGCGGCGCGAGCTCGGCGGAACTGGCCGACGCGGTACTGTTGGCAGTGAGCCAGCGTCTGGCGCCACGCTTCGTGGTCAAGCCCGGCGCCTCGACGGGCATGGTGCTGGATGTGCAGGGCATGAATCTTGAGCGTTACGCGCAGCTGTTGCGCCTGCTCGAACCGTTCGGCGGCCGCCTGAAATCAGCCGACGGTGATCGCATCGCGTTCGACGTCAGCGGCAGCCCCGATCAATTGCGTTCCCAACTGGCGCTGGCGAAACTGCAGGAAGTGCCGGCCGGTGAAATCGCCAGCGCGCCGGTCAACGCCGCGCCCGTTGCTGCGGACGGCACGCCGGTAGCACCGCAGCCGCCTGCTGTTTCGGACAGCGCATTGCACTTCCGTTGGTGAACAGGTTCATAACGACGTTGCTCGAAGCACATCATCCTGGGGAAAGAGGCAGTAATGACTGATACGCGTCGTTGGTTCTGGCTGGGCGGGGTTGTCCTGGTCTGTTTGTTCGTCTGGCTGCTGCACTCGATTCTGACGCCGTTCCTCGTGGCGCTGCTGCTGGCGTACATGGGCGATCCGCTGGCAGACCGGCTGGAAAAACTGAAGCTGTCCCGCACCATGAGTGTGGTGACCGTGTTCCTGTTGTTCACCCTGATTTTCATGGGCCTGCTGCTGGTGCTGGTGCCAATGCTGGCCAAGCAGCTTTACCGCCTGTACGAACTGGCACCGCAAATCCTCGACTGGCTGCAACACACCGCCATGCCGTGGGCGCAGGCCAAGTTGGGGCTGGCAGACGGCTTCTGGAAGTTCGACAAGGTCAAGGCGGCGATCTCGGAGCACATGGGCCAGACCGGCGACATCGTCGGCATCGTCTTGTCCCAGGCCACGACCTCGACCCTGGCGCTGATCGGCTGGCTGACCAACCTGGTGCTGATCCCGGTGGTCTGCTTCTATCTGTTGCGTGACTGGGACGTGATGATGGCGAAGGTGCGCAGCCTGCTGCCCCGTCACCGCGAGAAGAAGATCGTCGCGCTGGCGGACGAGTGCCATGAGGTATTGGGTGCGTTCATTCGCGGCCAGTTGCTGGTGATGGTCGCGCTGGGCGTGATTTACGCCGCCGGCCTGATGCTGGTCGGGCTGGAGCTGGGGCTGTTGATCGGTGTCATTGCCGGCCTGGCGGCCATCGTGCCGTACATGGGGTTCGTGATCGGCATCGGCTCGGCGATTCTGGCGGGTTTCTTCCAGTTCGGCGGCGACCTGTATCCGATGCTGGGCATCGTCGCGGTGTTCATGGTCGGTCAGGCGCTGGAAGGCATGGTGCTGACCCCGTTGCTGGTGGGTGACCGCATCGGTCTGCACCCGGTTGCGGTGATCTTCGCGATCCTGGCGGGCGGCGAGCTGTTCGGCTTCACCGGCATCCTGCTGGCCCTGCCGGTGGCGGCGGTGATCATGGTCCTGGTGCGCCATGTTCATGACCTGTACAAGGATTCGGACATCTACGGCGGTCTGGACGACCCGGATCTCTGATTCCCGCGAATCAGGATGCGTACCGGCGCGCGGTGCTCACCGCGCGCCTTCTTTCTCGGCGGGTTTTGCCCGTATTCCCCAGTGATACCAGTGACATACGCAAGCCTTTGATTTTGCTGGCGGTCTGCCGCATTGTGCGGCCAGCCCTGCGGGTATAGACTTTGCGCACTTTTCACAGAGGCCCCTTGGCGGTTCGTCACGAACCGTTCAGCCAGCATGAAACCAGTTCAGCTGCCCCTGAGTGTGCGTCTGCGTGATGACGCCACCTTCATCAATTACTATCCAGGCGCCAATGCCGCTGCACTCGGCTATGTCGAGCGGCTGTGCGAAGCCGAGGCCGGCTGGACAGAAAGCCTCATCTATCTGTGGGGCAAGAACGGGGTAGGGCGCACGCACCTGTTGCAGGCTGCCTGCCTGCGATTCGAACAGATGGGCGAGCCGGCGGTTTATCTGCCGATGGCCGAACTGCTCGATCAAGGCATCGGCCTGTTCGATCATCTGGAGCAGTACGAACTGGTGTGCCTCGATGACCTTCAGGCGGTGGTCGGCAAGCCTGAATGGGAAGAGGCGTTGTTCCACCTGTTCAACCGGCTGCGCGACAGTGGCCGACGCTTGCTCATCGCCGCTTCATGCTCGCCCCGAGAGCTGCCGGTCAAGCTGGCGGACCTGAAATCACGGCTGACCATGGCGCTGGTGTTCCAGATGCGCCTGTTGTCCGACGAAGAAAAACTCCGCGCCCTGCAATTGCGCGCGTCCCGCCGCGGGCTGCACCTTACCGACGAAGTGGGGCATTTCATCCTCACCCGCGGCAAGCGCAGCATGAGTGCGCTGTTCGACCTGCTTGAACAGCTCGATCAAGCCTCACTGCAGGCCCAGCGCAAGCTGACCATTCCGTTCCTGAAAGAAACCCTCGGTTGGTAAGCGCGTCCGTGGTCGATCAGGCTTTAGTCCTGCAAACCGCCGCGGCCCTGCGCCATGCCACACGCATCCTGATCATCACCGGTGCTGGCCTTTCGGCGGATTCGGGTTTGCCGACCTATCGCGGTGTCGGTGGTCTGTACAACGGCGAGACCGACGACGGCCTGCCGATCGAAATGGCGTTGTCCGGCCCGATGCTGCGTCGTGATCCGGCGCTGTGCTGGAAATACATTGCACAATTGGGCAGCGCTTGCCTGGATGGACGTCCCAATGCGGCGCACTATGCCATCGCCGAATTGCAGCGGCGCAAGCCGGAATGCTGGGTGTTGACGCAAAACGTCGACGGCTATCATCGCGCTGCGGGTAGTCCGCCAGAACGGCTGATCGAAATTCATGGCCAGTTGGCGCCGCTCTACTGTCAATCTTGTGGCGCCGAAGATCTGCAGTTGAGCGAGCACCTCAACCGGCCACTGCCACCGCTGTGCGCCCGCTGTACTGGCGTTTTGAGGCCATCGGTGGTGTTGTTTGAGGAGATGTTGCCAGAGTTGGCACTGAACGTGCTTCAGGAAGAGATGGCAAAAGGCTTTGATGCTGTGCTCAGCATCGGAACCACCGCCAGCTTCCCGTACATTCATGAGCCCATGCTGCGCGCTCGGGTGACGGGAGGCTTTACTGCCGAGATAAACCCTTCGCCGACCGATCATTCCGCGCACATGGATGCGTTTCTGAGGTGTAGAGCCTTAGAAGTGATGGACGACATCGTAAGTCACATTTGTTTCGATTGAATTTGCAAATGGGTACGATTGAAGGCATAGTCTCGGCTTCTTTACACTTCAGCCACGGTCGTGCACATGCTAAACCGCTTCGCACCCCTCGTGCCTCTCGCACTCGTAACGCTGTTGTTCGGCTGTGCGGCCCAGATGCCGACGTCGCAACAACAGTCGCAAAGCCCCCAGTTCCGGGACTCTGCCACCGCTCAATCCGCCAGCAAGCGTGCCGATTACGCATCCTCCGTACTGGATGACGAAGTCGCCACCGAAGACGAGCTCGCTCAATTTGCCGATAACAAGCCGTACCGCCTGCCGGTTCTGGCTGACAGCATCCTCGAGCGCGGCAAATCCCTGATAGGCACTCGCTATCGCTTCGGCGGCACGTCGACCACCTCTGGTTTCGACTGCAGCGGTTTCATCGGTTATCTCTTCCGCGAAGAGGCGGGCATGAGCCTGCCGCGTTCCTCCCGCGAAATGATCAACATCGATGCCCCTCTCGTTAAACGCAATGACCTCAAGCCAGGCGACCTGCTGTTCTTCAGCACTGCCGGCCGTGGTCGTGTCAGCCATGCGGGCATCTACCTGGGCGATGATCAATTCATCCACTCCAGCAGCCGCCGCAGCGGTGGTGTCCGCGTCGACAGCCTCGACGATGCCTACTGGGCCAAGACGTTCATCGAAGCCAAACGCGCGCTGGCGATGGCACCTTCAACGGTACCTGCAACCACTACCGCGATGAGCTCGACTACAATCAAGCGCCAAACCCGTTAATTCCGGGCGCGCAAAGGGCTAACCCCTCTTGCGCGCGACCCCGGCCCTCGGCAAAGTAAGCTGCATCCCGCACAGGTTGTCGTGTTTATGTCGTTAACGGTTCGCCTGATCGTCGCCTCTCTGGCTGTGCTGCTGGCCGCATGTTCCAGCACTCCACCGCCTGCTCCACGCAAGGTCGTCTACCGGCCTGTGGTCTCCGCTCCTCCCCAGTTTTCTTCACCGCTCGCCGACGACGTTTTGTTGCGCGCGATCGGCCTCGTTGGCACGCCTTATCGCTGGGGCGGCAACACGCCTGATTCGGGTTTCGATTGCAGCGGCCTGATCGGCTATGTCTACCACGACGCCGCCGGTATCACCTTGCCGCGATCGACGCGGGAAATGATCACCCTGCGTGGCCCGGACATCGACCGCAGCCAGTTGCAGACCGGTGACCTGGTGTTCTTCGCCACGGGCGGCGGCTCCCACGTCAGCCACGCCGGCATCTACGTCGGGGAAGGGCGATTCGTTCATGCACCGGCCACCGGCGGCACCGTCAAACTCGACAGCCTGGACAAGCCTTATTGGCAAAAGGCCTGGCTGAATGCCAAGCGCGTTATCCAGCCATCGAATCTTGCCAGGCAATAGTCGTTTTTGAGGCAACGTGTTCATGGGCTGCTGCTGCAGGAACACCTGTGCATTCCAGGGTGAAATCCCGTAAACCCGTGGGCGCTCTGTCCACGGTTCGATTGACGCTCCCCAGTCAACCCTCTAACCTTCGCGCCATGTTTCAGGTGCCCGGGACCTTGTTGGTCCACAGGGTGAAACAGGGAAGCCGGTGCGATTGCTCGTGCGATCAATTCCGGCGCTGCCTCCGCAACGGTAAATGAGTCAAGGCCACGCACAATGCCACTGTGTTCGCTGAACATGGGAAGGCGCCTGGCCTGCCACGGTTGTGGCAACTCATGAGTCCGGAGACCGGCCTGATCCATCGAACAGCATCACGGAGGGCGATGCTCTGCTGCAGGCCGGGCCATGTCCGGTGCCTGCTGACAGTCTTTGCCTGTGCCCTCCGTTTGCCACACCTGCCCTCAAGCGGAGAGCTGAGATGAGCGAATCCCCCGAACGTGACGAACGCCACCTGGCGCGCATGCTGCGCAAAAAGGCGGTGATGGACGAGCGCATTTCCAGCGCGCCAAATGAATGCGGATTGCTGTTGGTCCTGACCGGCAACGGCAAAGGCAAAAGCAGCTCGGCCTTCGGCATGCTGGCCCGCGCCATGGGCCATGGCATGCAGTGCGGCGTCGTGCAGTTCATCAAAGGCCGCCACAGCACCGGCGAAGAGCTGTTCTTCCGCCGCTTTCCCGAACAAGTGCGTTACCACGTGATGGGCGAGGGCTTCACCTGGGAAACCCAGGACCGCCAGCGCGACATCGCCGCCGCCGAAGCCGCCTGGGCCGTGACCCGGGAAATGCTCAAGGACGCCTCTATCGGCATGGTCGTGCTCGATGAGCTGAACATTGCCCTCAAGCACGGCTATCTGGACCTGGAGCAGGTGCTGAGCGATTTGCAGGCACGCCCGCCGATGCAGCACGTGATCGTCACCGGTCGCGGGGCGAAGCAGGAACTGATCGACCTCTCCGACACCGTTTCCGATATCGGCGTGGTCAAGCATGCCTTTCAAGCCGGCATCAAGGCGCAGAAAGGCATCGAACTGTGAGTGAGCGCCAGCCCCGGCACTGCCCGGCAGTATTGATCGCTGCGCCCGCGTCCGGCCAGGGCAAAACCACCGTCACCGCCGCACTCGCCCGTCTGCATCGCAATCAGGGGCGCAAGGTGCGCGTGTTCAAATGCGGACCGGACTTTCTCGACCCGATGATTCTCGAACGCGCCAGCGGCCATCCGGTGTACCAACTGGACATGTGGATGATTGGCGAGGCCGAAAGCCGGCGTCTGTTGTGGGAAGCCGCCGCCGACGCCGACCTGATCCTCATCGAAGGCGTCATGGGCTTGTTCGACGGTACGCCCTCCAGCGCAGACCTGGCCCGGCGTTTCGGCGTGCCGGTGCTGGGGGTGATTGACGGCACGGCCATGGCTCAGACCTTCGGCGCACTGGCGCTTGGGCTGGCGCGCTATCAGCCGGATCTGCCATTCGCCGGCGTGCTGGCCAATCGCGTCGGCACAGTGCGCCACGCGCAGTTGCTGGAAGGCAGCCTGACTGAAGGCCTGCGCTGGTACGGCGCGCTGTCCCGTGAAACCGGCATTGAGCTGCCCAGCCGGCACCTCGGCCTGGTGCAGGCGAGCGAATTGAATGACCTGGACATGCGCCTTGACGCTGCGGCCACCGCACTGGCCAGCACCTGCGACGCCACGTTGCCACCGTCCGTGACCTTTACCGCGCCGGAATTCGTGCCGGCCGAACCGCTGCTGGCCGGTGTGAAAATCGCCATCGCCCACGACGAGGCGTTTGCGTTTTTCTACGGTGCCAGCCTCGACCTGTTGCGGGAGATGGGCGCCGAACTGTCGTTCTTCTCGCCGATCCGCGACCGCGAATTACCCGACGCCGACAGCCTGTATCTGCCGGGCGGTTACCCGGAACTGCATCACACGGCGCTGGCGGAAAACCACAGCATGCTGGCCGCGATTCGCGCGCACCACGCCGCCGGCAAGCCCCTGCTCGCCGAATGCGGCGGTATGTTGTATCTGCTCGATGCCCTGACCGATGTCGACGGCCAGCGCGCCGAAGGGGTGGGCTTGCTCAAGGGGGAAGCCGTGATGCAAAAGCGTCTGGCCGCCCTGGCCCTGCAATCGGTCGAACTGCCGGAAGGCATCCTGCGTGGCCACACCTATCACCACTCCCTGACCAGCACCGAGCTGACCCCCATCGCCCGCGGCCTCAGCCCCAATGGCGGGCGCGGCGCCGAAGCGGTGTACCGCGAAGGGCGCATGACTGCGTCGTATGTCCACTTTTACTTTCCCTCGAATCCCCAGGCGATGGCGGCGCTGTTTTTGCCATGAGCCCATCTAATTCAACCGCCGCATTCTGTGGGAGCGAGCCTGCTCGCAAAGTGGGCGCGTCCGATCCCACTCCTTTTCTGAAAAACCGCTTTCGCGATCAAGCTCACTCCTACATGGGGCGCATCGCAGGTGATTGCTGTGTTTCACTCGCGGGACAGGCGAGCCATGACTGAACACACCTTCACTGACCCCGAACGCGCCGCCGTTTACCGCGCCATCGCCGAGCGTCGCGACATGCGTCACTTCTGCGGGGGCACCGTCGCGCCGGAGTTGCTGGCCCGTCTGCTCGAAGCCGCCCACCACGCGCCGAGCGTTGGCCTGATGCAGCCGTGGCGGTTCCTGCGCATCACCGATCCGGCCTTGCGCGCGCAGATTCAGGCGCAGGTGGAAGAAGAACGCATCCGCACCGCCGAAGCCCTGGGCGAGCGGTCCGACGATTTCATGAAGCTGAAGGTCGAGGGCATCAGCGACTGCGCCGAGGTATTGGTCGCTGCGTTGATGGACGACCGCGACAAACACATCTTCGGGCGTCGCACCCTGCCGGAAATGGACATGGCGTCGTTGTCGTGCGCGATCCAGAACCTCTGGCTGGCGGCCCGTGCCGAGGGTCTGGGCATGGGCTGGGTGTCGCTGTTCGATCCCCAGGCCCTGGCTGATCTGCTGAAGATGCCAACCGGTTCAAAACCCCTGGCGATCCTGTGCCTGGGCCCGGTCAAGGCATTTTACCCGGCGCCGATGCTGGTGCTGGAGGGCTGGGCGCAGCCGCGCGCGTTGCAAGAGTTGGTCTACGAGAACACATGGGGAGTGATTGAATGAGTGTGGCGTTATTGAGCGTCGCCGGGGTCGCGCTGGACGCGTTGCTCGGCGAGCCAAAACGGAACCACCCGCTGGTGGCGTTCGGCCGTTTTGCCGAGCGCATCGAACAGCGCCTGAATGCTGCCGGCCGGGGCTGGCGCAGCCATGGCGTGACGGCGTGGTTCATCGCCGTCATTCCGCTGACCCTGATCGCCACGTTGCTCAGCTGGCTACCGTTGATTGGCTGGCTGGTGGACGTGCTGGCGCTGTACTGCGCGTTGGGTCTTCGCAGCCTGGGCGAGCACGTCGAGCCGGTCGCCCAGGCGCTGCGCAGCGACGATCTGCCCGAAGCGCGTCGGCGCGTCGGCTATCTGGTCAGTCGCCAGACCTCCGAGCTGGACGGCACCGAAGTGGCCCGTGCAGCCACCGAATCGGTGCTGGAAAACGGCAGCGACGCGGTGTTCGCGGCGATCTTCTGGTTCGTCGTGCTGGGCGCGCCGGGCGTTGTGCTCTATCGCCTGAGCAACACCCTCGACGCCATGTGGGGCTATCGCAACGAGCGCTTCGAACGCTTCGGCTGGGCGGCGGCGAAAATCGACGACTTGCTCAACTACATTCCGGCACGCTTGGTGGCATTAACCTACGCGCTGCTGGGCAACACCCGACTGGCTCTGCGCTGCTGGCGCACCCAGGCCCCGAAGTGGGACAGCCCCAACGCAGGCCCGGTGATGGCCGCCGGCGCCGGTGCGCTGGGCGTCGAGCTGGGCGGTCCGGCGATTTATCACGGCGAGCTGCATGAGCGCGCGACCCTGGGCGAAGGCTTGCCGGCGGACGCGGACTCCATCGATCGCGGCTGGCAACTGGTGCAGCGCGGCGTGTGGCTGTGGTTGCTGATTTTGTGTCTGGGGACAGAATTCTATGCTTGAACACGGCGGCCGATTGCGTGGCGCAGTCCTGAAATATGGCATTGATGAGGCGGACTGGCTGGACCTGTCCAGCGGGATCTCGCCGTGGTCGTGGCCAATCCCGGCGATCCCGGAAGCGGCCTGGGGGCGCCTGCCGGAAACCGATGACGGTCTGGAAGCCGCCGCCCGCCGCTACTACGGCGCCACGGACGTACTGCCGGTTGCCGGTTCCCAAGCGGCGATTCAGGCGCTGCCGCGTCTGCGCCAGGCCGGCAAGGTCGGTGTGCTGTCGCCCTGCTACGCCGAGCACGCCGAGGCCTGGCGCAACACCGGTTTTCTGGTGCGCGAAGTGCTTGAGCACGAAGTGGAGCGGTTCATCGACACCCTTGACGTGCTCGTCGTGGTCAACCCGAACAACCCCACCGGCCTGAGCCTCACGCCCGAACGCCTGCTGGAATGGCACACGCGGCTGGCCCAGCGTGGTGGTTGGCTGGTGGTCGACGAAGCGTTCATGGACAACACGCCGGAGTTGAGCCTGGCGGCTTACACCCAGCGTTCGGGGCTCATCGTATTGCGCTCGTTCGGCAAGTTCTTCGGGCTGGCCGGTGTGCGCCTGGGTTTTGTGCTGGCGGAGCCGCGCTTTCTCAAAGTCATGGCGCGGCAGATCGGCCCCTGGTCAGTCAGCGGGCCAACCCGCATCATCGGTCAGGCCTGTCTCAACGACGTGGCCGGGCATCAACGCCAGCGCCAGCGCACCGAGCAGGCCAGTCAGCGTCTGGTTGATGTGCTCAGCCGCCACGGCTTCGCGCCTAAGGGCGGCTGCGCGCTGTTTCAGTGGCTGATCACGCCGCTGGCGGAAGAACTGTATGAGTTCTGCGCACACCGGGGCATCCTTCTGCGCATCTTCAACAACAACAGGAGCCTGCGTTTCGGCCTGCCCCGCGAGGACGCCGACTGGCAGCGTCTGGAACAGGCACTGAGTGAGTTCTCCCGGGAGCGCCCATGAACATCGGCAAAACCCTGATGGTGCAGGGCACCACGTCCGATGCCGGTAAAAGCACGCTGGTGACGGCGCTGTGCCGCTGGCTGACCCGACAGGGCGTGCGCACCGTGCCGTTCAAGCCACAGAACATGGCGCTCAACAGCGCAGTGACCGCGGACGGCGGCGAGATCGGCCGCGCCCAGGCCGTGCAAGCCCAGGCCTGCGGCCTCGAACCCCACACCGACATGAACCCGGTGCTGCTCAAACCCAACAGCGACACGGGCGCGCAAGTGATCATTCACGGGCGCGGCGTCACCACCATGAACGCCGTCGCCTACCACGACTACAAAGCCATCGCGATGCAGGCCGTACTCGCTTCCCATCGCCGCCTCAGCGAAGGCTGGCCGGTGGTCATGGTCGAAGGCGCCGGGTCGCCGGCCGAGATCAACCTGCGCGCCGGCGACATCGCCAACATGGGCTTTGCCGAAGCGGTGGATTGCCCGGTGCTGCTGGTGGCGGACATCAATCGCGGCGGGGTGTTTGCCCATCTGGTCGGCACGCTGGAATTGCTGTCGCCCAGCGAACAGGCGCGGGTCAGAGGTTTCATCATCAATCGTTTTCGCGGCGACATCGCGCTGCTTCAGCCCGGCCTCGACTGGCTCGAACAGCGCACCGGCAAACCGGTGGTGGGCGTGCTGCCCTACGTGATGGACCTGCATCTGGAGGCTGAAGACGGTCTTGATCAGCGCCAGACCGACAAGGCCGAGCAGGTGCTCAATGTCATCGTGCCGGTCCTGCCGCGCATCAGTAATCACACCGACTTCGACCCGCTGCGCCTGCACCCCCAGGTGAATCTGCAATTCGTCGGCCCTGGGCAGGCGATTCCCGGCGCTGACCTGATCATCCTGCCCGGCTCGAAAAGCGTGCGCAGTGATCTCGCTTATCTGCGCGCCAATGGCTGGGACACCGCCATCCACCGCCACCTGCGATACGGCGGCAAAGTGCTGGGCATCTGCGGTGGCCTGCAAATGCTGGGCGAAGAGTTGCACGACCCGCACGGACTGGAAGGCGCGGCGGGTTCAAGCCCGGGCCTGGGGCTGTTGGCCCTGAGCACGGTGCTGGAAGAAGAGAAACAGCTGCGCAATGTGAGCGGGCGGCTGACCCTCGAAGACGCCGACGTCAGCGGCTACGAGATTCATGCCGGCGTGACCACCGGCGCGGCGCTGGAGCGTCCGTTGGTCCAGCTGGCCGACGGTCGTTGCGATGGCGCGTGCAGTCCTGACGGCCAAGTGCTCGGCACGTACCTGCACGGGCTGTTCGAGAATCCTGCGTCGAGCAGCGCGTTGCTGCGATGGGCCGGGCTGCAGAATGTGCAATTGGTGGATTACCACGCCCTGCGCGAGCGCGACATCGAGCGCCTGGCCGATCTGGTGGAAACCCACCTGGACGGCACATTACTGCGTGAACTCTGCGGCCTGGAGCAACCCTGATGCTGCAATTGATCCTCGGCGGCGCACGATCCGGCAAAAGTCGGCTGGCTGAAAAGCTCGCCAGCGACAGCGGCCTCGACGTCATCTACATCGCCACCAGTCAGCCTCTGGACGGCGAAATGAACCAGCGCGTCGCCGTGCACCGCGAGCGTCGTCCGGCGGAGTGGGGGCTAGTCGAAGAACCTGTCGAACTGGCCCGCGTCCTCCGGGAAAACGCCGGGGAGGGCGGCTGCCTGCTGGTGGATTGCCTGACCCTGTGGCTGACCAATCTGCTCATGCTGGACGATCCGCAGCGGCTGGTTCAAGAGCGCGAAGCCTTGCTCGATGGTCTGGCGGAACTGCCGGGCGAAATCATTTTTGTCAGCAACGAAACCGGGCTGGGCGTCGTGCCCCTCGGTGAGCTGACCCGTCGTTATGTCGATGAAGCCGGCTGGCTGCATCAGGCGCTGGCCGAACGTTGCCAGCGCGTGGTGTTCACTGTCGCCGGACTGCCCATGATCCTGAAAGGACCCGCACTATGAGTAACGCCTGGTGGCTCGCGCCTGCCCGAGAAGTCGATCACGCCAGCCGCGAAGAAGCGTTGGCCCGTCAGCAGCAACTGACCAAACCGACCGGTTCTTTGGGTCGACTGGAAGACGTGGCGGTGCAACTGGCCGGCCTGCAGGGTCGCCTGAAACCGGAGGTCGATGAGGTCTGGATCGCGATTTTTGCCGGCGATCACGGCGTGGTCGCTGAAGGGGTTTCGGCCTACCCTCAGGCAGTCACCGGGCAGATGCTGCACAACTTCATCATGGGCGGCGCGGCCATCAGCGTGTTGGCGCGGCAGCTGTCGGCGCAGCTGGACGTGGTCGATCTGGGCACGGTTGCCCCGCTGGACCTGCCGGGCGTGCGTCATCTCAACCTCGGCCCGGGCACCGCGAATTTTGCCCAGGGTCCGGCCATGAGTGAGGCGCAACTGCACGCTGCGCTCGATGGCGGTCGCGACAGCGTGCTGCGCGCTAAGGCCGCGGGCGCCGAGCTGTTCATCGGCGGCGAAATGGGCATCGGCAACACCACCGTCGCCAGTGCGCTGGCGTGCGCGTTGCTCGATTGCCCCGCCGCCTCGCTGGCCGGCCCCGGCACCGGCCTGGATGCCGAAGGCGTGAGCCACAAGGCGCAAGTGATCGAACGTGCCCTGCGGCTGCATGCCGCTTCTGTCGGTGACGCGCTGTCCAGTCTGCGCGCCCTCGGTGGTTTTGAAGTCGCGGCGCTGGTCGGCGCCTATCTGGCCTGCGCGCAGGAGGGCATCGCGGTGCTGGTCGATGGTTTTATCTGTTCCGTGGCGGCGCTGGTGGCGGTGCGCATCAATCCGTCGTGCCGGGAGTGGCTGTTCTTCGGCCATCGCGGTGCCGAGCCGGGCCATCGCCTGGTGCTGGACGCGCTGCAGGCCGAGCCGTTGCTGGACCTGGGATTGCGTCTGGGCGAAGGCAGTGGCGCGGCGCTGGCGGTGCCATTGTTGCGTCTGGCCTGCGAGCTGCATAAAGGCATGGCGACCTTCGCCGAAGCCGCCGTGGCAGATCGCCCGGCATGACGCTGCATCTGGATTTGCTGCGCCACGGTGAAACCGAATTCGGCGGCGGCCTGCGCGGCAGCATCGACGACGCGCTGACCGACATCGGCTGGCAGCAGATGCGTGCGGCGGTGGCTGATCGTGGGCCTTGGGACCGGATCGTCAGCTCGCCACTGCAACGCTGCGCCCGTTTCGCCGACGAGCTGGCCGGGCGGCTGGGCTTGCCCGTGGAATTGGAAGCCGGTCTTCAGGAATTGCATTTCGGCGACTGGGAAGGCCAGAGCCCTGCGCAATTGATGGAAACCGCTGCTGCCGGGTTGGGACGTTTCTGGGAAGATCCGTACGGATTTACGCCGCCCAATGGCGAGCCGGTTCAGGTATTTGCCACCCGCGTGCTGACCGCTGTTGAGCGGTTGCAGCGGGCGTATGACGGACAGCGCATTCTGCTGATCAGCCATGGCGGGGTGATGCGTTTGCTGCTGGCCCGCGCCCGCGGTCTGCCCCGCGAACACTTGCTGCAGGTCACCGTGGCCCACGGTGGTATGTTCGGGCTCGATGTCCAGGGCAACGGTGAGTTGACGGAGGTTTAAATGCTGCCGTTCTGGATCGCCTTGCAGTTCCTCAGCAGCCTGCCCATTCGCCTGCCGGGCATGCCGACGCCCCAGGAATCGGGGCGCTCGCTGCTGTTTTACCCGCTGGTGGGTTTGCTGTTCGGCGTGCTGTTGATGGCGCTGAATCATCTGCTCGACGGAGCGCCGATGTTGTTGCATGCCGCTTTGCTGCTGGCGGCATGGGTGATGCTCAGCGGTGGGCTGCACCTGGATGGCCTGGCCGACAGCGCCGACGCCTGGCTTGGTGGTTTCGGCGACCGCGACCGCACGCTGCTGATTATGAAAGATCCGCGTAGCGGCCCGATTGCGGTGGTCACGCTGGTGGTGGTGTTGTTGTTGAAATTCACCGCGCTGTTGGCGTTGATTGACGCGCACACGGATGTTGGCCTGCTGCTGGCCCCGGTGATTGGCCGCGCGGCGATGCTGGCGCTGTTTCTGAACACGCCGTATGTGCGCGCCGGCGGGCTGGGCCAGGCGCTGGCCGATCACCTGCCGCGCAAGACGGGCGTGCGGGTGCTGGCGGCGGTGGCGGTGGTCTGCGTGCTCATCGGTGGCGGCGCGGCGGCGTGGGTGCTGGTGGTGACAGCGTGTGGCTTCTTCTGGCTGCGTCGGGTGATGATGCAACGGCTGGGCGGCTCTACCGGCGACACCGCTGGCGCGATGCTCGAACTGCTGGAAACCTTGGTGCTGGTGACGTTGGCGCTGATGTGCGATTGATTTGTGGGAGCGCCACCCCGGTCGCTCCCACAGGATCTGCGGTCGGCTGATCATTCTGAGAGGTGTCATGCATAGCGTTGCGCTGGTGGTGTACCCGCAATTTCAGTCCCTTAGCCTGTCGGTCGGGTCCGTGCTGACCTGCGCGAACCTGATGCAGGGCGAGGCGGCGTACTCCTTTCATCTGGTGTCGGAAAGCGGCGGGGCGGTGATGTCGTCCGAAGGCTTTTCGGTCAATACCACGCCATTGCAGGCCGACGGTTACGACACCATCATCGTCAGCGGTTATATGGACCTGCAATTGCCGACTCCCAGCCTGCTTGAGTTCGTGCGCACTGCGTCGGCTCAATCGCGGCGGGTGGCGTCGCTGTGCACGGGCGGGTTTGTGCTGGCAGAGGCCGGTTTGCTCGACGGCAAGCGCGCCACCATGCACTGGATTCACGCCCCCGAGTTTCGCAAGCGCTACCCGAACGTTCGCGTCGAGGACGACAAACTGTTTACCGTGGACGGCCAGATCTGGACCGGTGCGGGCATGAGCGCCGGCCTTGATCTCGCTCTGGCGATGGTCGAGAACGACCTCGGCGCCGACATCGCCCGGCAGGTCGCGCGCAAGCTGGTGATCTATCAACGTCGCGGCAGCGAGCATTCCCAGTTGTCGACGCTGCTGGAACTGGACCCCAAGTCCGACCGCGTGCAGCTGGCGCTGGCCTACGCCCGCGAGAACCTCAAAAGTGATCTCTCCATTGATGCACTTGCCGCCATCGCCCGCTTGAGTCCTCGCCAGTTCAGTCGGGTGTTCCGCGGGGAGACCGGCCAGACCCCGGCGAAAGCCATCGAATGCCTGCGGGTGGAAGTGGCACGGGCGATGATGGAAACCAGTCGGCACCCCATTGAAGTGGTCGCCCGGGAGACCGGTTTCGGCGATCGGGAAAGGATGCGCCAGGCGTTTCTGCGCAACTTCGGCGAACCGCCCCAGGCGATCCAGCGGGCGTTCACGGCCACCGACAAAGCCAGCTGATAGCCCGTTTGGTTGGCGCTAGGCATTCATCGCGCGGCGGAGTAGCGTAGCGGCAGCCCCACCTTTCCTGCCCGCTCATGAATGGACGTCGCCATGGCCCTACGCTGGATTCACGCGCCTCTGTTGTTGCTTGCCCTCAGTGGCGCCGCGGCGGCCGCCGATTGCCCGCCACTGCTGCAGGGCGAGCTGCCCAAGCTGCGGGCGAAACAGGATATCGACCTGTGCAAACAGTTCGCCGGAAAGCCCATGCTGGTGGTCAACACCGCGAGCTTCTGTGGCTTTGCGCCGCAGTTCAAAGGGCTGGAAGCGCTCAATCAGCGCTTCAAGGGTGAGGGGCTTGAAGTCCTTGGGGTCCCCTCGGACGACTTTCTGCAGGAATCCAAAGACGCTGCCGAGACCGCCAAAGTCTGCTACGTGAACTACGGCGTCACGTTCACCATGACCGAACCGCAGCCGGTGCGTGGCGCCGATGCCATCAACCTGTTCAAGGTCCTCGCCGAGCAAAGCAATCCGCCGCGCTGGAACTTCTATAAATACGTGGTCGACCGCAAAGGCAACGTGGTTGCCAGCTTTTCCAGCAACACCGCGCCGGACGATCCCGAATTGATTTCAGCCATCGAGAAGGCTATCGCTTCGAAGCCGTGAAGGCGCGCTGAGGCAGAGCAGACCGGCCACAACGAAAAACCCCGCAGCCATCACTGGTTGCGGGGTTTTTGGTCTGGCGAACAGGTGATCTGCCTGTCCCGCCCACTGCATCAGAAGCGGTAGGTCATGCCCACGCCGAAACCGTTGGCGCTGTTGTCGTACTTGGCGTTGTAGCTTTGACCCAGAGCGTTCGAGTCGGCAACCTTGACCTTCTCTTCCTGCAGGTAGGAGTAGGCCACATCGATGGTGATGTCGTCGGTCGGGCTGTAACCGGCGCCCAGGCTGAAGATCGTGCGATCGCCTGTCGGGATGCGCGGCGAGCGGTTCTCGTTGTTGGTCGGCGACTGATCGAACGACAGACCGGTACGCAACACCCACTGCTTGTTCAACTGATACGACGTACCCACGGCGTAGGCCCAGGTGTCATGCCAGTTCTGCTCTTCGGTGATGGTACCGACCAGGCTTGGCGCAGCCACGCCACCCGCGCGAGTGACGCCCGAATTCTTCACGGTGATGTCTTCCAGACGGCTCCAGCGTGTCCAGGTGGCCCCGGCGTAGAGCTTCCAGGCATCGTTCATCTTCTGCGTGACCGAGAAGTCCACGGTTTCAGGCGTGTCGATGTTCAGCTTGGCGTCGTATCGACCCGCGCCCAGTACTTGGGCAGGCACGCCTGCGCCCGGAGTCACTTCAGTGTGGCCTTCGAGGTTGTAGGTCACTTTGGAGTGGTAGGTCAGGCCGACGCTGGTGGTATCGGTGGCTTGCACCAGGATACCGGCGTGGAAACCGTAACCGACGTCATCACCCTTGACCTGCACGCGGCCGTCGCCGGTGCGGGCACCCAGCAGCGGGCTGACATTGAGTGCCGATTCCAGCGCACCGGAAATACGGTTGATGGTCGGACCGAAGCCGATCGACACCTTGTCGTTGAATGCGTAGCTGACGGTCGGCTGGAAGGTTACGACCTTGACGATGCTCTTGCTGCCGAAGTTGCGGCCCTGGAAGTTGTCTTCATAGTCGGTGACCAGACCGAATGGCGCGTAGACACCGAAGCCGAACGCCCAGTGCTCGTCGACCGGGTTCACGTAGAAGCCCATCGGCACGGCGATGAAAGGGACCATGTCGCCTTTGTTGGAACCGGTGCTGCGGCCGCTGGTGTCGGTGATGTCGGTCGAGGCATCGATAGCCGCGACCCCCACGGTCGCCTGCGCGCGCTTGAGACGCGACATGCCGGCCGGGTTGCCGTACACGATGCTGGCGTCATCGACGGACGAGGTACGGCCCGCAAAACCGGTCCCCATGCCGCTGATGCTTTGTTCGTTCAGGGCAAAGCCGGAGGCGAAAATCTGAGTAGAGGCAAGAGTGATGGCGAGACTGAGGCTGGATTTGATCATTGTTTTTTTCATTGTTAGAACTCCTGTTGATCACCGCGCGGAAATTACCAATATTTCTGCCAGCGCGCTATAGCCTGGATCAGCCGATTTAGAGCGGTTCTTGTAGGACAATCCTGAAAGTTCGCGGCTTTTTCAGTCAATACCAATCGGTCACGAAATGGCCGTCGAGGGCTGAAACAAGGGGCTGACCCATGTTTGCCATGCCGAGGTGAAATCCTGCAGTTGGCCGCCGGGCTGAAATATCTCGCGCCACATTTGCGCCATGGCCAACGAATCATCTGCATCCGGAAGCGAAATATGGCTCGCCTCGACCATCAACCACGCGATGGCAGTCGAATAACGCAGGTTGACCGTCAGTTCCAGATCAGGGCCAGTGAGGAACGCGTGCTGGCTTGCCAGGCCCCGGACGAGGCTGGCAAGGTCCGGATCGCGGGCGAGGTATTCATCCCATAGCTGGCGGTGCTGAGTGTCCGCAATGCTGTAAAGCCCATGGCCGCGCGGGTTGTCCAGCTCGGCGCCTAGCGCGGACTGGCTGGCGGCGACCCCCAGCAGCAAGGATTCGGCGGCCCGATTGGCTCGGCCGAGATAGAGAAGCGTCGGGCGGATGACGTAGCGACACAGTTCACTGGCGGCGATTCCCATAACACCCTCGGGGAGTTGATGAGTAGGCGGGCCCTGGCGCTTGGCAGCAGTGATGGAGTGGGCCCATCGGCAGCGACCTGCGCCGCTGACTTGAAGTGTAGTGTGATATTTACGGTGTAAAGGCCTGTTTTACGGCGAGTTCCCGGTCGGCATGTACGGCGTGACTGGTATTCATTACTGCATCTGTCGCTTTTTCTGTAAGTAAAACAGATACAAAAAAGCCCCACCGTTATCGGGTGAGGCCTTGTCGATGCAGCGATATTTACCGACGGACGGTATCAGGCAACGGTATCAAGCAACCAGGGCCTGACGCGTACGGTCGATGACAGCCTGCAGCGGAGCATCGGTGGAGTATTGATCCGGGTACAAACGTTCGCTATGGCGGGCGATGCCGTGCTCGTTGACGATGGTGAAGCTGAAGCAGCCTTTGCGGGTTGCCATGATCAGGCAGTTCATCGGGGCAAAAGCGTTGGTCAGTGTACGAATAGCGTTTTGAGTCTGGATATGAGTAGTCATGTTATGGGTGTTTCCTGAATCGACACGCAATAAGAGGCGTGCAAAATAAAAACGTTCCAGTAAACGCGGACCGATGCTCGAATGCGAGTCAGTGGCAGGGCGCAGAACCTGTCTGGAACAAAAAGCAGCCAGTTGAGCGCATTTAAAATGTGGCGCGGGGCTGACTGGTAGGTACTTAGGAGGGCAGGCAACACAACGCGAGCTAAGGTTCGATGCTCGAGGTGAAGATCCTGATCAATTTGCAGGCTGGTTGATAAGAGCATGAATGATCTGCACACCCCTCCGTTTCTTCGGCAGGTCGTGTGAGTTCATGTCTGGAAACCATCGAGGTGATCGATCCCTGTTTTCAATCCGTTCGCTCAGTTGGCGGACCTGGATTGGGGGATTTGTTCGATCAGAATTGACTTTCAGCTTGGTACTAACGGCGGCGATGCTAATGGAGTTACAGGAACAACGCAAGCGCTGACTTGCAATAGGTTAGCTAAGCGGCATAACGCGGGGCGCAAAAGACTACAGCATATGGAGCGGGAAGGGTGGGGCCGTGCCTTGTTTTCGCGAATTTTGAGCGAATGCCATGGCTATGGAAACCGGCTTAGGTACAGACGAAATTCACTTGTGCACATTGCGAAAGGTATCTGTCATGTCACTGTCACGTCGTCCGCTAACCGCTTGATTTAATGCAACGAATTATTAAGTCAATGAAAACCATCGTTTTTTTACGCTGGTGAAAAAATCGTCAGTTTGAACGCAGGCCCCATTCTACGTGCGTTTGCGAGAGCTTAAGGGGTGTTGTCCACTGAGTTATCCACAGGTTCTGTGGATTGTCCCAAGCGCTGGCTCTACGACGCTGCTTCTGAAGCATTCGCTCGTATTTTTGTCTTGGCCGGGCACTGATTAACCCGGATCGGACGTCGAGCTCGCTTCTGCGCATAATGCTGCCTGCCTGAATGTCGGAGTCTGGATTTTATGGTGTTTGAGTTAACCAGCCTGTTGCTGGGATTGGCGGTGGCGGCGGTGCCTTTGCTGGGGCTGGCGTGGCAGTTGCAGCGGCGCCTGGCGCAACGGGAGGCGGACGCCGCGTTGCTCGACGAGCGCTTGAGTAACGCTCAGATGGCGCAGGATGGGCTCAATGCTCAGTTGGATGCCAGCCGCGACGAGATCAGTGATCTCGCCCAAGCCAATGCAGTGAAGCAGGCAGACCTGGCGGCCCTGCGCCGGGAAGTGGAGTTGCTGCGCCAGCAGCATGAAGGCGCGCGCGAGGCCCAGGAAGACTGGGGCCGCGAACGGACCGCCAGAGAGGCCGAGCTGCGCCGACTCGACGCCCAGTGCGCATCCCTTGGCGCCGAGCTGCGCGAACAACAGGACAGTCACCAGCAGCGCCTCACCGATCTGCAGGGCTCCCGCGACGAGCTGCGTGCGCAGTTCGCAGAACTGGCCGGCAAGATTTTCGATGAGCGCGAACAGCGCTTCGCCGAGACCAGTCAGCAGCAGCTGGGGCAGTTGCTCAATCCGCTCAAGGAACGCATCCAGTCGTTTGAAAAGCGCGTCGAAGACAGTTACCAGAACGAAGCCCGCGAACGTTTCTCTCTGAGCAAGGAGCTGGAGCGCTTGCAGCAGCTCAACCTGCGCCTGAGCGATGAGGCAAACAACCTGACCCGTGCGCTGAAGGGCCAGAAGACCCAGGGCAACTGGGGCGAACTGATTCTGGAGCGGGTGCTCGAGCATGCCGGTCTTGAAAAGGGCCGCGAGTACCAGACCCAGGTCAGCCTGAAGGGGCCCGACGGCGAGCGCTTCCAGCCTGACGTGTTGATCATGCTGCCTGGCGACAAGCAGGTCGTTGTCGACGCGAAGGTCAGTCTGACGGCCTATCAGCAGTACGTGTCGGCCGACGATGAGGTGATTTCCCAGGCGGCGCTGAAGCAGCACGTGCTGTCCCTGCGCAATCACGTCAAAGGCTTGTCCGGCAAAGACTACAAACGCCTTGAAGGGCTGCACAGCCTCGATTTCGTTTTGCTGTTCGTGCCGATCGAAGCGGCGTTCTCTGCGGCGTTGCAGGCCGAGCCCAACATGTTCCAGGAGGCCTTCGATCGCAACATCGTGATCGTCAGCCCGACCACGCTGCTGGCGACGCTGCGGGTCATCGACAGTCTGTGGAAGCAAGAGCGGCAGAGTCAGAATGCCCGGGAGATCGCCGAGCGGGCAGGGTGGCTCTACGACAAATTCGTGCTGTTCATCCAGGACCTGGACGAGGTCGGCAACCGTCTTCAGCAGCTGGACAAAGCTTACGGCGCCGCGCGTAACAAGCTCGTCGAGGGGCGCGGCAATCTGGTCAGCCGCAGCGAACAGCTCAAGCTGCTCGGCGCGCGGGCCAGCAAGAGTCTGCCGGCGGATCTGCTGGAGCGGGCGATGACTGACCCGGATGGACTGGCGCAGTTGCCCGAGTGAATCGGGACTGTTTCTTACGAGGATGCGGCAGCACGCAGGCTGATAAGTTGGAACAAAGCTCGCGGTGATCGTATACACATTTTGCCTCTCCCTTTTGCCCGTCTCCTGCCCCATGAAAACGCACCGACATTGGTCACGGTGCACTGCGGGCAGGCGCGGCATCTGCAATCCCCCGTTTTGAAATCTAAAATTTCGGTGTCTTCGGTTGCTGGAAACCCGCTGTTTTGGCGCCTTGCCAGCGGTTTTGGTCCGCAATGGCACGCATTCTGCCTCTTACTTCGTATACAACCCACACTCGCTCCCGTACGCAGTGTGTGCACATGTGACGTCGGGAGCCGGTTCGTCCTTTAAGGGAGAAATGCGATGACCGAGCCATTGCCCAAGGGCTACAGCCCCCGCCTGTACAACGAGGACCTGGGTCCCGTGCCGCAGAAGTGGACCTGGTACAACATTTTTGCGTTCTGGATGAGTGATGTGCACAGCGTGGGCGGCTACGTCTTCGCCGCCAGCCTGTTCGCCCTCGGGCTGGCGAGCTGGCAGGTGCTGATCGCGCTGCTGGTGGGCATCTGCATCATTCAGGTGATCGCCAACCTGTTGGCCAGGCCCAGTCAGCAGGCAGCCGTGCCGTATCCGGTGATCTGTCGTCTGGCCTTTGGCGTGTTCGGTGCGAATATTCCTGCGGTGATTCGTGGCCTGATCGCCGTGGCGTGGTACGGAGTGCAGACGTACCTGGCTTCAAGCGCGCTGATCATCGTAGTGCTGCGCTTTTTCCCACACATGTCGGTCTACGCAGAACCGCACTTTGCCGGCTTGTCCTACCTCGGGTGGATGGGCTTCCTGGTGCTTTGGGTGGTACAGGCTGCGGTGTTCTGGACCGGCATGGATTCGATCCGCCGGTTCATCGATGGGGCCGGGCCCGTGGTCTATGCCGTGATGTTCATTCTGGCGGGCTGGATTGTCTGGAAAGCGGGCTGGGCCAACATCAGCTTCACCCTCTCCGAGAAATCCTTGACCGGCTGGGAAGCGTTCTCCCAAGTGATCATGGCCACGGCCCTGGTGGTGTCCTACTTCTCGGGTCCTACGCTCAATTTTGGCGATTTCAGTCGCTACTGCCGGAGCATGTCTGAGGTGCGTCGCGGCAATTTCTGGGGCCTGCCGATCAACTTTCTGGCGTTCTCGCTGGTCACCGTCGTCATTGTTTCGGGAACGCTGCCGGTGTTCGGCGAGATGCTCCATGACCCGATCGCCACCGTGGCCCGCATCGACAACGACGTTGCAGTACTGCTCGGAGCGTTTGCCTTCGTGACCGCCACAATCGGCATCAACATCGTCGCCAACTTCGTGTCACCGGCCTTCGACTTCGCCAACGTCGCCCCCAGCAAGATCAGCTGGCGTGCAGGCGGGATGATCGCGGCAGTGGCGTCGGTCTTCATTACGCCCTGGAACCTGTTCAACAACCCCGCCGTCATCCATTACACGCTGGACGTGCTGGCGGCGTTCATCGGGCCTTTGTTCGGCATCCTGCTGGTGGACTATTACGTGATCAAGAAGCAGCAGATCGACGTCGATGCGCTGTTCAACGATGGGCCGACCGGGCGCTATTGGTACACCGGCGGGGTGAACTACACGGCGGTCAAGGCATTGATCCTGGCAACGGTGGCGGGCATTGCGATCACCTTCGTCCCGGCGTTGCAGCCGATGGCCAACTTCGCATGGTTTACAGGATGTTTCCTTGGCGGCGGGCTGTTCTATCTGTTCGCCAGACGCCGCCAGGCCCATGAATGTGCGGCGTTCACGGCTGTGGGCGCCGGTTGACCGCCCTGCCGTTTGTCGCGTGAAGTCTTCGAATGTGCGATTTGCAGTGTCATAACGTCATGTAAGGCAAAAAATTCCTGCCGCGACACTCGGTAGCAGGCGTAAAGTGCGCCTTAGCACTATGATCTGCTCTAAGCAGTTCGGACATTGGCTGCCGAGTATTTCCCTGAAGGGGGCGTTATATGAACAGCAAATTGCAAGAATGGCTTCACGATGTAGGCGTCGCGCTCGGGTTGATCGAAAAGCCAAAGCTGCAACCCATTCCCGTGCGCAGCAATGATGATGAGCGTCGTCGTCCACGGCGCTAAGCGCTCTTCGCCAGGCGCGCTGAAAAGCGGCGCTATCGCCCGATAGCCCGCTCTGTTTCCTCCGACCGTTCGGTCAAACACCCAGCTCGCCTCACTATCTTTTCTAAATCGATCCCATCTGCGGCTCAGTGATGAGTTCTGCGTTTCATCTCGACGAGAATCAGGTCGACCAGGCCCTGCACGGTCAGTTGGCCATTGGGTGAATGTGCTGACATCCCTGCAATATCGGCTTTGATCTGGTTGGGGAGGACGATGCCAAAGTCGCTTTGCAGAATCGAGAAGAACTCTCTGAAGTCTTCTTCATCCAGCTCAAGCGCACTTAGCATCACGTCGTCTTCTTCCTGAATGAGGGTCTTGTCGACCAGGATCTTTCCGATCGTGTCGATCACATGCTGTCTGACTTCGCTCCGCTTCATGGCAGGCCTCTGCTTTGATTTAAGTGGTAATCACCCCAGCATCAAAATACAGAGGGTTGTGGCAGGAATCCCCAAAAGCAACCACCCTGAAAAACCCGCGCTGCGTTGCACAACGCCGACGGTGTCGCTTTAAGGCTAGCCCAAGTTCGCGGAAGGGGAATGACAGGTGTGGGGAGATTTTTGTATTGGCGCGCAATGGAGGAGCGGCGCGCCCGATGCAGGGCACTCATTGAGGGACCGGCTTTAGCCGGGAAAGCCTCAGTCGTCACGCCGCGAAAATTGAGGGCACTCGGACGGGCCTTTCCCGGATGAAGCCGGTCCCACTAAACAGCGAAGCATCCACGCCCGCTGTCAGCGGTGCGCCACACCCGGCAGCACGCAGAGCATTTCATACAGCAGGTTCGCGCCCAGTAGCGAGGTGTTGCCGGTGGTGTCATAGGGCGGCGAGACTTCAACAAGGTCGCCGCCAATCAGGTCCAGCCCCTGGCACCCACGAATGATCTCGATTGCCTGAATTGTGGTCAGCCCGCCGATTTCCGGTGTGCCAGTGCCCGGTGCCCAGGCCGGGTCGATGCCGTCGATGTCGAAACTGAGGTACACCGGACCGCCGCCCACCTTCTCGCGCACTTCGGCCATCAGCGGCGCCAGCGACTTGTGCCAGCATTCCTCGGCCTGGACCACCCGGAACCCCTGCTTGCGACTCCAATTGAAGTCTTCAGCGGTATAACCCTGAGCGCGCAAACCGATCTGAACCACGCGATCGCAGTCCAGCAGACCTTCCTCCACCGCCCGCCGGAACGTGGTGCCGTGGGCGATCTTCTCGCCAAACATGTGATCGTTGACGTCCGCATGGGCGTCGATGTGCACCAGCCCGACCTTGCCGTACTTCTTCTTCATGGCGCGCAGGATCGGCAACGTGATGGTGTGATCGCCGCCGAGGGTCAGCGGGATGATGTCGTGCTCGAGAAAACCGTCGTAGGCCTCTTCGATGATGCGCACCGCATCCAGCAAGTTGAAGGTGTTGATCGCCACGTCGCCGATGTCCGCCACTGACAGCGAATCAAAAGGGGCGGCGCCGGTGGCCATGTTGTAGGGGCGAATCATGACCGATTCAGCGCGGATTTCCCGTGGGCCGAAACGGGTGCCGGCGCGCAGGGATGTGCCAATGTCCAGCGGCACGCCAACGAAGGCCGCATCCAGCCCGGCCGCGGTTTGCAGGTGCGGCAAGCGCATCATGGTGGCGATGCCGGCGAAGCGCGGCATTTCGTTGCCGCCCAGTGGTTGATGGAAAATCTTGTCCACGGGAATGCCTCATCGGTGGTAATCAAAAGGGGCGGAAGCGGGCTTCCAGCATGGCCCCGATTCTGTTTACCGCGCCCGCTGCGAACAATCGGCCAGGCGAAATACTTAGTTCAGATATTCCTGAAGTATCGGGTAAGCTGCGCGCAAAACCCACCCTGGAACGACCATGGCCAGCGCGCTTCCCGACCTCAAATTGCTGCGCATCTTCGCTTGCGTGGTGCGCCATCAGGGCTTTGCCAGTGCCCAGCAAGAACTCAATCTGTCGACGTCGGCGATCAGCACCTACATGAGCCAGCTCGAAGCGGCGTTGGGTATCGTGCTCTGTCATCGCGGGCGCGGCGGGTTCAGCCTGACCAGCAAGGGCGAGCTGTTTCATCAGGAAACCCTGCGCCTGCTCGGCGAGCTGGAAGGTTTCGAACTCTACGCTGCGGCGCTCAAAGGCGAGCTGCGCGGCACGCTGAACCTGGGGGTGCTGGACTCGACGGTCAGTGACCGCGCTTTGCCCTTTGCGGAAGTCATCGGCGCCTACAGTGCGGAGCATCCAGCCGTGCATTTGCACCTTGCCGTGATGAGCCCCTATGAACTGCAGCTGGGCGTGCTGGACAACCGACTGGACCTGGCGATCGGCTCGTTTTCCACGCGCATGAACGGCCTGCTCTATCAGCCGCTGTACCGCGAGCAGCATTGGCTGTACTGCAGCAATCGCCACGCGCTGTATGCCGAACGGCGCATCCCGGAACCGGTCATCACCCAACAACGCATGGTCGGACGCGGCTACTGGAGCCAGGCCGAGCTCGCCCGACACGGCTTCAAGCACAGCGCCGCGACCGTCGAGAGTATGGAAGCGCAGCTGATTCTGGTTTTGTCCGGCGCCTACATCGGTTACTTGCCCGAGCACTACGCCCAGTCGTGGGTGGATTCGGGGCACCTGCGCGTGTTGCTCCCGGCGACCTTTGGCTATCAGGCACCGTTTTCGATGATCCTGCGTCGCGGACGCAGCCGTGAGCCGTTGATTCAGACCTTTCGCGATCTGCTGAAAGCGCAGCTCAATCCACTGTAGGAAACTGACGATGTCCCGTGCCCGCTGCGAGCGCTGCCTGCGTCCGACCGATCACTGCCTGTGTGCGCTGATTCCTGCGTTGGGCAGCCGCACGCGCGTGTTGATCCTGCAGCACCCCAGCGAAGTCAATCACGCGCTCAACACGGCGCGCCTGGCAGCACTAGGCCTGACGAATGCGCAATTGCAGGTGGGGGAGGTGTTCGAGGATCTGGCGCAATGGCTGAGCCAGCCCGGTTACCAAGCATGTTTGCTGTTTCCGGGGGAGGAGGCTGTTTCGCTGAAGGCTAACCGGGTCGACGATGCACCCGTGCTGCTCGTCGTACCCGATGGCACCTGGCGCAAGGCGCGCAAGCTGCTGCACCTTAATCCGCTGCTGGCGGCGCTGCCCAGAGTGGTGCTAACCAACGCGCCAGCGTCACGCTACCGATTGCGCAAGGCACCGGGCCCCGAGGCGTTGTCGACACTGGAGGCCATCGTCCATGCGCTGCACACGCTGGAGCCGGAAACGTCATTCGATGGCTTGTTGCGTCCCTTCGATGCACTGATCGACGGACAGATCGCAGCAATGGGCGAGGAGACTTTTCGCCGCAATCATTCGTAAAGGCGGGATGAGTCAGCCGTTGAGCGAGGAGGGCATGCCTGGCTGATACGCGCTGGCGGCCTGCATGCGACGGATATAGACCTCGGTTTCCCGAGCAGCGTCTTCCTTGCTCATGAACGGGCCTTCGAGGGTGTTTTCCCGGGTGCTGAAGAAATACAGGCCATTTACGCGGGATACGCGGTCGCTGCGAAAACGTACGGTGGGAGCTGGATCTTGTTCACGCTTGCTTAACATGGCCTTCTCCGGGCATTAGGTCGGTACGCGGGTGATCTGGGTGGGCGACAAGTGTCGCCACAGGGTAAGTCAGAGCATTTGAATCGTAGCGTTCTTAACGGTTCCATCAACGTGCGAGCCCGCGCAACCTGCCTGGCGGTGCGGGCCTCGGGTTTCAGCGTTTGCCCAGCGCCTCGGCGTCGCGAATCCACTGTTGACGCTGCTCTTCGGTAGAGGTGCGTACCGGCGAGAACTCCGTCAGCCGTGTGGTCTTGATCCCACAGAATTCAAGGATTGTCCTGACCATCTGCCGGTGGGCAGGGGCCTTGAAGACCCAGCGAAAATAGCGCGACGGCGTGTCCATTGTCACCAGCAATTCTGCTGTTCGGCCCTTCAGCAGCTCATTGGAGGGGTGATGCCTGCCATGGGCCTTGAAGGCAAAGCCGGGCATGAACACCCGGTCGAAGAATCCACCGAGCAGGCTCGGCAAACCGCCCCACCAGACCGGATAAACGAAAACCAGATGCTGGGCCCAGTGCACCTCGCGCTGGGCTTCAAGCAGATCGTGTTCCAGTGTCTGGGCGGATTCGTAGCCACCGCGCAGCACCGGGTCGAAATCCATCTCGTCAAGTTTGAGCACCCGCACCACATGACCTTTGCTCCGCGCGCCCTGGGCATAAGCCTCGCCCAGCGCGTGGCCGAGGCTGATGCTTTTCGGCGTGCCGATGATCATCAGAATGCGTTTGCCGTAGCCTTCCAGTGGCGTGGCGCCGCTGATGGGTTCAGCCATTGCTGCCGGCCTCGAGCATCTTTTCCGGGCGCACCCAAGCGTCGAACTCGGCGTCGGTGAGGAAACCCAGTTGCAGCGCCGCTTCACGCAGCGTCAGGCCTTCGCTGTAGGCTTTCTTGGCGATCTGCGCCGATTTGTCGTAGCCGATGTGAGGGTTCAGCGCGGTCACCAGCATCAGGCCGCGTTCCAGATGCTCGGCCATCTTGGCGGCATCCGGTTCCATGCCTGCGATGCAGTGCTCGTTGAAGTTGCGGCAGCCATCGCCCAACAAACGGATCGATTGCAGCAGGTTGTGGATGATCACCGGCTTGAACACGTTCAGTTGCAGGTGGCCCTGACTGGCGGCGAAGGTGATCGTGGTGTCGTTGCCCATGACCTGACACGCCAGCATCGACAGCGCTTCGCACTGGGTCGGGTTGACCTTGCCCGGCATGATCGAGCTGCCTGGCTCGTTGGCTGGCAGCTTTACTTCAGCCAGGCCCGCGCGGGGGCCGGAACCCAGCAGGCGCAGGTCGTTGGCGATCTTCATCAGGGTCACGGCGAGGGTTTTCAGCGCGCCGGACAGCGCGGTCAGCGGCTCATGCCCGGCCAGCGCGGCAAACTTGTTCGGCGCGGTGACGAAGGGCAGGCCGGACAGCGCAGCCAGTTCGGCGGCCACCGCTTCGGCGAATCCATGGGGCGAGTTCAGGCCAGTGCCGACGGCGGTGCCGCCCTGGGCCAGCTCGCACACGGCCGGCAACGCGGCGCGAATGCTTTTTTCGGCGTAGTCCAACTGAGCGACGTAAGCCGAGAGCTCCTGGCCGAAGGTGATCGGTGTGGCGTCCATCATGTGCGTGCGGCCGGTTTTCACCAGCTTCATGTGCCGCGAAGACTGCTCGGCGAGGCCGGTGGACAGTTCGGCGATGGCCGGCAGCAGTTGCTCTTTAACTGCTTGCACGGCCGCGATGTGCATGGCGGTGGGGAAGCAGTCGTTGGAGCTTTGCGAGCGGTTGACGTGATCGTTGGGGTGAACCGGCGATTTGCCGCCGCGAACGCCACCCGCCAGTTCGTTGGCACGGCCGGCAATGACTTCGTTGACGTTCATGTTGCTTTGCGTGCCGCTGCCGGTCTGCCAGACCACCAGAGGAAACTGGTCGTCGAGCTGGCCCTGCAGCACTTCGTCGGCGGACTGCTCGATCAGGTTGGCGATGTCGGTGGGCAGGTCGCCGTTGCGGTTGTTGACCCGGGCGGCGGCTTTTTTGATCAGCGCCAGCGCGTGCAATACCGGCAACGGCATGCGTTCCTGGCCGATGGCGAAATTGATCAGAGAGCGCTGCGTCTGCGCCCCCCAGTAAGCGTCTTCGGGGACTTCGATCGGACCTATGCTGTCGGTTTCGGTACGGCTCACTGGACTCTCTCCTTAAGATCGATTTGCGCAGTTTAGTAACCGGGGAGCCGGTGGGGTTCCCCGTGGCTGCTGTGCGGTCGGAACAGGTGCGGACAGTGTGCGACAAAAGCCCCGGACTGGTCGCCCTAAACCTTCGTGCGCGCGAGTGCGTCAGGTCCGCGGGATAACCGCTCGTAGGGTCAGGGGTTGAGGGAAATGCGCAAAGGGGCGCAGAATGGCCGGCCTTGGGGTTCTGCCTCGCCTGCTAGATAAGGAAACTCGATGACCCGTCTTCGTGCCATTTGTGCTGCGGTTGCTCTGGTATGTGCCAGCGGCCAGGTTCTTGCCGATACCGCCAGCCATGAAGCCAGTGCTGTAGCGTTCCTCAAACTGGCTCACGCCGATCAACTGGGTGCGCCGGTTTACATGCAAGTCCAGCAGATGTTCGCTCAGCGCTTCGCTGAAACCAAAGCACCTGCGTCCAAGCAAGCCACCCTCGAAACCTATCAGGGCAAGGCCAATGCCGCGCTGGATCAGGTGATCAGCTGGCCAAAGCTGCAGCCTGACATGGTCAAGCTGTACACCTCCAACTTCACCGAAAGCGAGCTGAAAGATCTGGTTGCCTTCTACCAGTCTCCACTGGGCCAGAAAGTCCAGGCCAAGATGCCGCAGATCAGCCAGCAGTCGTTCCAGCTGACCCAGAGCAAACTGGAAAGCGCGGTGCCTGTGGTCAACAAGCTGCTCGCCGACATGACCAAGGAACTGACCCCGGCTGGCGCCAAGCCTGCTGCACCGGCTGCTCCTGCCAAGAAGCCATAAGCGAAGCCTGACATGAGCATGCAACAGCGAATCGAATCCGCGTTGACGGTCTTTCAGCCCGAGTACCTCCAGGTGCTCAATGAAAGCCACATGCACAGTCGCGGCACGGACACTCACTACAAAGCGGTGGTGGTCAGCGAGCAGTTCGCCGGCCTCAACGCGGTCAAGCGTCACCAGAAGGTCTATGGCCTGCTCGGTGGCCTGATGGGTGAGTTCCACGCGCTGGCGCTGCACACCTACACCCCGGAAGAATGGGCGAAGCTCGGCGCCGCGCCGTCTTCCCCGACCTGTGCGGGTGGGCACGACTGACGCGCGCCGCCCGAAGAAGGTGTTCACCTTCTTCGGGCGGCAAGCGACTGTTACGCCGGCAGGGGACCATAGGCACGGTAGGCTTCAATCAGCGTGTCGAAAACCGAAATGTCTGATGTGCTTCTCGCGATCAGTTGTGCACCCGCGACGGCCGAGAAAATGGCGCGCGCGCGGATGTCGCTGTTGGCTTCCTCGCAGTATTTCGCCGAGACGAGCAGTCGGCTCAGCCATTCAACGTTCACCTGAGCGAAAGCCTGCATCTCCTTGACCATTGCGGGGGGAAGATTATCGGCTTCAGCCCCTACAAAACTTCCCAGGCACAGCCGGTTGTCGGCCTCCAGCGAGCGACGAAAAATTTCGGGGAATCGGCGCAATGCCTCCACCGGATCCGGCGTCTGCTCGCTGAGCGTTTCCAATGCAGCCGCACCGTCCTGCCAGTATCGTTTAGCGACAGCAATGCCCAGATCGGCCTTGCTTGGGAAGTGGTAGTAGATACTGGCTGCCTTGATGCCAACTTCATGGGCCAGGTCGCGAAAATTCAGGCCATTGTAACCCTGTGACTGGGCAATGTTTCGGGCAGCCAGGAGTATGGCCTCGCGGGCGTTGATGCTCATTGTCGTGCCTTTCATGGGTCGGACGAGTTGCAGTGGAGCCGGCCATCTTAAAGCAAAAGCTCCAGCTCCCGTCCTCTCAGATCATGACGTGCCCATCCAGTCGGATCACGCGGAAGGCGAATCCAGCTCCGGTATGCCACTGCTGCGATCGGCGTAGGCGGCCTGGAAAGCCGGACGTTTCTGCCAGCGCTGCCAGTAGCTGTCCAGGTGCTCGAAGCGCTCGTCCAGCGGGGTCGCGTTTACCGGGAACTTGGAGAAGGCAATGGCGGTGGCCAGCGTGATATCGGCAAACGTCGGTTCGGCCCCGCCCAGCAGCCATTCGCGACCGTCGGCCAGATGACGATTCACCAAAGCAGCATGCATCAGCGCCTCTTTGCGGCAGTGCTCACCCCATGCCTCATTCTTCGTCAACTCCAGCTTGAAACCCAGCCCGGTGTGCAAGACGTGAAAGGCCGTGACGATCCGATAAAGGATATGCACCCAGATGCGGTTATCCCACATGTTGTCCAGGCCCTGCTCCAGCGCGGTTTCGCCCATGATCTTGCGGCCGGGATAAGACTGGTCGAGAAAACGGGCAATGGCCGGTGTTTCGGAAATAAAGCTGCCATCCGCCAACTGCAGCGTAGGGGTTTCTCCCCACGGGTTCATATTCAGGTGACGCCAGCCGCGCTGCTCGCCACCGGGCGCCATGTCATAGATGGTTTCATCGAACTGATCGGCGATGCCCTTTTCGTGCATGAACAAGCGCAGTCGCTGGGGATTGGGGTACGCCGAAGGAGAGGTGAATAGCTGCAGTCTGGTCGTCATGGCGCTGTCCTGTGGGGGAAGATTAATCACCTAACGGTTGTTAGGTAGGCCAACCTTAGGCTTGAATACCGCCTCGGTCAATAGGCTACCTAACATTCGTTAGGTACGAATGCCCCCCTGATTTGACGGGCGTTCATGTCAGGTCGGCAGCCAGCTTCGAGGCCTGCGCCAGCGCCGCGTTGAAATTCTTCTCCGCCGTCGTCGCATCTGCGAGGGTGGCTTCCGAGATCACCGCATCGATGGCCGGTACACCCACCATGCGCGCCCAGGTTTTCAGGTAAGCGACCTGATGATCGTAGTCCTCCGTGGGGAAGTCCTCCCCAAGCGCTACCCCACGGGTAGCAAACACCACCACTTTCTTGCCTTTGAGCAGACCGCGCATGCCCTGAGCGTCGAAATCGAACAGCACGCCCCGCTGCGACACGGCGTCGATCAGATGTTTGAGGCGGTAAGGAATACCGAAATTCCACATTGGCACGCTGAAAACGATGACGTCGGCGCGATGGAAGCGCTCGCCCAATGTGTGGATCTGCTCCCACATCGCCTGTTGCTCGGCGTTCATCTGCACGCCTTGCAAATCGGCGTACTTGGCCTCCAGCGCGGCACCGTCGAAGGGCAGCAGGTCGGTCGTCCAGACGTCCAGGACATCCACCGTGGCGTCGGCGTGCAACGAGGTCAGGGTCTCGAGATAGCGCGCAGCGAGTTTGAGAGAGGCAGAGCGATCGCCGCGGGGAGAGCTGGCAAGGTGAAGAATATGCATGGGATTTGTTCCTGTGGGTGTGGGCAAGCGATGTCATTTAGTCCGTGACGCTCAGGCCGATGTTCCCGGCAGGTAGACGGGGTGATGAGGCGATTGATCAACCCTCCTGCCTGCCCACGTTCGATTCTTGATAGAATCCGCGCCGCGTTGCCCGGTCGGCACGCGTTCATCTGAATCATTCATCCGGTAGGCCCTTTGCGAGGGTCACCACCTGGAGACGCCACATGACCCAACCCGCACCCATCGTCGTCGCGGCGCTGTACAAATTCGTCACCCTTTCCGATTACGTCGCACTGCGCGAGCCACTGCTGCAGGCGATGGTCGACAACGGCATCAAAGGCACCTTGCTGATCGCCGAAGAAGGCATCAACGGCACGGTGTCCGGCAGTCGCGAGGGCATCGACGGCTTGATGGCCTGGCTGAAGAAAGACCCGCGCATGGTCGACATCGACCACAAGGAATCGTACTGCGACGAGCAGCCGTTCTACCGCACCAAGGTCAAACTCAAGAAAGAGATCGTGACCCTCGGCGTCCCGGGCGTTGACCCGAACAAGGCGGTCGGCACCTATGTCGATCCCAAGGACTGGAACGCGCTGATCGCCGACCCTGAAGTGCTGCTCATCGACACGCGCAACGATTACGAGGTGTCGATCGGCACCTTCGAAGGCGCGATTGACCCCAAGACCACTTCATTCCGTGAATTTCCCGATTACATCAAGGCGAATTTCGATCCGGCCAGGCACAAGAAGGTCGCGATGTTCTGCACCGGCGGCATTCGCTGTGAGAAGGCCTCCAGCTACATGCTCGGTGAAGGGTTCGAAGAGGTCTATCACCTCAAGGGCGGCATTCTCAAATACCTGGAAGAAGTGCCCCAGGAAGAAACCCGCTGGCAGGGCGACTGCTTCGTGTTCGACAATCGCGTCACCGTCCGCCACGACCTGACCGAAGGCGACTACGATCAATGCCATGCCTGCCGCACGCCGATCAGCGCAGAGGACCGTGCCAGCGAACATTATTCGCCGGGCGTCAGCTGCCCGCATTGCTGGGATTCGCTGAGCGAGAAAACCCGCCGCAGCGCCATCGACCGGCAAAAGCAGATCGAACTGGCGAAGGCGCGCAATCAGCCGCACCCGATCGGTCGCAATTACCGTGCGCTTGACGGCCAGGCGACTGAAACTCAAAACAACGAGGCCTGAGCCATGTCCACCCGCCTGCTGTATGTGATGGACCCGATGTGTTCGTGGTGCTGGGGGTTTTCTCCGGTGGCCGAAGCATTGGTCGAGCAGGCGGCAGCGGCGGGGGTGCCGTTGCATCTGGTGGTGGGCGGATTGCGCACGGGCAGTGGCGCGGCCCTGGAGCCGACGACCAAACGCTACATTCTCGAACACTGGCAAGCGGTGCACGACGCCACGGGGCAGGCATTCCGTTTCGACGGCGCCTTGCCCGACGGTTTCGTCTACGACACCGCGCCGGCCTGCCGTGCCATCGTCGCGGCACGCAGCCTGGCGCCGGACGTCGCCTGGCGGCTGGTCAAGGAAATCCAGCAAGCCTTTTACCTTCATGGCCGCGACGTCACCCACGGCTCGGTGCTGGCCGAGCTGGCTGAAAAAGCCGGCTTGCCGCGCATCGAGTTCGCCGAAGCCTTCGACAGCGTCGAACAGCACACCGCGACCGCGTCGGATTTCTCCTGGGTTCAGGACTTGGGCATTGCCGGCTTCCCGACGCTGCTCGCTGAGCGCAATGGCCAACTGGCGCTGCTGACCAACGGCTATCAACCCCTCGATGTCCTCGGGCCCTTGCTGGGTCGCTGGCTGGAGCGCAACGCCAGTGCCTGACGTCTCCGACCTGGAACATCGCAGTAGCGCCGCATCGGCACATGAGCGTCCGGCCGGTGATCGCCTGAACTGGGCGCAGATCCGCCGCCTCGTCCTGCAGCACAAAAAGGCGCTGTGGGTGGCCAATGGTGTCGCTGTCCTGGCGGTCCTCTGCTCAGTGCCGATCCCGCTGCTGCTGCCCTTGTTGGTCGATGAAGTGCTGCTGGGCAAAGGCAATTCGGCGCTGATCTTCATGAATCAATTCCTGCCCGACAGCCTGCACAAGCCTGTCGGCTACATCGGGCTGATGCTGGTGGCGACACTCTGCCTGCGACTGGGCGCGCTGGTCTTCAACGTGATTCAGGCGCGGTTGTTTGCCGGACTGGCCAAGGACATCGTCTACTGCATCCGCACGCGCCTGATCGAACGGCTCAAGCGCATCTCGCTGAGCGAATACGAAAGCCTGGGCAGCGGCACCGTCACCGCGCATCTGGTGACGGATCTGGACACCGTGGACAAATTCGTCGGCGAGACGCTGAGCAAGTTTCTCGTGGCGATGCTCACCCTCACAGGCACCGCTGCGATCCTGATGTGGATGCACTGGCAACTGGCGCTGCTGATCCTGCTGTTCAATCCGCTGGTGGTGTTCGCCACGGTGAAGCTCGGCAAGCGCGTCAAACACCTAAAGAAACTGGAAAACGACAGCACCTCGCGTTTCACCCAGGCGCTCACCGAGACCCTCGACGCCATTCAGGAAATCCGTGCCAGCAACCGTCAGGGCTATTTCCTCGGTTTGCTCGGCCTGCGCGCCCGGGAAGTGCGCGATTACGCGGTGTCATCCCAGTGGAAAAGCGATGCGTCGGGCCGGGCCAGCGGCTTGCTGTTTCAATTCGGCATCGACATCTTCCGCGCTGCCGCCATGCTCACGGTGTTGTTCTCCGACCTGTCCATCGGCCACATGCTCGCAGTGTTCAGCTACCTGTGGTTCATGATCGGACCGGTCGAACAACTGCTGAATCTGCAGTACGCCTATTACGCGGCCGGCGGCGCCCTGACCCGCATCAATGAGCTGCTGGCTCGCGCAGACGAGCCTCAGTACCCGGGAAAGACCAATCCGTTCGTGGGGCGGCAGACGGTGAGCATCGACGTGCGCGGTTTGAGCTTTGGCTACAACGACGAGCTGGTCCTCGATCAGCTGGACCTGTCGATCAATCCCGGCGAAAAAGTCGCGATCGTGGGGGCCAGCGGCGGCGGCAAAAGCACGCTCGTCCAGTTGCTGCTTGGCCTGTACACCGCCCGATCCGGGGTCATTCGTTTCGGAGGTTCAAGCTTGCAGGAGATCGGCCTGGACACCGTCCGCGAGAACGTCGCGGTGGTGTTGCAGCACCCGGCGCTGTTCAACGACACCGTCCGCGCCAACCTTCTTATGGGCCGCGAGCAGGATGACAACGCCTGCTGGCAAGCGCTTGAAATCGCTCAGATGGATTCGACGATCCGCGCGCTGCCCCTGGGCTGGACAGCGTGGTCGGGCGTTCGGGGGTTCGCCTCTCCGGCGGGCAGCGCCAGAGGCTGGCCATCGCCCGCATGGTGCTGGCTGACCCCAAGGTGGTGATTCTCGACGAGGCCACTTCTGCGCTGGATGCCGCCACCGAGTACAACCTGCACCAGGCCCTGAACCGTTTCCTCAGCGGCCGCACGACGCTGATCATCGCCCACCGGCTGTCAGCGGTGAAACAGGCCGATCGCGTGTTGGTGTTCGATGGCGGGCGCATCGCCGAAGACGGGGATCATCAGCAATTGATTGCAGACGGCGGGCTCTACGCTAGGCTCTATGGACACCTGCAACAGGTGTGATACGACCGGGCGAGCTACGGGGCAGTACGCAATAGCGTATTGCCACTGGAGCACGTCAATTCTTGGGCTATGCTTGCTCAGGCGCTTACCGAAAATGTGAAAAGCGTCATATTTACGTCTTCGCACCCAATTGGCTGGTTACGTCTTGTAAAAGATGTGAGAGATTGTCTGCTGCGTCGTGGAATTAGCGAAGTCCCTCAGGCTCCAGGAAGGTTGCCTGGCGTGGGGGGACTGAGAATCTGGCAGTGCTGATCAAAGGGACACCATGAAGCAAAAGCGGATCCTCGGGAAGCCTCGTCTTCTGGGCATCGTCTGGCCGTTTATCGCTGTTGTGCTGTTACAGGCACTGCTCGGCTGCGTCAGCTTGTACATGATGTCCGCGGTCCGCAGCTACATCGGCGGTGAGAGCCTGTGGTCGAAGGGCCAGAAAGACGCCATTTATTATCTGAATCTCTACGCCAACAGCCGCGACGACATCAACTACCTGAAATACCAGCAGGCGATCGCCATTCCCCAGGGCGGGCATGATTTGCGCCTGGCGATGGATCAGCCGGTGCCCGACATCGTGCGCGCCAAGGCCGGGATTCTGCAGGGGGGTAACCATCCCGACGATGCGCAGAGCATCATCTGGCTCTATCTGAACTTCCAGCACTTCAGCTACCTGGAAAAGGCCATCGACCTGTGGAAGGTCGGTGACAACTATCTCGTGCAGCTCGATGAAGTCGCCCGTGAAATGCACGCCCGTATTCAGGAAGGCAACGTCACCAACAGTGAAGTCCTGGGCTGGCGCCAGCGCATCAGCGCCATCAACGAAGGTGTCACGCCGGCGGCCATGGCTTTCAGCGACGCACTGGGGGAGGGCTCGCGGGTCATCCTGCGGATTCTGCTGGTGGTCAACCTCGCCACGGCGCTGTGCCTGATCATCCTTGCGCTGCTGCGCACCCATAAACTGCTGGAGCAGCGCCACGCCTTTGCGATCGCGCTGCAGGCGGAAAAAGAGCGCGCGCAGATCACCCTGGAGTCCATCGGTGACGGCGTCATCACCACCGATGTCGACGGCTCCATCGTCTACATGAACCCTGCCGCAGAGCTCATGACCCACTGGAAGAACGAGCAGGCGGCCGGTCTGCCGCTGGCCGCGCTGTTCAGCCTGCTCGACGAGAACGATCAGAAAGACACCTCGACCCTGATCGAGCGCATGCTCAGTGGCAATCTGGGCGGCGGTAGTGAAAGCTCACGACTGATTCAGCGCCTGGACGGCAGTACCGTTTCGGTCGCGTTGGTCGGCTCGCCGATCCGTACCGAAGGCAAGGTCAGTGGCGCCGTGCTGGTGTTGCACGACATGACTCAGGAGCGTCAGTACATCGCTAATCTGTCCTGGCAGGCGACCCACGATGCGCTGACCGGACTGACCAATCGCCGCGAGTTCGAATACCGCCTCGAGCTGGCCCTCAACGGCCTGGCCGAGCAGCCGGCGCAGCATGCATTGATGTTCCTTGACCTCGATCAGTTCAAGCTGGTCAACGACACCAGCGGCCATGCCGCGGGTGATGAGCTGCTGCGGCACATTTGCACGCTGCTGCAGCAGGGCGTGCGCGAAGGCGATACGCTGGCGCGCCTTGGGGGCGACGAGTTCGGCATCCTTCTCGAACACTGTGCGCCGGAGGCCGCCGAGCGCGTGGCCGAAAGCCTGCGGCAAACCGTGGAAAGCCTGCACTTTGTCTGGAAAGGCCGGCCGTTTGTCACCACCGTCAGCATCGGTCTGGTGCACATCGACGATGTCCCGACCACGCTGGAGACCTCGCTGCGCGCCGCCGACATGGCCTGCTACATGGCCAAGGAAAAGGGCCGCAACCGGGTTCAGGTCTACCACGACGACGACTCTGATCTGTCCACCCGCTTTGGCGAAATGGCCTGGATTCAGCGCCTGCACATGGCCCTCGAAGACAACCGCTTCTGTCTGTACTCCCAGGAAATTGCAGCACTGGGCCGCAACGCCGTGCAAGGCCCTGGCCATATCGAGATTCTGCTGCGGCTGCGCGACGAGTCCGGGCGCATGATCCTGCCGGACAGTTTCATCCCCGCCGCCGAGCGCTACGGCATGATGACCACCCTGGACCGCTGGGTCGTGCAGCACGTCTTCATGATCATCGCCGACTGTCTCAAGTCCGGACACGGCAAAGGGCCGATGGCCGTGTGTGCGATCAACCTGTCCGGGACCAGCATTGGCGACGACGCCTTTCTTGAGTATTTGCGACAGCAGTTCCAGATCTACGCAATCCCTCCTGAACTTATCTGTTTTGAAATCACCGAAACCAGTGCGATCGCCAATTTGGGCAGCGCCATTCGGTTCATCAATGAACTTAAAAGTCTGGGATGCCGTTTCTCTCTGGATGACTTCTGTGCAGGCATGTCGTCATTCGCTTACCTGAAGCATTTGCCTGTGGACTTCCTGAAGATTGATGGCAGTTTCGTAAAAGACATGCTCGACGATCCGGTCAACCGGGCGATGGTGGAAGTGATCAACCATATCGGGCACGTAATGGGCAAACAGACGATCGCCGAGTTCGTCGAAAGCCCCCAGATAGAGCAGGCGTTATTGGAAATCGGTGTGGACTACGCTCAGGGGTACGTTATCGAGCGACCGCAATTATTCACCTGTGAATGTCTGCACGCACGGCCCGCGAGGCAGACCCCACTGTTGTTCAGCGCTCCCGGGACTTTTCGCTGAACACATCCTACGCAACTTACATAAGGAGCTACACAGTGATCGATATGTTCATTAGAACCGGTCCGCTGATGGATGCCAGCAGTTACCCCGCTTGGGCACAGCAATTGATTGACGATTGCAGTGACGCCAAGGCCAAGGTGGTAGGGCATGAACTTTATCAACGCATGCGTGACGGGCGGCTCAGTTCTAAGACCATGCGCCAGTACCTGATTGGGGGATGGCCGGTCGTCGAACAGTTCGCGGTCTATATGGCGCATAACCTGACCAAAACCCGATTCGCCCGACACCCGGGTGAAGACATGGCGCGACGATGGTTGATGCGCAACATTCGGGTCGAACTCAACCACGCCGATTACTGGGTCAACTGGAGCGCTGCCCACGGGGTGACGCTGGAAGACTTGCAGGCGCAGTTGGTGCCCTCGGAACTCCACGCATTGAATCACTGGTGCTGGCACAGTTGTTCGTCGGATTCACTGGTAGTCGCCATCGCGGCGACCAACTACGCCATCGAAGGTGCCACCGGTGAATGGTCGGCGGTTGTCTGTTCCCAGGACACCTACGCGGACATGTTCCCGCCGGACACACGAAAGCGGGCAATGAAGTGGCTGAAGATGCATGCGCAGTACGACGATTCCCACCCTTGGGAAGCGCTGGAAATCATCTGCACCCTGGCCGGCAACAACCCCAGCGAGCAATTGCAGAGCGACCTGCGAATGGCGGTCTGCAAGAGCTACGAGTACATGTTTCTGTTCCTTGAACGGTGCATGACGCTGGAACGATCTCAGGAAGGTACCGGCTCGGTCCGTGAACACCGGATCCCCGCCCGCGCCTGATCGGTCAGCCCGCCATTTCCAGGCGGTTGCGGCCCTTGCGCTTGGCGGCGTACAGGGCCGTGTCGGCACGGCGCAACATGCTGTCGGACGATTCGCCCGGCAGCAGCGTCGAGCAACCGAGGCTGACGGTCAGATCCAGAGGTCGTCCTGTCACCGGATAACTGAGTTGCAGTGCCGCACTGCGCAGGCGTTCGCCCACCAGCGCGGCTGACTCACGGCTGGTGTTGGTCAGCACGATGAGAAATTCCTCACCGCCAAATCTGAACACCTGATCGATATTGCGCAGGCGATCCTTGACCGCGTTGGTCACCGCCCGCAGCACTTCATCGCCCGTGGCATGGCCATGGGTGTCGTTGATGCCCTTGAAGTGGTCAATGTCGAGCATCAGCACCGACAGCGGTTGCTGCTGGCGGCGTGCGATCTCGAACTCGCGAATCAGCGACTGCTCCATCGCGATTCGGTTACCGGCGCCGGTCAGCGGGTCGCGCAGCGCACTCAGGCTGGCGTGGCGATACAGCAGGGCGTTGCGCAGGGGATACAGCAGGCTGGACAGCAACGATTCGAGTTGCTCAAGCTCATCCTCGGCGAAACGGTGGTCGCGCTGGAACGACAGCTCGCCCAACTGCTCGCCTTCGTGGGTCATGCGGTAAATAGCGCTGTGCCGGGCGCGCTCCCCAAGTTCCAGGCGCAGATCGGTGGGCAGGTGTTTGTAGCTGAGGGCATTCAGCGGGATGAGTTGCTGAACGCTCTGGAAAAGCATCGACAGGATCTTGTCCGCTTCGAGACTGGTCTGCAATTGCAGATCGAGCTGACGCCTGAGCTGTTCGTAATCGAGGGCGGGCCGGACGAGGCTGTGGGGCGGCGCGAAACCATGGCGTTGCAGCCGGGCGCTGTCGAAATCTATGGCATTGGTGGTGGTTGGAAAACTCATGGTTCCGCTCCTTCGCCTCTACGGGCTTGAAATGGAGAGAGCGAAACTCGTGCCAATTCGACTGCCTGCGTGAAAAGTATTGTCAATCAATAAGTTGCGGCGGATTGTGACAGGTTTGATACCTTTCCGCGCCTTGGATTTGACTAACGTATCGATCCTGAAGGCATTCTGCTACACAAGACGGCAGGAAACTGCCGAGTGGAGGGTGCCCGGCGTTGTCTGATATTCAGATGAGGGAGCGCGTTTGAGAGCGCTCCTTGTGGTTAGCGGACGACTGGCCCCAAAGTCAGCGGGTCTGCGCATCCAGTGCCTGTCCGTTGATGCCTGTGCTGTCCGGGCCCATCAGGTACAGATACACCGGCATGATCTCGTCCGGCGTCGGGTTGTTGGTCGGATCTTCCGCCGGGTACGCCTGGGCGCGCATGTCGGTGCGGGTTGCGCCCGGATTGATGCTGTTGGCGCGTAGCGACCCAAGCCCGTCGATTTCATCGGCCAGCGTCTGCATCAGCCCCTCGGTGGCGAACTTGGACACGCCATAGGCGCCCCAATACGCGCGGCCTTTGCGCCCGACGCTGCTGGAAGTGAAGGCGATAGACGCGTCACCCGAGAGCTTGAGCAGCGGCAGCAACGCGGTGGTCAGCATGAAGGTGGCGTTGACGTTGATGTGCATCACCTGCATGAACTGCTCGCCGGTGAGCTGCTCGATCGGCGTGCGCGGGCCGATGATCGAGGCGTTGTGCAACACGCCATCGAGCCGGCCGAACTCCGCTTCGATCATCACGGCGAGTTCGTCGTACTGATGGGGCAGGGCGGTCTCGAGATCGAACGGGATGACCACCGGCTGCGGATGACCGGCAGCTTCGATCTCGTCATACAGCGCGCTCAGGTTCGCTTCGGTCCTGCCCAGCAGCAAGACCGTCGCGCCGTGGGCGGCGTAGGTTCTTGCGGCAGCGGCACCAATGCCACGGCCGGCGCCGGTGACCAGAATCACCCGGTCCTTGAGCAGATCGGGGCGGGCGGAATAATTGAACATGGGGGCTCCTCTCTCTATGTAGTGCGCTGTGCCTTTGCGGAGCTGTGCTGGTCAGCGATTCTCAGCAGCTGCACAACGCATCATCCAGCACCCGGCGCAGCTCCAGCGGGTGATCCACCACCACGTCCGCGCCCCAGTGATCGGGATTGTCGTTGGGATGGATGTAGCCATAGCGTACGGCGGCGGTCTTGGTGCCGGCGTCGCGGCCGGATTCGATGTCACGCAGGTCATCGCCCACGAACAGCACGCTGGACGGGTCCAGATCGAGCATCTTGCAGGCCAGCAACAGCGGCTCCGGGTCGGGTTTGCTCCTGGTCACATGGTCCGGGCAGATCAGCACCGCGGAACGCTCCGACAAGCCCAGCTGCTCCATGATCGGCTGAGCGAAACGCACCGGCTTGTTGGTCACCACGCCCCAGATCAGCTTGGCTTTTTCGATGTCGGCCAGCAATTCGGTCATGCCGTCGAACAGCTTGCTGTGCACGGCGCAATCGGTCTGGTAGCGCGCCAGAAATTCCAGTCGCAGCGCCTCGAATTCAGGCGCCTCGGGGGACATGGAGAACGCCGCCGAGACCATCGCCCTGGCCCCGCCGGAGATCTCGTCGCGAATCAGTTTGTCGTCCACACGCGGGAAGCCGCGTTCGGCCAGCATCGCCTGGCAGATCGCGATGAAGTCCGGCGCGGTGTCGAGCAGCGTGCCGTCCATGTCGAAGAGAACTGCCCTCAAGCGCATGGCTCAGACGCCTCTCAGCGTCTGGATCATGTAATTGACGTCGACGTCGGACGCCAGCTTGTAGTGCTTGGTCAGCGGGTTGTAGGTCAGGCCGATGATGTCCTTGACCTGCAGCCCGGCATCGCGGCTCCACGCGCCCAGCTCGGAAGGGCGGATGAATTTCTTGAAGTCATGGGTGCCGCGCGGCAGCAGGTTCATGATGTATTCGGCGCCGATGATGGCGAACAGGTACGCCTTCGGGTTTCGGTTGATGGTGGAGAAAAACACCTGACCGCCCGGCTTGACCATCTTGTAGCAGGCGCGAATCACCGACGACGGGTCCGGCACGTGCTCCAGCATTTCCAGGCAGGTCACGACATCGAACTGCTCGGGCATTTCGTCGGCCAGTGCTTCGGCGGTGATCTGCCGGTATTCCACGTTCACGCCAGATTCGAGCTGATGCAGGCGCGCCACGGCCAGCGGCGCCTCGCCCATGTCGATGCCGGTCACGGTGGCGCCGCGCAAGGCCATGGCCTCGCTCAGAATGCCGCCGCCGCAACCGACGTCGAGCACCTTCTTGCCGGCCAGATTCACGCGCTCGTCAATCCAGTTCACCCGCAACGGATTGATGTCGTGAAGCGGCTTGAACTCGCTGTTGCGATCCCACCAGCGATGGGCGAGGGCTTCGAATTTGGCGATTTCGGCGTGGTCGACGTTGCTCATGTGTGATCCTCTAAAACTTGAATTCGGTGTCCGGCCACGGTATCTGACCGTGGCGGTGCTCAATGGGTCAGGCTTTGTCTGCCGCGATGCGGTTGCCCCAGGCTTTGGCGGTTCGGGTCAGCGCTTCTTCGTCCATGCGGGTCAGGCGTTTGTCCTGCAGCAATGGCTTGCCGGCGACCCAGACGTGGGTGACGCAATCGCGCCCCGTCGCATAAATAAGCTGTGACACCGGGTCGTAGACCGGCTGTTGCGCCAGGCCAGAGAGGTCGAACGCGACCATGTCGGCGGCCTTGCCGATCTGCAGCGAGCCGGTGTGATCGTCGATGCCCAGAGCGCGGGCGCCGTTCAGCGTGGCCATACGCAGCGCACGGTGGGCGTCCAGCGCAGTGGCCGAGCCGGCCACCGCCTTCGCCAGCAGCGCGGCGGTGCGGGTTTCGCCGAGCAGGTCCAGGTCGTTGTTGCTGGCCGCGCCGTCGGTGCCGATGGCGACGTTGACCCCGGCCTGCCACAGGCGCTCGACCGGGCAGAAGCCGCTGGCCAGTTTCAGGTTCGATTCGGGGCAGTGAATGACGCTGGAGTTGCTTTCGACCAGCATCGCCAGGTCGTCATCGCTGATCTGGGTCATGTGCACCGCCTGGAAACGCGGGCCCAGCAGGCCCAGACGCTGCAGCCGGGCGATGGGCCGTTCCTGGCGTTGCTGAACGGCCTCGTGTACTTCAAAAGCGGTTTCGTGAACATGCATCTGGATCATTGCATCCAGTTCATCGGCGATGACCCGGATCTTCTCCAGGTTCTCGTCGCTGACGGTATAAGGCGCGTGGGGCCCCATGGCGATCTTGATGCGATCGTGGTGGGCGAGGTCGTTGAACAGCTCGATACCGATGTGCAGCGATTCATCGCTGTTGCGCGCGCCGGGTATCGGGAAGTCCAGCACCGGCACGGTGATCTGTGCGCGAATGCCACTGTTGTGCACCCGCTCGCAGGCGACCTTCGGAAAGAAATACATGTCGGAGAAGCACGTGATGCCACCTTTCAACTGCTCGGCAATGGCCAGATCGGTGCCGTCGCGGACGAAATCCTCATCGACCCATTTCGCCTCGGCTGGCCAGATATGGTCCTGCAGCCAGGTCATCAACGGCAGATCGTCCGCCAAGCCGCGGAACAGCGTCATGGCCGCATGGCCGTGGGCGTTGATCAGCCCAGGACTGAGCAGCATGCCCGGCAACTCGCGCACTTCGATGGCCGGCTGGCGCAGGGCCTCGGCGCGGGGGCCGATGTAGACGATCAGGCCATCGCGGATGCCGATTCCGTGCTGCTTCAACACAACGCCGGCGGGTTCGACCGGTACCAGCCAGTCCGGCAGCAACAACAGGTCGAGCGGGGCAGCGGAATGGGGCATGGGGCGGGCATCCAATGGCTTATTACGGGGACGGCGAAGTATACCCGAGCGTCTTCGCAGGCGGCTCGCTATAATCGGCGGCTTTTTAAGGTGCTGGCGATTTGCTTCTTTGCACCGTCGCTGTGGCGGCAGCTTTTCAAAAATTCATCAAGTGGGGTGTGCAATGCGCGATCGATTACTGGCTGCGGAGAAGGTAAAGGCCATCGATTGGCGGGACGGCACGTTGCATCTGCTGGATCAGCGGGTCCTGCCCTTCGAAGAAACCTGGCATCCCTACACCACAGCTGAAGGCGTGGCCGAAGCCATTCGCACGATGGTTGTGCGCGGCGCGCCAGCCATCGGTATCAGTGCGGCCTACGGCATCGTATTGGCGGTCATTGATCGTCTGGCCGAAGGCGGTGACTGGCAAATGGCCCTGGAAGAAGACTTCGACCTGCTGGCCAACTCCCGGCCCACGGCGGTCAACCTGTTCTGGGCGCTGAATCGCATGCGCGAACGCCTGTATCGCCTGAAGGATCATGAAGATCCGCTGAAGGCCATGGAAGCCGAAGCCGTGGCCATTCACTTGAGCGACCGCGAAGCCAACCTGACCATGGCGCAACTGGGTGCCGAGCTGATCCGCAAGCACCAGGGCAATCTGCAGACCGTGCTGACCCATTGCAACACCGGCGCGCTGGCCACTGGCGGCTTTGGTACCGCGCTCGGCGTCATCCGCGCGGCACACCTGGAAGGCATGATCGAACGCGTCTACGCCGACGAAACCCGTCCCTGGCTGCAGGGCTCCCGTCTGACCGCGTGGGAATTGGTCAACGAAGGCATTCCGGTCACCCTCAATGCCGACTCCGCGGCCGCGCACCTGATGAAAACCAAAGGCATCACCTGGGTCATCGTCGGCGCCGACCGCATCACCGCCAACGGCGACGTCGCCAACAAGATCGGCACTTACCAGTTGGCGGTGGCGGCGATGCACCACGGCGTGCGCTTCATGGTCGTGGCGCCGAGCTCGACCATCGACATGAACCTTGCCAGTGGCGACGACATTCCCATCGAAGAGCGCGACGGCCGTGAATTGCTTGAAGTCGGCGGCAAGCGCGTGGGTGCCGACGTCGACGCCTTCAACCCTGTGTTCGATGTGACGCCCGCCGATTTGATCGACGCCATCGTCACCGAGAAGGGCATCGTCGAACGCCCCGACACGACCAAAATGGCCTTATTGATGTGCCGCAAACGCCTGCATTGATCACCCCGCAGCCGATAATGCCATTCGTCGCTAAACGCGCTATCGGGCTCTGTGAGCGCGTATCAGGCGTCTGCTGGCGAAATGGCGTGTTCACGGCGCCTGCAAAGACTTCGTGCCTGACGGCGATTGTGGTACCATCCGGCGGTTTCCAAAGGGGCGCATGGCGACCCTTATGACTGCGCACATTCATGGCATAACTCGCTGATTTGTCGTAAGTCGTTGCCTGACAATCGTCGGCAGCGGCAAGCCTTGTTCATCCCGGATGGCTGAGCGAGGTTTCACCAGAAAAAGGAATCAGGCTTCTCATGGGCGAACTGGCCAAAGAAATCCTCCCGGTCAATATCGAAGACGAGCTGAAGCAGTCCTACCTCGACTACGCGATGAGCGTCATCGTCGGACGAGCTCTGCCCGATGCGCGCGACGGCTTGAAGCCCGTGCACCGGCGGGTACTGTTCGCGATGAGCGAACTGGGTAACGACTGGAACAAGCCGTACAAGAAATCCGCCCGTGTGGTCGGTGACGTTATCGGTAAGTACCACCCGCATGGCGACACCGCGGTCTACGACACCATCGTTCGTATGGCCCAACCCTTTTCCCTGCGCTACCTGCTGGTAGACGGCCAGGGCAACTTCGGTTCGGTGGACGGCGACAACGCCGCTGCCATGCGATACACCGAAGTGCGCATGACCAAGCTGGCCCATGAGCTGCTGGCCGACCTGCACAAGGAAACCGTGGACTGGGTGCCGAACTACGACGGCACCGAACAGATTCCTGCGGTCATGCCGACCCGTATTCCCAACCTGCTGGTCAACGGCTCCAGCGGTATCGCCGTGGGCATGGCGACCAACATTCCGCCGCACAACCTCGGTGAAGTCATCGACGGCTGTCTGGCGCTCATCGACAACGGCGACCTCACCGTCGACGAGTTGATGCAGTACATCCCCGGCCCAGACTTCCCGACCGCCGCGATCATCAACGGTCGTGCCGGCATCGTCGAAGCCTACAAGACCGGCCGTGGCCGCATCTATATGCGCGCCCGCTCCATCGTCGAAGACATCGACAAGGTCGGTGGTCGCCAGCAGATCGTCATCACCGAACTGCCGTACCAGCTGAACAAGGCCCGTCTGATCGAGAAGATCGCCGAGCTGGTCAAAGAGAAGAAGCTCGAAGGCATCACCGAGCTGCGCGACGAGTCCGACAAGGACGGCATGCGCGTGGTCATCGAGCTGCGTCGCGGCGAAGTGCCTGAGGTCATCCTCAACAATCTCTACGCTCAGACCCAGCTGCAAAGCGTCTTCGGTATCAATATCGTTGCGCTGATCGACGGCCGCCCACGCATCCTGAACCTCAAGGACCTGCTGGAAGCCTTCATTCGTCACCGTCGCGAAGTCGTTACCCGTCGCACCGTGTTCGAACTGCGCAAGGCCCGCGAGCGGGGTCACATCCTCGAAGGTCAGGCCGTTGCCCTGTCGAACATCGACCCGGTCATCGCCCTCATCAAAGCCTCGCCGACCCCGGCTGAAGCCAAAGAAGGCCTGATCAGCACGCCGTGGGAATCCAGCGCCGTGGTCGAGATGGTCGAGCGCGCAGGCGCCGAATCGTCCCGCCCGGAAAACCTCGATCCTCAGTACGGCATGCGTGACGGCAAGTATTTCCTGTCGCCGGAACAGGCCCAGGCGATCCTTGAGCTGCGTCTGCACCGCCTGACCGGTCTGGAACACGAAAAGCTGCTGACCGAATACCAGGAAATCCTGACTCAGATCGGCGAGCTGCTGCGCATCCTCAACAGCGCCACGCGCCTGATGGAAGTCATCCGCGAAGAGCTGGAGCTGATTCGCGCCGAATATGGCGATGTGCGTCGCACCGAGATCCTTGATGCGCGCCTGGACCTGACCCTCGGCGACATGATCCCCGAAGAAGAGCGCGTCGTGACCATCTCCCACGGTGGCTACGCCAAGACTCAACCGCTGGCCGTTTATCAGGCCCAGCGTCGCGGTGGCAAAGGCAAGTCGGCCACCGGCGTCAAGGATGAGGACTACATCGCTCACCTGCTGGTTGCCAACAGCCATACCACGCTGCTGATGTTCTCCAGCAAAGGCAAGGTGTACTGGCTCAAGACCTACGAGATCCCGGAAGCGTCCCGCGCTGCCCGTGGCCGTCCGCTGGTCAACCTGTTGCCGCTGAGCGAAGGCGAATACATCACCACCATGTTGCCGGTCGACCTCGAAGCCATGCGCAAGCGGGCTGACGAAGAAGAAGCCGAAGGCGTGGACACCGACGCCGAAGACCTCGAGAACAGCAACGAGACCGAAGAAGAGCGCAAGGCGCGCATCAAGGCCGCCGACAAGAAGAAGGCGCCGTTCATCTTCATGTCGACCGCCAACGGTACCGTCAAGAAGACCCCGCTGGTGGCGTTCAGTCGTCAACGCAGCGTCGGTTTGATTGCGCTGGAGCTGGACGAAGGCGACATCCTGATTTCCGCCGCCGTCACCGATGGCGAGCAGGAAATCATGCTGTTCTCCGACGGCGGCAAGGTCACCCGCTTCAAGGAATCCGAAGTGCGCGCCATGGGCCGTACGGCTCGCGGTGTGCGCGGCATGCGTCTGCCTGAAGGGCAGAAGCTGATTTCCATGCTGATTCCGGAGCAGGGCAGCCAGATCCTCACCGCTTCCGAGCGTGGCTACGGCAAGCGCACCGCGATCACTGAGTTCCCTGAGTACAAGCGTGGCGGTCAGGGCGTCATCGCCATGGTCAGCAACGAGCGTAACGGCCGTCTGGTCGGCGCGGTTCAGGTGCAAGACGGCGAGGAAATCATGCTGATTTCCGACCAGGGCACGCTGGTGCGTACCCGCGTTGGCGAAGTCTCGAGTCTGGGCCGGAACACCCAGGGCGTGACCCTGATCAAACTGGCCAAGGACGAGAAACTGGTCGGTCTGGAGCGCGTGCAGGAGCCATCGGAAGTCGAAGGCGAAGAGCTGGAAGGCGAAGCGTTCGAGGGCGAAGAGGTTGATGGCGACGTGATTGGCGCCGTCGACACTGACGAGTCCGCTGACGATGTGCAGGCGGATGCCGCGGCTGACGAAGAAGAGCCGCAGGAGTAACGCTTAGAGGGGGCTGGTGATCCGGCCCCCTCCTTAGAATCATGGGACGCATGCTGTCAGACAGATCGCTTTCGCGACCGTCGCAAACTCCGATTGCTCCTACCGTCGATCTCAGTGCCCGACCAGAGAACGTCTGTAGGAGCAATCGGAGGTAACGACGGTCGCGATGCGGATCTTCTGACACAATACAGTCCCTGTTCCGCACTTCCCCGCATTTCACCCGTTCCAAATTAATTCAGTGACACGACGAGAGTGGATATGAGCAAGCGAGCCTTTAACTTCTGCGCAGGTCCTGCTGCGCTCCCTGAAGCTGTTCTGCTGCGCGCCCAGGCCGAACTCCTGGACTGGCATGGCAAAGGCCTGTCCGTCATGGAAATGAGCCATCGCAGCGACGAGTTCGTCTCCATCGCCACCAAGGCGGAGCAGGATTTTCGCGATCTGCTGTCTGTCCCCTCTAATTACAAAGTGCTGTTTCTTCAAGGTGGCGGCAGTCAGCAATTCGCTCAGGTTCCGTTGAACCTGCTGCCGGAAAAAGGCACGGCCGACTACATCGACACCGGCATCTGGTCGCAGAAAGCCATTGAAGAAGCATCGCGCTACGGCAACATCAATGTCGCCGCCAGCGCCAAACCCTCCGATTACTTCGCCATTCCCGGCCAGAACGATTGGAAGCTGTCGAAAGACGCGGCCTACGTTCACTACGTGCCCAACGAGACCATTGGCGGTCTGCAATTCAACTGGATTCCGGATACCGGTGACGTGCCGCTGGTCGCCGACATGTCCTCGGACATCCTCTCGCGCCCTGTCGACGTCTCGCGTTTCGGCATGATCTTCGCCGGTGCCCAGAAGAACATCGGCCCGAGTGGCATCGTCGTGGCAATCATCCGCGAGGACCTGCTGGGTCGCGCGCGTTCGCTGTGCCCGACGATGCTCAATTACAAGGTCGCAGCCGACAACGGCTCCATGTACAACACGCCGCCAACGCTGGCCTGGTACCTGTCCGGTCTGGTCTTCGAATGGCTGAAAGAACAGGGCGGCGTCGAGGCCATGGCCACGCGCAATGAACTCAAGCAGCGCACGCTGTACGACTTCATCGACGCCAGCGGTCTGTACAGCAACCCGATCAACCCATCCGACCGCTCGTGGATGAACGTGCCGTTCCGTCTGGCCGATGATCGCCTGGACAAGCCGTTCCTCGCGGGTGCCGAAGCGCGCAACCTGCTTAACCTCAAAGGCCACCGTTCTGTCGGCGGCATGCGCGCGTCCATCTACAATGCCATCGACCTCAGTGCGGTCAACGCCCTGACCGCGTACATGGCAGAGTTCGAGAAGGAACACGGCTAATGTCTGAACAAGAGCTCAAGGCACTGCGGGTCCGCATCGACAGCCTGGACGAAAAGGTTCTGGAACTGATCAGCGAGCGCGCCCGCTGCGCCCAGGAAGTCGCGCGGGTCAAGATGGCCGAACTGCCGGCAGGCGAAGAGCCGGTGTTTTATCGCCCCGAGCGTGAAGCGGCGGTGCTCAAGCGCGTCATGGAGCGTAACCGTGGCCCGCTGAGCAACGAAGAGATGGCGCGGCTGTTCCGCGAAATCATGTCCTCGTGTCTGGCGCTGGAGCAGCCGCTCAAGGTCGCGTATCTCGGCCCTGAGGGCACCTTCACTCAAGCCGCTGCGCTGAAGCATTTCGGCCACGCCGTGATCAGCAAGCCCATGGCAGCGATCGACGAAGTGTTCCGTGAAGTGGTCGCCGGTGCGGTCAACTTCGGCGTGGTCCCGGTGGAGAACTCCACCGAAGGTGCGGTCAACCACACCCTGGACAGCTTCCTTGAGCACGACATGGTCATCTGTGGCGAAGTCGAGCTGCGCATTCACCATCATCTGCTGGTGGGCGAGAACACCAAGACCGACAGCATCAGCCGCATCTACTCCCACGCCCAGTCCCTGGCGCAATGCCGCAAGTGGCTGGACGCGCATTACCCGAACGTCGAACGCGTCGCCGTTGCCAGCAACGCCGAAGCGGCCAAGCGGGTCAAGGGTGAGTGGAACTCGGCGGCGATCGCCGGTGATATGGCGGCGGGCCTTTATGGCTTGACGCGGATTGCCGAGAAGATCGAGGACCGTCCGGACAACTCCACGCGCTTCCTCATGATCGGCAATCAGGAAGTGCCGCCGACCGGCGACGACAAGACGTCGATCATCGTCTCGATGAGCAACAAGCCGGGCGCGCTGCATGAGCTGCTGGTGCCTTTCCACCAGAACGGCATCGACCTGACGCGCATCGAGACGCGTCCCTCGCGAAGCGGTAAGTGGACCTACGTATTCTTCATCGACTTCGTTGGCCACCACCGCGACCCGCTGATCAAGGCCGTTCTCGAGCAGATCAGCCAGGAAGCCGTGGCGCTCAAGGTGCTGGGTTCCTATCCGAAAGCAGTGCTTTGATCCTGCGACCGGACTTGCAGCCCCACGGGTTTTTCTGAAGAGGTAAAGCGGTACATGAGCGGCGACTTCCTCGCGCTGGCACAGCCCGGCGTGCAAAAACTATCGCCTTACGTTCCCGGTAAGCCGGTGGACGAACTGGCGCGTGAACTGGATATCGATCCGGCGCGCATCATCAAGCTGGCGAGCAACGAAAACCCCATGGGCGCCAGCCCCAAGGCGTTGCAGGCGATCAAAGACGCACTGGCGGAGTTGACCCGCTACCCTGACGGCAACGGTTTCGAGCTCAAGCAGCGCTTGTCGCAAGCCTGTGGCGTGCAGCCCGAACAAGTGACGCTGGGCAACGGCTCCAACGACATTCTGGAAATCGTCGCCCGCGCCTACCTGGCGCCGGGGCTCAATGCGGTGTTCAGCGAACACGCGTTTGCGATCTATCCGATCGTCACCCAGGCCGTGGGCGCCACCGCCCGCGTCGCCAGGGCGAAAGAGTGGGGTCACGACCTGCCGGCCATGCTCGCCGCCATCGACAGCAACACCCGGGTCGTCTTCATCGCCAACCCGAACAACCCCACCGGGACCTGGTTCGGACCGAGTGCCCTGGCTGACTTCCTCGCGCAGGTGCCCGACAACGTGTTGGTCGTGCTGGACGAGGCCTACATTGAATACGCCGAGGGCGCTGACCTGCCAGACGGTCTCAACTTCCTGAGCGATTACTCGAACCTGCTGGTGTCGCGTACGTTCTCCAAGGCCTATGGCCTGGCCTCTTTGCGCGTTGGTTATGCCCTGTCCTCGCCGGTCGTGGCCGACGTGCTGAACCGCGTGCGTCAGCCATTCAACGTCAACAGCCTCGCACTGGCCGCTGCGTGCGCCGCGCTGGACGACGTTGACTATGTTGCGCAAAGCCGTCAGTTGAATGAAGCCGGCATGCAGCAGCTGGAAGCAGGGCTTGGTCAGATGGGCCTCAGCTGGATTCCTTCCAAAGCCAATTTCATCGCCGTGGACCTGGGCCGCGAAGCCGCTTCGGTCTATCAAGGATTGCTGCGCGAAGGCGTGATCGTTCGCCCGATCGGCGGTTACGGCATGCCCGATCACCTGCGGGTGAGCATTGGTCTGCCGGCCGAGAACAGTCGTTTCCTCGAGGCGTTGAGCAAGGTTCTGGCGCGTGGTTGATGTCACGTCGCTGCAACCCGCTGCGCCTATGATCGGCCGCCTGGTGGTGGTCGGCCTCGGATTGATCGGTGGTTCGTTCGCCAAAGGGTTGAAGGAAAGTGGCCTGTGCCGCGAAGTCGTGGGCGTCGATCTCGACCCGCAATCGCGCACGCTGGCCGTCGAACTGGGCGTGGTCGATCGCTGTGAAGACAATCTCGCTGCCGCCTGCGTGGGGGCTGACGTCATTCAGTTGGCCGTGCCGATCCTGGCCATGGAAAAGCTCCTCGGCGTGCTGGCAGGCCTGGACTTGGGCAATGCCGTGCTGACCGATGTCGGCAGCGCCAAAGGCAATGTGGTCCGCGCTGCCCGCGAAGCGTTTGGCGTGATGCCGGCGCGCTTTGTGCCGGGTCACCCGATTGCCGGCTCCGAGCAGAGCGGGGTGGAAGCCTCCAACGCCGAGCTGTTCAAACGGCACAAAGTCATTCTCACCCCTCTGGCGGAAACCGATCCGTCGGCGCTGGCGCTGGTCGACCGTCTCTGGTCGGCTCTGGGCGCAGACGTCGAGCACATGCAGGTCGAGCGCCACGATGAAGTGCTGGCGGCGACCAGTCATCTGCCGCACCTCCTGGCGTTCGGTCTGGTGGACTCGCTGGCCAAGCGCAACGAAAACCTCGACATCTTCCGTTATGCCGCGGGCGGTTTCCGCGACTTCACGCGCATCGCCGGCAGTGATCCGGTGATGTGGCATGACATCTTCCTGGCGAACCGCGAGGCCGTGCTGCGCACCCTCGACACCTTCCGCAGTGATCTCGATGCGCTGCGCGACGCCGTGGATGCAGGCGATGGCCACCAATTGCTCGGTGTGTTCACCCGGGCTCGCTTCGCCCGAGAGCATTTCGGCAAGATCCTCGCCCGTCGCGCCTACGTTGAAAAAGCAGCGGGCGCCGACCTGACGTTTATGGCGCAGCCCGGCGGTGTTGTCCGCGGGCAGGTTCGCGTGCCGGGTGACAAGTCGATTTCCCACCGGGCGATCATGCTCGGGTCCCTGGCCCAAGGCACCAGCGTCGTCGAAGGTTTTCTCGAAAGCGAAGACGCGCTGGCAACGTTGCAGGCGTTCCGCGACATGGGCGTGGTCATCGAAGGGCCGCACCACGGTCGCCTGACCATTCATGGCGTCGGCCTCAACGGGCTTCAACCGGCGCCGGGGCCGCTTTATCTGGGTAACTCGGGCACTTCTATGCGGCTGCTCTGTGGCCTGTTGGCCGCGCAGCGATTCGACAGCGTGCTGACTGGCGATGCCTCGCTGTCGCGGCGCTCGATGACCAGTGTCGTTGAGCCATTGCGCCAGATGGGCGCCGTGATTGAAACCGCAGAGGACGGCCGGCCGCCGCTGACCCTTCGCGCCGGGCAGGGTCTTCAGGCCATACGGTACGACATGCCGTTGCCCAGCGCCCAGGTGAAATCCGCGCTGTTGCTCGCCGGTCTCTACGCAAATGGCACAACGATGGTGCATGAGCCCGCGCCGACCCGGGACCACACCGAGCGCATGCTGCAAGGCTTCGGTCATTCGGTTGCCGTTCATGACGCGACAGTGGCGCTGCATTCAGGGGTTGAGCTCAAGGCCGCACCCATCGAAGTGCCCGGCGACATCTCCTCTGCTGCGTTCTTTATGGTGGCAGCGTCCATCGCCGAAGGCTCCGACCTGATTCTGGAAGGCGTGGGTGTCAACCCGACGCGCTCCGGCGTTATTGATGTCCTGCGTCTGATGGGTGCGGACATCACGTTGCATAACTCGCGCGATGCGGGCGGCGAGCCGGTGGCTGATCTGCACGTGCGCCCTGCGCGCCTCATAGGTATCGCCGTTCCGCGGACGCTGGTGTCTCTGGCGTTCGACGAGCTTCCAGCACTCTTTATTGCCGCAGGGTGCGCGGAAGGGCGAACAGTGTTTAACGGTGTCCGGGGCTCACGCGTCAGGGAATCCGGCCGTCTTGAGGCCATGGCCGACGGTCTGGCGACGCTCGGTATAAACGTTGAATCCACCGCAGATGGCATCATTATTGATGGTGGAACCGTTGGCGGTGGTGAAATCAATGCGCAGGGTGATCACCGTATCGCCATGGCATTCAGTATCGCGTCGTTGCGCGCGGCCAGTCCGATCCGCATCCGGGACTGCGCCAATGTGGCGACTTCATTTCACAGTTTCCTGACGCTGTGTGCTCAGGTGGGTATTCGTGTAACGCAAGAGGGGCAATCGTGAAAGTTCAAGCTCCGGTCATTACGATCGACGGACCCAGCGGTTCCGGGAAGGGCACGGTGGCCGGCAAGCTGGCCAAACGTCTGGGCTGGTCCCTGCTGGATTCCGGCGCGCTGTATCGGTTGCTGGCCTTTGCGGCCGTCAACCATGGCGTCGACCTGACCAATGAAGAAGCATTAAAGCTGCTGGCTGCGCATCTGGACGTGCAGTTCATGGCAGCGACCGACGACCACGGTCAGCGCATTATCCTGGAAGGGGAGGACGTCACGTCAGCCATCCGCAATGAGCATGTCGGCAGTGGCGCGTCGCAGGTGGCCTCGTTGCCGGCTGTTCGCGAAGCACTGCTGCAGCGCCAGCGGGCTTTTCAGGAGTTTCCGGGCCTGATCGCCGACGGCCGCGACATGGGCACGGTGGTCTTTCCCGGCGCGCCACTGAAGATTTTTCTGACGGCCAGCGTCGACGAGCGTGCCCGTCGGCGATATTTGCAGTTGAAGGCCAAGGGTGACGATGTTAGTCTGCCGAGTCTGCTAGATGAGATCCGTGTCCGCGACGAGCGCGACACCCAGCGAGCGGTAGCCCCGCTCAAGCCGGCGCATGACGCCATTCAGCTGGATTCCACCGAATTGTCCATCGAGCAGGTGCTTGAACGCATCCTGAGTGAAGTCGCACTCCGCGATCTCGCCGGATGACCAGAAAGCCATGTGGGAGACCAGTCATAGTCCCGCAGGCTTTCTTTCATATGAACGAAACCCACGTTGTCTGGAGCGTGGCAGATGGGCGTATTCTTCGCCCTTATCAACAGGAATTAAAATGAGCGAAAGCTTTGCTGAACTTTTCGAAGAAAGCCTAAAGACTCTTAACCTTCAGGCCGGTTCGATCATCACCGCGATCATCGTCGATATCGATTACCAGGCTGGTTGGGTCACCGTTCACGCTGGTCTGAAGTCTGAAGGCCTCATCCCGCTGGAGCAGTTCCACAACGATGCTGGCGAGCTGACCATCAAGATTGGCGATGAAGTCCACGTTGCGCTGGACGCGGTCGAAGACGGCTTTGGCGAAACCAAGCTGTCCCGCGAAAAAGCCAAGCGTGCTGAGTGCTGGATCGTTCTGGAAGCGGCTTTCGCAGCTGAGGAAGTGGTCAAGGGCGTTATCAACGGTAAGGTTAAAGGCGGCTTCACAGTCGACGTTAACGGCATCCGTGCGTTCCTGCCAGGTTCTCTGGTTGACGTCCGTCCAGTGCGCGACACCACGCACCTGGAAGGCAAAGAGCTGGAATTCAAGGTCATCAAGCTGGACCAGAAGCGCAACAACGTTGTCGTTTCCCGTCGCAGTGTCCTGGAAGCCGAAAACAGCGCCGAGCGCGAAGCTCTGCTGGAATCGCTGCAGGAAGGCCAACAGGTCAAGGGTATCGTCAAGAACCTCACCGATTACGGCGCATTCGTCGATCTGGGTGGCGTCGATGGCCTGCTGCACATCACCGACATGGCCTGGAAGCGTATCAAGCATCCATCGGAAATCGTCAACGTTGGCGATGAGATCGATGTAAAGGTTCTGAAATACGATCGCGAGCGCAATCGTGTTTCCCTGGGTCTGAAGCAACTGGGTGAAGATCCATGGGTTGCTATCAAGGCTCGTTACCCGGAAGGCACTCGCGTTACCGCGCGTGTTACCAACCTGACCGACTACGGCTGCTTCGCAGAGCTGGAAGAAGGCGTGGAAGGCTTGGTACACGTTTCGGAAATGGACTGGACCAACAAGAACATCCACCCGTCGAAAGTCGTTCAGGTTGGCGACGAAGTGGAAGTCATGGTTCTGGACATCGACGAAGAGCGTCGTCGTATCTCCCTGGGCATCAAACAGTGCAAATCTAACCCGTGGGAAGATTTCTCTGGCCAGTTCAACAAGGGCGACAAGATCTCCGGCACCATCAAGTCGATCACCGATTTCGGTATCTTCATTGGTCTGGACGGCGGCATCGACGGCCTGGTTCACCTGTCCGACATCTCCTGGAACGAAGTGGGCGAAGAAGCCGTACGCCGTTTCAAGAAAGGCGACGAGCTTGACACCGTGATCCTGTCGGTTGATCCAGAGCGTGAGCGCATCTCGCTGGGTATCAAGCAGCTGGAAAGCGATCCGTTCTCCGAGTACGTCACTGTCAATGACAAAGGCGCTATCGTCCGCGGTATCGTTAAAGAAGTTGACGCCAAAGGCGCCATCATCACTCTGGCCGACGACATCGAAGCGACCCTCAAAGCCTCCGAAATCAGCCGTGACCGCGTTGAAGACGCGCGTAACGTTCTGAAAGAAGGCGAAGAGATCGAAGCCAAGATCATCAGCGTTGACCGCAAGAGCCGCGTGATCAGCTTGTCCATCAAGTCGAAAGACGTTGAAGACGAGAAAGAAGCGATTCAGAGCCTGCGTAGCAAGCCTGAAACCGCTGAAAGCACTGGTCCTACCACTCTGGGTGACCTGCTGCGTGCTCAAATGGAAAAACAGAACTGAGTTCTGTCTGACCATTGAAAAAGGGCGACTTCGGTCGCCCTTTTTTGTGGGCGGGTGTTTTTGCGCTGTGTTCGGCCAATGCCTGGTGAGGATCTTCAATCTCCACTCATTTAAGTCTGGACATACTCTGTTCAAATCCTTCTGGTCATGCTAAAACCTTCAAAGCGCTTTACCTAGCTGCTTGAAAAAGAAGGGAAAAATATGACGAAGTCGGAGTTGATCGAACGAATTGTCACCCATCAAGGACTGCTCTCATCCAAGGATGTGGAGTTGGCCATCAAGACCATGCTCGAGCAGATGTCGCAGTGCCTGGCGACGGGCGACCGTATTGAAATACGCGGCTTCGGCAGCTTTTCCCTGCACTATCGCGCACCTCGCGTAGGCCGCAATCCGAAGACAGGTCAGTCTGTCAGCCTCGACGGCAAGTTCGTACCTCACTTCAAACCAGGCAAAGAGCTCCGCGACCGGGTGAACGAAGAAGAGGAGCATGAGCTCCAATAGCTCTTTGAGGAGTTCTCATGCGAAATGTGAAGCGTCTGATCTTTCTGGCTATCGCCCTGTTGATCGCAGCGGTGATTGTCGTATTTGTGCTGGAAAACCAGCAGAACGTCGCCCTGGTGTTCTTTGGCTGGAATGCACCCGAGCTGCCGGTCGCCGTGCCGGTGATCTTTGCATTGCTGGTGGGCATGTTGATTGGCCCCCTTCTGGTTTCAGTCGCGCGTCTGCGCAGGAAACCCAAGGCGTCACGTCTACCCTGATAGAATCCCCGCGCGCCAGACACCTCAACGCTTGCGTTGAAGATAATTACAAGCGCACCTATAACTAATCTCCTTTTTCAATGCCTAACCCACGCCTCAAGCTTTCAGGCGCGAGGGTTGCGTGCAGTTCATCATTCGAGCTGCTTCTACTGAACAGAGGAACCTTCGGGTTTTTTCGTCGCATAGGTTTTTACACATGAATTCCGACTATCCCGCTCTTCAGACTCGCTGTTTCAAGGCCTACGACATCCGTGGTCAGGTACCCAATGACCTTGACGATGACATTGCTTACCGCATCGGCCGGTCCATGGTGGTTGAACTGGGTGCCAAAAATATCGTAGTGGGCCGAGACATGCGTCTTGAAAGCCCGGCCCTGGCTCAGGCGTTGATCAAGGGCATTCAGGAAGCCGGCGCGGATGTCATCGACATCGGCCTGTGCGGCACCGAAGAAGTCTACTTCGCCACCAGCCACTACGATGCAGACGGCGGCGTAATGGTCACGGCCAGTCATAACCCGAAGGGTTATAACGGCATGAAACTGGTCCAGAAATCGTCACGTCCCATCAGCGGTGATACCGGCCTTGATGCCATTCGCCAGCGCGTGGATGCGGGCGACTTCGGTCAAGTGGCCGCTCAGCACGGCAGCGTTCAGTCCAAGCCGGACAAGACCGCTTACATCGAGCACCTGCTGACCTACGTCAAAGGTGCCGACCTTCGTCCATTGAAGATCCTCGCCGATCCGGGCAATGGCGCCGTCGGTCCCGCACTGGACGCGATCCGCTCCCAGCTGCCGTTCGAGTGGGTGATCATCAACGCCGAACCGGATGGCAACTTCCCGAACGGCGTGCCGAACCCGCTGCTGCCGGAAAACCGCAGCATCACCCGCGACGCGCTGCTCAAGCACGGCTGCGATCTGGGCCTGGCGTGGGACGGCGATTTCGACCGCTGCTTCTTCTTTGACGAGCAAGGCCGTTTCGTCGAGGGCTACTACCTGGTGGGCCTGCTGGCCGAAATGCTGCTCAAGCAACACCCGGGTTCAAAAATCATTCACGACCCGCGCCTGACCTGGAACACCATCGATCAGGTCAAGCAGGCGGGCGGTACGCCAGTGCTGTGCAAAACCGGTCACGCGTTCATCAAGGAGCGCATGCGCCTGGAAGACGCCGTGTATGGCGGCGAAATGAGTGCTCACCACTACTTCCGCGATTTTGCCTACTGCGACAGCGGCATGATCCCGTGGCTGCTGGTCGCCGCGCTGATGTCGGTGTCCGGCAAGAAGTTCTCGCAGCTGGTTGATGAACGCATGGCGGCCTACCCGTGCAGCGGCGAAATCAACTACAAGGTCGACGACGTCAAATCCATCATCGCCAAGATCCTGGAACACTACACGCCGTCTTGCTCGAACATCGACAGAACCGACGGCATCAGCCTTGAGTTCGCCGAATGGCGTTTCAACCTGCGCGGCTCCAACACCGAGCCGCTGCTGCGTCTGAACGTCGAGAGCCGTCGTGATCCAGCCCTTGTAGAAGCCAAGGTCAAAGAGATCGAAGCGCTGATCAACGGCAAGTGATGCACCCGGCGCGCGGTCCCGCTTGCTGATTGGCGGGGCCGCACGCCAATCGTCTACAATGGCGCCGCTGTTTCGCAGCGGCCGTCATGATGGACGGCGAATTCTTATGTGCATGGATCGGATATGACCAGAAAAATCCTGGTAACAGGCAGTTCGGGATTTTTGGGAACAGCGCTGGTTGACCACCTTGCACACCTGCCCGACGCGCACATTGTCGCGGTCAGCAGACGGGCGACGCCCCATTCTTCTCCAAACGTGACGACGGCCGTTGTTGCCGGGCTGACTGCCGACACCCCATGGCAGGAAGTTCTGCACGGCGTCGACACGGTCATTCACGCCGCAGCGCGGGTGCATGTCATGCACGACACCGCGGCCGATCCGCTTTCGCTGTACCGGGAGGTCAACACCCTCGGCACGCTGAATCTGGTTGAGCAGGCCGCCGCAGCAGGCGTTCGGCGTTTTATCTTCATCAGCACGATCAAGGTCAACGGTGAGTCCACCGCGCGGGGCGACTGCTTTCGTCCGGACGACGCGCCCAATCCGAGCGACCCCTACGCCATCTCCAAGCACGAAGCGGAACAAGGCCTTCAGGCCCTGGCCAAAACCTGCGCGATGGAAGTCGTCATCATTCGCCCGGTGCTGGTTTACGGCCCCGGCGTCAAAGCCAACTTCCTGCAACTGATGCGCACGTTGCGCAAAGGCGTGCCGCTGCCACTCGGTGCGGTGAACAATGCGCGCAGCTTGGTCTCGCTGGACAACCTGACCGACCTGATCCGCGTCTGCATCGATCATCCTGCCGCCGCGAACCAGGTCTTTCTGGTCAGCGATGGCCGGGACCTCTCCACGACCGAACTGGCCAGCCGCCTCAAGGCACAGATGGGGGCATCCGGTTGGCTCATTCCCGTACCCGAATCCCTTATCATGCTCGGCGCCACACTGTTGGGTCGCAAATCGGCGGCCGAGCGTGTGCTGGGTTCGCTGCGCGTGGACATCAGCGAAACCCGCGAGCGCTTGCAGTGGCAGCCGCCGGTGTCGGTAGAGGACGGCCTCAGGAAGACCGTCGAGCATTTTCTGGTGACGGATCGAGCATGAATTATTGGTGGGTCGCGGTTGCGGTTGTCGTGTTTTCGTTTGCGCTGACGCATGTATTGCGACGCTATGCGCTGCACAAAAGCTTGCTTGATATCCCGAACGGTAGAAGCTCTCACACACTTCCGACGCCAAGGGGCGGCGGCGTGGCGATTGTCATCAGTTATCTGGTCGCGCTGGTCTGGATGCTATGGGCGGGGCTGATGGGCCGCGACCTGTTCCTGGCCATGTTCGGCGCGGGCGCGTTGATCGCGGCGCTGGGGTTTCTCGACGATCACGGCCACATCGCCGCGCGATGGCGCCTGCTGGGGCATTTTTTCGCGGCGGCATGGGCGTTGTTCTGGTTAGGCGGCCTTCCGGCAATCAGCGTGTTCGGCATGACCCTCGATCCGGGCTTGATCGTTAATGTGCTGACGGCGTTCTACCTGGTGTGGCTGCTCAATCTGTACAACTTCATGGACGGCATCGACGGCATCGCCAGCGTAGAGGCAATCTGTGTCTGCGTTGGCGCTGCGATCATCTACGCCCTGAGCGGCGTTGCCACTCTGGTGTGGCTGCCGATCCTGTTGGCGTGCGCCGTCGCGGGCTTTCTGTTCTGGAATTTTCCTCCGGCGAAGATCTTCATGGGCGACGCCGGCAGCGGATTCCTTGGCATTATGCTCGGTTGTCTGTCACTGCAGGGGGCGTGGATTTCCTCGCAGTTCTTGTGGGTATGGCTTATTCTCCTCGGGGTTTTCATCGTAGACGCTACAGTAACCCTCATCCGTCGGCTCGTTCGGGGCGACAAGGTCTATGAGGCGCACAGAAGTCACGCTTACCAATTCGCCTCGCGACGTTTTGGCAAGCACCTTCCGGTGACGTCCGCAGTCGGTGTAATCAATCTGTGCTGGCTGTTGCCGGTCGCTGTGTGTGTCGCCCGTTTCGGGCTGGATGGCGCACTCGGCGTGATCATTGCTTACGCTCCATTGCTCGCTCTGGCAGTCATCTTTAAAGCAGGGGCGCTTGAAAAGGGCTGAGCCCGGACATTGGCGCTGATGCTGTTGATCCGATTCCCCTGTGGGGCAGGAATCAATGGCCGGTGCAGGGGTCGACTGAAAGGAGTTTGAACGCGTGCTTGAGGGGATGATGGGAAAAATACGCACTTCGCTGCTGGCGCTGCCTCGCCGGCACAAGCGGATCATGCAGGTCGCCGCAGACGTCTGTCTGATCTGGTTCGCGTTGTGGATGGCGTTTGTCGTCCGCCTGGGCATCGATGAACTCATCAACCCCCTGGAAATCCATACCTGGCTGTTCGCAAGCGCGCCTGTGGTCGCGATCCCGTTGTTCATTCGTTTCGGCATGTACCGCGCGGTGATGCGCTATTTCGGCAACGACGCGCTGATCGCGATCATCAAAGCCGTCAGCCTGTCGGCCCTGATTCTCGGGGTCGTGGTCTATCTCTACAGCAACCACCAGCATGTAGTGCCGCGATCGGTGATGTTCAATTACTGGTGGCTGAGCATGGTCATGATCGGTGGCCTGCGCCTGGCAATGCGTCAGTATTTTCTCGGTGACTGGTTTTCCGCCGCTCGCCATGTGCCCTTTGCAACCCGCGACGATGGCCTGCCAAAAGTCGCCATCTACGGTGCCGGCGCGGCAGGTAACCAATTGGTCGCTGCACTGCGCATGGGCCGGTCGATGCGTCCGGTAGCGTTCATCGATGACGACGACTCGATCTCCAACCGGGTCATTTCCGGGCTGCTGGTCTATAAGCCCAAGCACATTCAGCAGATGATCGACGTCACCGGCGCCCAGGAAATCCTGCTGGCGATTCCGTCGTCGGCACGAGCCCGTCGCCGGGAAATCCTCGGCTTCCTGGAAGGCTTCCCGCTGCATGTTCGCAGCGTACCGAATTTCTCTGATCTGGCGGCAGGCCGGGTGAAGGTGGACGATCTTCAGGAAGTCGACATCGCTGACCTGCTCGGGCGCGACGCCGTGCCTGCGCAAGAGGAACTGCTCGAACACTGCATCAAGAACCAGTGCGTACTGGTCACCGGGGCAGGGGGCTCGATCGGCTCGGAGCTGTGCCGGCAGATCCTGCTGTTGAAGCCGACCACGCTGTTGCTGCTCGATCACAGCGAATTCAACCTGTACACGATTCTTACCGAGCTGGAGCGGCGGGTGGCCCGCGAGTCGCTCAAGGTCAAACTGCTGCCGATCCTGGGCTCCATCCGCAATCACGCCAAGCTGCTGGATGTGATGAAGACCTGGCAGGTCAACACCGTGTACCACGCGGCGGCCTACAAGCATGTGCCGATGGTCGAGCACAATATCGCCGAAGGCGTGCTCAACAACGTGGTTGGTACGCTAAACGCGGCCCAAGCGGCGCTGCAGGCGGGCGTGGCCAACTTCGTGCTGATTTCCACCGACAAGGCCGTGCGTCCGACCAATGTGATGGGCAGCACCAAGCGCCTCGCCGAGCTGACGTTGCAGGCACTGAGCCGGGAAACCGCGCCGGTCATGTTCGGCGACCGCTCCAATGTGCATCAGGTCAACAAGACGCGATTCATCATGGTGCGGTTCGGCAACGTGCTGGGTTCATCCGGCTCGGTGATTCCGCTGTTCCATCAGCAGATCAAATCCGGTGGCCCGCTGACGGTGACGCACCCGAAAATCACCCGCTACTTCATGACCATCCCGGAAGCGGCGCAGTTGGTGATCCAGGCCGGCTCCATGGGGCAGGGCGGCGACGTGTTCGTGCTCGACATGGGCGAGCCGGTGCGCATCATCGAGCTGGCCGAGAAGATGGTGCACCTGTCGGGCCTGAGCATCCGCTCGGAGCACAATCCCCAAGGCGACATTGCCATTGAGTTCACCGGGCTGCGCCCTGGCGAGAAACTCTATGAGGAGCTGTTGATCGGCAACAACGTGGCGGCGACTCGCCACCCGATGATCATGAGCGCGCAGGAAGACTTTCTGTCATGGGACGTCTTCAAGCAGAGCCTCTCGCAGCTGCTCAAGGCACTGGACGACGACGATTACACCCGCGTTCGGCAGATCCTCGGCGACACCGTCGCTGGCTATGCGCCAGAGGGCGATATCGTCGACTGGATTCATCAGCAGCGTCGCCGGGAACCGTAGACGCTCGCGTTCCGGAAATCTTTTCTTACGCAGCGACATGGGGCACTGCAACCGGCGCGAGGCCCGGCGGTACGGGGCCTGCGAGTCGATACATATCCGGTCACCGATCCCTGCGTTGACGGTCTGTCGCCATCGGCTAGGTTTGGGAAGCAGCTCAGGAATGCTGCTTCCACTTACGATGCCCATGGAGCATGACTCATGCGTACTTCTTATCTGTCCTCCCTGATCTTCGCGCTGCTGGCGGGTACGTCCCTCGCTGTGACTGCCGCGCCTTCTGCCACCCCTGCCGTCACCCCGGCAGACGCCACCCAACCTGCCATTTCCGCGCCAGCGGGTGCGCAGGGCTCAAAGGTTAATCTCAACGCCGCGAGTGCGGAAACCCTTCAGAAAGAGCTGTCCGGCATCGGCGCCGCCAAAGCCAATGCCATCGTGGCTTACCGCGAAGAACACGGCGGGTTTACAGCCGTGGATGAGTTGATCGAAGTGAAGGGCATCGGCAAGGCGCTGCTGGACAAGAACCGCGACAAGCTGGCAATTGACTGAGACCCCATGAGCTCAAGGCCGATCTTTTGATCGGCCTTTTTTATGCCCGTCATGACTCCAGGTGCACCGTTTCCCCACCAACATAGAAAAATGTCGACCGACATATTATTTTTTAAATTACGGGCGTAATATCCCTCCGCAGCTACGCTCACTTTCCCACGGAGAACGTTCATGACTACTCAGACTCAAGGCAAAGCTGTCATCACCGGCGCGTCGTCGGGCATTGGCTTCACCTATGCGGACCGCCTGGCGCAGCGCGGATTTGATCTGCTGCTGGTGGCCCGTGACCAGTCGCGACTGGAAGCACTGGCGACGGATCTGCGCGCAAAACATTCGATCAATGTCGAGGTGATCAAAGCCGACTTGACCCAGCCCGCCGATGTCAGCGTCCTTGAGCAGCGTCTGCGCTCGGACGCATCGCTCACGCTGCTGGTGAACAACGCCGGAGTTGCGCTGAGCACGCCCCTCGCCGAATCGGATCTGGGCGAAGTGGACCGCCTGATTCAACTCAACATCGTTGCGCTGACCCATCTGGCGTCCGCCGCAGCCGCCGGTTTTGCGGCGCGCGGTACCGGGGCGATCATCAATATTGCGTCCGTGGTGCCACTGTTGCCGGAGCGCTTCAACGCGGTGTACGCCGCCAGCAAGGCTTATGTGTTGAGCCTGACCCAGTCGCTCGCTGCCGAGATGAGCGAAAAGGGCGTGCAGGTTCAAGCCGTGCTGCCCGGCGCCACTCGCACTGAAATCTGGGAGCGCGCCGGTCTGGACATCAACGCCTTCCCGCCGGAAATGGTCATGGACGTCAACGAAATGGTCGACGCTTCGCTGGCCGGGTTCGATCAGAAAGAGCTGATCACCATTCCATCGTTGCCGGATGCCGCTGACTGGCAGGCCTTCACCCAGGCACGCCTGGCGCTGGGCCCGAATCTGTCGCTGCAGCACGCGGCGCAACGTTATAAAACGGCTGGCGCTTAACGGTGCCGGCGACTGCCAAAAATGAGGAAAAGGTGAACCCATGAGCGAGCGTCGCATCGTAGTGACGGGTATGGGGCTGGTGACGCCATTGGGCTCCGGCGTCGAAGCGGTATGGAAGCGATTGCTTGAAGGCCGCTCCGGCATTGTGCAGTTGCCTGAGCAGACGGTGGCTGACCTGGCAGGCAAGGTCGGCGGCCCGGTGCCGACCCTGGAGCAAGACCCTGAAGCCGGTTTCGACGCTGACGCCGCCGCGCCGCCCAAGGAGCAGAAGAAGATGGACCGCTTCATCCTGTTTGCCCTGGGCGCTGCGCAGCAGGCGGTCAAACAGGCAGGCTGGGCGCCATCGACTGAAGAGGAGCGGGAGCGTACTGCGACCATCATTGGCGCCGGCGTAGGTGGTTTTGGTGCCATCGCCGAGGCGGTTCGCATTACGGATACCCGTGGGCCGCGACGCTTGTCGCCGTTCACCATTCCTTCGTTTCTGGTGAATCTGGCGGCCGGGCATGTGTCGATCCAGCACGGTTTCAAAGGCCCGCTGGGCGCGCCGGTGACGGCGTGTGCGGCGGGTGTTCAGGCGATCGGCGATGCCGCGCGGCTGATCCGCAACGGCGAAGCGGACGTGGCCATCTGCGGTGGCGCCGAAGCCTGCATTGATCGCGTTGCTCTGGGTGGTTTTGCTGCGGCGCGGGCGCTTTCCAATGGCTTCAATGACACACCGGAACGCGCCTCACGGCCCTTCGACCGTGACCGCGACGGCTTCGTCATGGGCGAGGGCGCAGGGATCATCGTCATCGAAACCCTGGAGCACGCACTCGCTCGCGGTGCAACGCCCATCGTTGAACTGGTCGGTTACGGCACCAGCGCGGACGCCTATCACCTGACGGCCGGGCCTGAAGATGGCAGTGGTGCGCGTCGGGCGATGCAGGCAGCGATTCGGCAGGCCGGCATTCAGCCCTCCGATGTCCAGCACGTCAACGCCCATGCCACGTCCACCCCGGTGGGCGACAAGGGTGAAATGGCCGCGATCAAAACGGTGTTCGGCGACCAGAATGGCGTCGCCGTGACGTCGACCAAATCAGCTACCGGGCACTTGCTCGGCGCGGCAGGCGGGATCGAGGCGATCTTCACGGCATTGGCGATCCGCGATCAGATCGCGCCGATGACCCTCAACCTGGAGAACCCTGACGAGGCGGCAGCAGGCATCGACATCGTCCATGGCAAGGCGCGTCCGATGAACATCGAATACGCACTCTCCAACGGTTTTGGCTTCGGGGGTGTGAACGCCAGCGTGCTGTTTCGTCGCTGGCATCCCTGAGAGGCATCAGTGAAATAAGCGCGACGCTTCCCTGCCAAGAACGGGCAGGGAAGTGAGCGTCAGCCTTCGATCAGCTGCTTGAGCTGATCGCGGGTGGTTTCCAGAATCCGCTCGGCCAGCGCCGGATCTTTCGCGCTGCGCGCCAGTACCATCGCCCCCACCAGCCCGGACATGACCATCACGCTCTTGTCGCTGCTTTGCCCCTCGGCTGGCATTCCTGCTTCGAGGGTGGCGAGCATGCGGTTGATCAACTCGTCGGTAATCTCGCTCGGTTGCCCGCGCTGGCCCAGCTCGGATGCCATGGTCGGCAGAGGGCAGCCCTTTTCCGGGTGATCGCGATGGGCGGTCGACAGGTACATGTCGATGAACGCCTGGGTCGAGCTGTCTTCGGCCAGTTTCTCGGCGCGTGAGGCCTGCAGCTGGTCGACGGCGCAGCGCAGGGATTTCTCGACCAGATCATCCTTGGATTTGAAGTGGGCATAAAAACCACCGTGGGTCAGGCCCAATGCCTTCATCAAAGGCTGCAAACCGGTGGCGCCGATGCCGTCACGGCGAAAGCGTGCGGCGGCTTCCTGAAGGATGCGCTGGTGGGTCTGGGCTTTGTGATCTTCGGCGTAACGCATGGAGCGAGCCTCCTGACTGTGGCTCTTGAAATGGTGATCGACATTTTTACACGGATGACCCGCCGGCGCAGTACCCACGTTGTCATGCGTGTCGCCACCGGTCAGAAGGCCCCACGCCAGACGGCCTCACTCATGCGCAGCTATTTGGGACCCATCATCTTCGCCAGTGCCTCAGGCCGGGGCGCGCCTTGTTGCTGCTGAAGGTGTCCGGCCTCGTCCTTGTAGAAGATCGACGGTGTGGCGGACAGGCCCATGTCTTCCATCAGTTTCATGTTGGCGTCGAGTTTGGCCTGGATCTCTTTGGGAATGTTCTGCATGGCCTTGAGCGTGCTGGCTTTGCCCGCCTGTTCGTGGTTCTGCAAGGCCACTTCCGGGTTCGCGTTGGCCAGCAGGCTCGCGGCTTTGGCGGCGCTGTCTTCGCGAATCACGCCGACCATGATGTGGCGCAATTGCACCTTGCCGGACTTCACCCAGGGCCGCGCCTGCTCCCAGAACAGGTTGCAATACGGGCAGTTGGCGTCGCTGAACAGGTAGATGACTTTCGGCGCAGTCTTGGCGCCGTCGGCGATCCAGGTGCTGTTTTCCATGCGGCCCCACATCGCCTCGGCCATCGGCCCATAGACCAGCTTCTGCAGGGGCGCGGTGCTCAGGTCCTCGCCCTTTTCATCGAACAGATTGCCGGCCAGCACGTGCGTGCCGTCAGGGGTCAGGTACAGCGCCATGCCTTGATTCTGATACTCGGCGGCATAACCCTTCAGCCCGCCCGGTGCGTCGAAGCTGCCTTTGATGGTTGCGCCCTTGGCTTCGAGCGCCTTGATCGGGGCGGGGAGATCTTCGGCGTGAACCAGCGCGCCTGGCAGGCTGAGCGAAACGGCGATGGCGATAAGCGCAGGGCGCATGAAGTTCATGGGGTGGTCCTTGCAGAGAGGAGGCAGACATGCGCTGATGCTGCGGGATGAGTGTGTGCAGCGCGTGCTCGGTTGCCCGATGCTGAGCAGTGGCGATTAACAGTCGATTAACTCTACGGGGCGCGTCGTGTCTGCGGCGGCTGGTGCATAATCCGCCGTTAATCCCTCTGCGCTTCAATCGCCTTTTTTTCGGGGCCGACCATGCACGTACTGCTTTGTGAAGACGACGACCTGATTGCCAGCGGCATCGTCGCGGGCCTCGACGCCCAGGGCCTGACGGTGGATCGCGTGGCCACGGCCTCGTCCGCGCGGGCGATGCTGTCGGCCGCACATTTCGACGTGATGATTCTCGACCTCGGCCTGCCCGATGAAGATGGCCTGAAGCTGTTGCGGCAGTTGCGCCAGCAGGGGGTCGAAATCCCGGTGCTGATTCTCACCGCTCGCGACACCGTGACCGACCGCGTCGACGGCTTGCAGGCCGGGGCGGACGATTACCTGCTCAAGCCCTTCGACCTGCGTGAACTCAGCGCGCGCCTGCACACCCTGGTGCGCCGCATGGCCGGGCGCAGCGTCAACGTGATCGAACACGGCGTGCTCAGCTACAACCCGAGCAGCCGCGAAACCCGCCTTGCCGGTCAGCCGGTTGATCTCTCCCGTCGTGAACAGGCCTTGCTGCAAGCGTTACTCAACAACAGTGGCCGCGTGCTTTCTGGCGAACAGTTAAAGGACTGCGTGTACGGCTTCGGCGACGAAGTCGAGAGCAACGCCCTTAACGTTCACATTCACCACCTGCGGCGCAAACTGGGCGGCCGGATCATCGAAACCGTCCGCGGTCTGGGCTATCGCCTCGGCCCGGCCGGCCTTGATTCGGAGTCAGCGCCATGATGAGCCTGCGCACGCGGCTGAGTCTGATCCTGGGCTCGGCGTTCATTCTGATCTGGGTGCTGGCCGCAGCGTGGATGCTGAGGGACTTGCGCACGCAGATGATGCAATCCCTCGATCAACGCCTTGAGGCCTCGGCGCGCATGGTGGCCGGGCTGCTCGAACAGATGCAGATGCCCACCGGCAGTGAAACCCGCTCGCTGCGGGCCGACGACCCGGCGCTGCCCAGTGGCATGGCGTGTCAGCTGAGTTCCCTGCGCGGGCAGGTCCTGGCGCGCACCGACAGCTCGCCGAGTGAACCGCTGAAGGCCGACGCCAGCGGCTTCCATGACCAGATGATCAACGGCGACCACTGGCGCGTGTACACGATGATGCATGACAACGTGCGGGTGACCACCGCCGACCGGCAGATCGAGCGCGACGTGCTGGGGCATTCGGTGCTCCTGGCGGCGTCGGTGCCGGTGCTGGTCGCGCTGTTCGGCAGTCTGGCGCTGGTCTGGTTCGGCATCGGCCGGGGGCTGGCGCCGCTCAACCGCATGCGCGACGCCTTGAATCGCCATAGCGCCGACTCGGTCGAACCGCTGGACGTGCCGAACCTGCCCAGTGAGTTGCAGCCACTGCTGGTCAGCCAGAATCAGCTGTTTCAGCGCATCGCCCAGACCTTGGAGCGCGAGCGGCGGCTGACCGGGGACGCTGCCCATGAACTGCGCAGCCCGCTCACGGCCATCAAGACCCATCTGCAGGTGGCACGCATGACCGACGGCCAGAAGCGCGACACGGCGCTGGCTCATGCGGAGGAGGGCGCCGACCGGATGCACCACACCCTCGAACAGCTGCTGCTGTTGGCGCGGGTCGAGGGCAGCCTGTCGTTTGACGACGGCGTGCAGTGCGATGCCGAGCAGGTCGCGCGTTTGGCCATTCACGATGCCAGTCACGGCGACGAACAGCGCATCGAACTGATCCTGCCCTCGCAGTTGTCCCGCGCCGCCGTGCAGATGCCGGCGGCACTGGCGGTGGCCGCGTTGCGCAATCTGCTGGACAACGCCCTGCGCCACAGCCAGGCCGCTGCGAAGGTGGAACTGAGTGTCGAAACCTTCGACGGGCAGGCCCATTTCCGCGTTCGCGATCACGGCCCCGGCATTCCCGAGCCGGACCTGGACAAGCTCACCCAGCGCTTCTGGCGCAACGGCAAGAGCCCCGGCGCCGGCCTGGGATTGGCGATTGTTCAGGCCATTGTTCAGCGTTGCGCGTGCTCGCTGCGCTTTGACAGCCGTCATGACGGTTTGCGGGTGGAGCTGAGCATGCCGTTGCGGCGGGATGTCGCAGGCGAGTGACGTGTGGGAAGGGTCTGAAAGTGGAGTCGGCCGACGTTGGACGTCAGGCCGAGGGTTTGCTGAATGTTCGCTACTCCGGCATGGCCGAAGAGTGGTGGGAGGTAATCAGCCATTGGTTATTCACAAGTGCGTAAGTAAAGGTGTAACGCGCCTGGACTTCTGAATCGTCGCTGAAACGAAACGTGTAAAGGCCGGTATCGATTGCACTGTTGCAACTTGTAATAACAGTGCTGCTGTCGAGGGCGCCGACCGGTTTGTTTTTAAGGAAGTGATTGAAGTAATCGACTTTGCCGGCAAGATCTGTTCTGGGCTGGTTGGAGAGGGTCGGCAACAGCACGGCGTCTGGCGTGTAGTTCGCGGCGACCTTTCCGGAATCGCCAGTCTGCAGTGCGTTGTTCCAGCGGTCGAACAGGATTTTCGCTTGTTGCTGATCAAGTGTTGCGCATTGTGCGGGAGCGTTGTTTGCACTCGCGTAAGTGCTTGCAGTGAGAAACGTGATGACGGCAAAAGTCTTGAGCATGCGTTACCTTCCATGGGCGGTTGAATGTGGGTCGAGAGCCTAATGGAGGGTTAACGGAAGTTGTACTCCCATGGATTTACAATACGTTTCGCACACTAATTCGTCCGTTTTCGGTGTGGGAATTGTCTGGTTTGTTAAGTAAGAAGCGTTGCTGATTTGTGCAGGAAGTTAAGCCGGTTTGTAACTTCCATCATCCGGCCCCGCAGGCTTTTGGTCCGACAAGCCTTTGATTCTGCTCTCTAATCCCGGACAATCGCGCCCCTTTCCCTGTAGAGAACCGGTCAGGGGCGCCGACTGCCACGTTTTTCGACGCGCTTTTGACCATGTAGCTATCACCGGCAACGGAGAATCGACCGGATGAATGATCAGGCCAACAGCGTCGAACACACCGTCGACGCCGCACCCGCGAGCGTGACTACCTGGAACCGCAACGACACCACCTGGATGCTCGGACTGTTCGGCACCGCCATCGGCGCGGGCACGTTGTTTCTGCCGATCAACGCGGGTATCGGCGGGTTCTGGCCGCTGGTGATTCTGGCCCTGCTGGCCTTCCCGATGACCTTCTATGCGCACCGCGGGCTGACCCGGTTCGTGCTCTCGGGCCGCGATGGCGCGGACATCACCGAGGTGGTCGAGCAGCATTTCGGCAAGAAAGCCGGTGCCCTGATCACGCTGCTGTATTTCTTCGCCGTGTTTCCGATCCTGCTGATCTACAGCGTGGCGCTGACCAACACGGTTGGCAGTTTCATGGAGCACCAACTGCACGTGCAGCCGCCGCCGCGAGCGCTGCTGGCGTTCGTGCTGATCCTTGGCCTGCTGGCGGTAGTACGTTGCGGTGAGCAGATCATCGTCAAGGCCATGAGCCTGATGGTGTACCCGTTTATCGTGGCGTTGCTGTTCCTCGCGGTGTTCCTGATTCCCCACTGGAACGGCGGCATTCTCACCACGGCAAGCAGCCTTCCGGCACCTTCGGCGCTGCTGCACACGCTATGGCTGGCGATTCCGGTGATGGTGTTCTCGTTCAACCACTCACCCATCATTTCGGCCTTTGCCGTCGACCAGAAGCGCCAGTACGGCGAGCAGGCCGAACCCCGTAGCGCGCAGATCCTGGCCCGTGCCCATCTGCTGATGGTGGTCATGGTGCTGTTCTTTGTCTTCAGCTGCGTGCTGACCCTGGCGCCGGAGCAACTGGCGGAAGCCAAGGCGCAGAACCTGTCGATCCTGTCCTATCTGGCCAATCATTTCAGCAACCCGACCATCGCGTTCGCGGCGCCGCTGATTGCATTCGTCGCGATCACCAAGTCGTTCCTGGGCCACTACATCGGCGCCAGCGAAGGCCTCAAAGGTCTGGTGATAAAGACCGGCCGCCGTCCTTCGCCACGTACGCTCGATCGGCTGACCGCAGGCTTCATGCTGGTGGTCTGCTGGCTGGTGGCAACCCTCAACCCAAGCATTCTCGGGATGATCGAAACCCTCGGCGGCCCGGTGATTGCGGCGCTGCTGTTCCTCATGCCGATGTACGCCGTGCGCAAAGTGCCCGCCATGCGTCGCTATGCGGGAAAACTGTCGAATGTGTTTGTGGTGGTGATAGGGTTGATCTCGATCTCGGCGCTGGTTTATTCGTTGATGCAGTGATCAACAATCGCAGTCAGGGAAGCGGCGAACATGGCCAATAGCGACACACTCGATTTTACCCTGCGCCCTGCCACGCAATCGGATGTGCTCACGATTGCGGTGTTGGGTATGCAGGTGTTCATGGATACCTATGCGACCGAGGGCGTGCGTGACGCCATCGCTCGGGAAGCGCTAGAGTCGTTCGCGCCCGAAACCATTTCTTCGATTATCGAGCGGCCTGACTCCATATTCCTGCTCGCGGAAGTCGATGAGCATCTGGTCGGCTTTACGCAGATCTGTCTGCAAACGGGTCACCCTCTGGTTAGCGACCAGCATGCGGCCGAGCTCAAGCGCCTTTATGTGCAGGAGCGATTTGCCGGGCATGGGATAGGGTGGCAGTTGCTCCGCAGCGCGGAACGTGAAGCAGCGGCCAGGGGCGCTTCAAAGATATGGGTGACGGTTTGGGCGAGGAACACCCGTGCCTTGCAGTTTTACCCTCGACAGGGCTACGAAGAAACCGGCATGGCGGTACATCGCCTGCAGGCTGAATCCCACCCAAACGTGTTTTTCTGCAAGTCGCTTAGCGTGTCAGGACATGTCCAGCCTGTGGTTTGACAGGGCGCCAGAGTGCGCCCCATGATCCTGCTCGTTTCTGATCGATTCAGCTCTTTATCGAGGCCTTATGTCTGCCAACCCCGAAGCATTCCCCGGCGAGCGTCAGCGGTTGATCTCCGAGCGTCTGGCCGTGCACGGTCGGGTGATAGCGGCGGAGCTGGCGGCCGAGTTCAATGTGTCCGAGCATTCCATTCGCCGCGATCTCGGCGCGTTGGCGTCCGCCGGCCTGTGCAAACGCGTGTACGGCGGGGCGATTTCTCTGGCGTCGGACGGGCCGATCGCTGCGCGTGTCGAGCATGAGCCCGGGCGCAAGCGTCAGTTGGGTATCGCGGCGGCGGGATTGATCAGCGCCGGGCAGCACGTGTTTATCGACGGCGGCTCGACCAATCTGGCGATCGCCAAAGCCCTTGATCCGCACATGCCGTTGACCGTCACCACCAACGCGCCGCTGATCGCCGTCGAGCTGATGAAGCTGCCGTCGGTGGAAGTGATTCTGCTCGGCGGACGCCTGAGTCCCGTTGCGGGCAGCACCTACGGCTTCACCACGATTCAGCAACTCGCCCACTTCAACTTCGATCTGTGCTTTCTCGGCGCCTGTGCGCTGGATGCGCTGAAGGGCGTAACCGCGTTCGACATGGACGTCGCCGAGTTCAAGCGCGCCGTGGTGGCGCGCAGCGGTCAGGTGGCGGTGGCGGTGATCAACGAGAAGCTCTCCAGCATCGCGCACTATCAGGTCGCGCAGTGCGAGGAAGTCGGCGCGCTGGTGGTCGAACACGACGCGCCCGCTGACCGGCTTGAGCTGTTTCGTGGCCAGGTGGCGCAGATCATTACGGCGCGGGCAGCGCACTGAGCACCGTCGATTCCTGCCAGGCCACGGTACGATTGCGGCCCTGGTGCTTGGCGGCATACAGCGCGGCATCCGCGCGTTTGACGAAGTCTTCCATGGTCTGGCATTCCTGCGCTTTACAGCCATAAACCCCCAGGCTGATGCTGACGATGCCGATCGGATTGCCCTGATGTTCGAGGGCTCGGGTGAGCACGGCCAACCGGATCTTTTCCGCCAGGCTCACCGCGCCGTGCACGTCGCTGTAGGGCAGGAACACGGCCATCTCTTCCCCGCCATAGCGCACCGCGAGGTCGCCGGTACGGTTGAGGTTGCTGCGAATGCACTCGGCCACGGCGACGATGCATTTGTCGCCGGCGACGTGGCCGTAGTTGTCGTTGTAGCTCTTGAAAAAATCGATGTCGATCATGATCAGGCTCAGCGGATGCAGGTTGGGCTCACCGTTGCGAAATTCCAGGCTGAGGATCTCCTGAAAATGCCGACGATTGGCCAGGCCGGTGAGGCTGTCCTGCAGCGCGAGTTTTTCCAGCGAGTGGCTGGCGATGCGCAGCTGTGATTCGGCGTTGAGGCCGAAACGGATCTGCTGGAACAGCAAGACGCCAAACAGCAGGTTGGCGACCACTACGCAGATGATGATCGCCAGCGAGCGCCATGCGTATTGCCGCCACTCGTCGAGCACTTCGCGCTGGGACAGGCCGGCGAGCACCACCATCGGGTAGCGGTCCAGTTTCTTGTAGCCATACAAGCGCTGTTCGTGGTCAAGCATCGACACGACGTTCGCCGTGCCTTCGTAGTGTTCCCTGACGTGAAGACGGAACAATTCGCCGTCGGCGATGGACGTACCGCGTACGTTTTCGAGAAGCGGGCGTCGCGCCAACAAGGTCCCGTCGGCCATTGCCAGGGTGATGACACCATGCTTGCCGATGTCGAAGCGCTCGAAGAACCGTTCGAAGTAGTTCAGCTCGACGGTGGCCAGCACCACACCGGCGAAGTTGCCCATCTCATCGTTCACCCGTCGCGACACCGGGATGATCCAGTCGCCGGTGGAACGGCTCTGGATGGCCGCCCCGATGTGGGGGAGGGTGCTGTCGATGGATTGGTGAAAGCGGAAATATTCTCGGTCCGCGTTGTTGGCGTTGGCCGGCATGTGGTTGAGAGAGGTGGCCGCCCAGTTGCCGTCCTTGTCGTAGATGAACAGGCCCTGGATCTGCTCGACGCTGGCGGCGGTGGCGCGCAGATAGTCGTGCATGCGCGAACCACTGGCGGCGCCGAAGCCATCGAAGGAAAGCCGTTCGACCACCGACGACACGGCGATGTGGGCCTGGTCGAAGGCGTCATCGGCGTGCTGCGCCATTGAGCGCGAAAGGTTGGCGACGTTGGTATTGGCGATTTCCAGCTCGTGCATGCGCGTCTGGCGTAACTGCCAGACGGTGATGCTGGTGATGGAGATGCACACCAACAAGGTAAACAGCCCCGCCAGCCACAACACCGGCATGCGTTTGAGTCGTCGGTTTCTGACGCCGAACTCCGATCCTTCTACCTGTCTCAAACCCCACCCTCGCTGACTGCCACGATTTCAGACCCGCCACTGTGACGAACAATCCTCTCGTTCGGACACGCAGCATCGCAACAGCGACCCGTCTGACTCACAGCGTAGGACAAGTGCGGGATTTTGAAGGGAAATTTATGGCGTATAAATCATCTGCGGGAGATGTGCTGCGGTGTGGGCGTGACGTGGTTATAGGGCCGTGTGCGAGTTTGGCTGAGGTTGGCATGTGGGAGCGAGCTTGCTCGCGAAGGGGCCAGTACATCCGCTAAATGTTCAGCGGGTGGAATGCCGTCTTCGCGAGCAAGCTCACTCCTACAGGGATCGCGTTCACCGGGCTATAACTGCGTTCTTGGGGCCGCGTGCGTTCCCAGCAATACGTTGCAGGTTATCAATCAAACCCGACGCCCTTGCACCTCATCCAGATTCGCCTGCCAGTCCTTCTGCGCCGTGGTGGTGTGTTCGGGGATCGGTGCCTTGAGCAGCACGAAGTAGGCGACCGCTGAGAGCAACGCGACGATGGCGCTGACCGCGAAGGCGGTGGCGAAGGTGCCGGAATATTGCACGCTGAACCCGGTGACGATCGGCGCGATGGAGCCGGCGATGTAGCCGCCGAAATTCTGGATCGACCCCAGGGACGCCACGCGTTTGGTGTCGACCACGGTATTGACCACCATCCACGCCGTGGCGCTGGACAGGTTGATGCCGAACAGCGCCAGGCAGAGCAGGGCGACGCAACCGCTCAGGCCGGTGACGAACGTCAGCGGCAGGGTGAACACGGCGGCAAACACCAGCCCGCCAATGACCGTGTATTTGCGGCTGTTGAGCACGCCGACGCCGCGCTTGACCAGCCGATCGCAGATGCGTCCGGCGGCGATGGTGCCGATCGCGCCGAACACGTAGGCGAACGACACCACCCAGGCGGTTTGATAGGGGTCGAGGCCGTGTTCGCGCTGGAAGTAGCCGGGCAACCAGGTCAGGTGCAGCCAGAGCATGTAGATCACGCCCATGAAACCGAGGAACGTGCCCCAGGTGCTGCGGTGCTTGAACAGGTCGAGCCAGCCGGCGAAGAACGAAGCCTTCGGCCCGGCGTCGGCCTGAACCACCTGAACGGTCGGTTCGCGTCCCTCGGCTGCCAGCTCCTTCAGGTACTGCGCACGGCTTTTGTAGAACATCAGCCAGCACAGCGACAGCACGATGCCGAGCACGCCGGTGATGATGAACATCCCGCGCCAGCTGAAGTTGACCATGAACAGCGTCAGCAGCGGCGGCGCCAGGCACGGGCCGATGCAGGTGGCCGACCAGACGATGCCCGTCGGCGTGCCGCGCTCGTGCTCTTCGAACCACTCGTTGAGGGTTTTGGCGGCTGACGGAAACATCGGTGCTTCGCCAATCCCCAGCAAAACGCGCAGGGCGAAGAAGCCGCTGAAGCTGTTGACGAAGCCCGACGCCGTCTGCGCGATGGACCACACCATCAGCGCGCCACCCAATGCGATCTTGCTGCCGAGCTTGTCGATGATCATGCCCATCGGCAACTGCGCGAAGGCATAGGCCAGCGAAAACGCCGACAACAGAATGCCCATCTCTGACGGGCTGATGAGCATGTCTTTCTGAATCGTCGTGTTGGCGATGGACAGTGCGCTGCGGTCCAGATAATTGACCACGCCGAACAGCATCAGAAAGACGATGGTGATCGTCTGGTAGGTCTTGAGGGATTTCATTGCGCACCTTTTTTATTGTTGTAAGGCTTGAAAGCTTCCCGGCTAAAGCCGGTCCTACCAGGCGAACGCAGTCCAGCAGGCGAACGCATTTCCCTGTGGGACCGGCTTCAGCCGGGAAGCGGCCGGTGTGGGCACCATCCATATTGCGGTGTGACGTTTGAAAAGCTTCCCGGCTAAAACCGGTCCCACGAAGAGCGTCGATTGCTCGACAGACCTCAGGTCACCGCACCGATGTGCCACGGAACAAACTCGTTTTGCCCATAACCGTGCTGCTCGCTTTTGCTGCGGGCGCCGGAGGCGATGTCCAGCATCATCTGGAACACATACGCGCCGCGTTCTTCAATCGTCGTGGTGCCGTCGGCGATGCCGCCACAATTGACGTCCATGTCCTCCTGCTGAAATTCGAACACGCGGTTATTAGTCGCCAGCTTGATCGACGGCGTCGGCGCGCAACCGTACGCCGAACCGCGACCGGTGGTGAACGCGATCAGATTAGCGCCGCCGGCCACTTGCCCCGTGGCAGAGACCGGGTCGTAGCCGGGGGTGTCCATGAACACCAAGCCTTGGGCGCGAACGGCTTCGGCGTATTCATACACGCCCATCAGGTTGGTCGAGCCGGCCTTGGCCACGGCGCCCAAGGATTTTTCCAGAATGGTCGTCAGCCCGCCCGCCTTGTTGCCGGCGGAGGGGTTGTTGTTCAGCTCGGCGTTCATGCGCTGGCAGTAATCCTCCCACCAGTGAATCCGCTGGACGAGCTTCTCGCCGATGGCCTGACTGGCCGCCCGCCGCGTCAGCAAGTGCTCGGCGCCATAGATTTCCGGGGTCTCCGACAGAATCGCCGTACCGCCCGCCGCCACCAGCCGGTCCACCGCATTGCCCAGCGCCGGGTTGGCGGTGATGCCGGAATAGCCGTCGGAGCCGCCACATTGCAGACCGACGATCAAGTGCCGAGCGCTGACGGTTTCCCGGGTGATCCGGTTGGCCTGGGGCAGCAGCGATTGCACCTGGGCGATGCCGCTGGCGATGGTCTTCGACGTGCCGCCGGTACCCTGAATGGTGAATGCGCGCAGTTGGTCACTGGCTTTCAGGCCCTGGCTGTCGAGCATGTCCTGAATCTGATTGGTCTCGCAGCCCAGGCCCACCACCAGCACCGCCGCAAAGTTCGGGTGCACGGCGTAGCCCGCGAGGGTGCGACGCAGCAGGTCGATGGCCTCGCCTTTGGAATCGATGGCGCAACCGGAGCCGTGGGTCAGCGCGACCACGCCGTCTATGTTGGGGTAGTCCGCGAGGGCTTCCGGGAAAATGTCGCGACGGAAACGGTCGGCGATGGCACGGGCCACGGTGGCCGAGCAGTTCACCGAGGTGAGAATGCCGATGTAGTTACGCGTCGCCACGCGTCCGTCGGCGCGCACGATGCCTTGAAAGAACGCCTCGGTTTTCGGCGTCTCGTGGGCGTCGGCGCCAAAGGCGTAGTCACGGGAGAAGTCACCCATCTCGACGTTGTGCACATGCACGTGCTGCCCGGCGTCGATGGGCTGTGAAGCGAAGCCGATGATCTGGCCGTAACGCCGCAGCGGCTGACCCTGCTCGAGCCGGACCGCCGCGACCTTGTGCCCGGAAGGAATCGGCTGCGAGACCGTGACGTTTTCTTCGTCCAGGTGCGTGCCTTCGTTCAGCGCTTGGCGAGCGATCAGCACGTTATCGAGGGGGTTCAGGCGGATGAACAGCGCGCTGCTGTCGAACGCGGCGGTTTTGGCAATGAGTTCCATGCGGCCTCTCATGACGGTGGCGGCCTGCGTCAGCAGTGCGAGGCGACGGCTCCCCCTGGGAAGCGCACCGTGGCTGGCCGGTTATTGTTATCACGACGTGCACGACGCCGCTTCATAAGCGCGGACGTTGTTGGCCGATTTTCAGCCACTCTATGAAGCCAGCGGGTAATTTCCCAATGAAAGGTTTCGATTACGCGATAACGCAGGGTTATCGATTCATGCCGCTATCGGAGACTTTAGAAATGTCAGCAGTGCCTTCACCGCTGCCGACGTCGGTCGGGCTTTCGACGTCATCAGCCCAAGATTGACCATGCTCAGCGGCAGCTCGACCGGCAGGATGGCGATCATGCCGTAACGTGCGTAATGCTCGGCGACGTCATTGGGCACCACGGCGATCATGTCCGAGGATTCGAGCATCGAGGTGGTGGCCAGAATCGAACGGGTTTCGATGATGTCCAGCGGCTCAATCAATTGCGCCGCCTGCAACGCATTTTCAACCTGGCGCCGCATGGGGCTGCCGATGGGGTGGAGGATCCAGGTCAGTGGCGCCAGCTCCGTCAGGGTCATGCCGCTGTGGTCGACCAGCGGGTGCCCCGGCCGGGCGATGATGCGCATGCGTTCGCCCTGTTCGAACAGCTGAATGTCGAGGCTCTGGCCGTCGAGCTGATCGGGCAGCCGACCCAGCACCACATCGAAATCGCCACGAATCAGTGCGGGCAGCAGCTCATCGCTGGTGCCGACTTCCAGGGCGATGCGCACTTTCGGGTGCGCGGTCTTGAACGCCAGCACGCCGCGGGTCAGCAGCGTCGGGACCGGGCCCATGACCGTGCCGATGCGCACCATCCCCGTCGCCCCTCGTGCCAGCTCGGCCAGCTGCGCTTCGGCGTATTCGAATTCATGCAGCGCGCCCTGGGCGTAGCGAATCATCACCTCGCCGAACAGCGTCGGCTGCATGCCGCGCGGCAAGCGCTCGAACAGCTGCACGCCGAGGCGTTCTTCCAGCTGTTGCAACAACAGGCTGGCGGCGGGCTGGGTGGTGTGAATGGCAGCGGCGGCCTTGCGCAGATTGCCCAGTTCGCCCAACGCGTTGAGCAATGCGATCTGCCGGCTGGAGATTTTCAGCATCGGGAAGGTGCCAGGCAGACCGGCGGAGGGTGACGTGTCTGACATATCGGATTTGATATCGGTGATTAGGATTTGGCGATTATGCCTGTATCGCGCACTGGCCTACAGTTGGCTATGACTGTAGGAGTGAGCTTGCTCGCGATGGCGATTGATCAGGTACTGAAGCGTTGACTGGCACGCTGCAATCGCGAGCAGGTGGAACGCCACCCCGGTCACTCCTACAGGTATGCGTTGCCACAAACAATAAGAGCCCACTATGCAGATCACCTCCATTTCCGTCCGCGACATCCGCTTCCCCACCTCCCTGTCCCTCGACGGCTCCGACGCGATGAACAGCGCGCCGGACTATTCCGCCGCCTATGTCGTGCTGCACACCGATTCGTCCGACGGGCTGGAGGGCCATGGCCTGACGTTCACCATCGGCCGTGGCAACGAAATCTGCGCGGCAGCGATTCACTCCCTGGCGCCCTGCGTGGTGGGGCTGAGCCTGGAATCGATCACTGCGGACATGGGCGCCTTCTGGCACAGCATCACCGCAGGCGACAGCCAGTTGCGCTGGCTGGGGCCGGAAAAAGGCGTGATCCATCTGGCCACCGCCGCGCTGGTCAATGCGGTGTGGGACCTGTGGGCCAAGGCCGAGGGCAAGCCGGTCTGGAAGCTGCTGGCCGACATGACCCCCGAGCAGCTGGTTAAGTGCCTGGACTTCAGCTACGTCACCGACGCCATCACCCCGGAAGAAGCCATCGCCTTGCTCCGTCGGCAAGTGCCGGGCAAAGCGAAGCGCGAGGCGCAGATGCGGGAGGAGGGCTATCCCGGCTACACCACCGCGCCGGGCTGGCTGGGTTATTCGGAAGAGAAGATGCGCCGTCTCGCCCGCGAAGCCGTGGCCGAGGGCTGGACCCACATCAAGCAGAAGATCGGCTCGGACATCGAAGAAGACATGCGCCGCGCCGCGATCCTGCGGGACGAACTGGGCTGGGAGCGCACGCTGATGATGGACGCCAATCAGGTCTGGAGCGTCGAGCAATCGATCAGCAACATGCGCCGGCTGGCGGCGTTCGAGCCTTGGTGGATCGAAGAGCCGACCCACCCCGATGACATCCTCGGCCACGCGACGATCCGTCAGCGCATCGCGCCGATTGGCGTGGCGACCGGCGAGCATTGCCACAACCGGGTGATGTTCAAACAGATGTTCCAGGCCGGCGCTCTGGATTTCTGCCAGCTCGACGCGGCCCGGCTGGGCGGGCTGAACGAAGTGCTGATCGTGCTGCTGATGGCGGCCAAATTCGACATCCCGGTATGCCCCCACGGCGGCGGCGTCGGGTTGTGCGAATACGTGCAGAACATCTCGCTGTTCGATTACATCGCCGTATCGGGCTCCCTGGACAAACGCGTGCTGGAGTACGTCGATCACCTGCACGAGCATTTCCTTGATCCGGTGGTCATCCGCCGCGGCCGCTACATGCCGCCGCAGCGGCCGGGGTACAGCATCGAAATGCACGCCGAAACGCTGGAGCGGTATCAGTATCCCGATGGCGCAGTGTGGATGGAGCTGGCTGCCAACAGATGATTTAAATGTTGGTCACTCCGTCTCACGGATGCTGCACGGTGGCGCAGCAAACATAGACCCTGTGGGAGTGAGCTTGCTCATGAAGACTGACTTTCAGCCATCAGAGAAAGTGGCTGAATGTCCCGGCCCCTTCGCGAGCAAGGTGGAGCGCCACCCCGGTCACTCCCACAGGTCCTCCGAACTGGCCGAAATATCGAGGCAGCCCACTATCCCGTGGGAGTCGAGCTTGCTCGCGAAGACTGCGTTTCAACCGCTGAAAATTTAGCGGATGTACTGGCCCCTTCGTGAGCAAGCTCACTCCCACAAGTCCTCCGAACTGGCCTAAATATTGAGTCAGCCCACCATCCTGTGGGAGTGAGCTTGCTCACGAAAGCGGCGTTCCAGTCACAGAAGATGCAACGGCTGTACCGGCCTCTTCGTGAGCAAGCTCACTCCCACACGCTCGTCATCGCCACGAATATCGGTGACATGGCCCTATTTGAGAAACCCCGCGCTGCGCCAACAGACACCCCCATGTCGCTGTGGACACGGGCCTTTCCCGGGCATGACCGGTATGATCCGTCGCATCTACCCGACCACGGTGCGACATGAATTCCTCCGAGCCCGGCAACGTCATCCCTCCCGCCCATGCCCCTGTCACGCCGCCGGAGCGTGATCGGCTCTCGGCTTCGCTGCTCGGTGGCGGCTGCGAGCCTGACCCGCGCTTCACCCTCGCCAACGAACGCACCTTTCTCGCCTGGATCCGCACGGCATTGGCGTTTCTCGCCGGTGGCATCGCGGTCGAAGCCTTCACCAGCGACGTGTTCAGCCCCGGTCTGCGTCGGGCCGTGGCCCTGTCGTTGCTGGTGCTGGCCTTGTTGGTGAGCGCCAGTGCCTGCGTGCGCTGGCTGAAAGTCGAGCGGGCGATGCGTCAACGCAAGCCGCTGCCGTTGCCAGTGCTGGTGCCGATTCTGTCGTTGGGCGGCGCACTGGTGGCGGCGGGGCTGATCGTCTTTCTGATTTACGGCGCGGCGTGAACCGGCGCGGACATGCCGTATCGTCGACGCCCGTGCGCCACGACGATCCCGGCCTGCAACCCGAACGCACACTGCTGGCCTGGCGCCGCACGCTGCTGACGTTGATCGGCGTGTGCCTGTTGTTCCTGCGCTGGATTCCGCCGTTTGGGTGGGTGGCCCTGCTGCCCGTCATCCTTTCGCTGATGGCGGGCATCCTGATCCAGATCGGCCTCAACGCCCGCTACCGCAAAAGCGCCCGAGGGATGACCCAAGAGCGCATCCCACCACCGTTGCGTGAGGTGGCGGTGCTGGGTTGTACGGTGATGGTGTTGAGTCTGGTGGGGATTGTTGCGGTGGTGTCTGGCTGAAGAAGGGCATGGGTCTAATGAAATCCCTGTAGGAGCGATCGGAGTGGCGCCCTACCTTGCCCGCAAAATCAGGTCTGTCAGTGACCTGTCAGTTGTCTGACACGCCGCAATCTCTCAGCTGACTCGATCCCTGTGGGAGTGAGCTTGCTCACGAAGACGGCATTTCAGCCGCTGAAGATCTTGCGGACGTTCCTGCCCCTTCGCGAGCAAGCTCGCTCCCACAGGTTTTGCGTCAGCCGTAGGATCGAGTGGGACCGGCTTCAGCCGGGAAGGGGCCTCCACCAAATCCCTGTCAGATCAATAAGCCGCCACCAACCCATCTTTCCTCGGATCGGTCCCGCCCACATACCCATGGGCCGTGCGCTGGATGATCTGCGCGCCGCCAAACGCAAACACGCCGCTCGGGTCTTCAACCTCCACGTCATGACCCTTGGCGCGCAGCGCTTCAATCACCTTCGGATCAAACGAGCGCTCAACCGCGACCTTGAGGCCGGATTCGATGCGCCAGCGCGGCGCATCAGCAGCGGCCTGCGGGTTCTGCTTGTAGCGAAGAATCCGCAGCATCATCTGCAAATGCCCCTGGGCTTGCATCGGCCCGCCCATCAGGCCGAAGGACATCAACGGCGTGCCGTCGGCGTTCATCACGAAGCCCGGAATGATGGTGTGAAACGGCCGCTTGCTCGGTGCCACGGTGTTGACGTGATTAGGGTCCAGGGTAAAACCCGCACCGCGATTCTGCAGGCTGATGCCCGTGCCCGGCACCACCACACCGGAACCGAAACCCATGTAGTTCGACTGGATGAACGAGACCATCATGCCGCTCTCGTCCGCCGCCGACAGGTACACCGTGCCGCCGGCCTTGGGCGCGCCATGCAGCGGGTCTTGCGCCTGTTCGCCGACCAATGCCGCGCGGTCGCGAAGGTAGGCTGGGTCGAGCATGTGTTCAGCGGCGACGCGCATGTGATCGTTGTCGGTGACGTGCTGGTTGAGGTCGGCCAGCGCCAGTTTCATCGCTTCCAGCACAGGGTGCACGGTCTCGACGCTGTCCACCGGCTGCTCACCCACGCCCAGCGCTTCCATTATTCCAAGGCCCGCCAGCGTGGCGATGCCCTGGCCGTTCGGCGGCAGTTCGTGAACCACGGCGCCGGCGTACGGCACCGACAAGGTGTCGATCCAGTCCACCCGGTGGTTCGCCAGATCCTCAAGGCTCATGACGCTGCCATTGGCGTTAGCGTGAGTGATCATCGCCTGAGCCAGTTCGCCGCGATAGAACGCTTCGCCCTTGGTCTGAGCAATTAGCTCCAGGGTTTTCGCGTGATCCTTCAGCGTGACTTTCTCGCCGGCCTTTGGCGCTTTGCCGCCTTGCAGGAAGCACTCGGCAAAGCCCGGTTGATCCTTCAGCAGCCCGGCGCCGCGCCGCCACAGTTCGGCAATGATCGGTGTGACCTGATAACCGTCCCGCGCATAGCCGATGGCGGCTGCGGCAAGGGTGGCGAAGGGCAGCTTGCCGTAGCGCTCGGACAATGCGACCCAGGCCGACACTGCTCCCGGCACCGTCACCGAGGCCCAGCCGCGCTGGGGCATTTCCTGCTGACCGGCAAAATGCTCCGGCGTCCAGGCGTTCGGCGAGCGGCCCGAGGCGTTCAGGCCCTGCAGCGTCTTGCCGTCCCAGACGATGGCAAAGGCGTCGCTGCCGATGCCGCACCCGGTGGGTTCGACCACGGTCAGCACCATGGCGGCGGCGATGGCGGCATCAACGGCGTTGCCGCCCTGACGCAGCATGTCCAGTCCGGCCTGTGCGGCCAGGGGTTGGGAGCAGGCGACCATGTTGTTGCCCATCACCGGCGAGCGGGCGGACGCGTAAGGTTGGCTGTAATCCAGATCATCGAACATGCAGTCGTTCTCTTCTTGGCAGTTGATCGGTTATAGAGGCGCAGCTTTCGAGCCTACGGGCATCAAAGCCGTCAGCTTTTCGGGTCGAGGGCATCACGCAGCCCGTCGCCCAGCAGGTTGAAGCACAGCACGGTGATGTAGATCGCCACGCCCGGCGCGATGGACATCCACGGCGCCTGTTCCATGAAGTTCTTCGCGGTGTTGAGCATCGAGCCCCAGGACGGCGAGGGCGGTTGCTGGCCCAGGCCGAGGAACGACAGGCTCGCCTCCGCCAGGATCGCCGAAGCGATGGTCAGCGTCGCTTGCACCACCAGCGGCGAGAGCACGTTCGGCAGCACGTAGCGCAAGATGATCCAGCGGTCCGGCAGGCCGATGGCGCGGGCGCCCTCAAGGTAATCTTCGTGACGGATTGCCAGCACCTGACCGCGGGTCAGGCGCGAAAAGATCGGCATCGCCGACAGCCCGATGGCGATCATCGCGTTGCTCAGGCTCGGGCCGAGAAACGCGCCCAGGGCAATCGCCAGCACCAGAAACGGACATGACAACAGCGCTTCCATGATGCGCGAAATCACCGCGTCGAGTTTGCCGCCGAAGTAACCGGCCAACAGGCCCAGCGGCACGCCGATGACCATGGCAATCGCTACCGAAACCCCGCCGGCCAGCAGCGAACTGCGCGCACCCCAGAGCAGGCGGGAAAACAGGTCACGGCCCAGCTCGTCGGTGCCCAGCCAGTAGATCAGCGAAGGCGCCTTGCGCACGGCGAGGAAGTTGGCCTTTAGCGGATCATGGGGCGCAATCCACGGCGCCAGCAGCGCGGCAAGAATGAAGATGATCAGCACCACCGCGCCGACCACCGCGCCCTTGTTGGCGAGGAATTTCTTCACAAACGGCGAACGCGTGCGCGGCCGCAATGGTTCTTTCAACGGTGCCTGGGACGGCGCATTCAGCGGCGCTGAAGGATGGGTCGCAATCGAAGTCATCAGGCAGTCCTCAGACGCGGATTGATCAGGCGATAGAGCACGTCGGCCAGCAGATTCAGCAGCAGGAAGCCGATCGCGACGCACAGCACCACGCCTTGCACCACGGCGTAGTCGCGGTTGAACACAGCATCGACAATCATCTTGCCGAATCCGGGAATGCTGAACACCTGCTCGGTCAGCACCGCGCCGCCGAGCAATTCACCGAACAGCAATGTGGTGAGCGTGACGATCGGCATCAGCGCGTTGCGCAGGGCGTGCTTCAGAATCACCGTGCGCGGGAATAGGCCTTTGGCCCGAGCCGTGCGCACGTAGTCGGCGCGCAGCACTTCGAGCATCGCGCTGCGGGTGTGGCGCATCAGCACGCCCGACAGCCCGGCGCCCAGCACGAAGGCCGGCAGGATCAGGGTTTTCAGGTTCTGCCCGACGTCTTCACCCAGCGGCACGAAACCCGACGCCGGCAGCCATTGCAGCTTCACGGCGAAGATCATGATCAACAGAATCCCCAGCCAGAAGTGCGGAATGGAGATCCCCGACAGGGCGAACACGTTGGCCGCGTAATCCACCGACGTGCCCTTGCGCACCGCTGAAATCACTCCGGTGGGAATGCCGATCACCAACGCGATGATCAACGCCAGCACCGCCAGCTCGATGGTCACAGGCAGCTTCGACGCCAGCAGCACGGTCACCGGTTGTTCGGTGCGCAGTGAAGTGCCGAAGTCGCCCTGCAGGACATTGCCGACCCAGTGCACATATTGCAGCGGCAGCGGGTCGTTGAGCCGGTATTTCTCGCGCAGGTATTCCATCACCGCCGGGTCGCGCTCTTCACCCGCCATGGCCTGGACCGGATCACCGGGCAGCAGCTTTTGCAGGGTGAAGACGAACAGCGAAACCAGGATCAGCGTCGGAATGGCACTGAGCAGGCGTCGCAGGATGAAAGTCAGCATGACGAATCCTCGCGGCCGAAGCGGTAGTCCACGGGCGCCGCTGTCATTTGAAAGCGACGTTGTTCAAGCGAATCAAACCATCGGGATTGGGCACGAAACCGGTGAGGTTGCTGCGCATCGCGATGATTCGTGGATCGAAATACAGGTAGCTGGTCGGCACGTCTTCGGCGAGCAGGCGCAGGGCCTCGAAGTAGATGGCCTGACGCTGGGCCTGATCATTCACGGTGCGCGCCTTGTTCAGCAGCTCGTCGAGTTTCGGGTCACAGAAATGCCCGTCGTTCTGGCCACCCTTGCAGGTCACGAACTGGTGGATATCACCATCCGGATCAGGACGGCCCGACCAGGCGCTCATGCCGATCTGGAAGTTGCCGGTCTGTTGCTCGCTGAGCAGCGTGGCGTATTCGGTGGCGATCAGATTGACCTTGAAGCCGGCCTCTTCGGCCATCGCCTGAATGATCTGGCCGACCTGCTGGGCGATGGGGTTGTTGGCGACTTTCAGCTCGACGCTGAGGGGCGTCTTCACGCCGGCTTCGGCGAGCAGTTTTTTGCTGGCGTCGACGTCGCGGGTCGGGACCGGCAGATCCTTGTCGTAATACGGGCTGTTTTTCGGGAACGGCTGGGCGCTCGGCGCGTACAGGCCTTCGAAGACCACCTGATTGATCGCGTCACGGTCGATGGCCAGCTCGAAGGCCTTGCGCACGCGCTTGTCCTTGCCCAGCGGGTTATTGGCCTTGTCGCCGTTGTTGGTGTTGTACATCAACTGCATGTAGCCCAGGCCCGGCGTGCTGAACACCTGGACGTGGCTGTCCGCCTTGGCGGTCTTCACGTCGGTGGGCGCGACGCGCTCGATGATGTCCAGGTCGCCGGAACGCAGGTTCGCCAGGCGCACCGAGGTGTCTGGAATCGGCAGGAAAATCACTTTGTCGAAGTGGTACGCCTGCTTGTTCCAGTAGTTGTCGAAGCGCTCCAGCACGATGCGGTCCTGCTGCACGCGCTGAACGAATTTGTACGGCCCGGAACACACCGGTTTCGAAGCCACGTCGGTCGCCGAGGCCTTCGGTGCGAGCATCATCCCGGCGCGGTCCGACAGTTGCGAGATCAGCGTCGCGTCGGGCTGCTTGACCTTGATCGCCACGGTTTTCGCGTCGATCACCTCAACGCTGTCCACCGACGCCAGTTCGCTCTTGCGCAGGGAGTCGGGCAGGGTGCGCGCGCGGTCGAGGTTGAACTTCACGGCGGCGGCGTCGAACACCTCGCCGTCGTGGAAGGTCACGCCGTCGCGCAGGGTCATGGTCAGCGTCTTGCCGTCCTCGCTCCAATTCCAGGCGGTGGCCAGTTGTGGCGCGTAGGTCAGGTCCGGGTTGACGTCGACCAGCTTGTCGCACAGCGCGGTGTAGACCAGACGCCCCGAGTAAGTGCGCGAGCGGTGCGGGTCGAGCATGTCAGGGTCGTCCTGAATGCCGATGCGCAGGGTGGTTTCGGCGACAGCCGCATTCGCAGCGAGTAGCAACAACGTGGTTGTCATCAGGTGGGCGAATTTCATGGCTGACTCTCCAGAGAAAGGGCTTGATGGCTTTTAAACAGATTCAGGCGCTGGCTGTAGGCAGCGCTGGGCGTCGGCACGATCAGCGAACCGGCGCCGGCGTTGGCGATTTCGCGCCAGTAATGGCAGGCCACCTGACGCCCCGGCTCGACGGTTTCGAAAAGCGGCTTCACTTCCCGGCACAGCGCTTTCGCGTGGGGGCAACGGGTGTGAAAACGGCAACCGGACGGCGGCTTGCTCGGGCTTGGCATGTCACCGCCGAGCAGCGGGCGCGGGCGACGCAGGTCCGGGTGACTGACCGGCACGGCGGCCATCAGCGCCTGGGTGTAAGGGTGAAACGGCGTTTCGAACAGCGCGTTGACCGGCGCCAGTTCGACGATCTCGCCGAGGTACATCACGGCCACGCGGTCGCTCATGTGGCGGATCACCGCGAGGCCGTGGGCGACGATCAGCAGGGTCAGGCCGAACTGGTGCTTGAGGTCTTCCAGCAGATTGACCACCTGGGCCTGCACCGAGACGTCCAGCGCCGACACCGGTTCGTCGCCGAGGATCAGCCGTGGCTCCGAAGCCAGCGCCCGGGCGATGCCGATGCGCTGACGCTGACCGCCGGAAAATTCGTGGGGGAAGCGGCTGCCGTGCTCCGGCGCCAGACCCACCGTGCGCAGCAGCTCGGCAACCTTGTCCTGACGCGCGCTGCGGCTGTCGTCACGGTGCAGCCAGATCGGCTCGCCGATGATCGATTCGACACTCATGCGCGGGTTCAGCGAGGCGAACGGATCCTGGAAAATGATCTGCAGATCCCGGCGTACTTGACGCAGCTTGTCGGCGGGCAGGTTGCCCAGATTGCGGCCTTCATAAATAACGTCGCCCGCCGTCGGTTTGAGCAGGTTAAGCAGCACCCGGCCGAGGGTCGATTTACCCGAGCCGGATTCACCCACCAGCGCCAGAGTCTCGCCCCGGCGCACGGCCAGGGACACCTCGTTGACCGCCTGAACCGGCGGCTTCTTGCGCTGGAACAAGCCGGCTTCGCTGTGAAAGTGTTTGCTCACCGCGATGCTTTCCAGAATCGGTTTGTCGAGCGCCGTTTCCACGCTCCCGACTTCAACGATCTGTTGTCCTGACAGGCTCATGCGCTGACTCCCAGATGCTGTTCAAGTGGCACGCGGATGCACGCAGCGAAATGCCCGGCGGAGACTTCCAGCAACGGCGGACGGGCTTCCCGGCAGGCGCCGATGACGAACGGGCAACGGCTGGCAAAGCGGCAGCCGCTGGGCATTTCAGCCGGCGTGGGGACGCGGCCGTTGATCGTCGCCAGCCGTCCTTCGCGGGGGCCGGCCGAGGGCATCGAGCCCATCAGGCCGATGGTGTAAGGGTGCTGCGGATCGTCGAACAGGGTTTTGACCGAACCGCTTTCGACGACGCGCCCGGCGTACATCACGATGACCTCGTCGGCCACTTCGGCGACCACGCCGAGGTCGTGGGTGATGAGCATCATCGAGGTGCCGGTTTCGGCCTGGAGGCTGGCGACCAGCGAAAGAATCTGCGCCTGAATGGTCACGTCCAGGGCGGTGGTAGGTTCGTCGGCGATGATCAGCGCAGGGTCATTGGCCAGCGCCATGGCGATCATCGCGCGCTGACGCATGCCGCCGGACAGCTCGTGGGGGTAAGCATCAAGGCGCTGGAGGGCGTCGGGCACGCGGACCTTTTCCAGCATTTCCAGCGCGCGCTGGCGGGCGGCGCTGGCGGACAGGCCCTGGTGGCGAATCACGCTTTCGGCAATCTGATCGCCGATGGTGAACACCGGATTGAGCGAGGTCATCGGCTCCTGAAAGATCATCGCCATGCGATTGCCGCGTATGTCCAGCAGGCGCTCGTCGGACATGCCCAGCAACGGCTCGCCCAGCAGGTTCGAGGCGCTGGCCTGGACCGTCGCGGTGTCGGGCAGCAAGCCCATCAATGCCATGGACGTCACGCTTTTGCCGCAGCCGGATTCGCCGACGATGGCCAGGGTCTTGCCCGGCTGAATGGCGAACGACACGCCGTCGACGACGTTGGCCGGGGCATCCTTGAAGCGCACGGTGAGGTCGCTGACGCTCAGTACCGATGGGGTGTTCGCGGGTGAAGCACTCATACGCTGGCCTCGAGGTCTTGCTGGATGACGTGATCGAGCGCCTGTTGCAGCGCACGCAGATGACCGCGCATGGCGGTGGCGGCCTTGGCCGGGTCGCGACTTTCAATGGCGCCGATGATGTCGTGGTGATCGTGGCTGTAGGTGCTCAGGCGGTCGGTGTTGCGGGCGCGTTGGCGCAGGTCGCGCCATGCCGGGTCAAGCCGGATCGCGTCGAGCATTTCGAAAATATCGAGCATCAGGCGGTTGCCGGCGGCTTCGGCGATGCCGCGATGCAGCGCGCTGTCCCACAGCTCGATGCCTTCGGCGTCGGGTTCGCTGGCGTGTTGCTGATGGGTCGTGCGCTCGGCCAGACGACGCAGGATTGCCATCTGTTCGCCGCTGGCGCGCAGGGCGGCCAGGGAGGCCAGTGCCGGTTCCAGATAGATACGGGCTTCCATCACCTCGCTGAAATTGGTCCGGCTCGACAGCTTGGCAAAGCTCATGGCCGCGCTCGGCGGGGTAGGGCCGACGAACGTGCCCTTGCCCTGCCGCCGCCAGATATGACCCTCGGCTTCCAGCACCGCCAGCGCGCGGCGAATGGCCCGGCGACTGACGCCGAAATCCACCGCCAGGTCGCGCTCGGTCGGCAACGGCCGCTGGGGAAACGCCGCCTGCTGCGCAACCAGCTGGCGCAGCGCGTCGAGGGCCATCTTCGACGAAGTGTCGTGGGTTGCGTCGGTGTCGATGCTGTCCATCTGCGTCTCTCGTCACGGGGTAAACCGGAGGCCTGGCCGCCTTGTGAAGCACGGCTGGGCTATAAGGACGAGTGCAATAGCGATGCCAATGGAAATTGGTTCACTGGCGAGGTCCGATGGCCGGGCGTGCGGACAGGCGTGATCCCGGCGGTTCGGGCCAATCGGCAATGGTTCGGAAGTCTGGTTCGCGGGGAGGGGCGGGATTGGTTCAGGCGGGAAGCGAACCAATTTTAGCAATGGGCCAGGCAGGGCGCCTGTTTATGGTTCGGCTGCGTTATTAAGGGGCGCTGGATTCAGGGCTCAGGGCGGGTGTTGAGGGATTTCCATTTCCTGACACCCCGCTCTGGCCAAGCACACACTGGCCCGTGTGGTAGCGATCTTGCTCGCGAAAAGGCCATTACATCCGCTGCATCTTCATTGGTCGAATTGCCGTCTTCGTGAGCAAGCTCACTCCCACAGGAGCCATATTTGCATCCAGGTAGCAGGGTGTCAGATGGATCGCTCTGGTCTCATGCTCAAATCAATCCCACTGCGGCGCGAGGCTGGCCGGGCTGGTCAGGCGATGACCGCGGTCCAGCTGGGCAATCTGCGCCATGTCGTCTTCGCTGAGCTTCAGGTCCACGGCTTTCAGGTTGCTTTCCAGATTGGCGCGTTTGGTCGACGACGGGATCACCGCGTAACCCAGCTGCATCGCCCACGCCAGCGTCACTTGTGCAGGCGTCGCATTGTGGCGCTGGGCGATCTGCTCGATCACCGGGTCCTTCAGCACTTCGCCGTAGGCCAGGGTCATGTACGACGTAATCTTGATCCCGTGCTGTTTGGCGAAATCGGCCACGGTGCGGTTTTGCAGGTAGGGGTGCAACTCGATCTGGTTGGTGGCGATGTTTTCGGCGCCGACCGCGGCAATGGCTTCTTTCATCAGCGCGACGGTGAAGTTAGAGATACCGATCTCGCGAGTCAGGCCTTGCTGTTTGGCTTCCAGCAGCGCGCCCATGAATTCGGCGACCGGCACCTGGCCTTTCGGCGATGGCCAGTGGATCAGCGTCAGGTCGACGTGATCGGTTTTCAGCTTGGTCAGGCTTTCCTTCAGGCTCGGGATCAGCTTGTCGGCGGCGAAGTTGTCGGTCCAGATCTTGGTGGTGATGTACAGCTCGTCACGGGGCACGCCGCTTTGCGCGATGGCCTGACCGACCTCGGCTTCATTGCCGTAGATCTGCGCGGTGTCGATCACCCGATAGCCCAGGTCGAGGCCGTTGCTCACCGAGTCGATGACAACCTGATCTTTCAGGCGGAAGGTGCCGAGGCCAAATGCGGGAACAGTCATGGGAAGACTCCAGGGTTCGGGGGGAAAGGGGATGAGCGAAGCAGATGCCCAGTATCCCGCGTCGGCTGGCAGGGAAAAACCACAGCGCGGGCACGGGACTTTTGACGGGGGATCATGAATGCCATGGAGTTTGGGGCAGCGTGTAGGTGTGATCGTTCAGTGAAATGTGATTCCCGCAGGGGCCGCGCCTCTCCTCAGACGCTGCGATGCATGTAGGAAATGAAGATCCTGTGGGAGTGAGCTTGCTCACGAAGACCCTGCTTCAGCCACAGGAAATTCAGCGGATGTACCAATGCCTTCGTGAGCAAGCTCACTCCCACAGGTATCGCGTCTGACTCCAGATTACACGTGCGCCGCCGGCCGTGATGGAAGCGCGCTAGCACATGAACCTCAGATCAAACATGCCCATCGCGTTTCACGAAATGCTTGTGCATGTCCGCCGTCAGCGCTTCGACCCGTTCGGTCAGCACTTTGGTCATTTCGGTGAGTCGGGTGTTCTGCTCCAGCAGCTCGAGCATCTGCGCGGTGTTTTGCGCCGCGCGGGCCATACGCTCTTCGTTGGCCGTCGCCAGCGCTTCACGGTGCTCCGCGTCGGCATCGGCACTGGCCTTGTCCCGGGCGGCCTGTCGGGTCTGGGCCAATAGAATGAGCGGCGCGGCATAGGCCGACTGCAGGCTGAATGCCAGATTGAGCAGGATGAACGGGTAGAGATCGAACGACACCAGCCCGCTTAGGTTGGCGCCCACCCACAGCAACACCAGCAGCGTCTGTGCGCCGAGAAAAGTGGGTGTGCCGAAGAAGCGCGCGAACGCCTCGGCCTTGAGGGCGAAGGCATCGGTGCCAAAGGTCGGCGCCAGGTGCGCGTGGCGTTTGTGAAAGCGCAGGTGATCCACCGGCGCGTTGGCGGCGGGCGTGCCCGGTTCCGCAGGCGAAGGGACAGGCGTTGCAGTGGGCATGAGGCTTACCTGAAGACAGAAACATCTGCCCACTATAGGCCCACACCCCCTGGCGTTGTACTGAACCTCTGCTGAACCGGCGTGTGTCCCGAGTGAGCCGCGTCAGTCCACCGGTTCGGGGTACAGCGGCTTGGATCGCTGCATGATGCTGGCGTAGTCGTAAACGTACTGGCGGCCGGCGTGACTGGTCATGCGCAGGCGGTCGATCAGTTGTCGCTCTTTCTTGTTCAGGTATCTCAACCCGTGGTGGTCACTGGACTTGAGGCGATCACGTTCATGGGCGTCAGGAAAAGTGATGACGTTCGTCATGAAATATCTCCTTGGTTAAATCCGTGTCCCCGGCTCCGTGTTCCGGGGTTCACCCTTTGTGGTGCGACCCTGCACCTTACCCACAAAAAGTCAGACGCTACAACCCTGCAAATGATCAGTGGGTCACAGGATTTGCGTGATCTCGAACGATTGACGGCTGCCGTTCACCACCACTTCCACCTCATCGCCATCGAACTTGCCAAGCAGGCTCTGACCCAGTGGCGAGCGTGCCGTGATCACCGTTATCACCTGCTCGTCGACCGTGATTTTCAGGCCCGCTGCGTCAGGCCCGAGAAACAGCAGTTGATACGCGCCGCTGCTTGCCTGAAGGGCAATGAGGTCGCCGGTCTGGATGCCGCGCTGGTCATCGAACGGCTTGAGCACCAGGTTGCGACACAGGTTCAGCGACTGGCGGATTTCTTCCACGCGCCGCGCCTGACCCGCCGCCAGATACGACGCCTCCAGCCCAAGGGTGTCGTACTTGTTCTCGGCGATGTTCTCTTCGTGGGTCGCGGTTTCGTACGCCGTTTGCGCGGCCCGCACCGCCACATCGAGATCGACCTGGAGCTTCTCGACGATGCACTGCAGGACGGTTTGCTTATTCACGGGCATGGAGTGTTTACGGACATGGAATGGCTCGACAAAGGGATTCAACCGCAGAACTGATAGACGCTCGCACGGCTTTTCTCGCTGGGGGCGGTCTGGTTCTGCTGCATCCAGAACTGGCACTTGGGCCCGTTGAAGCTGCGTTGCCGCTCCGCCTGTTCGGCCTCCTGGGTCTGTCGCGCTTCGCTGTCGCGCAGAATCTGCCGGTACTGATCGAACATCGGGTTATCACTTTCCGGCTTAGGCTTGGCCGCAGACGGGGCGGTGATCTGCGCGGCCGCATTGCTCAGCGCCTGGGTCTGCTCGGCGGGGAGCATTTTATAGATCAGCCACAGGCTCAGCAGGACGGCGAGAAAGCCCAGCCAGATACCGGCGGCAATCGACAGGATCAGCTTGAGCGGGCGCAGCGTGACGGACAGTTCGCGGTGGTTGACGTACATGACAGACTCCAGACTTGTATGCATGTGGCCAGCGGTGGCAGCGATTGTCGCACGACCGGGGCTGGTGATTCTGCGCCGCAATGAAGGACAATCGGTTTTTTTGAACATCCTCAGGGAGCCCGGATGAAAGCCTCTTGGGATATTTTCTGCAGCGTTGTCGATAATTTCGGCGACGTCGGCGTGACCTTTCGCCTGGCCCGACAACTGGTCGCCGAACACGACCTGAAGGTTCGCCTCTGGATCGATGACCTGAACGCCTTCGCGCGGCTGTGCCCGGGTGCCGATCCGCTGGCGCAAGCGCAAGTACGCGACGGCGTGACCGTCTGTCACTGGCCGAAGGAATGGCCCAGGACGTGGCAACCGGCCGAGCTGCCGGACGTCGTGGTTGAAGCCTTCGCCTGTCGCCTGCCGCCGGACTACATCGAGGCCATGCTCGGGCGAGAGAAGCGGCCACTGTGGTTCAACCTCGAATACCTCAGCGCCGAGGACTGGGTCTCCGGTTGCCACGGCCTGCCGTCGATCCAGTCCTCGGGCCTGCGCAAGTATTTCTTCTTCCCCGGCTTCACCGACAAAACCGGCGGGTTGCTGCGTGAAGCGGGCCTGATCGACAAGCGTCGGGCGTTTCACGCGGATCCTGCCGTGCGGCAGTTCTTTCTCCAGCGCCTAAACATCGCGCCCCACGCCGACGCGCGGCTGATGTCGCTGTTTGCCTACGAACACGCCGGCCTTGGCAGCTGGCTGGATTGTCTGGCCCGGGCTGATCGGACGACCCATCTGCTGGTGCCTGAAGGCCGTATTCTGGGCGACGTTCAGCGTTGGTTGGGCGTGGATGAATTGAAGGCGGGCGCCGTGCATGTGCGCGATGGCCTGACGATTCAGGTGCTGCCGTTTGTGCGCCAGGAAGACTACGACCGGCTGTTGTGGTGCTGCGAATTCAATGTGGTGCGCGGCGAAGACTCATTCGTCCGCGCGCAATGGGCGGGGCGGCCGCTGATCTGGCACATCTACGAGCAGGATGACGACGCCCACTGGGCCAAGCTCGATGCGTTTCTGGAGCTGTACCGGGTGGGTTTGTCGGAGGAGGCGCAGCAGGCGCTGACCGAGGTCTGGCGCAGCTGGAATGGCGGAAAAGACATGACCCAGGGCTGGAATGCGCTTGAACAACATACCGACGAACTGGCCGCCCATGCCCAGCGCTGGTCTCTGGAACAGGCCTTGCAGGACGATCTGACGACTGCGCTGGTAAGGTTTTACCAAAGTTGGATATGATACGCGGCCTTGTATTAAGCCCTGTACGAAAAGTGGCTTTTCGTACAGGGCTTAGAAAGATCTTTCATCCAAATTCGGATACTCGTAATGAAAACTGGTAAAGAGCTTAAACCCGGTACCGTGATCAAGCTGGAAAACGATCCTTGGCTGGTTCAGAAAGCTGAATTCACCAAGTCGGGCCGTAACAGCGCGATCATGAAGACCAAGCTGAAGAACCTGCTGACCGGCTACAAGACCGAAATCGTCTACAGCGCCGATGACAAGCTGGAAGACGTGATCCTGGACCGTAAAGAAGCCACGCTGTCTTTCATCAGCGGCGACACTTACACGTTCATGGACACCACCGACTACACCATGTACGAGCTGAACGCTGAAGACATCGAAGCCGTTCTGCCATTCGTTGAAGAAGGCATGACCGACGTCTGCGAAGCGATCTTCTTCGAAGACCGTCTGGTTTCCGTAGAGCTGCCGACCACCATCGTGCGCACCGTCGACTACACCGAAGGTTCGGCTCGTGGCGACACGTCGGGCAAGGTCATGAAACCGGCCAAGCTGGCCAACGGCACCGAGCTGCAGGTTGCTGACTTCATCGAAATCGGTGACAAGATCGAAATCGACACCCGTGAAGGCGGTTCCTACAAAGGCCGTGCCAAATAAGCACAGTTTTTGTAATGCCGGTGATGTCATGCCGGAAATGAAAAAGCCCGACCATCGAGTCGGGCTTTTTTGTGGGTGATGTAAAAGCGAGCTGCGAGACACGCTGACCTTGTAGGAGCAGGTGACGCCGCCGCAGATGCAGCTGTCGACAAAGAACTGTGGGAGCGAGCTTGCTCGCGAATAGGCCGGTACATCCGCCAAGTCTTCAGCGGCTGGAAATACGTCTTCGTGAGCAAGCTCACTCCCACAGGGACTGCGAATGCTGCGCGACAGTGCGGGATATGAACGACGGAATCCAGCAATGCAAACGGGTCGACCATTGCTGATCGACCCGTTTTTATACTGCGTTTACTTCAGATGAACCTTCAGTTCTTGCGAAGCCTGCAGCAGCGCCGAGCGCACTTCCGGCACCTGGCTGACCGCGTTCAACAGTCCGTAATCGTGAATCATACCGTTGTAGCGAACCGCTGTTACCGGCACACCGGCCTGGTCCAGCTTGCGAGCGTAGGCTTCACCTTCGTCGCGCAGCACGTCAGCACCCGCCGTTTGCACCAGGGCAGGCGGCAGACCTTTCAACTGATCGGTCGTGGCCCGCAGCGGTGAGGCATAGATCTCGGCGCGCTGTTTCGGGTCGGTGGTGTAGTTGTCCCAGAACCACTTCATCATGTTGCGGGTGAGGAAGTGACCCTCGGCAAACTGATCATACGAACCGGTATCGAAGTTGGCATCGGTCACCGGCCACAACAGCACCTGGTAACGGATGGCTGGGGTGCCTTTGTCTTTGGCCATCAGGCTGACGACCGCCGCCATGTTGCCGCCGACGCTGTTGCCCGCCACCGCCAGACGCTTGCCTTCGACGTTGATTTCCTTGCCATGCTCGGCGACCCATTTGGTCGCCGCATAGGCCTGGTTGATCGCCGTCGGGTAGTGGGCTTCAGGCGAAGGCGTGTAGTTGACGAACACCGCCACTGCGCCCGAACCCTCTACCAGATCCCGCACCAGACGTTCGTGGGTCGGGTAATCGCCGAGCACCCAGCCGCCGCCGTGAAAGTACATGAACACCGGCAAGGTGCCTTTGACGCCAGCCGGACGAACGATCGTCAGGCTGATGTTCTGGCCGTCCACCGAAATGGTCTTCTGGCTGACATCGGCCTTGGGCAGGGTCAGCTTGACCCCGGCCTGGGCACCGGTCAGTACGGCGCGGGCATCTTTGGGCGAAAGCTGTTCGATCGGCTTGCCGCTTCCCGAATTCAATGCGTCCAGAAACGCCTGCGTGTTGTGCTCGACGCCCGTGTCGGTCGCTGCGAAAGCGTTGCCGATGGACAGTGCGAGGAGCGAGCCAGCCAGAATCTTGCCAAACGTGTTCATGTTCTTCTCCCGGTCAGACGAGGTGTGGGGCGTAGGTCTTACGCCAGGTTTTTACACAGTCACGTGCAGACGAACGTCGACGTTGCCGCGTGTGGCGTTGGAGTAAGGGCAGACCTGGTGGGCTGCATCGACCAGCGCCTGGGCTTCGGCTTGTTCAAGGCCCGGCAGGCTGATGTGCAGGTCGATGTCCAGACCGAAACCGCCAGGGATCTGGCCGATGCCGACGTGGGCAGTGATCGACGCGTCAGCCGGGATGGTTTTCTTGCTCTGACCGGCGACGAATTTCAGTGCGCCGATGAAGCAGGCCGAGTAACCGGCAGCGAACAGCTGCTCAGGGTTGGTGGCTTCGCCGCCTGCGCCGCCCAGTTCTTTCGGGGTGGCCAGTTTGACGTCGAGGATTTTGTTGTCGGAAACAGCGCGGCCATCACGGCCACCGGTTGCGGTTGCGACTGCAGTGTAGAGAGCTTGCATGGTAATTCCTCACGTGCTGATGGTTAGGGATTTAATCTTTAGCTTGGCGCTAAATGTTTGTGCGCTAAGCAAGTGAAGGAGAATGTACTGCGCTAATGTTTAGTGCGCAAGATAAATTTTTGAGATTTTTTCAGAGGGGCCGATTACGCGGTTGATCAGATGCTTTCGTGCAGATTTCCACGCAGTGCGAGCAGGTCTTTCTGCAGGGCCTTGAGCTGCTCAAGGTTGATGCCGCTGGCGGCCAGAATGCATTGCGGAATGCTCTGGGCTTTTTGGTGCAGCGCCTTGCCTTGCTCGGTCAGGGTCAGCAGCACAACGCGCTCATCTTCCTTGCTGCGGGTCCGGCGGATCAGGCCTTCGACTTCCAGCCGTTTGAGCAACGGCGTCAGTGAGCCAGGATCGGTGAGCAGACGGGTGCTGACTTCTCCGACGGTCAGGCCGTCGCGCTCCCACAACACCAGCATCGCCAGGTATTGCGGGTAAGTCAGGTTCAGCGCCTGCAGCAACGGCTTGTAGACCTTGGTCATCATTAGCGACGTCGAGTACAGGGCGAAACACAGCTGGTTATCCAGCAGCAGTTCGTCGCAACTGCCAGCGCCGGCCGTGTGGGTGGGCTCGTTGGCGTTCATGGGTGTCCCTCGCTCAGTCAGTAATGCTCGGTAATTTAGTGCCCTGATGTTTAATGCACCAGATAATTTCAGTAATCGCCCGGCGTGTGGCTCTCTATCGACTGGAGGTAAACGCCGCTGTTTGTGCGTCGGTTGGACATCCTGGATATCGCCAAAGCGAATTTCCTCGACGGCGCTGACTGCGTAGCATGCGCGCTGAAATCGATTCAGAGGATCGCCCGTGATTGTCGATGTATTGATGTACCTGCTGCTGGGCGCCGCCATGGGCACGCTGGGCGGACTGTTCGGCATCGGCGGCGGGCTGGTGGCCATTCCCGCGCTGGGCGTGTTGTTTGGGCTCGATCAGCAACTGGCCCAAGGCACGGCGTTATTGATGGTGCTGCCCAATGTGCTGCTGGCGCTGTGGCGCTACAACCAGCGCAATCGGGTGTCGGTGCGTCATGCGCTGATGCTCATCGTGCCCAGTTTCACGATGTCCTGGCTGACCTCACTGTGGGCCGTGCGCGTTGATCCGCAAAGCATGCGCCTGGGCTTCGTCGGGTTTCTCGTCGTGCTGACGCTGTTCAACTTGATCCAGATGGTCTGGCGCAAAGGCGTCGCCAGCGCCGAGCTGCGTCACACCCGATGGTTGTGGCTGCTGGGCCTCGGTTCGGGTGTCACCGCCGGGCTGTTCGGCGTTGGCGGCGGAGTGATTGCGACGCCGATTCTGACCGGCCTGTTCGGCGCGACCCAGGTGGCGGCCCAGGGCCTGGCGCTGGCACTGGCGGCGCCGAGCACCACGATCACGCTGGCGACCTACGCGTTGCACGGCCACGTCGACTGGCTGATGGGCATTCCGCTGGCGATTGGCGGGCTGGCCAGCATCAGTTGGGGCGTCGCGCTGGCCCACAGTTTGCCGGAGCGCGTGCTGCGCTCGCTGTTCTGCGGCTTTCTCGTGATCTGCGCGATCATGCTGTGCTTCAAGCTGTGATCTAACGCAATGAGTACTTGTTACAGCCTGAACCCTTCAGCAATGTGATCGGCCAGGCATTCGGTGATCGGCGATGGGTTATTGGGGTTGCGCAGCAGCACGATGCTCGCCGACGGCAATTGCGGCAGCCCGTGCTGTTCACCCAGCACTTCCAGGTCCGAGGTGATCAGGCTTTGCAGCTGCGCCGTTACTGCCAAGCCGGCGCTGACCACCGCCATGATCGCTGACAGGCTCGCGCTGGTGTAGGCCACCCGGAATTCACGGCCGGACGCCTGCAGCGCGTTGATTGCCCACTGCCGGCAAAAGCAGTCGGTGTTGAACATCGCCAGTGGCATCGGCGTCTGCTCCTGTGGGCAAAAGCCTGCGCCGACGGCCCAGACGAAGCGCTCCTGGCGCAGGATCTGGCCGATTTCCTTGCCCGGCTCACGGGTGACGATGCTTAAATCCAGGTCCTGGCGTTGCAGTAACTGTGACGACGATTCGCAATGCACCTCCACCTGCACCAGCGGATACGCTTGGGCAAAGCGCTGCAGAATCCCCGGCAGAAAGCGCATCACGTAATCATCCGGCGTACCGATCTTCACCGTGCCGACCATGTGCGGCTCGCGCAGGGTATTGAACACTTCGCTGTGCAATTTCAGGATCCGGCGCGCGTAGCCCAGCAGCACCTGGCCTTCCGCCGTGAAGCTGATGGTGCGGCCGTCTTTGAGAAACAACGGGCGCCGCACCACGTCCTCCTCCAGCCGTTTCATCTGCATGCTCACGGCCGACTGCGTGCGATTCACCACCTCGCCGGCCTTGGTGTAACCGCCTTCATCGGCGATCGCGACGAAGGTACGCAGCAGCTCGCTGTCGATACTCGGGTAAGTGGTCATGCATCAATCTCCCAGATGCAGTGCATAAGAAACATTCGTTGGATTGATCTTAGGCGCGGCGAGAGAATCTGCCCATCCCCACTGGAGGGTAAGACGATGAAAGGTCAAAAAGGTTACGTACTGGTCGCAAAACGTCTGTCGCGGGAATCCGCGCCGGAACGTTGGTGGAAATCGGCCGTGGCGCAGGTCGCTCGCTGGCGCAAGCTGCATCACCAGCGTATCGAACTGGCCACGCTGAGCGATGACGCGCTGAAGGACATGGGCCTGAGTCGGGCGGATGTCTACGAAGAAGTGGAGCGTCCTTTTTGGGATGACCCGATGAAGCACTGACAGAGCAGCGGGTGATCGGTTAGCGTTGGGCACCGCCATGGAGGTCGAAATGCCCGCCGAACCGCCGATCAACCCGCCACTTTCCCTCAAGCACGCGCGCCGTCTGGCGCTGGCCGCCCAAGGTTTTAACAGTCGCCAGCCGCCTGCGACGATCAAGGCGGCGCACGTCACGCAGTTGATCCAACGACTCGGCGTGCTGCAGATCGATTCGGTCAATGCGCTGGTGCGATCCCACTACTTGCCGCTGTTTTCCCGGCTCGGTCCTTATTCGCGCACATTGCTGGAGCAGGCGGCGTGGAGCCAGGGTCGGCACCGCAATCTGTTTGAATACTGGGGCCACGAGGCGTCGTTGCTGCCGGTCGAGTTGTACCCGCTGATGCGCTGGCGGATGCAGCGCGCGTCCCAGGGCGAAGGCATTTATCAGCAACTGGCGAAGTTCGGCCGCGAGCAGCAGACCGTTATCGCCCGGGTGTTGCAGACCGTTCGCGAGCAGGGGGCGTTGGGCGCGGGCAGCATCAGCACCCGGCAGGATCGCGCCGGACCCTGGTGGGACTGGAGTGCCGAAAAGCATGCGCTGGAATGGTTGTTTGCAACGGGTGAGGTGACGGTTGCCGGCCGTCGCGGTTTCGAGCGGCTGTACGATTTGCCCGAGCGGGTTCTGCCGTCGGCAATCGTCAATCACCCTGACATCGAGGAAGCCGATGCCCAGCGTGGCTTGCTGCTGCATGCGGTCAAAGCGCTGGGCGTCGGTACCGAAAAGGACGTGCGCGATTATTTTCGGCAGGACCCGGCACCGGCCAAGCGCGGGTTGGCGGAGCTGGTGGAGGAGGGCGCGGTTCAGCGGGTTCAGGTGCAGGGCTGGAAGCAACCGGCGTACGCTCTTCCGGGTCTGACCGTGCCGCGCAAGATTGCCGCCAGCGCGTTGCTGTCGCCGTTTGATTCACTGATTTGGGAGCGGGCGCGCACCGAGCGGCTGTTCGATTTCCACTACCGGCTGGAGATCTACACCCCGGCGCACAAGCGGGTTTACGGCTATTACGTGCTGCCGTTTCTGCACAACGAACGCATCGCCGCGCGCATCGACTTGCGGGCTGAAAGGGCGGCGGGGCGTCTGGCAGTTCATGGGGTTCACGAAGAGCAACCCGGACTGGATGACGAAGGCATGCACGCCCTCGCATTCCACTTGCGGCAACTGGCCAACTGGCTGGAATTGCCAGATGTGCTGATCAACTGCCAGCGCGCCAGTGCGGCGCGCTTGCGGGAGGCGTTCGTGGCCAGCGGCTTCGATCATCTGTGACGGCAGCTGCCTGATTTTGTAGGACCGGCTTCAGCCGGGAAAGGGCCAGCGCGAGCACCCTCAATTCTAGGGTGTGACATCCGACGCTTTCCCGGCTAAAGCCAGTCCTACAGAAATAGCGCGCCGTTGTGGGACCGGCTTCAGCCGGGAAGGGGCCAGCGCGAGCACCCACAATTCTATGGTGTGACATCCGGCGCGTTCCCGGCTAAAGCCAGTCCTACAGACGCACCAACCCCTTTACCGGCGCACCTGCTTCAACGTCTCGGCAATCAAAAACGCCAGTTCCAGCGACTGATCGGCATTCATCCGTGGATCGCAGTGGGTGTGGTAGCGGTCCGACAAGCCATCTTCGGTAATCGGACGCGCGCCGCCGATGCATTCGGTGACGTTCTGACCGGTCATCTCGATGTGGATGCCACCGGCGTAGGTCCCTTCCGCCTGATGCACCTGAAAGAACTGCTTCACTTCCGCCAGGATCTGGGCGAAGTCGCGGGTCTTGTAACCGCTGCTGGCCTTGATCGTGTTGCCGTGCATCGGGTCCGAACTCCACAGCACCTTCTTGCCTTCGCGCTCCACGGCACGGATCAGCCCCGGCAAATGGTCGCCGACCTTGCTGGCGCCCATGCGCGCAATCAGGTTCAGGCGGCCCGGATCGTTGTCCGGGTTGAGGATATCGATCAGGCGAATCAGGTCATCGGTGTTCATGCTCGGGCCGACCTTGACGCCGATCGGGTTCTTCACGCCGCGCAGGAATTCCACGTGAGCGCCATCCAGTTGCCGCGTGCGGTCGCCAATCCACAGCATGTGCGCCGAGCAATCGTAGAAGTCATTGGTCAGACTGTCGCGGCGAACGAAGGCTTCTTCGAAATTCAGCAGCAGCGCTTCGTGGGCGGTGAAGAAACTGGTTTCGCGCAGCTGTGGCGAGGTGTCCATGCCGCAAGCGCGCATGAACGCCAGGGTCTCGTCGATGCGATCGGCGAGCTGGCTGTATTTGTCCGACAGCGCCGAGTTGGCGATGAAATCCAGGTTCCACTTGTGCACTTGATGCAGGTCGGCGAAACCGCCCTGGGCGAAAGCGCGCAGCAGATTGAGGGTCGCGGTGGACTGGTGATACGCCTGCAGCAGACGATCCGGGTCGGGCACGCGGCTCTTCTCGTCGAAACCGATGCCGTTGACGATGTCGCCGCGATAGGCCGGCAGCGTGATGCCGTCTATTGTCTCGTCGTTGGAAGACCGCGGTTTGGCGAATTGCCCCGCCATGCGCCCGACCTTGACCACCGGGCAGCCGGCGGCAAAGGTCATGACGATCGCCATTTGCAGCAGCACCTTGAAGGTGTCGCGGATTTTTGCAGCGGAAAACTCAAAGAAGCTCTCGGCGCAGTCGCCACCCTGCAGCAGAAACGCCCGGCCCTCGGTCACCTCGGCAAACTGCCGGCGCAGCTCGCGTGCTTCCCCGGCAAACACCAGCGGGGGATAGCTGGCGAGGGTCTGCTCGACACGGCGAACATGGTCGGCGTCAGGGTATTGAGGTTGCTGCTGGATAGGCAGGTTCCGCCAGCTGTCGGGGCTCCAGGGTTGGCTCATGTTGAACTCGAAGTCAGTGCGATCGGACAGGCATGTTAGCAGCTCACCCCGAGAATTTGCGTGACCTGCGGGGCGCGATTCGCCGACAATCCGCGCTTTTCCGGGGCGCCTATTGCGCCCGTCTGCACCCGAGGTCCGCCGCGCGGCTACGGCGATCGCTGAGTGCGGCGATGCTGATCCCCGCGGGGGCGATCCCGAATCACTCTGACCATGGGCACGAGAACAGCAATGACCGAGGAACGCGTAGAGCACGTATTGGCCGAAGTTCACGACGAATTCGGCAAGATCCGTGTACTTGAAGTGGCCGATTACCGCTTCCTGGAGTTCGGTGACGCCATCGAGCAGAGCTGCACGTTCACGGCCGATCCGGCCTGGCTCGAATACGACTACACCCGGGCCATGTTCATTGGCGCCCTGTGCCATCCCGCCCCGGAAAGCGCGCTGTTCATGGGGCTGGGCGCGGGCACGCTTACCCAGGCGTGCCTGAAGTTTCTGCCGCTGGACGACGTCGAGGCCATCGAACTGCGCCCCGACGTGCCGCGTCTGGCCATGGAATACATGGGCCTGCAGGACGATCCCCGGTTGTATGTGCGCATCGGCGATGCGCTCGATCTGCTGCCGACCGCCGAAGACGCGGACCTGATCTTCGTCGACCTGTACACCGACACCGGTCCCGCCGTGGGCCATCTGGCCTGGGGGTTTCTCGAGAAATGCCAACAGCGCCTCAACCCCGGCGGCTGGCTGATCATCAATCAGTGGGCGTCGGACGATGGCAAACCTTTGGGCGCGGCGCTGCTGCGCGGTTTGTACCACCGTCATTACTGGGAGCTGCCGGTGAAGGAGGGCAACGTCATCCTCATCGTCCCTGCCGACCTGGACCAGACGCTAGACATCGACGCGCTGACCCTGCGCGCTGAAAACCTCGCGCCGCACCTGGGCTATTCGCTGTTGCCGCTGATCAAGACGCTGCGGCCTGCGACCTGATCAGCAACCCCTGAACAGCGGCGGGCGTTTTTCCAGCAGCGCCTGCAGGCCTTCTTTGGCGTCCTCGCTGTCGAGCACCCGCCGGACCAGCGCCGGCAACGCCTTGGCCGCCACGTTTTCACCTTCGAGCAGCGCCTGACGTGCGGACTCCAGAGTGGTGCGAATCCCCAACGGCGCGCGGTCGGCAATGTGTTGGGCCAGGCGCAGCGCCGAGGGCAGAAGGTCCTCGGGTGCCATCACTTCCTGCACCAGGCCCATGCGGCAGGCTTCGTGGGCGTCGAATTCATCGCCCGTCAAAAGCCAGCGCATGGCATTGCCCCAACCTGCGATCTGGTGCAGCCGCAGGGTCGCGCCGGCGCAGGCAAAAATGCCGCGCTGCACTTCCAGATGGGCGAAGCGGGCATTGCTCGCGCACAAATTGATATCGGACGCGAGCATCAGCTCGATGCCCATTGTCAGGCACCAGCCCTGGGCCGCGACGATCACCGGCTTGCTCACCCGCGGAGCGATCGACAGCCCCCAGGGATCGTAACCGCCGGGCGGCAGCGTCCAGCCCTCTCTCAATGCCGGCCCGGCCTCGGCCAGATCGAGCCCTCCGGTGAAATGCTCGCCATGGGCAAACACCACCGCGACCCGTGACTGGTCGTTACGCTCGAACTCGCCGTAGGCCAGGCTCAACTGATTGAGCATGTTCAAGTCGAAGGCGTTGCGTTTGGCGACCCGGTCCAGGCCGATGAGCATGATTGCGCCGCGCTGTTCCCGGCTGACGTGGCCTTTGATCGAAGAGGTCATGTCGCTATGTCCTGCAGATGAGGAGAAAGGGAGGGTGGGGTGTCGCACTGTCTGGGTGAATCGTTTAAGCTCTGCTCGCAACCGATACCGGGCACTTGAAAAGTAGACACTGACGCAGCTTTGCGCAAAGCCTGTGACAGTTGGCCGCAAGGGGCTGTTTCGCAAAAAAAATCCTCACTTGTTTCAGCAATTCCGGTATAGTGCGCGCCGGCCTTTCATAGGGCCCTCGTCACGGTTTAAGTTCGCGAAGCCATCTTCTCGAACCGGTTCGGTCACGAACCACCCCATGACGATCCATTCATCAATACGTTTTCGCAAATCCCCGCCGACAAAGCAGCCAGGGTGACTCTAGGGTCTTACACGGCACGCGCAGCTTTGAAGCATGGGTCTTTGCGGATGCACTCAGAGGCAGACCCATGACCCAGGAATCCGGCGGCTTCGCCGCTCTTAACCTTCACCCGACCATTCTTGCAGCTGTTATCGCTACCGGCTACGAAGAGCCTTCGGCCATTCAGCAGCAATCGATCCCGATTATTCTCGCTGGTCACGACATGATCGGTCAGGCGCAGACAGGTACCGGTAAAACCGCCGCCTTCGCTCTGCCCATTCTGAGCCTGATCGACCCGACGAAACGCGAGCCGCAAGCGCTGATCCTCGCGCCGACTCGTGAGCTGGCCCTGCAAGTGGCCACCGCGTTCGAAACCTACGCCAAGCAAATGCCGGGCGTGACCGTTGTGGCTGTCTACGGCGGCGCGCCGATGGGCCCGCAGCTGAAAGCCATTCGTAACGGCGCTCAAATCGTCGTCGCTACCCCGGGCCGTCTGTGCGACCACCTGCGTCGTGACGAGAAAGTCCTGGCGACCGTGAACCACCTGGTTCTCGACGAAGCCGACGAAATGCTCAAGCTGGGCTTCATGGATGACCTCGAAGTCATCTTCAAGGCCATGCCTGAGACGCGTCAGACCGTACTGTTCTCGGCGACCCTGCCGCAGTCGATCCGCGCGATTGCCGAGCGTCACCTGAAAGACCCGAAACACGTCAAGATCCAGAGCAAGACCCAGACCGTCACCGCGATCGAGCAGGCTCACCTGCTGGTTCACGCTGACCAGAAGACCTCTGCAGTACTGAGCCTGCTGGAAGTCGAAGATTTCGACGCCCTGATCATGTTCGTGCGTACCAAACAGGCCACTCTGGACCTGGCCAGCGCCCTTGAAGCCAAAGGCTACAAGGCTGCTGCGCTGAACGGCGACATCGCCCAGAACCAGCGTGAACGCGTCATCGACTCCCTCAAGGATGGCCGTCTGGACATCGTTGTTGCGACTGACGTTGCTGCCCGTGGTCTGGACGTTCCGCGTATCACCCACGTGTTCAACGTTGATATGCCGTACGACCCGGAAGCCTACGTTCACCGTATCGGCCGTACTGGCCGTGCCGGTCGCGAAGGTCGCGCGCTGTTGCTGGTAACGCCGCGTGAGCGTCGCATGCTGCAAGTGATCGAGCGCATGACCGGTCAGAAAATCGCCGAAGTCCGCCTGCCGGATTCCCAGGCCGTTCTCGATGCCCGCATCAAGAAACTGACCAACAGCCTGTCGCCGCTGGTCGCTGATGCCGAAGCAAGCCATGGCGAATTGCTGGACCGCCTGACTGCCGACATCGGTTGCACCCCGCGTGCCCTGGCCGCTGCTCTGCTGCGCAAGGCCACCAATGGTCAGGCGCTGACCCTGGGCGCGATCGAGAAAGAACGTCCACTGGTGCCGAACAACGCGCCACGTGGTGATCGTCCTGAGCGTCCAGCCGGCGACCGTCCTGATCGTGGCGACCGCGAACGTCGTGCCCCGGTGCCGTTGGCCGAAGGCCGTGCTCGCTGCCGTACCGCGCTGGGTGCCCGTGATGGCATCGCTGCGAAAAACCTGCTGGGCGCCATCCTCAACGAAGGTGGTCTGGCTCGCGAAGCAATCGGTCGCATCCAGGTGCGTGACAGCTTCAGCCTCGTCGAGCTGCCGGAAGACGGCCTCGAGCGTCTGCTGGCCAAGCTGAAAGACACCCGCGTTGCCGGCAAGCAGCTGAAGCTGCGTCGCTATCGCGAGGACTGATCTGCTCTTGAGCTGATCGTCTGAACAAAAAAATCCCCGACTGGTTCGGGGATTTTTTTGTGTTCAAACTGTATGGCCAACAAGTAAATACAGACTGCATGAATGGGACTGACCGTTAAAGCGACCCGCTCGCCCATGAAAGTCTCTGATGCGTGTCATCTTCAATAGACCGTCACTCGACGTTGCAGGTGAGTTGGCAAATATGGCGGTCATCAAAGAATTTCCTGCCAGCCAACGCCTCAATCGCTAAAGCCTGCTGAGGATTTAGGTTGTAACCTTCGTCGCCACGTTGTGGATTTAACCATCCCATGATGTCGCTCAGGTCGGCATCGCATCCCTCCGGCAGGTTGATTTCAAGCTCCAGCAGTTCGCTCTCTCTGTCGAATACTTCAACGATGTATTTCAAGGTTCAACCTCGCGTGTGCTGTCTGCACTTTTGGTTTGAGTGCCTGTTTCTACGTCGAACTCTCCCAAGTGTTTTCCTCGCTTGTTGTATTTTTCAACTGTCCCGTGCTGGCTGTCCCATTCGAAAATCTCGCCTGCCTGGGTTTTCCACCGTTTGCGCAGACCTCCACCGCCCTTGATCGACGTCTTCCGAGGCGCAACCTTTGCATCGGGAAATGCCGCGAGCTCTTTCGGAGGCGGATGATACCCATGATCCCCATTAAAAGGCCGCGCATACACCACGTACATCGACCTCAGCCCCGACTCGCCCGGGAAGACGAGGATGCAGTCTTCAGCGGTGATGTCGTCGCCGGGGAGGCCTTCGAGCTGGCTGTCGGTGTCGTTCGGGATCGGGTGGACGAGGATGGTGCCTAAACGGACATCGCTGTTTTCAGGGTAGACCAGCGGTTCCAGCGTCCCGTATCGACCCCGGCGGGGCGTCATGAGAATGGTGACGCCGTTGAGATGGGCTTCCATCGCGCTTTTGTCGGCATTCCAGCGGGCTTGCACGGTGCGGACCGAGTCGTCGCCGGAAGCCTTGGAATGGATGCCGTAAATCTGCAACTCGCCTTCGGCATCACGGCGCAGCTGAAAGCGCACCCTTGTGGTCGCCTGAGTCAGGTTGCGTAATTCGTCATCGGTGTAGAGCGTGCCGTCGCCCATCTTCGCCGGGAGCATGCCCACGATGAACAGACTCGCCGGTCCGCCGGCTCCGCGAAGCAGCCAAGTGTGGCTGCGCTGCATGATGCCGCCACCGGCCATTCGGCCTAATCCCATGTCTGCGCCCAGAGCCGCTGCAATGGCGTCGGAGGCAGAGGGCAGCAGCATGGCGCCCGCCATCATGATCGCGCCGAAGTTGGAGGCGGGTTCTACGGTGGTTCCGGCGGCAGTGCTGCACCATTCCCCGGTACAGGACTTGGCGAATACCTTGTCGGTACGCTCCTTCTGTGCGGGCCAGCGCTCAGGCATTGGAGTGGGCACCCGCACGGGTTCGGGAGGCGGGTTCCACGCTGCCCACGACGCGCCTCCATTGGGAAGCGTAGTGCCTTTGAAGATCGAGTTAGCCCAAAAGGGATCTTCTTTATCGTCCTTGAACATGACCTTCCTGATGTCCGCCAATTTAAGGCGGCGCAGGATGCAGGCGGTCCGACGAGTGGTCAACGGTAGGGCGGTTACGGGATGTTGCCGTGCCGACAGGCTTTTGATGTCAGTGGGACCGGCTTTAGCCGGGAAAGCGTCAGATGGCACACCACATAATTGATGTCGACTGAGCT